>CAWIRY010000160.1:0-29940 GCA_963838485.1 uncultured delta proteobacterium | reverse complement strand
GTGTAACCTACTTGGTTCCGTTGGTCTTGCTATGCGACCCGGATCGTTCCTGCACCGCATGGTCCGACCCGGTCAAGACATCCCGCAAGTATATACGTTCTCCGGATCCACTTGGAGCACCTCAAAAAAGCGGTAAGGTACCCGGTTCGACGCTTCGGCCACCCGGCGTTCCAGGGAATCCATCCGGGGCCCGTGATCCTCCATATAGATTTCGGCTATCGTTCTCCCTTCGAGCCCTTTGATTTTCTTAGAAGAGCCGACCGGTTTAATCGGCCAGTTAAATATCATCCAGGGGGTGAAAAGCGGCACTTCACGCTCGGAAGTCCTCATCCGCCGGGATCACTTTCCGTCCAATGGCCATCCAGTACTCGGCCATGGCTCGGTCCATGGCCTCCGGGTCTAACAAGCGGGCGCCGTATTCGGCCATTTTGTCGAATCCCCGGTTACAGCGCTCTGATAACCGCTGGTAGTGAAATTCCTCGGCGGAGACCACCTTGGTTTTAGTTAGACAGCATTTCTTGTACTTTTTCCCGCTGCCACAGGGGCAGGGGTCGTTGCGGCCGATCATCTGCCATAGAAGTCTCCTTTAAAGCCGTATCTCAACAGATAGTCCGCACTCCGTATTTTTAAAATCATGCTGAGATAACAGCGCTGGAATGGAATAGGTCACTCGGCTAAACATGAAAGGGCTCAAAGCGATGGATGCGCGAGAAACCTCAGATATTGCGTCTTTGGCCAGGGCCGTGTCATAATCGGTTTGCAGTCCGACCCAAGAACCGTCGCTGGTGCTTTCAATGGTAATGGCGAAAGGACCACACCGAGGTTCCATTTTAGCCCCACCTCTCCCGGAAACGGCCAAGACGGTAGGCAAGCAGAAACCTATTCTGTACACCTGTTTGGATTTGATCCCGATTTTTTCGGCAATCATTGGATGGAGGAATGGGACCGGCGGGGGCAAGACCGGCCAAGTAATTGTTATATTCAGCCAGGATAACCGTTTTTTGCTCCGGTGAGACATCCGGGACCTCCTTCAGCTTATTCTCACCGTCATGGAGTATGTCGATATAGCGGGAGACCGACCAGAGACTTAATCCGGTCTCTTCGCAGATCCGTTCTTAAGCCAGGCAAAGGAGGTTTCCTTTTCCAAAAATGAGAAATAGGCTTTTTCCACTGAGAAACGGTCCTCCCGGCTCAAGTCCTTTTGGTCAGCCTGGTTCCAGTTTCGTAGAGTTAGAACTATAACACCGATAAGGGAGATTCTGACTCCGGCGGCGATTCTCTTTCTCCTTCCTCTGTGAGGGCGTTCCATAACCTCAACATAGGCTTGATATCGTGCGATGATCTCCTGAGTCTGTTCTTCGGTCAGTAAGACCTCAGAAACTCTATTAGGGCCCCTGGTCTGCAAGCGTTCGGCTGTGTTCCTCTTTTCCAATGATTACCTTAATTGGCTTAGATTTAGGCGGCGCACTTCGAACTTCCGGGGGGATTTCAACTTTCTTTAAATCCCGAGGAAAGGGTTTGTGGACCGGTGCTTTTGACGACTGTTTCTCGTCAGTTATTTTGGCTGACGCTGCGATCTTTGAATGGCGCTCCTTTGCCCTGATTTTTTCCAGGTGCTCTATCTTTTGTCCCTTTCCGGTGCAGCGCGGACATATTTTTGCCTTCCGGTCCGGGGTCAAAAAACTGTGCCCGCACTCCTCACAATCTTTCCTGAAAGCCATCCCTCCAGACATAATACCTCCATCTTAAGTGGTTGTTGGAGCCTTCTTTTATATTTGAGTCGAGAGATTTATTCAATAATAAAATATGTTCAAGGAAGTCACGGAATTTAAGCCCTTTCGCGCCGATGGACCTGCCCGGGCAGTTGGGTGGGAGAGTAGGACGCTGCCGGGAATTTTTTTAAAGCCCGTTTTCAATTTCGATTGGAAACGGGCTTTTTTATCCTACCGTTTTCTTTTTTCTCCGAAATACTTCCGTTTTGGCTTCCACGTTCTTGATGAGCTGGGGATCAAACCCATTGCGATAAGTGCCGCGGCTGCTTATCGGATGGGCTGTTTATGCATTGCCGACAGTGCGAGATCAGGGAGTGCACCAAGAAAAAGGGCTACACGGGATGTCATCAGTGCGATGAATTCCCTTGCCAGTACATTGACCATTTTCCGATGACGGTCGGCAAAAAGGTTATTTTACGGGCCATTCCCTATTGGCGGGAAGTTGGTACTGAAAAATGGATTCAAGATGAGGAAGCCCGTTATGTTTGTCCCGAATGCGGCAATAAAGTTTTCCGGGGCGTTGTAACATGTAATCAATGTAAAGCGAAGTTGGATCTGGACTAATTTATTGATTACCGCTTCGGCCTTCCAGCATAGTTTGGCTTTTCTTTTAATTCTTGATTCCTTGCCCCCCTTCATTCAATTAATTAGGGCAAGAATTACTGATAATTTTCTTGACAAATTAGCCTGTTATGCTAATAGTTAGATGTACAGTCGTAATCATTGTAAAACTGCTTTTTGATCCTTGTGCTGCCCTATGAAATTTAGCGAACTCGTTCGATTATTAGAACAGAATGGTTTCGGGATCATAAAGGAGAAGGGCTCAATTCGGTATTATGGAAAGCCTGGTTGGAACAATTTGATCCGTGTCGATTATCATGGACCAAAGGAGATGCCTAAAGGCACATGCCAGGCAATATTGAAAGGTGCCGGAATTAAAATAGGGGGGTGAATTTAGAGTGATCGACTTGGAATATTCTTTAATAATTGAGGCAACCAAGGAACCTGATTTTTTTGGATTCTATTCTCCTGACTTATCGGGGTTTTCCGGTATAGGACATTCCGTTGAGGATTGTCTTTATAAAGCGAAATGGGGAATGATTGAGCACGTAAACTTGTTAAAAGAACAAGGGTTACCTATCCCTCTAAAAAATGAAAAACCAAAAATTATCATCCAAAACGAAGAATCTTTAAAAGCTGCTTAAGGAAAGGGCCTTTGCGCCGGAAATCATGGGGTCAATTCTTTTAAATTGACAAAAAAGGTAGGTCATTGATTGTCCAGTAACTGAATAACCGGGAGATGAGGGTCGGACCCAATGACGCCAAATGGCTTCTCAAAGATCTGCCGGCCCTTTGCCAGACGATCTTTTAACCCACTTTCTCCAGAATCTGAATGCCGCAGACGACCGCCGATTCATTCCCGCCGAAAAGCACGCTGCCGAGCATCTGGGCCAAACCGAGTTTGGCGCCCGTCACCTGATAACCGCCGGCCTGATTTCGCAATTGTCGGACCACTTCACAATTGACCCTGGCGCCGCTGGCTCCCAGCGGATGCCCTAAGGAAAGCAATCCGCCGCTGGGATTGACAGGGAATTTACCCTTCAAGTCAAAATATCGGTCATGAACGTATTGGATGCATTCCCCTTCCGGGCAAAAGCGCATCGGTTCATAGGCCGCCACCTCCTCACCGGAAAAGGCATCGTGGATTTCGGCGAAATCCAGATCCTTCGGCTCGATGCCGGCCATGTGGTAGGCCTTATCCGCCGCTTCCCGGTTGACCTGGCTGAACAGGGGGTCCTTTCGGGCGGACAGCCAGCCGCTGCTGTGGATGACGGAAGCGGCTACCCTAATTTTGGGGTGGTTATGCACATTATATTTATTGAAATAGTCTTCCGAGCAAAAAATTACGGCCGCCCCGCCGTCGCTCTGGGGACAGCACTGCAGGACGGTGATGGGATCTACGACGACCCGTGAGGCCATGATTTCCTCAAAGGTGAGGGGTTTGTTATACTGGGCAAGGGGGTTGAACTGGGCATTGTAATGGTTTTTGATGGCCGGATAACACAGATCCTCCATGGTGGCGCCCCGTTCATCCATCAGCCGCTGATAGACAAAGCTGAAGAAACCCGGCATAGTTAGGCCCATCATCCCGCCAAAATCTTCCTTGATGGCCAGGAGGCCTTTCCCTCCCTCTTTGGCGGCCTGGGTCAGGGACTCGAAGCCGGCCGCCAAACCCACCTCACAGAACCCTCCGGCAATGTCTCTGTAGAGCATATCAACGGCCGTGTTTCCGCTGGCACAGGCGTTGTTCAGATTGGCAATGGGGATGGATCCGATGGCCAGACGGGTAAAGGCCATTTGCCCCTGCGTTGAAGTTCCTCGGCAATACCCGGCATAGGCCACCTGAATCTCCTTGGCACTGATACCGGCGTCCTTCACCGCGGCGACCGAGGCCATCACCCCTAAATCAACCCCGGTGTACTCGGGGAACACTCCAAATTTTGTCTGTCCTATCCCAAGAACATATACGTCTCTCATGGTCGTTTATCCTCGTTACTCTTTCGGTACAAAATAATAGCCGATGACATCGATCGTCTCATTGGATTTTGTCTTTTTGTTGAACTCGGTTTCTTCGTAAAGCTTTCCAAATTTAATGGTCAGCTTGTCGCCTTTCTTAATCTTCACCTTTTCGTCCTTTTCCACTCGGCCGATGGTTCTGATTTCATCCTCCATATCGACCATGGCCAGTGTAAACGGAGGGTCGTAAGGAGGTACCGGCGCTCGTGTGGTCGTGGCGGCGAGAACCGTCACTTCATCCCCGAGGAAAACATTTTCCAGTTGGTGTGATGCGCAGTACGGGCAAAGCTCGGTTGGCGGAAAAGATTTTCTCCCGCAAGCCCCGCACAGCCGGCCCATAAGGGCCAGAGTCCCATCCCTGTCGCCAATGATCCCGTTTTTAAAATAGCGCTGTTTGTTCATTTTTTTTTCTCCGTTAATGAAAATACCGGTTCAAGGTTTAAGGTTCAAGGTAAAACCCTATCGTTGAGACTTGTCGCTTATTTTCATCTTTGGTTGTGCCATGCCCCTGGCGTGGTATGAGAATTAATACGAAAATAGGGTCTAAAGTCATCCTCTCGCTACTCCTCCTCGTCGCAGAGGAGCTGCCTCAAATACCCGGTCGGGGCAATGAGGTATTCATTGGTGCAGCAACACGGTATGGAACCACTCCGGTCAATGATGGGACCGGAGGGACCCAGATTTAACAAAGGGGATGGGATTAAACAAATAGTATTTTTTAAAAACCCGGTCAAGAATTTTCATCCCAAACGCAGGCACTTTTTAATCTTTACTGAAGGCCCTATCGGGAGGACCCGGCTCAAAAAGGGGTTGGAGATCCATCCACTATCCGTTGGGCCTGGTCGCGCATTTTTTTCCGTTGGACCTTGGTGGCGTTGGCGCTCAGGGTCACCGGGAAGGCCTCTACGGCGACAAACCGTATGGGGACTTTATAGTTGGCTATACCCTGCCGGCAGTGGGCCCGTAGGTCCTCCTCATCCAACTCCATCCCAGTTCTGGGAATGACAAAGGCAAAGGCCTTGGGGCCCTTGGAAGTGGTCACACCCACGACCTGGGCGGCGGCCACACGGGGATGACGTTCGATGTAGGCCTCGATTTCGGTGGGGCTGACCAGAAATCCGGCCAGACGGAGAACATCTCCCAGCCGCGTCTCGAAGACAAAGGAGCCGTCTTCCCGCATATAGCCCACATCCCCGCTTCGCAGGAACCCATCTTCCGTGAAGGCCTCAGCCGTGGCCTCGGGGTTTCCGTCATATCGCAGCATGAGGCTCGGACCCTTGATCTCGATCTCCCCGCTTCGGCCCGGCGGCAGGATTTCTCCGCTTTCAGGATCACGCACCCGCACGCGGGCCTCGGGCGAGACCGGGTAGCCGCCGGCCGCACACCGTCTTTCGATCGAATCTTCAAACCTTTGCACTGAAAAGAGGGACATGACCTCGCTCATCCCGTAAAGGCCGACCAAAGGAAGCCCTCGCCGCTCCGCTTCCGAAAGGAAGGTATCGAGGCTGGGACTGAAAGCGGCAAAACCGCAAACCTTGAGGCTGGGGAAAGGACGTTCCTCGGAGCGGGCCGCAAGCATCCGGGCGAACATATCATCCGAGGCCATCACGTGGGTCGCCCGGTGGGCGATGATATCGGTTCCCGCCTCCTGGGCATCGAAAAGGGGACGCACCAGGATTTTTCCCCCGCCGGCCAGGGCACCCAGGGTCTGGCCCCAACCGAAGACACCGCACAGAGGAAGGGCTTGAAGGGTGACAGTCCCGGGCCGGTCGAAGCCGAATCCCCGGGCCGCGTCCCTGGCGTGTTGGGCCAGGGCCCCCTGTTTATGAAGCACGAACTTGGGGGCTTTGGTCGTCCCCGAGGTGGTAAAGATGTTACAAGGGGTCTCGGGTGTGGCGAAATCCTCTTCCAAGGGCGGCGAGGACTCTAACACGGCGTAGGCCACCGGGGGCCTTCCCAACACCGGGTCCGTTCCGCCCTGACCCGGTCCTTCTCCGTAGAGCACAATCGTTTCCAGGGAGGCCATCGCCTGCGGGTTCAGGCCGCCAAGGATTTCCACAAAGTCGATGTCCTTGAAACCCGGCCAGAGCTCCAACATCCTGGCCCCGGACCTGGCCACAATGTCCTCCACCTCCATGCTCCGATACCGGGTATTGACCGCTACGGCAATAGCCCCCAAACGGGCCAGGGCAAAACAGAGCACCACATAGGCCGGGATATTCGGAAGCCACACAGCCACCCGATCTCCCGGTCCCAGGCCCCTGTCCTTTAATCCCTGGGCCACCCGACGACTCCGGATTTCAAGCTCCTGGTAAGTCATAATCGAATCCCGGTATTCGAGGGCTGGGTCCTCCGGGCAGGTTGTGACCCTTTCCGCCAATAGGCCGGTGAGGGTGTTTGGATCATAGGGGGTCATAATTCTTCTCTTAAACCTGGAAATATTTTTAAGTCGAACCGAACGAATGAGGGACCGTAGGGCATCGTTAACTGCTTCAGCAGTGGGAAACACCTTCGCTATTTCGGGACTGAGGGGCATAAGGTTTGTGCCTTTGCCATAGTCCTCAAAGTCCATGGGTTTTACCCAAAGAAAGGATGTCGTCCGCTTGATTCAGAAAATTAAACACCTCACCGGTGGCTGGAAGCCGCATGCGCCCGGCCATTCGAGTCCGGGCGATGGTTCGACTTAATTTTTTCTTGTTTTTCCATCCATGAAGGTAGTTTAGCGCCCGTCGCCTCTGCATAAAGGGTCTCGGGAGCAATATCAAGCTCATCGGACCATGCTAACACCCCGAGTTCTTTATTAATCTGGAAACTGCGGAAATATTCTATGTTTCTAAATTTTCTAAATACCCCGCCACGTTTTAGATACTTTGAAAAATCGACTATCCCCCTTTTGCCGTCATCGAAAAAAAGTTCTATGAGGTATTCACCTTTATATACAGCGTCTATAATGTCATGAGTCACGTTCAATCCTCCTATTTGTGGCATAATGCGGTGTAGACTCGTGGAACAAAGCTTGCAGGGCCGAAGGCCCATGCGAACGATGGCCATCGGTGTCCAATGGGCTGGTTGGTGCCGCTGCGGCGGCGCCGGCTGGGACATAGACCCGACAGGGCAAGCCATGGTTAGGCGGTTTTTCTATGCGGCTCTCTTGTGTGGACTATTCCGAGTAGTCCGTCAACCGCAATATCTTCGTCTAAAAGAGGCCAGTGGATACCGTAGCCGGAAGGGGAGACTTCGAAAGTGTTTTTTTCTTCTTCGGAGGCGTGTTCAAGAGCCACCGAAATATCCTGCACTCTGAATCTTTTCTCCACCCCGTCTATGGTAAGTACCAGGTAATCGCCCCTGAAATGAAGATTCTTGATTTCATGGTATGGCTTCATTGTTGCCGCCTCCTTTGAAACTCGTCCCATTGTTCTTCAATGTATTCGAAATGTTCGAAGATTATCTGCCTTATTTCGCGCCTGTCTTTTGGGGACATGTTAAAGACAAAAGCCTCTTCAAGGTTGAATGTTTCCCTGTCGAGCCAATACTTACACTCTGAGTCTCCTCTTCTGCAGTGGACATGAATGGGTTCGCTTTCTTCGTTGGCATAAAAGAAAAGCCTCCACCCCAATATGAGAAGTATTGTTGGCATCCGTCTCTATGGTAGCATACTTACCCGACTTGGTTTGATGCAACCTGCGAAAATCTAAGGGTTTATTTTCCCTCGCCCAATATATTGAATAGTTTCCTTTCAATATCAGGAAGTTCCAAAATTGTCAATATCAAATTAAAAGTTTATTGACATATCTACATGATATTACTGTTTTATTGAGTTGTTCGATATCTAATTTATAATCTTAAGGGGTTTCTGTTCAATGCCGATGTGCCAGTTTCGGTTTCTATCCTGACGAGGTTTGATGTCATTCTCGAAAAACGAGCCGTTCAGCGGACCAGCGTGGGGACTATTCAACAAAGTTCCTATAAATTATTATTGACTTACTTTTTATATAATGTAAGATAAATTAGAAAGAAAGGTGAACCGAGCTATGGAAGAATCCACTATAACCAGCAAGGGGCAGATTGTGGTTCCGGCCAAGTTGCGGCGGCGGTACGGCCTTAAGCCGGGCACGAAGGTGTATTTTATCGAACGAAACGATGAAATTCTCTTCCAGCCGCAGACCAAGGAGTTTATCCGGAGCGTCCACGGCCTGCTGGCCAGCCAAACCGCGGTGACCAAAGAGCTTCTCAAGGAGAGGGCCAAAGACAAAGAGCACGAAGAGGCCAAACTTGAAATCCATCGTACTCGATAGCTATGCGGTCCTGGCCTTCCTCTTTAAAGAAGGGGGACACAAGACCGTACTCGGTCTCTTGGAAAAGGCCGCGGAGGCTGATAAAAAACTTCTGCTCGCTTCACCGAACTGGGCGGAAGTCCGCTATATGGTCGAACGAAAAGTCGGGTCCGCCCGGTGGGCCGAAGTCAAAACCAAGCTCCTCGGCTTGCCTATCGAGATTATTGACGCCGATCAGGCCTTAGCCGAGGCGGCCGGGGAGATAAAGGCCTATCACAAAATGTCCTTGGCAGACTGTTTTGCCGCGGCGCTGGCCAGGGCGAGGAAAGCTGAAATCTATACTGGCGATCCTGAATTTAAGGCCATTGAGGCCGAGCAGAAGATAATCTGGATTTGAGAATTACGGAAATTGATTGACTAATTCCTCGCCTATTTGAAGCACCAAGCCAGCTCCTCTTTAAAATCGTCCCCGAGCAGGCGACTTTTTAAATTTCAGGCCTTCCCTTGGCCAGATAAAGCAAGATGAAAAATCGATGAAGAAGGTTTCCAGGGAATCGCAATTACTGAAAATAGCCGGGGAGATCGAGGCCTGTGCCCTATGCCGGGAGGGAAAGGTCGGCCTGGCAGTGGTCGGTGAAGGAAACCCTTATGCGGAAATCGCCTTTATCGGAGAGGCCCCGGGCAAAGAGGAGGCCAAAGTCGGCCGGCCGTTCATCGGACGATCGGGGAGGTTATTACGGTCGCTGATCCATGAGATCGGTTTGGAAGAAAAAGAGGTCTTCATCACCAGCCCGGTTAAATATCTGCCCCGGCGAGGGACCCCAACCAAGGCGGATATCGCCCACGGTCGCACCCATCTACTCCGGCAATTGGCGGTCATTGATCCGAAAATCATCGTTCTCTTAGGCCGCGTAGCCACACTTGCCGTCCTGGACCGGGATGTGGCCGTCAGCCAGGAACATGGAAAAATGATTAAAAAGGGGGGCAAGACCTATCTGATTACCTTTCATCCGGCGGCGGCCATGCGTTTTCCCAAGATCAGGAAAGAATTTTATGATGACTTCAAAAAATTGAAAGGATTAATAGGTTTCTGAAACCGGGCACCGCCCCGAAGGGGTGGGAGTGAGCCGCGATGTTGGGCGAACAAAAAGGCCCATCTACTGGCCGGTGACTAAAACCTCGGGCAGATGGAAAGGAGGACGAGATGCAAGTCAACATTCAAAAAATAACCCCATGTTTGTGGTTCGATAACCAGGCCGAAGAGGCGGCCATTTTCTACACCTCTATTTTCAAGAATTCAAAAATCGGAAGAACGACCCGCTACGGAAAAGAAGGCTTTGAGATCCATGGAAGACCGGAGGGAACGGTAATGACCGTAGAATTTGAGATCGACGGTCAGACATTTACCGCACTCAACGGGGGTCCGATTTTCAAATTCAATGAGGCTATTTCCTTTCAAGTGCAATGCGAGACCCAGGAAGAGGTGGATTATTATTGGGAAAGACTTTCCGAGGGCGGGGATAAAAACGCCCAACAGTGCGGCTGGCTGAAAGACCAATACGGCCTGTCCTGGCAGGTTGTTCCCAGGATGTTGAGCGAGTATCTGGGGGATCCTGACCCTGAAAAATCGCAAAGAACCATGAAAGCCATGCTTCAAATGAAGAAGATTGACATAGAAAAAATCAAGCAGGCTTACGACGGACAGGTCCTTTCATAACAAAAGGTGTCGACGGCCAAAAATATTAGGTGGGCATTGACTCGGACCCAATTGAAATCCGCAACCGGGGTTTCGCGTTTGTGTTATAATTTCAAAATATAGGAATACAGCGTGCGCTGCCTGATTTTGCTGGAATGGGGTCTGTCTTTTTTCCCCCCAACTTGTCGATGGACAACCGAACCAGGTCAGGTCGGGCTTTGGGGACAGGATATTTGGTGCAGAGATCCAGAAAAACCCTAAACCACTTTTTATAGTCCGCTCACTGCATCGGCGCAACGGCTCGTTTTTCGAGAATTGCGTCAAACCCCGTCAGAATGGGAACCGGAACAGGCAGCAACGACATTGAACAAAAACCTCCTAAGAATATAAATAAGATATTGAACAACTTAATTAATATAATAATATCAGATGGTTTTGTCAATATAGCTTATGTCTTATATTGACAATTCGAAACTTCCTGATATTGAAAGGAAACTATTCAATAACTTGTTAGGCCCTGGAAGTACAGAGAGGAGAGCACGATGAGCAACGAACAGGTGGCACCTGAGACGAAAGGTGTTACGGTGAAGTTACTTGCAACGGTTGACCTTGGCCCTGAGATCGAGGGCATGGCAGGGCGCCAACTTCGAATGCGTATGGTGACCATCGAGCCTGGAGGCGTCTTCGGCCCGATTCACGACCATAAAGACAGACCAGGCACCGTCTACATACTGCAAGGAACGATCACTGACCATCGAAATGGCGTCGCTACGGACTATGGGCCGGGAGTGGGCTGGCCCGAGGATAGGAACACCACACACTGGCTTGAGAACAGAGGAACGATTCCGGCAGTGGAGATCTCGGTCGATATAGTCAGGCAAGAGTAAGCTCAGGCCCGACATCTATCACGGTCGGGCCTAACACGCGGCTCAACCGGACGCGCTTCAGTCGGCTTCGCCTCCTTTCGCGCGCCGGTTAGCCACAACGTTATGTGAAGGACAATAATGACTGAACGAGATTTTACTGGACGTTGCGGCCTCTACTGTGGCGATTGTATTCGCTACAAAAGCAGGGCTTCCGAATTGGCAGCCGATCTTTTGAAGGAATTCGAGGATAACCAGTTTGGCGAGTATGCGAAGGCTAAAGCGTCTCAGATTCCCGATTTCCGGCACTATGAAACGATGGTAAACCTTCTCGCCCATATCTCCAGGTTGCGTTGTGAAGTCCCCTGCGGGTTGGGTGGTGATGGTTGTATGGACTCTTGCCCCATCATTGCTTGCGCGAAGGGTAAGTCCTTGGAAGGGTGCTGGGAGTGCTCTGAATACAAGGCGTGTGAAAAGCTTGATTTCTTGAAGTCCTTTCATGGAGATACGCCTTTACACAACTTGGGCATGATCAAGACGTTCGGTATGGAGGCATGGGCAAAGCACCGGGGGAAGTGCTATCCGTGGCTGAAATTAAAGACCACATAACCCGACGCTGGAGCCAATCGGCAACATACGGCGTTGCCTCTGGCTCAGCTCCCCGTTCGAAGGAAGGACATGAAATACGTCAAATACCACGGCCTCGGAAATGACTACATCCTGATCCGCCCAACCGACGTCGGTGGAAACCTTGACCCGAGGCAAGTCCAGCTTATCTGTAACCGTAACTACGGCGTCGGGTCCGATGGAATTCTTCTTGGCCCACTTCACAGCGACACCTGTGATTTCCGTCTTAGAATCTTGAACCCTGATGGCAGTGAGGCGGAGAAGAGCGGGAACGGCCTTCGCATCTTTTCGCGCTATCTCTGGGATCAACGATTGGTGCACGAGACCCCATTCACGGTAGAAACTCTTGGCGGAGCTGTAGTCTGTCATGTTCACGCTGGTGGAAAGGCAGTGACTGTGGAAATGGGAGAAGTGAGTTTTCTAAGCACGAAGATACCTGTTGTCGGAGCGCAAAGAGAGGTGTTACGAGAGCATATGGACATAGGCGGCACCACCTTTGAGTACTGTGCGGCCACGGTCGGGAATCCGCACTGCGTCATCCTTTGTAACGAAGTTTCTCCAGAACTCGCCCGCCATTACGGGCCTCTGATTGAGACAGACTCACGTTTCCCCAATCGGACCAACGTTCAGTTCCTGAAAATCGTTGACCCTCAGAACATCCAGATTGAAATATGGGAACGAGGGGCAGGCTATACTTTGGCCTCTGGAAGTAGTAGTACCGCGGCTGCGGCTGTAGCCTATAGACTGGGTCTCTGTCATCCCGCCATTACTGTTCATATGCCTGGCGGAAACCTCACGATTCGCCTTTCACCGACTTTTACAGCCGTTATGACAGGCCCGGTAACACATGTTTGTGAAGGAGTTATGGACCCGGAGATGTTTGAGGAAAAGGGACCTTCGAACAAGGCGGTGCAGCCAATCGCCCAAACGACGGGCTCTGGCTGACCTTTGTGTGTAGAGATATATACCAAAGGGAATCTCCTGGTCGAACGGAGCGGACATAGCTCCTGAGACATTATACGAGAAAATACTCCACCAACAAGTTGTTGCACCGGACGCACAAAACGACGCGACCCGGTGAACGCGTCGTTATCTTTTATGGCTTTTGTGTGATCGGATCCATTTCGTTAACAAAAGAAAATTTTCATGCCCACATCATCACCCCGGCCCTGCCAAATACAGGGGAAACTCCAGCCGGGGTCCAGAAAAGCTAAAAAAATTGGCTTTCGGCTTTTGCCGGAATGACTCCAACACGTAGAAATCAGACAATCAAAGTTTAAGTTAACGGCATTGGGTCGGACGGCACAAGAAGCACAAGGCTTTAGGCCGAAACGAGAGATGGGCGGTAATGGCATGATCGAAAAAGAGATCAGCTTCATGGCCGGGAATTCTTACGGAAAAGTCAGCGCCGTTTTATTACGGCCGGAGAAGGCGCGCTGGCTCATGGTGTTTGCCCCTGGCGCCGGCGCCGGCATAGGGCATGAATTCATGGCCGGCATGGCCCTTCATCTGTCTGAACAAGATATTGCCAGTTTCAGGTACCAGTTTCCGTATATGGAACAAGGGAAAAAAACACCGGACCCCCAGCCGATCCTGCTTGAGACCGTTCGCTCTGCGGTCGCGGCCGCACAGGAATACAGGAGTGATTTGCCCCTGTTGGCCGGAGGCAAATCACTGGGAGGTCGTATGACCTCGATTGCCGCTTCCCAGGATGCCCTGCCGGGGGTAAAAGGTCTTGTTTTTTTCGGATTTCCCCTGCATGCCCCGGGAAAACCTTCGAGCGAACGGGGCGAACATTTGTCTAAAATCTGCTTACCCATGCTTTTCCTGCAGGGAACGCGCGACACGCTGGCTGACCTAGCGTTAATGCGTTCTTTGTGCGGTCGATTGCAAAAGAAAGGGACGGTTCGACTCCATATTATCGATGGGGCTGATCACAGCTTCCATGTCCCCAAAAAGTCGGGCAGGGCAGGGGAGGATGTCATGAAAGAAATGGGAAGTATGGTCTCGGAATGGGCATCCGGCCTTGAGCGCTGATAACATGGGGCGCCGGTCTTTTTATCCAAAGCAGATTTGCGCCCAGGGATACTGCGTATTCAAAGCTGCCGAAATCTCCTTCTTTTCGTCCTCACCTTCAACGGGGATGACCCGGCTGATCAGTTGACCTTTATCGTTCTTTTCACTGGAAAGAATATACCCGGGAACTTCTAAAGACAGGCATCCACCGACACCGCAGCAGGAATTGTCGATAACCCCGACGCTGATGATACATAACAGGTCACGTCCCCGATGGTTCAGCCGAATTTCCTCAAGGACCGTCAGATACCCTGAAATACTGCGGATTTCTTTCCCTATTTCCTGATGGATGTACGTTTTAATGGAATCTCTCCGCTATTTTTTTATCCTTTAGGCCACCTTCGATTCAAAGCAGTCAAACCATTTCCAAATCAAGCCTGCTTATAGCTTTGGAGGAAATGCCGGGAGCTGGTCGAACAGGGGATGTCCTTTCTTGTTCTCCACCCTGGCCGCCCGCTTGGCGGCGGCCTTGTAGCGGTCAAAGTCAGCTAATTGAAGTATGGACATCTTCTGGGCCTCCAGCGACCCCTCGGCATGTATGGTTAGCACATCTTCGTAGGAAGAGGTCAGGTCCCGGACCAGCTTGACCATGCGCAGCCGCTCTTCCGTGGGTACGCCCGCCTTTCCCCCTAAATACTTGTCCAAGAGGTCATGGGTCGCCGGATTGAAAAAGTCTTTGGAAGAGGGACAGGTGGCCACAATACCCCCGGCAATGTCCTGAATATATTTGGTGGCTTCATGCCAGTTGTTGGCAAACTGGTATTTGCAGATGTTGGCGATCATCGGATTGGGGTAAACCAAATCCGAATCGGCTTCCTGAATGCAATGTTCCACGGCCGCCCGGCCCAGGGTCTCAACCATTTCAGTATACATAACCAGCCAGGTGAGTTTTTCCCGCACATGGGATACCTTTTCTATGCCGTTGTACTCGGCCATCAGGGCCGCGGCGCCGGTAAAGAGCTCCAACTCCATGGCCTTGTAGGTCTCGGCGCTCAGGCGGTGGAAATTGGCGAACATATAGGCCACCTGGCCGGCGAATTCCCACTCCCCCTTTAAAAAGAGCCGCTCATTGGGAATAAAGACGTCTTCAAAAATGATGGTGGCGTCGTTGATGAATATGCTGCCGGCAATGGGGTGATCAAACAGGCTTACCCCCGCGCTCACCTCCGGCTCGGCGGAAATAAGGGTGATTCCCTTGGCATTCAGAGGGACGCCGAAGGCCAGGGCATAGGCCTTGTCATCTTCTTTCATGGCCCGGCAGGGGGCGATCAATACTTCATTGCACAAAGGGGCCTGGCTGATGTGGGTCTTGGCCCCGCGGACGATAACGCCGTCTTTTCGCTCCTCTACTATCCGCAAATAATAGTCCTGATGTCCCTTTTGCTGCGAGGGGCGGAGACTCCGGTCCCCCTTGACGTCGGTGAGTCCCATGGCAAAGGACAGGTCGTTTTTTTGCAAGTGTCTGCGGTAGGCCTCCACATTGGCGGCATAATGGGTCCCGTATTTTTTGTCGACCCGCTGGCTGACCACGGTCACCGAGTTCAAGCCGTCTTTGGCCACAAACTTGGCCCCCGAGGGCTTGCCGAAACAGACCCTGGCCCACAGCTTGACCATTTCCCGGAGCCGGAAGAGGTCCTCTTTGGTCCGTTGGGGCATGAGGGCGAAACTGACCCTTTCTCCGTCTTCGTCTATCTCGGTTAAAAGGTCCTGGTACCTGGGGTCCTGATTGAGGACATAATCCATGGCCACCCAATCGCGGCAGATCTTCAGGATCGGGTGTTCGGTTACATCCGGGATCTTTTCTCCGTTTAAGTACATCACCCGGCCGTCTTTCAGGCTCTCGATGTATTGTTGAGGTGTTTTTAGTGCCATTTTTTATTTCCTTTCCTTTTTTTACGAATTTATTTTTCCAAGGCACCTGACCCATTATAGTCTCAGGTAGGCGAGGGCATTTTCTCCGGCCAGGCATCCGCTGACCAGGGCGAAACCACAGGCCGACCCGGCGGCAATCATGTCGTAACTGTCCCCGTACATACCGCCGGCATCGTTTCCGGCCGCATAGAGACCGGGTATAACCTCGTCCTCCTTGTCGAGGACCTCGGTTTTTTCATTGACCTTGATGCCGCCATTGGTACCGCAAAAATCTACATAGCACTTGAAGGCGTGGAAGGGCGGTTTCTGAACCGGCCGGAGATAGAAACGATCCTTGACAAAGTCCTCATCATAACCCTTTTCACAAAACCGGTTGTAGTCCTCGACGGTTTTTTTGAAGACTGTGGGAGGGACCCCCATTTTCATGGCCAGGTCGTCAATGGTTTCGGCTATGAATATGTTTTGATTCTCTTTGGCCAAGGCTTCCTTCAATTCCTCATCAAAACCAAGCAACCGGGTTCCCGGGGGAACAAACATGCCCACACCGACATCAATGCCTTTTTCCACGAAATAGCGTCGGGCCTGGTCGTCAAATATCCGGAAGACGAAGCTCCCTTTTTGCCGGGCCATGGCATTCCCGCAAAAAATCGAATTGTGGACTATGCTCTCGTCGCAAAACCTGTGCCCCTGCTGATTGATCCACAGCTCGGGTTGGCGCACGGCGGCAATAATATGTCCGGCCAGTTTGATGCCTGGTCCGATGGGACCCCCCGAAGGAAAAATTGAGGACCCCCATACCCTCCTCGGCTGCCCCGGCGGCCCAGGCCATACGAATCCCTTCCCCATATTTCTCGAAATTGCCCAAAGGGAAAAGGTTGACCCGGAGGTCCAGGCCCGTATATTTTTTGAGCAGCTCCCGGTCATTGGCATAACCGCCGGTGGCTATAATAACCGCCCTGGCTTCTACCTGGGTCTGCCGGCCCTCCTGATCTTCCGCGACGACGCCGGTGACCGGCCCCGCGTCTTGACGAATGAGCTGTTTGACCGCGGTCCTGTATTGTATTTCAATCCCTTTCTCGGCTGCCCGCTCCAGAAGGACCTTGATCATGGCCGCGCCGCGTCCCTTGAAAAGGTGCCAGGTCCTGGGGGCTCCGGGCCAGAAAGAAGAAGGCTCTATGAATTCAACTCCCATTTCCGCAAGCCAATCGATGGTGTCGGCGGCCTGTTGACAAAAGCCCTGACCAAGGATGCATTGGCCTTCCAGTGGGTGTATTCCATGATGGCCTTAAAGGCCTCGTCCCTGGTCACCCTGATGTTTCTTTGCAATTGCATCCGGCTTTCGGCTCCAAACATGCCCTTCCGGAAACCGGGTACTGCCGCCGGCGACCGGCATCTTCTCAAAGACTTTGATGTCGGCGCCATGCTCTGCCAGGGTGAGGGCGGCCATAAGGCCGGCACCCCCGGCCCCGGCTATGACGACATCGCAACTGGTTTTTTTCGGATTACTCATGATCATTATTCTCCTGCTTTAGCACCCTTTATCTTTGACGGCTTCGTAAAAAGTCCGCAAGCACCCATTTTAGTCATTCCCGTGGAAACGGGAATCCAGTGTTTTTAATAGGTTACCCCTGGCCTGGATTCCCGCCTGCGCGGGAATGACGACTTTTAACCAGACCATCATCTTTGAACCATTCGTAAAAAGTCCGGAAATTTCCCTTGGAGTCATTCCGGCGAAAGCCGGGATTCAGGAGTAGGACCTCAGCCAAAGCCATTCTTTAAAGGGGCCTTCGCCCCCGGCCGGCGCTTCAATCGTGACCGATCAGTCTATTATCAACAAATTAAAAAAAGGGTTAACGCCCTCCCTGGGCGATCCCTCTTAAAATCATATCTCGGGTCGCCTTGACGAAGGCCCGATCGTCAAAGGATTCTCCGTTGACCAGCCATTGAACGAGCATCCCGGTATGAATAGCAATGATGACATGGGCATACAGGACCGGGTCTACGTCCTTCTTGACCGACCCGTCTTTTTTCCCCTCTTCCAGAATACCCTCAAGAATCCGTCGGAATCTTTCGTACACTGCCTTGGAAACCTTCTCCGCTTCCGTATGGGTTCCGGCCATTTCATTTAAGAGGGTATTGAAGGCCAGCGACAGGTCCCGGTTGTCCCGGGCAAACTCGGTGGTGAATTTATGAAACATTTTATACTTGGCAACAAAATCGCCTTCAAGGCGCTGTACGGCCTCGGTTAATTGATCCAGCAGTTCGGTTTCAAATTTTCGAAAAATAGTGATCAGGATTTCATCTTTGCTCTTGAAGTACCAGTAAAGCGTGCCCCGGCCGATGCCTGCCGCTTCGGTAATTTCCTTCACCGATGTCCCGCGGAACCCGTTGGCCAGGAACAGTCGGGTGCTTTCCCGGATGATCGCTTCCTTCACATCGCTTCCTTTAGGATCTCGCAAGGTGTCCCGCCTTCTCTGGATTGACCGTTCGGTCTATGATTTTTACCTTTAATATAACGAAAAAAGGTTGTCAAGAAAAAAATCAGATTTTAGTCCCCTCGGATTCGTTTTCACACTTTCTGGAATTAAGGTCAGAAAATTTGAACCAGGGGAGGGGAGAGCGAGGGCGGTCTAGAGGGATCTCTGTCATCCAGCCATCCCCTAACCCGGAAAGTCGACGAATCTTTTTCGTCCGCTGGGGATAACAAGGCCATAGGCCTGCCTCTTTTCGTAATGATAATTCTTCTTTTCCCGTAGGCGACGGCTTAACCCTTTCCGGACAGATCCGGTGCCTTTCATGGAAAAATCCTTGTACCTGGTGCAGGGGGCTTCAAATAGTGAAAACCAGGGATTCATCCATTCCGTCTACGGAGTGGGGTATAAATTCGAGTTGACATAGGCCGCCCACAAGAAAGTCCTTCATGAACTCCCGGCAAAAATCCGTCGGCGCGTCCGGTAATCTTTCAGGTCA
Source organism: uncultured delta proteobacterium (assembly GCA_963838485.1). Classification (GTDB taxonomy): domain Bacteria; phylum Desulfobacterota; class RBG-13-43-22; order RBG-13-43-22; family RBG-13-43-22; genus RBG-13-43-22. The sequence continues at coordinate 11,213 of CAWIRY010000160.1, read as the reverse complement.
GCGACAGACGGCATTATAAGTGAGCATCACCAGAGAATTGTCGGCGATGGGGATCCACTGTTCCACGGTGGATTTATCCTGAGACGTTAAGAGGTTATCAAAATCGTCATAAGTATTCTCCGAGAGGAAATTAACTCTTTCCGACGAACAATTTATCTCTATGCGGTCAATTATATACCGGAGTCTATCCCATCCCGTGGTAGGCAATCCCGCGTCGCGCCTTTCCTTGATAAATTTTTGTTTTACGGCATCGTATTCAAAAAAGGTTTTGGTGTCCACCTTGATCCTTCCAGTATAATCGTAGGTAATGCTTTCTCTGTCATAGTAGTAGTCCACACCGCCTTGGTCATAGACTGATATCCAGTCTGCAGCGACGGCACTTGAAAAGGTCCCGCAAATTACCAAAAAAGTGGCCGACACCATGGTTAAGAACTTCATTTCCCGATCCCCCTTTTTTTATTCCCAGAGATTCTTTATTTTCTTCCCAAGGCATACAAAGGTCAAGAAATTTCAAATTTCCGTCTCTTCCCTGTCTTACGAGCTTTAAGGAGGTATGATGAATTTGATCGGATGAAGCTTAGGTACTTACCTGATGCGGGCCGATTTAACGGGACAAGCTCCCATCAGTACATGAGGTTTTTCCCCTGCGACAGGCCGCAGGGGAAAAGGCACCGTCCAGCGGTTATCCGTGTGGGTTGGTGACAAAAAAACCAATCGTAGAATTCCTTTGGATTGACGAGGATCGACTCCGATCGTATAATAGTAAAAAAGGGTCTTTTAAAAAGGAGAGCTATTATGTGGCAGTTAAAACAACTTGAAAAGCTGCGGGAGATTGAACCCGATGCCGTTGATGGAGCCATTCAAATGCTTTTGGAAAGGGAGATTGCCCTGAAAGAAAAGCTGATTATCGGCGCCTACCTGGACGGTGACATTAATTTCGGCAAGACCGCTGAGTTATTAAACATTCATCCCGTAAAATTGAGAGAGCTTTTTTTATCCAGAGGGATTCCGATAAAAATGGGGGTTTCTTCGGAAGAGGAGATACAGGCCGAAGCCTTCTCCGCCCGGAAAATGCAGGATAACGTCCAATGATATTGGTGGATAATCAGGCTGAAGAAACCCTTGCGGACGCCAAAAAAATGCTGGCGCAGAATATAAGTTCCCGGTCGGTTATAAACCGGGCCTATTATTCTATGTTTTATGTTTTATTGGCTCTTTACATTGCCAGGCGGAGATACGGAACAACTTTTATCGCTTCTCAGGAAATGGGAAGTAGCTGTCATTGAAAGGTGAACGATGAAAAACATACACGGAATTGACATCTATGAAAATCTGAAAGAAATCGTTGATCCGGCCCATTCCTGTCTGGTTGTCTGGGATGTGCAAAACGGGCTGGTGGAAAGAATATTCAACCGGGAAGCCTTCCTGGCCGCCCTTACACCCTTTGTCGAGGCCCTGCGCGGCCGGATGCCGGTCTTCTATACGCTGATCACCCCTTTGCCCAGGCAATTGGCCTCATCATGGTTTTTTTATTCCATGATGCGGCGGTTCAAGGTCGATGATCCGGCCAGGCTGCCGGAATTTATGGCCCCCGGCTCAACGGAGCGGATGATCCCAGAACAGTGTCAAACCCGAACCGGGGGACGTGGTGCTTGAAAAATCGACGGCCAGCATTTTTCTGGGAACCAATTTTGAATTCATGCTGAGAAACCGGAATATCAGCACCATCCTGTTTACCGGCATCGCCACGGAGATCGGCGTGGAATCTTCCGCCCGGGACGCCTCTAACCGGGGATTCTACCCAGTGGTGGTCTCCGACTGCGTCTCTTCCCTGGATAAAGAGGCCCATGACCGATCCCTCCAGAATATGGCCAGGCTCTTTATTGTCGAAAACTCGGGCAGTATCTTAAAGGCCCTGGGCTGAAAAGGCCGCGGAACTGGATTTTATCATCACTTAAGACATCTGTTCACAGGGCAGGTCAAATACCGCCTGGGGCGGGAGGTTGGGCAAGAGGAGAGGATGAATAAGCCGCGGTTTCTTACCAAAGAAGATAGATGGATTTGTAATGCGTCATCACTCAGAGGAAAATCGAAGGTCAAAATCAAACAGGATCGAAGGACCAGTTCTATTCCCCCAAGGGCTCGTCAACGGGGTCTAATGACCGTTTTTTCCATCTTCCCGTGAGGTAATAACTGAGGCTTGCCGAGGAGAATCCGAAGAAGCTCAGGGCAATGCCGACCCATATACCCGTGATGCCGAGGCCGGTCCTGGACAGGATCCCGGCCAGGGGTATTCTGAGCACCCACAAAGAAAGAAGAGAAAACATCATGGTGATGACGGTATGACCGGCACCGTTGATGACGCCGTTCGAGACAAAGCCTATGGAAAAAATCAAGTAGCAGGCGCCCACGATGCGTAAGTAGTTGATTCCGATTTCCATCACCCGTGCGTCATTCCCGAGACCGAACATGGTGAGGATCAAGCCCGATAGAAAAACCGCAATAAGAGAGATGACCAAGGTGATCGAGGAGATCAGCAGAAGGCCCCAACGGAAAACCGCTTTGATCCTTTGCGGCTTGCCCGCCCCGAGGTTCTGTCCCGTCAGCGCTGCAACCGCCATGCTTATGGACATGGCGGGCATGATGGCAATCATATCCACCCGGGTTACGGCGCCAAAGGCATTGGTGGCTGCGGCCCCGAAGGTATTGACCATGGTGGTTATCAGGAGAGAGCTCATGGAGACCAGTAGCTGCTGAACGATGGAGGGCAGTCCAATCCTGAAGAGCTTACCGGTCATCGGTCTGTTTAAAATGAGTTTCTTCGGATTAAAAGCTCCCAGATGCTTTTTCCGGTTGAGATAGACGACGCCGGTCCCGAACCCTATGGCCTGTGACACCACCGTGGCCCAGGCCGCCCCCTTGAGACCGAAATGCGGGAAGGGACCGAACCCACCGATGAAGAAAGGGTCCAGCAGGGCGTTAAGACCGATGGCCACGGCCATGAATATGAACGGTGTTACCGTATCGCCGATCCCCCGCAGGACGGAGTTGATAATAAAGGTGATATAGAAAAGTATAACGCCTCCGAGGGTGATTTTTAGGTAGGTCGAAGCTATGGTGAAATTTTCAGGAGGGGTCTTCATGATCCTGAGGATGGAATCGGCAAAGGCCACGGCAACCACGGACAGGACAGCACCCAGTATGAGGGCCAGTGAAAATGAGTTATGGATGACTTTTTCCACCGCGGTCAGATCCTTGGCCCCGTAATACTGGGATACGAGGATGGTCGTAGCCATGGACATACCCATGGCAAAGCCCATGAGAATGAAGATTACGGGAAAACTCACGCCAACGGCCCCCACGGCGTTTTCTCCCACCAGGTGGCCGACCCATATGGTATTAATGATGTTCTGACCGATCTGCATGAGATTACCGGCCAGCATGGGAAGAGAAAAACTCAATAGATGCCGCGGTATGCTGCCCGTGGTGAGATCGATTCCAAGACTCCTGTCCATCACCTATTCTCCTTGGTCCGGCAAATTACATTATTCTCGTATAAATTAAAATATAAATCTGGAAAGGCGATCGAGAAAGAGGTAGTCATCCCTCAGGATCAAAGTCATTGAAAGGCCAGGTGTATTCCCTCAAGTACCGCATGGGGCGGGAGGCTGGGTGAGCGGGGCAGAAGAAGAATAAGCGATGGTATCTCTTGGATCAGTTTAGCCGGGTTGTTCCAAAGTGGCTGAAGTCTGGCGATTGCCTTGCACTTTGAATTGGGTGGTTTGGCCCGAAACCTGCCAAACCCTCATTTGCTGATAGGTCCATTTGTTGGGCGTGAAGCGGTATTATCGAGTCGGATTGAAGGCACCCAGGCTTCTCTTTCCGATCTGTAAAACGGCCCTTTTTTGCTCCGCCCGTACACCGGGGGAGGCCATCCTGCGCGCCCACGACCTGGCCCGTTGCTTACGCGATAAGGGGGAAATGGTCATCAGCGGCTTTCATTCGCCCATCAATGATCGGAATCAAGCCCCAGGTCGTCCCTAAGGGACTTTAGAAAATCGGCCGCCCCGGGCTGAAACATGGGCAGGACCCAGGGCATGGTTTTCAGATTATGGAGCATGGTGGCGAATAGATCATAGGGGATCGATAGCAGTTGCCGGCCGGGAGGAAGGACCTTTCTTCGCTTCATCCCGTGGCCCATCCCGGTGGTGATGTAATTCAATTCCCCGGTGAGGTAGGGATAGGTATAGATCCAGGCGCAACTGATGACGACGGTGCACTTGCTGGTCCATACCTTTCCGGTCGAATAAGTCATGGCCCGCAGCAGGATCTCGGCCTGATCCACCTGGGCAACCATGATGAGAAGATCGGGGTCGAAGGTCAATCGGTCCAGCGGAGAAAAGGCCACGTAATTGATATTCCTTCCGGCATCGAATTTTGGAAGGCCGTCATACAACCTTCTCATGGCCCGGGTATGGTTGAAAACCTTAAGCCCGGCCCCGAATTCCCCCGAGGTGTAAGCCGAGGGCGCACTTTTACCCAGGATGTAGGGCCCGGCCGGACAGGTGTGATTTTCCGTACCGGCGTAAAAGGCCATCCCTTCCTGGGCCCGCTTGAGCATTTCGCAAAGGGCCATGGCCTCTTCCAGTTTCTTCATCCCCTCCGGCGGCTTTATCAAAAAACTGACGGCCACAGGGGGCAATTCCAGGTTAAGCTTTTTGGATATTTCCATCCAGGCCGCAGTGTCCCATCCTGATAAGGGCATGAAAATCCCTCCTTTTATCCTTGCCGTTATTTAAATTGGATTAGTTTGGCTTTTTGAAATTATAAAATTTTAGACAGGATTTACCGGATTACCTGGAATATTTTGCCTTTCCGGAAGAAAGGCAAAATATAATCATCCTACGGAAAAAAGCCCTGGTCGTCGCTGAAAGCGGATGGTGGTTGCCCAGGGTCCTTCCGGAGCCTGAGCAAGAAACATGTCAATCCTGTTAATCCTGTCAGACCAACCTTAAGTCAAGGAGAAATTTCTGTGGGCCTTTGGGATAAGGCCCACAGAAATGATCGGAAACGAATCGGGGTTAATAAATGTTGCGGGCCGGCCAGACGCCCTGTTTGACCACCTTGCCCTTTTGCAACTGATCGACCCGGACCTTATCGACCCCTTCGATCTTGCCGGGGGCGTAACTGATAGGCGTACTGCTGATACCGCCGGTGTCTAAGTTTTTGATCTGGAAGAAGCCGTTATTCAATACGTCAACGGGTTTGAGCTTCTCCAGGGGCATCTTCTGCATGGCCAGCCTTAAGGCCTCAACCTGGATCATGGCCTCCAGAAAGCCGCCCATATATTGGCTGTGGCTGACCCATTTGTTGGGGTGATATTTTTTCTGTAGTTCTATCTCGAATTTTACGCCGGGGCTCGGTTCATCCCAGGGCGGGAAGCCGCCGGCCACCACAAAACCGTCGCCCAGGGTCCCCATAGCGGCGGCAAAGACCGGCAGGTGACTGGGCAAGGCACATCCGAGCGTCATCTTATAGGCCTGATAAGGACCCATACCCAGCCGGACCATTTCCTTAACCGTCGGCTGTGAGCCGGGATTGACCATGACCCCCAGGGCCAGGTCCACCTTGTTTTCCTTCAGCCACATGAGCTGGGTGGTGGGCGGCGAAGTGGGGATAAGGGGCACATACTGGATGCCCACAAATTCATACCCTGTCTTCTCGAGGTAGGCCTTCATCGGGGGGATCTCAATCGACTTGCCCATGGCATTATCGGCGGTCAAATAGGCCACCCTCGGCTTTCGGTTCTCTTTCCAATGCTCTTTATACCAGTCGGCGATGGCCGCCAAGCTGTCGGTATAAAGGGGGTAATAGGTCAGGATGGTCCCCGGCGGTTTCATGAGATAGGGTCCGGTGGCCATACTGGTGGCCCCCATGTTGTCCTGCTTCAACCGGTCCTTCAGGGCCAAAGCGATGGGCGACCCCGATATGCGATAGACCAACATCCCCTTGGCCTTCAACTCCTCGTAGATCGAGAGCGCCTTAGCGGGCTTCAATTCATCATCCCGCCAGAGCAGCTCGATGTTGACATCGGCGGGCCATTTGTCCTTGCGCCAGGGGGCCAGGTTCTTGGTCTCGTTGACATATTTAATATAATCCTCGAAGGCCGCCAGGATGGCCGCCGAATCTTCGGCGTAAGGGCCGGTTAATGACATGGTGCCGCCGACATAGACGGTCTTGGCAGCCGCGGCGCCGGCGGGGAAAAACGCTGCTCCCGCCAGTATCACCATTACGGAAGCTAATAATGCCCACTTGATTCTAATCATTTTTTTTTCCTCTCTTGGTTAGGATTAAGATTTCTAAATTAACAGGTTGCTGAAAAAGGCCCATCTACTGCGTTGCCCTCATTCCTCGTCACTGCGGCGTACTTCAATGTACTCCTCATTCCTCGGAATTTCGGGACGCCTTGTATCTGGACCTTTTTGAGCAACCTACAAAAAATAATTTTTCCGCATCCTGCTATTCACCCCGAAAAGTTCTCTCTCTAAATCCTCCTCAACCTCCCTTTTCTAAAGGGGGAAGCCTGTCTTCCTACTTTGACAAAGGAGGTCGTGACTGCCTGAGATAAAAAACCTTTATCCAGTATCGAGTATCCAGCATCTTTTGAAACGAATCCCTCCTTTCCTTGTTATTCTTCATGGGAGAATGGCCACAGTTTAACATAGGCCTTGATTATTCCCCAGCGGTGTTCGAGACCCCGGGGCTCAAAAATAAGAAAGAGGATGATGATCAATCCCCGGGCGATGAGCGCCAAAGAGGCCGCGGCCTGGGCGGCCACGTCGGCCGATAAGATCGGACCGACTATAGTAACCAACTCATCCAACAGAGTTAGGGATATCGCACCCAGGATGGCCCCTGGGATGCTGCCCATACCTCCGACAATCAACATGCCCAGATACCAGACTGAATCCATAAAGGGGAACTGGTCGACACTGGCGAAGCCATAGTAGTGAACCAATAGGGCTCCGGCCACGCCGGCATAGACACAGCCGATAAAAAAGGCCTGCAGCTTATAACTAAACAGATTGATCCCCATGACTTCGGCCGCCAGGTCGTTGTCTCTGATGGCCACAAAGGCCCGACCAGCCCTGGTTCGGACCAGGTTTACCGCCAGGAAGGTGGCCAGGGAGGCGAAAGCCATGACTAAGTAAAAATAGCTTGCTTTGGAGTCCAAAACGAAAGGGCCGATTTGAGGTTTGGGCACAGGCATACCATCGGCGCCGCCGGTAGTACTTCGGAGCTGGAGTATGAACCAGATAATAATGAAATGGGCGGCTATGGTGGCCATGATGAGATAAAAACCCCTGATCTTTAACGACGGCAGGCCGAAGATCAAACCAGCCACTCCCGCGGCCAGGGCCGCACAGGGCATGGCCGTCCAGAATGACCAGCCCAGCTTGGCGGTCAGGATGGCGGAAACATAGGCGCCGACCGCCATAAAACCCACATGACCCATGGAGATTTGGCCGCAATAGCCGGTCAGTATATTGAGTCCATGGACACTGATGATAGCGATGCCGATCATGGTCATGATCGTCAGTTCCCGATCACTGGAAAACAGCGGACAGATCAAAAGAGCGGCCAGCAAGGCCAGGAGCAGTCCCCACTGCACCCTGGTGCGGATGATGGCCATGTCCTGCCCATAATTTTCAAGAAAGGTTCCAGCGCCTAAACCCATTGATTAAATCCTTTCTATCCTGACCAGACCAAATAGACCGTGGGGCTTGAAGATGAGCACGATGAGCATAACAATGAACGGAAATATTTGAGCCAGCCCGCCACCCGGTAACAGGGGGTCCAGGTACCCGGCGGCCACATTTTCCAGCACCCCCAGAATGATCCCGCCGACGATGGCTCCGCCAATGGAGTTCACTCCGCCCAGCAGGACCACGGCAAAGGCCTTCAGGCCGATGGAGGCCAGGGGTATCATCACCCCGGACACGCCCCCTAAAAGAATGCCGCCGATCACCCCGACGACACTGGAAATCACCCAGGAAATGGCATAGACCCTGGTAGCCTTGATACCCACACTCTGGACCACCTGTAAATCTTCGGCCGTGGCCCGCATGGCCAGTCCGATCTTGGTATAGCGGAAAAGGAGCAACAGCAGCGTTACCGTCACAATCGACACCATGAGTCCAATCAACGATTCCGGGGGTACGGATATCTTACCCACCTTGAGGGTCAGTGTGGGCAGCAGGCCGTGGTAGGTCTTATATTCACCGCCCCAGATCAGAGTGGCCAGTCCTTCCAGGACCACGGCCAGGGCTATGGTCATCATAATAATGGCCAGATCGGATTGACCCACCAGCGGGCGCAGAGCCAAACGTTCAATGAGTAAACCCATGATGGTGGCCGTTATCACCGCCAGGACCAGGGTGGCCCAGATGGGCAGGCCGAAGGTGACCAGGAAGGTGTAACCCAGATACCCGCCGATCATGACGAAATGTCCCTGGGCGATGTTGAAGGCGTTGGAGCACTTGAGAATGATGACAAACCCGATGGCGATCAGGGCATAGATCATGCCCAGGGCAAAGCCGGTTACCGCTAATTGAAGAAAAAAGTTCATAAGCCGGTCCTTTCAGCAGACATGATACGGAGAATCGTCTTGATGGTTACTGTCTGCCCATCCCGGTGCTTGACCGGAGTTCCTATCTGTGCCTCGGTCTTATCCGCATAAAGGGCCTCGATCAGCTCTTGGTAATGTTTCTCCAGAACAGTTCTTCTCAGGTTCATGGTCCGGGTCAATTCGTCTTCGTCGGGGTCGAATTCCTTGTGAAGATGGACATATTTCCTTACCAGGGAACCGGAGGGCAGGGTCTGGTTAAGCCGGTCGAACTCATTTTTCACCAGGGCATAAACTTCCGGTTTTTGAGAAAGCTCAGTCAGGGTGCTGAAAGCGATTTTCCGTTGTCCGGCCCACCGGCTGACGTTCGTATAGTCGATGACGATGATCGCCGAGGCATAAGCCTTATCCGGTCCGGCTAGAACCCAGGCTTCTTTAATAAAAGGACTGGACCTAAGCCGGCTCTCCACAAACTGGGGAGCCAGTTTGTGGCCACTTTTGACCGTAACCAGATCATGAAGCCTATCGATAAAGACCAGGTGCCCATCCTCCCTCAAATAGCCGCTGTCTCCACTGTAAAACCAACCGTCTCTAAGCACTTCGGCCGTCTTCACCGGGTCTTGGTAGTACCCCAGGCAAAGACCGGGATGGCGAAAGGCCAGCTCTCCCTGGTCGGTTATTCTTATCTCTACTCCTTGGAGAACCGGACCGACCGTATCCGGGTTCAGGTCTTCATTTTTAGCTCCGCTGAGGGGACCGGCCTCGGTGGTCCCATAAAGGCTTTTAATGGGCAGATTCAGTGCCTGATAGAACCGCAAGGCCTCGGGGCTTAAGATGGCCCCCAGGCTGTAGCAGATCCGGGCATTGGCCAGACCCAGGCTGGTCCTCATGCGGCCCAGCAAGACCTTATCCGCCAGGGCATAGCCCATTTTGGAAAACAGACCGGGGCTTTTCTTTTGAAGCTTCCCATCGGCCATTTTATAGCCCACGGGCATGAGCCGGGCAAAGGCCCATTTCTTCAAAGCCCCGACCCCGAGGATCCGCGCCTGAACCGCGGCTGCTTGGGATTCCCAAAGCCTGGCGTTGTAGAAGACGATGCTCGGTCCGGTTTCCCGGATGTCCCGTTTAAGGGTCTCCGGTTCTTCGGCGAAATTCAGGCAACACCCGGAAAGGAGGTGGCAGCCAATCCCCAGCGCTTGTTCGCTCATCCAGACCGGCGGCAGGTAAGGGACCACATTATCTTTTTCCTCCCAGGGGTCCAATAGAAGGTAGCGGTCGGTCGCCACCCTCAAAGTTCTGAAAGTGTGAACCGCCGCCCTGGGTGCGTCCCCCGTGGTCCCGGATGTGTAGACCAGGGCGCAGACGTCATCGGCAAGGCCTTCGGCCACCTTCTGCTCAAAGAGTTCGGGATGTTCCTTTTCATAAGTCTCCCCGAGTTTGCCGACCTGGCCGTAGCCCATCAGAATAGGGTCGTTGTAATGAGCCAGGCCTTTGGTGTTCCAGTAAATGACCTTTTCAAGCCAAGGGAGTCGATCCTTGATTTGGAGAAGTTTATCCACCTGCTCCTGGTCTTCCACGACGGCATATCGGGCCTGACAATCTTCAGCCAGTTTTTTTATTTCCTCGGGCAATAGATCCGCGTAGACTCCCACGGAGATTCCCTTAACGGCCTGGGCCGCCAACTCGGCATAATACCATTGGGGGGCATTATCGCCGATAATGAGCACCTTGTCTTCAGGGGTGATACCCAGGGCCAGGAATCCCAGAGCCAGGGTTTTGACCTGGTTGTAATAGTCCTTCCAGGTGGAGGGCTGCCAGATACCGTAGTGCTTATAACGCATGGCCTTGCGGGTGTCCCCGTATCGCTCCAGGTTAGAGCGGAGCACCTTGGGCCAGGTATCCCCCTTTTCCCCCGAAACCTGTCCTATCCCGCCGGTTATTTCTTCATGCCCTTCCATCAAGCCAGCCACCTTTTTTTTCGCCGGTAATGTTTGATATCCCGGTAGCTTTTTCGGGAGCCCAGGGCCGACAGCCCCAGATAAAATTCCCGAATATCCTCGTTATCCCTTAACGTTTCGGCCGGACCGCTTAAGACCACCCGGCCATTTTCCATAACATACCCATAATCGGCGATCCCCAGGGCGGCGCCGACATTTTGTTCCACCACCAGGATGGCCATCTTTTGCTCGGTACTGATTCTCTTGATAATTTCATAGATTTCTTCCACCCCTGGACATCGACCCCAATAATCTCTATTAAGGGCGACGGATAACAATCAGTAGTCAGTAGCCAGTTGTCAGTTGTCAGACTGGACATCGTGCCCCTCACCCTTGACCTTTGCCCCTCGTGAGAGGTTATAAAAATTCGGTTAGGTGCCGGGAGCGGCTTCCTAACCACCAGGTTAATGTGTGCGCTCGTAGCTCAGCCCGGATAGAGCAACGGACTACGAATCCGTGTGTCGGAGGTTCGAATCCTCTCGGGCGCGCCAATGAACCAGCTACCCCCACTTTCTTAAAGATGGGGAATATGAAATGTCTGCCATCCCTTCTCCCCCGGCGTAGGGGCGGGGTTGCCCCGCCCGGGCGTC
>CAWIRY010000159.1:0-33179 GCA_963838485.1 uncultured delta proteobacterium | reverse complement strand
GGAGGGGATAACGGAGTACCTGGAAGGGAAGCTGAAGACTTCCGGTGAACCGGGAAAAGACCAAGTAGCGCTGATTAAAAGATATTCCTTTCCTGGGGTTTCAAATATCTCAGGGGGAAAATCCGAGTCAGCAATAAGGCGAGGGTTAAATTCAAGAACAGGATACGAGAATTAACCCGGAGGAACAATCCCCTATCTATGAACCAGGTGATCCAGGAACTCAATGAATACTTACGAGGGTGGATGGCCTACTTTCGGGTCCAGGAGTTTAGCAGACTATTTGCGGAACTCGATGGCTGGATTCGGAGGAGGCTTAGATCCATGCAATTAAAGAAATGGAAAAACCCTCGCAAGTTTCAGAGGATGCTAAACCGGTCCGACTATAAAGGCCGGGAAGCGAACCAAGTCTGGGTTAAGATGAACAAGTGGCAATCGGTCAATCGGCGGGAGGTTCGTTGTATCATGAATCTCCAATGGTTCAGAAGGCAAAGGTTGACCTTTCTAAGTGACTTCATCCAGAGGCAACTACCTCTTGAACTGAAGTTCAGTCGCTAATCGAAGAGCGGCTTACCTGGCCGGTACGAGCCGTTCTGTTGGGAGGGGGTGGCCTTCGGGTCGCCTCCTACCAGATTTATCTTGTCATAGACGATAATAAATAATAGGATAAGTTAGAGATATATACCATAAAGTAAGGAGTAACATTATGCCCGAACCGTTAAAAGTCAACAAAAAGAATCGGAAGCTGGCCGTGGATGCCAAGATGGCCGATGTCTGCTTCACTTGCGGCACCTGTGCCGGCGGCTGCCCGGTGACCGGTGTGGACGGCTTTGATCCGCGCAAGGCCATCCGCATGGCCGCCCTGGGTCTGGAGGATGAACTGATCAATTCCCGGTGGCCCTGGATTTGCACCCTTTGCGGACGTTGTGAGAGCCAGTGCCCAATGGGGGTCAATCTGATGAAGACCTTCCGTAAGGCCAGGACCCTTAGAGACCGCGACAAGGTGCCCGGACCGATTCATAAAGGGACCATGATGGCTCTTCAGCGGGGGAACAATCTGGGTATTCCCAGGGATGATTTTCTCGGCCTGTTGGCCGACTTGGGCCAGGAGTTGGCCCATGACGAGTGTCCTGGGTTTTATGTGCCGGTGGATAAAAAGGGGGCCAATATCATCACGACCGTCAATTCCAAAGAGCCCTTCGGCGAACCGGACGACATGAAGTTCTGGTGGAAGATTTTTTATGCCGCCAAGGAGGATTGGACGATTTCATCCACCAATTGGGAGGGGGTCAACTGGGGGTTGTTTTCCGGGGACGACCCGGCCTGGAAAGAACAGGTGGGGCGGGTTTTGGAGAATGCCAGGAGGCTGGAATGTAAAACCCTCCTTCTACCGGAGTGAGGCCACGCCTATTATGCGACCAGGCTTGGTCTGCAAAATTGGTTTCCGGAAGCTTTTAAAGAATTCAAAGTGATTAATGTCTTTGAACTGATGATTGAATACATCCAAAGCGGGCGGGTGACGATCGATAAGTCTAAACATCCGCAACTGACAACAGCCCATGATCCCTGCAATTACACCCGAAAAAGCCAGATGGCCATGGGAAAGAGCTACAGCCCTGAAATTCGCTGGATCACCCAGCAACTGGTGGACAATTATGTCGATATGACTCCAGAAGGCATGAACAACTATTGTTGCGGGGCCGGAGGCGGGGCCTGGGCCATGCCCTATGAAAAAGAACGAATTTATTACGGACGGCTTAAGGCCAAGCAGATTCGGGATACCGGGGCGGAATTGGTAGTCGCCCCCTGCCATAACTGCCGCGATCAGATTTTGAAGAGCCTGACCAAGGAATATCAATTAGGGATTGAAACCATGTACCTCTGGGAGCTCCTGGCCGAATCGATTATCATCGAGCCCTGGAGCGACGAGGAGATCGAAAAGGCCACGGTCATGCGGGACGCCCAATTCGAGCGGGACGGGGTGGTCCTTGAGGAGATGGAGGAAGAATAATCCCCCTGCAATGGGAATAAAGAAGGGTCTTGCTTTAAGGGTAAGGCCCTTTTTTTATTTGTGGACGTTTTTGATCAACCGTAAAAATGATGGACTCGTAAAAAGTCGTCATTCCCGCGCAGGCGGGAATCCAGGCCAGGCGTAACCAATTAAAAACACTGGATTCCCGTTTCCATGGGAATGACTAAAATGGGTGCTTGAGGATTTTTTACGAAGCCGTAAAAATAAAGTCATTTAGATTTGAATTCTGTTGGGTTAATAGGATATACTCTTTTTTAAAAAAAATATGAAAATTTAGAGAGGCTAAGCCATGCTAAGTATCATGCGGAAACACGCCCAATCTTGGATCATCAAAATGGCCCTGTTTTTGGTGGCCATTGTTTTTATTTTTTGGGGGGTAGGCAGTTTTCGTTCCGAAAGGGTCTCAAGGGTGGCCCAGGTCAACGGACAACCCATTTCCGTTAACGAATATCAAGAAAATTTCCGGCAGACCATTGAGAAGATTCGTTCCTCCGTTGGACAGCAATTCGATGAAAAAGCCTTGTATAACCCTGAGTTCAAGCGAAAGGTCCTGGACGGTTTGATAGAAAAAAGGCTTATCCTGGATGCAGGTAAAAAATTGGGATTTGCGGTCACCCCCGAAGAGCTTTCCCGGTCCATACAACAGATGCCTTTCTTTCAGGAGAACGGCAAGTTCAGTCTTTACCGGTACAAGAGAATCCTACAGATGAACCGTATGACCCCGGAAATCTTTGAGGCCGAACAGACTACGAACCTGCTTCTGGAACGGGTCAGGAGATTCTTGAATGATTTTGTCAAGGTTGACACCGAGGAGGTCCGCAATTTTTACTCCTATCTGAACGATGAAGTCAACGACTACTTCTTCATTTTTAAAAAGGAGGACTACAAGAAACAGATTGTCGTTTCTCCAGAACAGTTAAAATCTTTTTTTGACCGGAACCAATCCCGTTACCGGACCCCGGTTCAGGTGAGGGTGGCCTATCTGGATATCAGTCCCAAAGAGTTTGAAGACAAGGTGACGATAACCGAGAAAGATGTTCAAGAATATTATCAGCAAAATCAGCAAAAATTTTCCGATCCGAAAACGAACAAACCCCTTCCCCTGGATCAGGTCCAGGAAAAAATCCGTACTCTCCTGAAGGAAGAGAAGGCCCGCGAAATGGCTTTTCAGAAGGCTGACGGGTTATACGATCAAGTCCTTTCCAAGGGCAACCTGAAAATCTTTGGAAGGGAGTCCAAGGGCTTGATCAAGGAAACCGAATGGATGACCGCCGGACAAAAGGGGACCGGGATCGAAGGTGTCAACGACTTTAATCAAAAGGCCTTTTCTCTCAAAAAAGGGGAATTGACCCCGGTTTTGGACTTGGGTCCCCAATGGGGTTATGTCATCCTCCAGGTGACGGAACGAAAAGAATCCCAACCCATGACCTTGGCTCAGGCTGAAAGCCGGGTCAAAGATGATTTTACTGAAGAAAAGGCTTCTCAAATGGCTTTATCCGATGCCGAGACTTCTTTAAAGAGCCTCCGCCAGGTGAAGGATTTCCAACAATGGGCCAAAGAAAACAATCGAAAATGGAGAAGAAACCGGTTTTTTCTCACGGATAAAAAATCGTCCTGCCTGGGCGACCACGCCGGAAATCCAAGAAGCCTTATTTTCCATCGGGCCCTCAAGTCCGGTTGTGGAAAAACCTTTTAAAATGGGTGCCGATTATGGAATCGCGGTCTTTAAAGAATCGCGCCGGGCTTCCTTGGAGGACTTTAAGAAAGACCAGGAACGATTTTCCCAGGGACTTGAACAACAAAAGCAATATGATCTCTTCGAACAATGGACGCGCTTACTTCGGGAAAAGGCCAAGGTGAGCATAAACCAGGATCTGCTGTAAAGCGATGAAAGTGGCTATCGATGTACGAACGGTCCTTTCAAACCGCTCCGGGGTGGGTAACTATGTCCTGCATCTGATACAAAATTTGAAAAAAGTCGACCCCGAATCGATTTATTATTTTTTGTGTTTAAAAAAAAATTTACCCTTTCTGGGATCTTTCGCCCCGGAGCAAAGTCCCTTGCTGACGGTTTTTTCTCACGAGAGTCATCCTTGGGGAGATTTCTGGGAGCATTTCGTTTTGCCTGTCCGCTTAATGAAAAAGGGGATCGATATATTTCACGGCCCGGCCTCATTAATTCCCTTCAGAAAAGATCATTATCGGGTTGTGGTCACGATTCATGATCTGGTGGCCTTTCTATTTCCGGAAACCATTCCTTTGAAATACGGGGCCTATATGCGTTATCTGCTCAGGCAGGCCGTGAAGAGGGCCAATAAAATTATTTCCGTTTCTTTTCACACCCGTCAGGACTTGATTGAAATCTTAAAGGTGCCTTCAGAAAAAATTGTCGTCATCCATGAAGCCCCTTCCCCGATTTTTCATCCCTATGATCCAATGGAGGTCAGGACCTTTTTAAAGGAACGATATGGGATCCAAAAAAAATACATTTATCACCTGGGCAATATTGAGCCTCGAAAAAATTTGATCGTCCTCCTGGAGGCCTTCACCCGGGTCTGTCGGGAATTGGGTCCGGAATATCAGTTAGTGGTGAGTGGTCAAAAAGGTTGGTTGATCCGCTCCCTGAGCCATTTTTTAAAGAATTATCCCAACCGGGACCAGGTCCTTTTCACAGGCTACGTACCGGTAGAAGAGCTTCCCTTTTTTATGAACGGGGCCGAGCTCTTTGTCTTTCCGTCTCTTTATGAAGGCTTCGGGTTGCCGGTCCTGGAGGCCATGAGTTGTGGGACCCCGGTGATCTCTTCCAACCGGTCTTCGATACCGGAAATTATCGGCTCGGCCGGCATCTTGATCGATCCGACCGATACCCAGGAATTGGCCGACCGAATTATTCTTTTATTAAGAAACAGCGAAGAAAGAAAGCGCCTGAGTCTATCGAGTAGAGAACAGGCAGCCAGGTTCACCTGGGAAGACGTGGCCCGAAAAACCCTGGAGGTCTATCGGTCGGTTAAGGATTCACCGGCCTAGGCGGATACCTATTGGGAATATTATGAGAATCCTTTTTGATGCCAGGGTCCTGGGAAACCAGATGCACGGGATCGCCCGGTATTGTCAGAACTTGCTTCAGCAACTGCTTGCGGAAGACAAGGGGCATGAATATCGGGTATTGATCGGTCGGCCTGAAATTCAAGACCGGTTTTCTCCCTCCGTTCCGGTCCGATGGATCCAGACCCGGACGCCCTTGTACAGCATCCAGGAGCAGTTATTGATCCCTTACCGGATACGAGGGGAAGCCTTTGATCTCTATCATTCGCCTACCTACACCATTCCTTTGCTCTTTTCGACCAAGGGGATCATCACCATTCATGATCTGATTCACCTGCTGTTTCCTAGGGATTACGGCCTTCGTCATCGTCTTTATTATTCCCTTTTTGTTCGCCGGGCGGTTTCCCGGTGTGTGAAGATTTTTACCGTTTCCGAACATTCAAAGAAGGATATCATTACCCTCCTTAAGGGGCACGACCGGCAGATTGCGGTTACGCCCAATGGTTTAGATCCCCAATGGGTTCCCCAAGCCAGCGATGCCGGGTTTATGGACCGCCATGGTTTAAGCAAGGGCTTTTTGCTTTTTGTCGGCAATCCCAAGCCCCATAAAAATTTTTCCCGGGTCTTGTCTGCATTTAAAAGGTTGATCCGGGAGGATGCCTATGAAAGGAAATTGGTGGTGGTCGGGATCGATCCCCAGGACTTGCCCGGAGACTTGCGGGAGCAGGTAGTCTTTTTTCCTGTCAGTGATGACCGGGAGTTGAGATTATTGTATTCCGGGGCCGACCTTTTAGTGGCCCCGTCTCTTTATGAAGGGTTCGGCCTGCCGGTCCTGGAGGCCATGGCCTGCGGCTGCCCGGTATTGGTAGGGGACCGTGGGGCCTTACCTGAAATTGTCGGAGATGCGGGTCGACAAGTTGATCCTTATGATGTAAATTCTATATGCGTGGGGATCCGGCAGGTACTCTCCAATAAGGATTTAAGCCGGAGGATGAGAGAACAGGGAATAAAACGGGCTGCCGGGTATACCTGGCAGAAAACGGCCCAAAAAGTCCTGGAGACCTATGATTCCCTGGCAAGGATCCTGTCCCAGTAATCCATTGGCAGCCTTAGTTATTCCGGACTTGATCCGGAATCCAGGCTTCTTATCCCTGGATTTCCGCCTTCGCGGGAATGACGTCATGAAGAATATTGTGAAGTGAGGGTCCGACACAAAACACCAGGGAACTCCGAACTCTAAATTTTATTTCAGGCAGATGACCATCGAATTTCAGGAAAATCCTAATATTTTGCAGACCCTGCGCGTAGCCCTGGTCCATGACTGGCTGACCGGAATGCGTGGAGGGGAAAAGTGCCTGGAGGTCTTTTGCGAGATTTTCCCGGAGGCGGATATTTATACCCTGCTCCATATAAAGGGATCGGTTTCTCCAACGATTGAAGCTCATCGGATAAAGACGTCCTGTGATCCAACACCTACCCGGGGTCGAACGGAAATACCGCAATTATCTCCCCCTTTTCCCCTGGGCCATCGAATCCCTTTCCATGAAGGGATATGACCTGATCCTTTCCAGCAGCCATTGTGTGGCCAAGGGAGTCCCTGTCCCTCCCCGGGCCCTCCATATCGCCTATGTCCACACCCCCATGCGTTATGTCTGGGATCTGTACGATGTGTATTTCGGAAAGGAATCAACCGCCGGTCGGCCGGCGAAGGTCATCATGCCGGCGATACGCCCCTTCTTACAAAGATGGGATGTGCGTTCCAATGACCGGGTCCACTATTTTCTGGCCAATTCCGATCATGTCCGCCGGCGCATTATGCGCTATTACCGCCGCCCGGCCGAGGTGATTCATCCCCCGGTGGATACTCAGGCCTTTGACCTTTTCCCGGAGCCCAAAGATTATTATCTTCTGGTTTCGGCCCTGACCCCCTATAAACGGGTTGATCTGGCCATCCGGGCTTTCAACCGGATGGAAAAACCATTGGTCATTGTAGGTACAGGGCCTTTAATGACTTCCTTGCAAAAGGAATCGGGCAAAAACATTTCCTGGTTAGGATGGCAGCCGGGTGAAAGCTTAAAAAAACTCTATGGGGAATGCCGGGCCTTTATTTTCCCTGGGGAAGAAGATGCCGGAATCACACCCTTGGAGGCCCAGGCCTCCGGCCGGCCGGTGGTTGCCTTCGGCCGGGGAGGGGCCCTGGAAACGGTGGTTCCCCTGAGGGATTTCCAGGAGGGTAAAAGGGATTTTTTCAGCGGGATTTTTTTCCCGGAACAAACCGAAGAATCGTTGATTGAAGCGGTCCAGGTTCTCGATAGCCAGATCCATCTTTTGGATTCGGAGAAGGTCCGCGCCCACGCCGAAACATTTGACCGGCAGGTCTTTAAGGAACGGATTACCAAGACCATCCTGCAAAAACTCAAGGATCGTCCGTTTTGAGTGTCCAAAACGGCCAAGTTGACTCCGCCGCATTGGCGACTCCGAAGGCGGGGCGGCGTTTGGATTGACTAAGATCAGAAAATGGAAATGGGACAACAACGACATCGCCCTTTACAAATTTCGCCATGCCTCATCCTCCTCGGGCCTAAGCCAATCCTTCCCCAGGCAGGACTGACTTATTATAGTATTATCCATTTTTTCCCGAACAGTTTTCGTCTTTAGGAAATGGACAAAATCAAGCACTTCGGATAAAAGAGGTTCCGGGACTTCTTCGATCTCGTCTATCAGCATTTTTTTGGTATTCATGGCGTTATCACCTCACTGCTTAAATTCTTTTATTCTTTCTTTCAAACTTATTACCTCTACCATACATTCTTTCCAGTCATGTTCCCAGCATATGACCAAGTCACATTGCTTGGGGTTATGTTTGTGCTGCCGGAATAATGATGATTTGAATTCAAACTCGGCTCGACAACTTATCCAGGTTCCTTTGCTGTTCTTTCTGCGCAACAACGCATCGGGAAAACTGCTTCTAATCCCTTCGATCATAAACCCCAAATCATGACAAAGGGCTGCAAATAAAAGTATTACTCCTTGCTCGTTGATAGGTTCATATACGATTCCTCGTACTCCAAGTATACCACCTGTTTCATGTATCTGTATATTCTTGATTCTATTAAACCCCTCTTCGGGGGTTATATCCTCCTCCGACATAGAAACATCTACCCCCTGAAGTGGAGCAAGACCTTCGTCGGGGTCCTGTTTTGTTTTGATGAACTCTTTTGCCCGCTCCTTCCCTATTTCTGTAATTTTCCATATCTCCCGTTCGGACCCGTCCAATTGATTCTTCCTTTTCATATATTCACGAGCCCATGCGGTCTTATTCTTCCATTTGATGGCATCACTTTTATACTTCTTATACTCTTCCGGAAAGTCTTTGGGGTTCAAACCCATAATCTTTTCGACCTCCGGGTAGACCTCTGCAGGTCTTGCCTTTCCGCCTAATTTGATGAGCGCCTTCAACAAAGGTATCTCAAAATCCATGAAGTTAAGACTCATTCTGTCTTCCTTCTTATGCCAACGAAAGAGTTCACCGTGAAGCCCGGTTTTCGGGCGATCCGGTGGAACGACTTGTTGGGCAAATGTTTTAGGAAGCTTCTTTCCATTGAATAGAAAGCTTCCGACCCGATGATGCACAATCCCGTAAATAAAGGTTTATCAGGGTTTGGTACGGAATACCAGCTCCTGTTGCAAGCTCCTTAAAATACTTGATGGTTCCTTCATCTAACCTTATGGAGACATGTTTCTTGAGCATGTTTGCATAAGGATTTTTTTTAGCCTTAGAAAAATCGTATTCTTTTCTCATAGTTACCATCTTCTCCAGTATTGTTTTTGCTCTGAGCGCGTCGCCTTGCGGGCTGAGATGATCCTTATAACGGCATCCTCCTTTCGATAAGTATGGGAAACAACTATAAGGCGAAGGCTGGAACTTAGCCCGAGAAGGATAAAACGGTCTTCCTCCTGAGAATGGTCTGGATCGTCAAGTAATAAACCATTTTCATCAGCAAATACCGTCTGCCCTTCGTTGAAAGAAACCCCATGCTTTCTCTTATTTAGGGAATGTTTCTTTTCATCCCATTCAAAGCAAATCTCAGGCATATTTACATTGTAAATACAATGTGGGACAAAGTCAATTTATTTTCTGTTAATGCAACTACATAGTCGGCCATGTCCGGCACCCTTTTTTTATTATGATGGACCAATGCGGCGGCAACGCCTGAAATCACCGGACCCGTGAGGCGCGTCCGCGCGCCTTACGGGGTACGGTGGATTTCTTGGTTCGATACTCTTGTCTCGCCTCAAAGACCTGTGTAAGAACCACCATGAACTACACCCACACGGTGAAGAGCGGTACGATCAAAGAGGCCAAGAGTCCGCTTGATTTCTGAAGTCTGAAAACCTCATTTGATTTTTGGACTTTTTCGCTGAACCGGAGAGAATTTTATGACCACGGAAGAAATTGAGGAGACCGACAAGGCGCGGAAAGAGAATCAGAAAATAGTACCGAATAAATAAAACAGGTTAGAAACAGGTGAAGTATTATGGAAGAAATTTCGATCTATTCTCTACCGGCCTGACCGGGGTGTCTGGCTGCGAAAGAGTTCTTTCGTCAAAAAGGGATTGCCGTTCAGGAATTCGATCTTTCCAAAGATCAAAATGCCGTGACCCGAATGCTGAAATTGACCCGACAAAAAAGGGTGCCGGTCATTCAAAAAGGGGATGAGTATGTGGTCGGTTTTAAGGCCGAAGAGATTGAAAAATTAATCGGTCCTTCTATTCCCTGATACTTTGGCCGGCTTTTCATTCCTCGGGACGGACCAAGTTATAAGACGAGCGGGCGATGACGATCTCCTCATTAGTGGGGATGACCATGATCTTCACCGGACTTCGGTCGGTGCCGATGAACCCGGTCCGGCCGCTGATGACCCATTGATTTTTCTTCACGTCGATTTCCATCCCTAAAGGTTCCAAGCCTTCAAACAGGGCGGCCCTGACCTCCGGGCAATTTTCACCGATTCCGCCGGTGAAGATGACGGCATCCGCTCCTTCTAAGACAAAAAAATAGGCCCCTAAATATTTTCGCAATGAGTGGCCGAACATTTGGAAGGCCAGGTCGGCCCGGGCATTACCTTGTCCGCGGGCCGAAAGGATCACCCGGAGGTCACGGCCGATCCCGCTGACGGCGGCCAATCCGCTTTCATGATTCAAAATCTTCATGATCTCTTCCAGGGAGGTATTGGCCTTGGCCATGACATAAGGGATGATGGCCGCATCGATCGTCCCCGGACGGGTCCCCATCATCAAACCTTCCATGGGGGTGAAACCCATACTGGTTTCCACGGGACGGCCTTGCTCAAAAGCCATCATGCTGGCCCCGTTGCCCAAATGGGTAGCAATCAGTTTGAGTGTCTCCAACGGTCTTCCCAGCAGCCTGACGGCTTCCTGGGTCACATAGTCATAGGAGATCCCGTGGAAGCCATAACGGCGAACGCCGTATTTTTCATGCCACTCCAGGGGGATTGGATAGAGGTAGACTTGTTTCGGCAGTTCCCGAAAAAAGGCGGTGTCAAAATGGGCGATTTGCGGGCAATGGGGAAGCAGCCTGCGGCAGACCTCGATACAAGCGATATTGGCCGGGAGGTGAAGGGGGGCGAGATCGATCAACCCTTTCAAAAGGGCACAATTTTCATCAGACACCAAAAAGGGCTCGGTAAATAAATCGCGGCCGTGGACGACTCGGTGTCCGACGGCCCCGATTTCTTCAAGGCCTTTAAGAAAGCCCTTTTGATCGTCAAGCAGTGCCGCAAAGACCAGGCCCAGGGCCTTTTCATGGTTCGGACAATCACACCTATCCTCCAGGACCAAGGCCTTGTCAATGGACTCAAAAAAGCAGGTCGTCCCTGATTCGCCGATCTTTTCGATCCGGCCGGAATGGAGCAGACGCTCTTCGGGCATCTGGAAGAGTTTATATTTTAACGAAGAGCTGCCGCTGTTCAGGACCAGGATGTGCATGGTAATAAAAAAACGTAAGTGTTCAATTTAGTTGGATAAGACACAATACTTCTCTTCTGGCTTTTTTCAGTTGGCAGGGGCCTATTTCCTTTTAGGCCCCTTTCTGGGGTTGCATATCTGATTTTTCAATACCGGCAACCGGCACAGGGGTTTTCATGGCATCGCGGCGGAACGGTTCACCCAGTTCCTGGTTTGTCATCACCTCAATAAAAGTCGTCTTCTTTTCTTCCATCTGGGCTTTGATGGCCACGTTCAGCTTTTGGGTTAAATCATCCATGGTGACTGCCACAACGCCCTCGTGCCCGCAGGCACGGGCAATGCCTGCGTAAGAAACATGGCGATCCAATTCGGTCCCCACAAAATTGTCGTGGTACCAAAGCGTAGTGTTCCGTTTCTCGGCCCCCCACTGATAATTATGGAAGATGATCATGGTGATGGCCGGCCATTCGTCCCGGCCACAGGCCGTCATTTCGTTCATGGAGATTCCAAAAGCCCCGTCACCGGCAAAACCGACAACCGGCAGGTCTGGCCGCGCGATCTTAGCACCCAAAATGGCCGGAAAACCATAGCCACAAGGGCCAAACATTCCCGGGGCCAGATATTTACGGCCCTCCTCGAAAGTCGGATAGGCGTTCCCGATGGCACAGTTATTCCCGATGTCGGTGGAAATGATGGCTTTCTTGGGCAAAGCCGCAATGATCGCCCGCCAGGCCATCCGGGCCGTCATCTTTTCCGGCTCGCGGTTTCTGGCACGTTCGTTCCAGGTGGTGCCGGGATCGTCTTCTTCATGATCCATAGTCGCCAGCTCCTGAGCCCAATCGGCTTTTATTTTAGCGATGGTTGTCTTGCGTTCTTTCCGACCGTCATCCCCGGCGGTTGCCGAGAGTTGACTCAGAATGGAATTGGCGACTTTTTTGGCATCGCCGACGATGCCCACTGTGACCGGTTTGGTGAGACCAATACGGTCGGGATTGATATCAACCTGAATAAGAGCCGCACCGGTCGGCCAGTAGTCGATGCCGTAGCCCGGCAGCGTTGAGAAAGGGTTCAGACGGGTACCCAGGGCCAGGACGACGTCCGCTTTGGCGATGAGCTCCATTCCGGCTTTTGACCCGTTATAACCCAAAGGACCGGCGAACAGCGGGTGACTGCCAGGGAAAGCGTCATTGTGCTGATAGCCGCAGCAAACCGGGGCGTCCAAACGTTCGGCGAGGGTCACGGAATCCTTGATAGCCCCCCCGATCACCACACCGCCGCCATTCAGGATGACCGGGAATTTGGCCTTGGATAGGAGAGCGGCTGCGCGAGCGATCGCTCCTTCGCCGCCGGCCAAACGCTCGAAATCGACCACGGCGGGGAATTCGATCTCGATCACCTGGGTCCAGAAGTCCCGGGGTATATTAATCTGGGCCGGAGCGGAAGCACGCTTGGCCTTCATGATGACCCGGTTGAGGACCTCGGCCACACGGGACGGGTGCAGAACTTCTTCCTGATAGGCCACCAGATCCTTAAAAAGGGCCATCTGCGGGACCTCCTGGAAACCGCCCTGTCCCATAGTCATGTTGGCCGCCTGGGCTGTTACCAGTAGTAGCGGAGTGTGATTCCAGTAAGCGGTTTTCACGGGGGTAACAAAGTTGGTGATACCAGGTCCGTTCTGGCCGGCCATCATGCACATCTTGCCGGAGGCCCGGGTGAAGCCGTCGGCCATCATCCCGGCATTGCCTTCATGCCCGCAATCCCAGAAGGTGATGCCTGCTTTGGGAAACAAATCCGAAATCGGCATCATGGCCGAACCAATGATTCCAAACACGTGTTCGATGCCGTGCATCTGTAAAACTTTAATAAAGGCTTCTTCTGTGGTCATTTTTATTTTTTTCATAAGATCTTCCTCCTTTTCGGTCCCTCTTTTTGTTCGATTTGTTTGTTATGGTTAGGGCAGCCGTTGATTCCGCCGCCGAGAGCCGGCAGAGATAATACGAGGCATAGGCCAGCCAAAGAAGGGAAAAGATGCGGACCTGCCAGTTTAATGGAAATGTTTTTATTTCAGACTTCATGATGGGTTTCAGAACAGACTCAGCCAGAAATCCCTGTATCAGGTGTCTAAATGATAAACCTGCTGTCCGCTGATAATCACTTCCTTCACGGTAATATCCCTGATTTGTTCGGGGGGAACCTTCAAAGGATTTTTGTCCAAAATAGTGAAGTCGGCCAGTTTCCCCACTTCGATAGTCCCTTTAAAATCTTCCTCAAAAGTCTGCCAGGCGGCATCGATGGTCACGGCCCGCAAGGCCTCTTCCGGTGTCAGCCGAAATTCCGGGCCCAAAACCTGACCGCTGCTGGTCAGGCGGTTTACGGCGGCGAAGACGCAGAACAGGGGTGAGACGGGAGTCACCGGACAATCGGAATGAATGCTGAAGCGGATACCCCGCTTCAGGGCGGATTTTAACGGGCTGATACGATTGGCCCTTTCCGGTCCTAAGAAGATTTCCTGGTGGCGGTCCCCCCAATAGTAGGTGTGGGATACAAAGAAGGAAGGGCTGATTTCCAACTCCGCTATGGCGTCCAGTTGGTCCTCCCGGACGGTTTGGCAATGTTCAATGCGGTGACGGGTGTTCTCCCGCGGATGGGCTTCCTGAGCGAGGCGATAGGCCTGGATGGCAGCGTCAATAGCCGCATCGCCATTGGCGTGGATGGCAATCTGGTATCCTGCCCGATGGAGTTCCAAAACCAGAGCGGTTAAGTTTTCCGGGGGCGTAACGGGATAGCCCCGATAGGATTGATCCCCCTTGAAGGGCACATGATAGGGCTGGGTCAACCAGCCGGTGTACCCTTGAATGGAGCCGTCTCCGACGATCTTAGCCGGACCGATCCTGAGCCGATCGTTGCCGAATCCGGTCAGGAAGCCCCCTCCCTGCCTTAAAAGGAAATTGGCCTCGATCATCATGTTGATGCGAATCGGCAAAGAACCGTCGCCGACGGCCTTCTGATACAGCAGGATATCCTGGGCCCCCACCTTTCCCGGAAAGGCGACCCCGGCATCCCCGGAGGAGGTGACACCGGCCTTCAAATACTGGAGCGCGCCCTGGGCCAGCAGGGCCATCCGTTGATCCAGGGTCAGACTGGGCAGGACATCGTAAATCTTCATCTGGGCCGTTTCCTCGAGAAGTCCGTCCGGCTCTCCGGTCTTTGGATCCTGACGAATCATGCCCCCCTCCGGCTGGGGCGTATCCCGATTAACATCGGC
Source organism: uncultured delta proteobacterium (assembly GCA_963838485.1). Taxonomy (GTDB): domain Bacteria; phylum Desulfobacterota; class RBG-13-43-22; order RBG-13-43-22; family RBG-13-43-22; genus RBG-13-43-22. Next base: position 18,852 of record CAWIRY010000159.1, on the reverse strand, counting down.
CAGAGCCAGGGCCCGGGAGTTGGCTGTGACCATATGCATGCTGGTGTGAGAAATGAAAATGGGATGATCGGTGGAAACCTGGTCCAGTTCGGTCCGGGAGGGATGCCTTTTTTCTTCCAGCAGGGTATCATCATAGCCGTAGCCGGAAACCCAGTTCCCCTTCTCGGTCAGGCGGGCCTTCTCTTTCAGGGCCTCCAGCAGCTCCTTGATGTTCCTGATCCGTCCCACCGGAGGGGAACTGAGATTCACCCGAATCAGGGCCATGGGGCCGTAAAGGATAAAGTGATTATGGGGTTCGATGAACCCCGGGACTAAAGTCTTCCCCACGAGATCGATTTTCCGGGTCTGGGGGCTGGCCATCTTCTCGATTTGAGCCGTTGAACCCACAGCCGCTATCCGGTCCCTCCAGACCGCCACGGCCTCAGCCTGCGGACTGGATCGGTCCAGGGTGACGATATCGCCGTTCACATAAACCAAATCCGGATGCAATCCCTCTCCCATCATGACCACGCCCCTTTCACCGTAAATCAGGAAAAATGTCTTAACACCTGGCTATTCTTCCGCCTGTATGGCTATCTTGTCTACGCCTTCCCTGTCTTTAACGTAGTAAAAGGAACCGATGAATAAAACGACTGCGGCAACGAGTCCGATCCCCGAGGCGAAGGTCAGGGCGGTGGGAAGGCCGAACCGGTCCGAAAGGCCCCCGGTCAATAAGGGTCCGGGGGCACTGCCGAGCAGATGCTGGAAAACGAGTCCGACCCCGTAGCACATGGCCCGCGCCCCAGGGTGGACCACCTCCTGGGTAATGGCCATACAGGCCGGTCCGGCGGCGGTCAGGAGGAAGAAGCCGATCAATGAGAAGGTAAACACATAAGTCACTGATCCGCTGAAAAACAGACTGTAGCCGCACATTAAAAATAAGGACGAGAAGAAATAGGTGATACTGGGAAAATACAACCGGGCCCGGAGATTGGACAGCATCCAGCGGTCAACCGCCCAGCCGCCGAGGGCACCGGCAACGATCATAAGTGGAAGGGGAGCGCTGGTCAGCGTGGCCGCCTTTTGCAGGGGCAACCCCATAACCCGCACATAAAAGGTGGGGGAAAAGGTAAGGATGGAGACATAGACAAAAGACTGGGCGGCAAAGGCGATGTAGGTAGCCAGCAGCGAAGGTTTCCGGAAAAAATCTTTGGCGATCTGCGATTTGCTCATTTTAATCTTTTGGGCCCCGGCCGTGGTCTGCTCCAGTTGCACGGTTTTATATTCCTTGGTGAAATAGATCAGGACGGCGACGATTAAACCCGGCAGGGCGACGATCCCCAGGGCGTGCCGCCAGCCCCAGCGCAGGGCGATGGCCGCCCCCAGCATCATGCCGAGCATCATCCCGATGGCGATAAAGCCGTTGAAGACGCCGATCATCATGGCCCGTCTTTTTTCCGGGAAAAGGGCGGAAATCGTCGCGGTGCCGGCCGGGGCGTAGGCGGATTCTCCGACGCCGATAAAAGAGCGGGTCACCAGTAATTGGGGATAGCTGGTGACGAAGGCGCCGGCAGCGCAGGCAATGGACCACACGGTGGACATGAGAAACATGGCTTTGCGCCGGCTCCAGCGGTCCACCAGAATGGAGACCGGTACGACAAAAAGGAACATGCACCAGTATACGGCGGAAATCAATCCGCCGCTCTGGGCGTCGGTCAACTTCCATTCGACCTTGATCAGGGGCAACAAGGAGGAGATGATCATGCGGTCGGCGAAATCGAACATCATCAGCAGACAGATCAGCGAGAAGACATAATAGGTATACCCCTTGGAAAAAAGAAATCCTTCCGGTACATTTTTAGATGCCATGGGAAACCTCCTATCAATTTAAATTTTCAAAAAAATCTTAAAAGCCCTTCCTACGGAGGGAAACCCGCTTCATGTGAGATGGGAAATAGAATTTGCGGTTTACCCTAAAACCTTTACCCCTTGGACCTTACACCTCCTTTAATGGCCGGATTCAACTCCCCACCGAATACCGTTCCCCAGACGGGGATATCTTTCAATTCCAGAGGATCGATCTCTAAGGGATCGGCTTCCAGTACACAAAAATCGGCCTTTTTCCCGAATTCAATACTGCCTATTTCATTGTTCAAATGCAGCTGATAGGCGGCTTCAATCGTCATCGCCCTTAAGGCATCTGCAACAGAGATCCTTTGCTGCGGTCCAAGTACAGTTCCCGATCCCATGATTTTACGGTGAACCGCGGTCCACGCGCCGGTCCAGGGCAGTTGCGGTGTGCCCGGCGGATCATTATGGAATGTCCAGGATACACCCAGCCGGTTGGCTGTGCCGATCGGCGTTATATTATTGGCTCTATCTGGTCCGAGAAGCCTTAAATGGGTATCTCCGTAATAATAAATCTGGGGGGGGAAAAATGAAACAGCAACACCCAGCGCTTTAGCCTGACGCAGTTGGGCTGCTGTAATTGTGTAGCAATGATCCGCCCGATGACGCATGTCGGGCCGGTAACAGACACCTTGCGCTTCCTTGACGGCATCGAGAACATACTGGAATGCCGCGGCGGTGTTAGTATGGGTGATGGTTTGGATTCCTGCCTCATGCAGTTTTATAATGAAAAATTTAATCTCTTCGGGATTATAGGCCATATGCACCTCTGGAGAGCCATCCCAGTAGCCCGGCCAGCCCAGCGGAGTGGTGCGGGAGATGATAGAGCCGTCAATATATAGTTTCACTGCACCAATCCGGCATTTATCGGTAGATCCGGCCCTGGCTTCTTTGTACATTTCGATAAACTTCTCCAGCGAGCCGGCTTCGGCTATCCCCGTACTCCACCAGGGCAAACTGACAACTCGCAGCTTAACTTCCGGGTCGGCGAATAAACTGTGGAACGTATTTAATACTTTGCGGATGCTAATAGTGCCTAAAATGGCTTCTACTACAGTCGTGTTTCCTCCGGCGAAAAATAGGGGCAGAATGGAACGGATCTTCTTTTCGGTTATGTTTAAAAGTTCCGGAATCGCGGAAAGCAAATATTTCAAGGATCCAAATTCAATCAATGTCCCGTTGGGCTTTCCATCCGGATCCTTTTCTATATTGGGTGGAATATTATCACCGCCGATGCCTGCTTTTTGAAGCAGATAACTGTTAGCCCAGAAACGGTGGCCAACCACATTGGATACGAGAATCGGCCGGTTGCTGGAAACTCCATCCAGTTCGTCAACATGCAGAAATCCGCCGGCTTTGTTTTCATCGTAGGCCACACCGTAAAGTAGTTCGCCCGACGGAAGTTCACGGTCCAGCTCCTTGAGCCGATTTAAGACCTCAGCCTTCGTCCGATAAACGGGATAAAATCCCCCTTCCGGCCTCGGCCAGGGGACTTGCGCCAAAAAATGACCGCTATAGAGGAACGCCTGAGGTTCCAAATGGGTATGAGGATCGACAAGCCCGGGCATGAGTACTTTCTCTTGAAAGGTTGTGTCTACTTCATAGGGGGTGAATGGTGATTGCTTGACCCAGTAAATGATGTTGTTTAATTCGCCTACCGCGAGAATGCGGCCATCCTTGACGGCTATGGCTGTGGCCGATGGTTGCTCCGGGTACATGGTGATAACTTTCTTGGCAGCAAAAATTCTGGTCTGTATAGACATCACAAAATTCTCCTTTCATAATAGGATCTTAGCGAATTTGATTAGGAGCGCAGTTTCCCATTTTCCGGATCGTAGCAGGGGGTTTTGATCACGACCGCTGGCCGCCGCTCTTCCAGAATTTCCACTTCCATCTGGGTTCCGGGTGCAGCCAGATCGGCCTGGACATATCCGAAAGCGAGACTTTTCTCCGTTCGATGGCCCCAGCCCCCTGAAGTGATGCGGCCGACCGGTTGGCCATTGTGCCAGATACATTCGTCACCGTAGGCATCGGCCTCTCCCGCGTCAACTTCCAGCATAACCAACTGGCTCGGCACCCCCCGGCTTTTTTGTTCCAGCAAGGCCTGTCGGCCGATAAAATTTCCCTTTTTGAAATTTACGAAGGCCTCCAATCCTGCCTGAAGGGGCGTTGCTTCGGCAAAATCGGCTCCCAGGCAATATCCCTTTTCCAGACGCAGGGAGTTTAAAAGAGCACGCATACCGCAGTTGACTAAACCGAAAGCCTGACCGGCTTTCAACAGATCCTGATAGAGTGTTCTCTGATAGACCAGGTCGTGATGCAGTTCCCAGCCCAATTCGCCTGCAAAATTCAGGCGGATCAGCCGCACCGGTGAAACCCCGACATAGATGTTCCGACAGGATAAGTAAGGGTGGTGGGCATTACTCAAATCCGCTTCGGTTATTCCAGCCAATACCTCCCTGGATTTGGGACCGATAAGCCCCAAAACGCCCAAGCGGGTGGTCAGGTTATCAATAACCACGTTCCCGTCTCCCGGCAGATGTTCTTCCATGTGCTGCAGGATGATGGCTTCTCCAACCGCCGTGGTGACCAGGTAGAAAAGATCTTGGGCCAGTCGAGTAATAGTCAGGTCTTCGGCAATTGTTCCCCTGGGTGTGAGCATGAGCCGGTAGCCCACCCGTCCGACCTCGGGCAGTCGTCCGCAGATCAAATGATCGAGAAAGGCTGCGGCTCCGGGACCGTGGATTTCGAATTTTCCGAAGGCGCTCAGTTCATACACCGCCACCCGATCCCGGGCGGCCAGGCACTCTTTTTTGACATGCTCGAAGTAGTTGGTGTTTCGGCGAAAGGAGTAGCGGTCCACCGGCTCCACACCTGGAGGGGCGAACCAGTTGGCCCGCTCCCAGCCGTAGCGGCTGCCGAAGACAGCCCCCTGGGCTTTCTGCAGGTCATAAACAGGGACGGTTTTGACCGGCCGGCCGGCCTCCCGTTCGTTGTCCGGAACAGCCAGTTGATACTGCAGACGATAGGCCTCATGAACTTTGGCCAGGGTGTAGGCTTTGCTGGTCCAGTTACCGAAACGGCGGGGATCAAGGGTGGATAGATCGATGCTGGGTTCGCCGTCTATGATCCATTCGGTCAGATACTTGCCGACACCACCGGCCTGGGTGATCCCGAAATTGCACCCGGCCATGGCGTAGAAGTTCCTGACGCCGGGGACAGGCCCCAGAAGCTGCTGGCTGTCCGGAGTATAGGTAATGGGGCCGTTCTGCAGGTGCTTTAATCCAGCCTTCTGAAGGAGGGGCACCCGGTCCAGGAGTTTCATGATGTAGTCCTGGATCCGGTCCAGATCGGTTGGCAGATCGGCCGCGGCATAATCCCAGGGGACCTTATGGGCATTCCAGGCCTTGCATTTCGCCTCATAAGGGCCGACCAGCAGACTGTTCAGCTCCTTGCGTAGATAAAAGGGGACATCCGGATCACGGAGGGAAATTAATTCCCCCTGGAGGTCGGCGATTTCTGGGAGATCCTCGAATAGAAGGTGGTGGTGTTCCATGGGGATGATCGGCAGATAGATCCCCACCATGGCCGCGATACGATCGGCCCACAACCCGCCGGCGTTGACTACGATCTCACAGATAATATCGCCTTTTTCGGTCTGAACCCGCCATTCGTCGCCCGGGGTCCTGGATAAACCGGTGACCCGGTTGAAACGGTAGATTTCCGCCCCCAGTTGTTTGGCACCCATGGCCAGGGCGTTGGTTGTGCCCACCGGATCGCAATGCCCGTCGTGAACGTGGACCATGGCCCCGACCAAGCCATTGGTCTCCATGAAGGGAAAAAGTTTTTTGGCTTCGCCGGAACCCACCAGATGGCATTCGATGCCTAAGGCGTGGTCTTTGGACAGGATGTGCCGGTATTCATCCAGGCGATCCCGGGTGGTGGCCAGACGCAGGCTGCCGGTGGTATGCCAGCCGGTGCTCTGGCCGGTTTCGGCCTCCAGTTGCTGATATAGTTGGATGCTGTATTGGTGCAGGCGGGAGTTGGCCGGGTCGCGGCCCATTGAACCACGTTGCCGGCGGCCATCCAGGTCGAACCGGAGGTCAGTTCGTTCTTTTCCACCAGAACGCTGTCCGTCCAGCCCCGTTTGGCTAAGTGATAAAGGACGGAACAGCCGTTGATTCCGCCGCCGATGACGACAACTCTTGCATAGGTTTTCATATATGTCTCTTTCCCAATCAAACTTACAGGAGCGTATCGATTGGGACATAGTCCATATTAAAGGCCTCGGCTACCCCCTGATAGGTGATATGTCCGTGGACCACATTGGCTCCAAGTTTGATGTTCGTGTTGTTCTGCATGGCCTTTTTCCATCCCAGACTGGCAATTTTAACTGCATAGGGCAAGGTAGCATTGGTCAGGGCCAGCGTTGAGGTTCGCGGCAAGCCCCCTGGCATATTGGCCACACAATAATGCACTATATTGTCCACCGAGTAGATGGGATGACTGTGGGTGGTCGGTCTGGAGGTTTCAAGGCAACCGCCCTGATCAATAGCCACATCCACCAGAACCGCTCCCGGCTTCATGGTTCTAAGCATTTGCCGGGTAACGACTTTAGGGGCCTTAGTGCCGGGAATCAGGACCGCTCCGACCACCACGTCCGACTGCTTTACCAGATCACGTATCGTGGCCGGGCTGGAAAACAGGTTGAAGCAATTGGCCGGCATTACATCGCTCAAATAGCGCAGCCGGTCCAGACTCATGTCCAGGATATAGACCTTGGCCCCCAGCCCGCAGGCCGTTTTAGCGGCATTGATACCGACGATACCGCCGCCGATGACCACTACATTGCCCGGGTCCACACCAGGGACGCCTCCCAGCAATACCCCGGCTCCTCCCTGAGCCATTTCCAGATATTTGGCCCCCTGTTGGATGGCCATCCGACCGGCCACTTCACTCATGGGGATTAATAGCGGTAGGGATCCATCCGGCTTCTGAATGGTTTCATAGGCAATACAAACGGCCTTGCTTTTGATAAGCGCCCTGGTTTGGGTTTCATCGGCCGCCAGGTGGAAATAGGTGAAAATGATCTGGCCTTCCCGAATTAAATCATACTCGGGAGGCAGCGGTTCTTTGACATGCATGACCATTTCGGATTTTTGAAATATTTCCGCTGGTGTATTCACAATCTTCGCGCCCGCTGCGACGTAAGCCGAATCATCAAATCCACTGCCGGTGCCGGCTCCTTTTTCTACTAGCAGGGTATGCTCATGAGCGGCCATGACTTCAACCCCGGCCGGGGTCATGCAGACCCTATTTTCTTCGACCTTGATTTCCTTTAAAATACCAACAATCATGATTTTTCACTCCTTAGCGTTATGTTCATTTCAGACCCGGACCTTCACAGTTTTTCCAGGGCCCTTTTGACGGCCGCCACGATCTCATCCATATCCGCCTTCGTGGCAATCAGGGCCGGGGCAAAATTCATGATGGTATTGTTGCCCGGCAGAGAGCTGTTGGTCCGTCCCACCAGGACACCTTCGGCCGCTGTCAGAGCCATAAGCCGTGTCATTTCCACCTCGCTAATCGGCTCCTTAGTCTTTTTGTCTTTGACAAATTCCAGTCCACAGAAGAGTCCCCGTCCTCGGACATCCCCCACCATTGGCATGTCGCTTAGAGATTGCAGACCTTCGAGTAGATAGGCGCCGACGACTCGGCTGTTTTCTACCAGTTGTTCTCCTTCGATTATTCGGGTGCTTTCCAGGGCTGCAGCCATGGCTCCGGCGCAGCCCCCGTAAGTGCTGATGTCCCGGAAATAGTTCATTCGCTCGGCCGGTTGATTGGGGTCACACAGAAATTTATCGAAAACATCCTGGCGGACGACTGTTGCAGACAAAGGCATATAGGAGCTCGCCAATCCTTTGGCCATGGAAACCATGTCCGGATCAACCTCGTATTGCTCGTGCCCCCAGAATTTACCCGTCCGGCCAAAACCGCAGACGACCTCATCCATAATTAGATAGACCCCGTATTTGCGGCAGATAGCCTGCAGGATCGGGTAGTACTCCTTGACCGGAACCATAATCCCGCCGCCGGCCGTAATGGGTTCGACAATACAGCCGCCTATCGTATCGGGCCCTTCCGTGAGGATCACCGCTTCCAGGCTGCGGGCGCAGTCGATGTCACAGTTCGGATAGGCTTTCCCAAAAGGACATCGATAACACAGCATGTGGGGAAACTCGGCGAACCCTTCGGCAAAGGGTCCGAAATCCTGTTTTCGCTCTAATTGGCCGGTGGCGCTTAAGGCGCCGATGGTGGTGCCGTGATAATCCCGGTCTCGAAACAAAATCTTGTACTTTCCCTTTCGACCCGGATCGATATGGGACAGTTGGCGGACAATTTTAAAGGCCTTTTCATTGGCCTCTGATCCGCTGTTGGAGAAAAACACCTTGCCTAAACGGGGCAGGAGCTCGATAAGTTTACCTGCAAATTTGATGCTGGGGATATTGCCTACCGTCCCCGCATAATAGGCCATTGTTCTTAACTGATCGTACACCGCAGCGGCGATGCTCTCCCGGCCATGCCCCACCATGACGCTCCAGACACCGCCGGATGTGGTGTCCAGGTATTCCCTGCCCCGGATATCCTTGACCCGCAACCCCTTGCCTTCCACAATGATCATCTGCTCGGCCTTTTGAAAGACCTTGTGAGGTTTGATGTGATGCCATAAATATTCCCGGTCACCACGAATCATCTCCCCAACATCATAGGCCAGCCAGTCTGTTTTACTATCCATAACCTCCTCCTTAGTCCGCGCAGGCTCTTTCCTCTGATACAAAGGTTTTGCGCCAAGCAAGTCCAAATATTTTTCTCCCGACTCATCCCAAACGTATTGCATCTTCCCATGTTTCAAAATGATCGGCTTCTCAAACGCGGTGAAAGTGCCAAGAGAAGGAGAGAGAAATTGCTATCTCCTCTTAACAATATTTTCATAGGACCATCCGTCTCAATTTGAAGCGGAGCCTTTCCTGTTAACAGCATTCGATATCCAACCTTCCTATATTGCCATAATCTAATTTTATGAAGAAGTATGAATTTAAGCAAATTGCCATTATACCCAATACCCAGCAAACTTTATACCAAGGAGTTTATCGACTCTAAAAATTATCAGAAAATTATTTCATATTTAATTTAACCATATGAAATAACGTGAGTTAATTGATTGTATAGGTCAAAAATAAAGCGGAATTAGAAGAATGAAAAAAACCAACTTTCAAAGCTTTTAAATTTCCATAATTATGCAATTTAGCATATAATTCATTTTTTTATGATTACTTGCATTGATATTAAGATCACTGAAGCTATATCATCAACCATAAATATAGAAATAGAATACTCTAAAAATTATTGCCAAAGAATTCTAAAGAACTGAGGGAGGGGTAATCTATGAGTCTTATTATCATTATTTCATGCTACAGGATAAAAGTTGAAGGGTTAATTGAGGATTTAAGGGGGATAAAAAATGACAGCAAATAAATCTGACTTAATACAGGCAGGAGATCAGGGAATGATATTCGAAGCCATAATTGAGCACTCTAAGGATGGCCTGTTTATCACCGATCAAACAGGAAGAGTTGTACTGGTCAATCGGGCTTATGCAGAATTGTTTGATGTGAACGCCTCTGAACTAATTGGGAAAAATGTTAAAGATTTATTTATGAGGGGAACAGGGTCTCCGAGTGTATTTGAGCGGGTTATTAAATCAGAAAAGATAGTTTCCATAATTCAGAGAACTTATCGGGGTAAAAATATTTTATCCACAGGAACACCAATTTTTGATGACCAAGGACGTCTGCGGTTTATCATTTTCAATGATCATGATATCTTACACCTATCCAATTTAATTGAAACGGTAGAAAAAAAAGAAATAAAAGATGATCTGATAAAACTAATTTTTTCAGACATTGATACCGACTTGACTTCAATAGGTGATCTTGTGGCGGAAAGTCCGACTATGGCAGATGTCCTCAAAAGGGTTGTAAAAGCCTCTAAAGTCAATATCCCAATAATTTTGTGGGGAGAATCGGGGGTAGGTAAATCAAAAATAGCCCGCTTAATTCATTATTTGTCAGACAGGAGGGTGCATGCTTTTGTTGACATCAATTGTGGAGCTATTCCTGAAACCCTTATCGAATCGGAATTGTTTGGATATGAGCGAGGTGCCTTTACAGGCGCAGCAGCGGCTGGAAAGAAGGGGCTTTTCGAAGCTGCGCATGATGGGACACTTTTCCTTGATGAGATTAGTGAGCTTCCAATGCATCTACAAGTCAAGTTATTCAAGTTTATCGAAAGCAGTGAAATGATTCGGGTGGGAGGCATAGCTCCCATAAGGGTTGACACCCGAATTATTGCAGCAACAAACCGGGACCTCAAATCAATGGTAGACCGAGGCGAATTTCGTAGTGAATTGTTCTTTCGCTTGAATGTGGTGCCGATTCACATTCCCCCCTTACGAGAGCGAAAAGAGGATATCATCCCTCTAGTTCAAATGTTTTTTGACTTATATAACAGAAAATTTAAAACCCAGAAAAGTCCATCAAAATCTGTACTATTAGAATTTAACAAATATACTTTTCCTGGCAATGTGAGAGAACTCGAAAATCTGGTGAAACGTTTAGTCGCAATGACCGATGACAATTATATACGGACCAAGCATTTAAAAGAACTCCTTCAGGAATTAGATTTTGTTGAATCGGGATCAGAAGATGGTTCCTCAAATTCATTTGATAAGTCAGTTATAGATTTTGAACGCAAAATTATTAAATCGGCTATTGAGAAATATGGAAGCCAAAACAAGGCCGCTAAAGCATTAGGCTTAAATCAATCAACAATTTCAAGGAAACTTAAAGAATTATAATTAGCAGGTTGCTGAAACCGGGTACCGCCCCGAAGGGGTGGGAGTAAGCCGCGATGTGGGGCGAACAAAAAGGCCCATCTATATGAAAAAGGTTTAAGGTCTAAGTCCTAAATATCAGGACATCGGTTACCCTGGGACAAAGGGTTTTAATGTCAGGACATCGGTTACCCAAATTAGAGATTTTAATACCTTCCCCAAAACTAATTTTGGATTTTTCCAATTTTATCCAAAAGGAGCTTAGATATTTTGATGCTCGTATCTAAGATCCAATCCCAGGGTAACCGATGTCCTGATACAGAAAGTGGCATTAAAAGTAACCTATGTCCTGACATTTTCGGGTAACCGATGTGCTGACATTTGGCATCTAAGGTTTAAGGTGCAAGGGTTTTAACCTTGTGCCGTGAGCCTTGCGCCTTAGGCTTGTTTTTGGGTCAGGCCCTGGATAAACTGCTCCACGGCAAAGGTATACAGGACCTTATGGTTTTCCCCTTGCAGGAGGGTGGTTTTCATTTTTTTAAACTGGATCAGGCCGTTCAAGGTGGCCCAGAACACGATGGCCGATCTGGTGGTATTGACCCCTTGATAAACACCTGCTTGACGGCCTTCATCAATGGCCTCTTTAAGCCCGGTTAAGATCTTATTCCCCAGAAGATCCACCAGAGTTTTTTTGTCCTGGGAAAAAATCACCTTGGGGGCGGTAAGAAAATAATTGATGACGTCGAAATAATCCTTTTGAACTTCACTGAACCGATAATAGGCCAAGGCCACCTTTTTTATTTTATCGGAAGGGGTTTTGCCTTTCCGGGCGGCTTCCTTGATCTTGGAATAAAGCAGACTCAAGCCTTCTTCCTGAAGGGCCACATAGATGTCTTCTTTGTTTTTATAATAAGAATAGAGGGTGGCCACTCCCAGTTCGGCCACCTTGGCAATCCGGTTGATCGAGGTGGCCTGGAGACCTTTGTCCAGAAGCAGGGTCCTGGCGGCATCCAGGATCTGTTTCTTCCGTTCTAATTTTTCCCGTTCTCTTCGTTCTTTTAAACCCATTTCTTTGACCCTTTTTGCTTATTCCAGATGTATGGGGATTTTTTCAACTTTAGCTAAGTCCTTTTCGTAGAAAAGGGAGCCCAAGTAAAAAAGGCCTCCGGCCAATAAAGGGAAAAATGAGACTACGGTCAGGGCCGTACTGATAGTGTACCGGTCCGAGATCATCCCGGTAAAGATCGGTCCCAAAGAACTGCCTAATAAATTTTGGCAGATGACGCAAATACTGTAAGAAATAGCCCTCAATCCCGGATGAACCACATCCTGGGTCACGGCAATGGCCGAAGAAGCAAAGGCGATGGCCGATGCCCCTCCAAGTAAAAATAAGACGTATTGCACCTTCCCGGAGAAAAACCCAAAGGCTAAAACGAAGATACCGGCGGTGACCGTTGAAGAAAGGGCACTGAACAGTAAACGGGCATTGACCCTTTTCTTGAGCCATTTATCGGCCAGGAAACCCCCCAGAGGGGAGCCGACGATGGCCAGGAGCAGGACCAGACTGGTCATGACCGAGGCCTTTTCCATGGAGAGGCCTTGGAAGCGATGGAGGAAGGTGGGCAGCCAGCTCAGGATAGAGGTGGTTAGAAAAGTATTTCCGGCAAAACCCACATAAGTCAAAAGAAGAGAGGGGGTGCGGGAAAATTCCCGAACGATGTCCAACGTCTTCATCCTAAGAGGCTTCGAACCATCGGCACCGGAATTCCGCGATTTGACCAGTTCTACGGTTTTATAGTCGCGGATAAAAAAGAAAAGCAGGGCGATGATCAAACCGGGCAAGGCCACCAATCCGAAGGCGTGTCGCCAACCGTAGTGGGCGGCGATGAAGCCCCCCAGGGCCACACCCATGGCGCTGCCCAGGGGGATGGAGATGTTCCAGAGACCGACCAGCATGGCCCGCTTTTTTTCCGGAAACAGGGCCGAGATCATGGCCGTTCCTCCAGGGGCATAGCCAGCCTCTCCAATCCCTATGGCTGATCGGGCGAGAAACAGATGGGGAAAGGATTTGGCAAAGGCACAGGCGGCCGTGGCCAAACTCCACAGGAGGGACATGATGCCGATGCTTTTTTTCCGGCTCCAGCGGTCGATGATGATGGAAACGGGAAAAGAAAAAAGGACGATAGACCAATAAACCGCCGAAACCAGCAGACCGCATTGGGTGTCCGTCAGTCCCCAATCCTTTTGCAAATAAGGAAAGAGGGAGACCACCACCAGACGGTCGATATAATCGAACATATACAGGAGAAAGAGGAGCGTGAAGATATAATAGGAATGTCCTTTGGATAACAAATAGCCGTCGGATGGTTCTTTGGTTTCCGCCATAATCCCCCTTTAAAAGACAGGTTCAAGGTTTATGGTGCAAGGTAAAAGGTAAAAGGTAGAGGCTGAAGGCGAAAGACAAGAAGTAAAAGATAAAACAGTTCCCTTACACCTCGAACCTTATACCTCGAACCTTTTACCCTGGACCTTGAGCCTTTCTTCTATGCCTTATATCCCCCTAGATTGGCCAGGGCCACGCTGCCCGGGCTGATGGTGGTGGGATCGGTCATGACATTGATACAAGTCGTCATCCCGTTGTCAAAGGCCTCTTCCAGGGCCGGCCGGATATCCTCGGGTTTTTCCACCAGCATTCCTTTGCCGCCCAGGGCTTCGACCATCTTATGGTAATCGACCCGGCCGATATAGGTCCCGTCCTGGATGGCATGCCCTATTTTCAGCTCCTGACTGTGCCGGATCATGCCCCAACCTAAGTCGTTGCTGATCACGGCGACGATGGGCAGATTTTTACGTACGGCGGTTTCAAACTCCATAAAATTAAAACCCACTGAGCCGTCCCCGGTGATCAAACAGACCCGTTTTTGTGGATGCAGGAATTTAGCGGCATTGGCATAAGGGAGACCTACGCCCAGACAACCGTAAAGGCCGGAATCCAGATAATGGCCGGATTGCCGAACCGTCCTGGTCATGCCCATCCAGATTTGGGTATCCCCGCCGTCAGCCACGACGATATCGTCTTCCCGGTCCACGAAATTATTGATCTCGGCTGTAAGTCGCAAGGGATGGATCGGGATATTGGTGCTTTCCCATTGGGCCTTGGCCTGTGCCTTCCCGTCTTCTTTGGCCTTTTTCAAGGTCGAGACCCAATCTTCAAACCTTTTTTGAAATCCCAAGGCCAGGTTTTTTTCGTCGATAAGTTGGTTGCAGACGGCCATCAAAGCTTGTATGTCTCCGACCACCGGCAGATCCACGGAGCGGTTCCGGCCGATCTCTTCGGCTTCGATATCCGCCTGGATGATTTTGGCATCTTTGTTGAAAAGGTCCCCGAAAATATAAAAGAGACTCATTCGAGCACCTAAAAACAAAACCAGGTCGGCACTCATGTTGGCAAAAAGGGCCGCACCGGGCCGGATGGCCAGGGAAGATTCGAAACACAGGGGATGGGTGTCCGGGATGGTCCCCCGACCGAGGGAAGAGGTGAAGGCCGGAATCCCGATCTTTTCCACGAAGGAGACGAGATCCTTTCCGGCTTGGGAATACCAGGCCCCACTGCCGGCTATGACGATGGGACGGGAGGCCTGCCGGAGCAGATCGATGATCTGTTGACATTGATGCGGGTCCACCGGACGGGATTGGATGCCTGTATGGGTCCTTTTGACCGCCGCCGGATTGACCTGGTTGTTGAGCACATCCACGGGCAGTTCCAGATAGACCGGCCCCGGCCGCCCGCTGATGGCCGTTCGATAGGCCAGGTCGATGAATTCCGGGATGCGCTCGGTCTTATGACAGACCAGGGCCTTTTTGACCATGGGTTCAATCACCGGGGCCTGACGCATATCCTGCAAATCCAATTTTTCAATACATTCAATCCCCACGCAACCGGAAATCAGCACCAGAGGGGAGTTGGCCAATCTGGCGTTGGCCACGGCCGTCAGGGCATTGGTAAAACCCGGCCCGGCAGTCACCATGGCCGTCCCCGGTTTTCCGGTAATCCGACCAAAGGCCTCGGCCATAAAAACCGCAGCCTGCTCGTGACGGGTATCGAAAAGTTGGATAGGGGAGTGCTCCAGGTATTGATAGATCGGGGTGATGTGTCCCCCGCTCAAGGTAAAAATAGTCTCTACGCCTTGCTCAATCAAGGCTTCCGCCGTGAGTTGTCCTCCGGTCAGTCCGGCCATAGGTGCCTCCTTTAAGACGAAAATATGGTTCAAGGTATAAGGTTCAAGGTGTAAGGTATGAGAAGAGCATTCGATCAGTTGCCTGATAGACGGTATTCCTTAACCGTACACCTTGTACCTTGCGCCTTAAACCGTTCATTTATACTTCCATCAACTGTCCGCCGGTGACATTGATCGCCTGACCGGTCATGTAGGATGAGGCCTCGGAAGCCAGAAAGGCCACCAGATTGGCGTCCGCCGCGGTCCGCTCAATATCCTACCCCACGAGCTGCCCCATTGGACCGCGACGCGCGGTCGGAAAGGAACGAAGATGGACGAAGCGAACGGGGACGGAGTGGGCTATGGACCGTGGGTGTGGAGCGCGTACCGGGCGTACAACGAGCTGCTCCGTGAGAAGATCAAGAAGCGGTTCGAGGCGACGGAAGGGCCGTGGATGGACCAGCTCGCGGACCACCTCGTCCAGCTGGTCGACGCCCGCTGGGAAGGCGGCCGACGGGGCGACAAGGTCGAGAGCGAGATCCTGGGACGGATCCAGAAGCTCCTGGAGGAGTGAGACGGCGCCCATCCCGCTCCCGCCGGGAGGGCCCGGGGAGGGCCCGTGGCCCTCCCCCCAGCCACCGGTCCCGTTCCCGGGCTCCCACTGAGGGAGGCGCCCGGATCCTCGGACCGGAGTTAAACCGGAGGGCCCCGCCAAGGGGCCGGGCCGGCGAGAACCGGCCCCTCCAATGCCCTCAATACGAACCCCGGGCGTCGTCCCGGGGGGGTGGGGGGATTGCGCCGGAGCCTCGTCGTGCTCGGGCTCGTGGTGCTGGTGACCCGGTGCCGCCCTCTGGGTCGTTCCGGGTCGGATCTCCACCTCGACGACCATCCCGAACCAGCAGGCGGACATCGTCCCGACGAGCGCTCCGCTCGCGCTGTGGACCCCTGGGATCCCGTTCACCGTGAACTGGTCGAGCTCATCGGGCCGGGCGGTTCCAGCCTGGATCTTCGACTGCGGATCGGATTCCACCTGCACGGACGTCACCTCGAACTCGACACCGGTCACCATCGGGAATGGCCCCTCCGGAAGCCTCTCGTGGACCGCCTCGAAGGGCGACTGGTACGCCATCATACCCGTCTATCCGAACGGCTCGGCGTCGCCCTCCACGATGGTGACGGTCGACGCCCACGCGCCGTACCTGAGCGGTCTCGCAGGGGTGGCCGTGCTCGTCCTCGGGGGCGGGTTCGTCGGCGTCGGGCTGCTTCGCCCTCTGAAGCCCGGCGGTCGGAGCCGAGGTCTATCAGGGCCCACGGCGACCGATTTCACGGAGCCGTCAAGTCCTCCCCCCGTCGAATCCCACCGGGGGAAGGGGAGCATAGTTTCGGGCCGCGGCCCGAGGGCCGCGTCGACCGCTGGGTCGACTCAGGTCTGGATGGTGATCTTGCCCGATCGGCCCATCGAGACCTGGAGCTTGCCTCGGTAGTCCTTGACCCACCCGTCGGTGATACGGACCTTCTGGCCGATCGAGTAGCGGGTGGTGTCGTCCCCCCAGAGCGTGAGGGCGTGATCGTTCCGGTCTCGTCCTGGAGGGTCGCGTCGGCGACCCGGGACGGCCCTCGGACGGTCGTCACATCGCGAATCGGGGAATCGCGATGGTCGTGGCATCTGATCGTGGCGTTCGCATTGGGACGAAGGGTGGCGATTCCTGGCATAGCGGAGCCCCATCAAGGTCGGGGTTATGAGGGCTCCGCTTCGGACCGGGGGGTGGCCGGCCTCCAGTAGTGTGAAGAAATCGGTGGACGACGCCCCTGACCTGGCCGGGGGACATTAGGCCCTCCGGGCCAAGTACCTTCGTACGGCCAGTTCGTAGCTGCCCCGCCGGGTCTTCCGAGCCAACAGCATCACCAGCTGGTTCCGCAGGCCTCCGCCCCACCGAGCCCACTTGCGCTTGCATCGGTCGGCGACCATCCCCATCACCCGCTCGATCCCGTTGGAGGTGGCGGGGAGGCGGATCCCGTGGACCGCCACCTCGGCGAACACCACCAGAGCCTTCGCGTCCCGACGAACGGAGCGGGCGGAGTGCGGGCAACCCCCTCGATCGAGCCGCTGCGCGAGCCTCTCCAACCCATCGAGAGTGGCCCGCACCCTCTCCGTGATCGCCCACCAGTCGCCGCGAAGGCGGTGGACCTCGACCGAGTTCCTCAGGTGCGCGAGGAGGCCCCGCGCGGGGCCCAGTATCTCCTCGCGCTCGAGGAGTCCCACACCCTCCTCCTGGAGAAGGTCCGCCAGTCGACGGAGGAAGTGGACATGGCAGAGCTGGTGGGCCCGCACGGGGTAGGCCATCAGGCCCATGTCCTCGTCAGTGACCATGTGCTCGACGGACTGCCCGTCGAGCACCGAGGTGGAGGGGCCATTGACCTTCACCTCGGCGAGATGGACGTGGTGATCGGGGTCCATCGTGATGGCCACATGGACCGCGTCCTGCGCCTTCCGACCCCTCTGGCTCTTCACGAAGGTGGAGTCGGCCTCGTGGACGGAATGCTCGACGGGAGGCGGGGTCGAGGGGGCGTGGAGGGTCCGCTCGACCCCGAGGGAGATCTCCTGGAGGAAGTTCCAGATGGTCCGACGGGGGATGCGGAGACCGAGGTCCCTCTCGATGACCTCCGAGGCCTCGCCGTAGGAGGTTCGGGTGGCCAGCTCAGCGGCGGCCAGCCGGACCTCGGGCGTGTAGCGCCTCTTACCGAGGCCCAGGGCGGCGAGGAGAGGGGCGAAGGTGCCTCCGTCCTGACGATTACGCACCCGACGGACCCGCAGGTCGATCCGGCCCATGCGGGTGATCAGAGTCCTCGGGCGCATCCCGTGGCGGACGTATCGGGGCCGACCGTCGGGGAGCTTCTGACGGCGCAGCTCCTGCCAGAGGTCCTCCTGGGTCCGCTCCAGGAGGGCGGTGAGGTCGTCCCTCCCCATGTGGTAGGCGACGTTCAGCACGTGGGCAAGCTCTATTGGCGGTACGGTGTTCTCCTTCATCGGCCTCTCCTTCTGTCCCGTTCTTAGCGGTCCGGGTCAGGGGAGAGGTTCCCCGCCATCTACCGATTCTTTCCCACTACCGCCGCCGTGGGGCCGGGCCCGGGTCGGAGGGACGAGGCCAAATACGGAAGGGCGCCGTGGGGGTCGATGCCGTCGGGGGCCGAGGCCGGCCGGGAACGGATGCGGGCGCTCGCCGAGGAGCTGCCGACCCAGCTGGGAATCGGCTACGCTCTCGGGCGGGAGGCGGAATCCCGGTCCCGCCGTCGACGCGCTCGGTGGCCGTCGTCAGGGATGGGCGGCAGCGCGATCGCCGGCGACCTGGTCTCCAGCCTGTTCGAATGGGAGACCGAGGTCCCCCTGACGACGATCCAATCCCCGCATCTCCCGAGGTGGCTCGGCGAGGACGCGCTCGCCATCCTCTTCGACTACTCGGGCGCGACCTGGGAAACCCTTCCCGGGCGTACAAGGAGGCCGGCCGTCGAAGGGCCCGCCGGGTCGTCCTTCACATCGGGCGGGCGCTCGGACAACGGGCCGAGCAGGACGGGTGCCAATAGTCTGGCTGCCGACCGGGTTCGTTCCGAGGGCCGCGATCGGCTACCTGTTCGGAGCGCTGCTCGGCTTGCTCGATCCGCTGTTCCCCGAGTCGAACTCCAGCGGCTTTCGAAGGCCCGCGAACGGCTCGCGGCCCGGCAGCCCGACTGGGCGCGCGCGAGCGGGGCGCCCGCCCGGCTGGCCCGCCCGATCGGCCCAAGGTTCCCGGAGTTCTACGCCCCCACGGACTTCCTCGGGGTCGCCCGCCGATGGAAGACCCAGGTGGAGGAGAACGC
>CAWIRY010000158.1:0-17682 GCA_963838485.1 uncultured delta proteobacterium | reverse complement strand
CCAATCCTGTTACCAGCCGGTTCATCGGATCGGTGATGGTAACCGGAACCAGCACTAAATCCACGTCTTTCCGGATCGGCTTAGTGTGCGTCTTGAGGCTGGGATCGACGATGACCCCGGGCGGTACGGCAATTCCGGCGCTCGGAACTGGGTCAGGTTTCTTGGCTTCGCGAGGAGCGATATGTACGTTCTGATCTTCGTCTTGTGCGTTGCCCGGCATCACCAGCCAAAAGGCCGCGCAACAAAACGCAAGTAAGAGAAGCAGGCCCTTTGCGAAGCGCACCAAGGACGGGACGGGCCGTCTCGAAAAACGTAAATAGGCAAAACCTAAATTTCCGTAGGGCACGGAAAACTTGGGTCTCATCTTTATCGCCTCCCGGTTAAGCCGAATGCAGCTTTCCAGGTCCCCTCGTTGAAAGCAGATCCCTCCCAGGTCTACATAGGCCTCGACTAATGTCGGGCTGCTTTCAATGGCCGCCTGAAATTCTTCAACCGCCTCATCCCAGTTACCCTGTTTAACCATGGCCACCGCCAGATTATAATGGGTAGTGCCGCAGTCCGGATTTTTGGCCAGGCCGGTCTTTAAATCGGCTATATATTCTTCCGTTGTTTGGGCTTGATTTTTGGTTACTGTCTTCATGAATACCTCTCAGTGATCATTCCTATTAAAATTCATTTTAGCACGCAGCAAAGAAGGGGTCAAGAGACCCTCTCCCCGTCCATAGGACCAAAGACCCGTCCGTAGATCCCGACGTAGATTCCCTGAAGGACGGCTGCGATGACAAAAGGGACGGCAAACCAGCCCGCACCGATGAGAATCCCGGCTATGACCGGTCCCAGGGATTGGGGCAGTTGCATGGAGAGGGTGTTGAGGCTGGTGGCGAGTCCTCGGCGCTCCTCCCCGATGGCCGATATCACCAGTGCCTGTCGGGCTCCCACGGTGCCCCGGTTGAGCGCCGACCGGAGGATATAGACAAAGGAGGCCAACCAATAGAATGGCATGAAGGGCAGCATGAGCAGAAGGAAAACTCCGCCAGTACGGCCCCAGACCACGGCGCGCACAAGCCCAACCCGCTGAGTCATCCTCCCGAAGAGTAAAGCGGCGAGTCCGGTAACGATAAATGCGACCGCTAATACCGGACTTATTGCGGAAGGACCCACCATGAAGCGTCTCGCGAACCAGTAAGCCATAAGGGGGCCAGTGAGGCCAACGGCGAGCCCATTGAAACCGTTCAGACCGACAAGACGCCAGAGGAAGCCGTTCTCCAAGAGACGTTTAGGGGAGCTTTCCGCGGGATTCCTTTGGAGTGTTGGATGAGCGCGGTAGATTTCGGGGGTCCTTGCGAGCAAGAAGAGGTTTACGGCATTACCCATAAGAACCAGGCCGAAGAGGGGCCGAAAACTCCCCGCCTGTCCCAAGAAGGGCACCAGGAGCGGGGGCAGAGCCGCTGCTGCCGCCCCAAGGGCCATCCCGAAAAAACCGATGGCCGAATTGAGACTGTACACCATGCCTCTGGATTGAGGCGAAACGGCTTCGGCCAGCCAGGCCTGCTCTGCGGGCGTAAAGGGACCGGCCGCCCCATTGGCGCCCCTGCCGAATCCTGCTAAAATAATGGCCACAGAAAGCAGGATGGGATCGGAAGTCTTCATGACCAGCAGGGCGCATACGCAGGTAAGGAATTCATAGGCAATAAGGAAGGGCTTGCGTCTCAGTCGGTCACTGGTGATCCCCACCAGAAGGTTCAATGCGGCTCCGCTCAACCCTCCCGCGCTCAACACCAGACCGATGGAGGCCCCGCGCCAGCCCAGGGCGTGAAGGAAAAGCGCCAAATCCACGAAGAGGGTTCCCTGGCTGATGCTCCTCCAGAATCGCACTGTCAATAGTCGCCGTGTGGTGGGGGCCAGGTTCGACCATTCCCGGCGGAAACCGCTCAAGGACTCCTGAAAGCTCGTAGGTTTGAAATGGGTAATCATCTGTTTCATAAATGGAGGGGGGTATGCAAATGGGCTTTCCTAATCATGTCTGCCTGCGTCTGGGTCTTAAATAAGGCAAGATGACCGAGGTGCCAAACTTCTTCCGCTATCGGCAGGAGGAGGGGGAGAGGGAAGCCTTATTTTGTTTCATGCCGGTTCAACTCCTTCTCATACCACAGGCAAAAGGCATACATCCCTTTATAACGTTCGTCTTCGTCGATCAGTCCCCTGCATATCTCCCAGGCCCCTTGACCGAAGGCGTTGCTGTATTTAGAAAAATCAAAGTCAGCCAAAAAGGCCCGGGTCAATTCCCTGGCTGTCTGATCTTGTTTCCCCTTACGCAAGTCGATCGGATCGTTCGGTTCCATAAAAGGATCCCAGCAATCATAGCCTTTTTTCATGATATGCTGCTGGAGTTTAGGGGACATACCGTCGAAGATGGCCTTCTTCCGCGCTTCGACTTCGGGGGATAATTTATTCACAGGATTTACTCCTTAATAGGGGAATGACGTTCGTCGAAACTACTTTTTATGCTTCGCGGGTGCCTGCTGCAAGCAGGCATAATGGGTTAAGTGGAACAAACCGGTGTTAACCCAAAATATTCTTCATTGTAATCAGTAAGCAAGGCGGTTGAAAGGGGCACCAGTCTTTCCTCAAGCCGATTGTCTTGGGTTCCGATTTCTTCCAACAATTCCCTGGAAAGGACATGCAGATGCTGGTTGATTCGGTCCAGGTTGATGGAGGTATAGGCAACCCCTTCTTTAAAACCGGATTTTCCGCAGGTGTGACCTGCACCCCGAATGATCGTCGGCAATCCGTAGATCCTGCAGGTAATGGGTCTGAACCCATACAGGGCGCACAAGTCGGACTCGTTCAGGAAGGGACAGCGAATCCGTTCTTCGGCCAAGAGAGAAAAGATCTCCTCTTCGGATTTTTCCCCCCGGGTTATCATCTTATGGATTCTTCGTCTGATCCGGTACGACTGGCGGTCGGCCCTGTCCGCCCTGTCCAGTATGGGGTCTTGAAGATTTCTGTTTAAAAATTCGTAAAAACGATAATTGATATAGACCGATTCGATCAGGGAAAGATCAAAAACCGCCTGGCAGCAATCGGAACATTTTTCGGCACAGCGGAACCATTCCGAACTGGATTCCTGGATCTTTTTAACCGATTTTTCCACCCCCTGAACCAGGGTTTCGTATTTGTTAAAGGTGTTATTAAAATCTAACATGGTTGAACCAATAAGCTGAGCCTTTCGATATTATCCCTGGCAAACTCAATAGTAGGATCCAGGTCCAGGGCCATTTGATAAAGTCTGATCGCCTCAGGGTAAAAGCCCAATTCCCTCAAGTTGGACCCGATGTTGGCATAGTCAATGCCGGAGCCGGGATCGATCTCGATGGCCTTTTCAAAGGCCTCGATGGCCTTATGGTGCTCTTTTAGTTTAAAGTAACAAAAGCCCAGGACATTGTAAATTTCTTTTTGGGCGGCATTGCAGGTTTTAGCCTGGTTTAAAAACTCAATCGCCTGATCATATTGTTCCAAATCTTTTAAACAGACCCCTAAATGACAGTAAATACTGCTTAGATCAATATCTCTGGGGTTTAATTGCAGAGCTTTCTCAAAATAGCGCATGGCCTCTTCCGGTTGGTCGTTCCTTTCCAAGGCGAAGCCGAGGAAAAAGTGGACTTCATACCGATCCGGAAAAACCCGGGCTATTTTCTGGAGTTCGTTAACGGCCTCTCCCGGGTCGTCCATCATGGAAACCAGCTTTACCAGATGGAAAAGGACCCCCGTATGTCTGGTCCGGTCTCGGAAATGGGCACCAGGAATAATCGTATAAACGGCCGGAATCCCTAACTGCGGGTGAGTGACATTAACGACATAAACCTCCAGGTCGATCCGGTTCAGGGCTTGAACACAGGATTCAATCTCCAGCCGGATATTTTCATCCGAAAGATCGGGCATCTCTGAAATTCCAATCGTCTTCGGATTGGCCATGACGTACTGGGCCTCTTCCAGTCGCTGATATTTGGGGAGGGTAGGTCGATACTGTGTCCGGTTAATAAAATCTCCGGCCAATTGAGCGACTTCGGTTACGGCCCGGCTCAATGACTTTTCCGGGTTGGAAGTAGTCCCGGCCGTAAAGACGATT
Organism: uncultured delta proteobacterium; assembly: GCA_963838485.1. Taxonomy (GTDB): domain Bacteria; phylum Desulfobacterota; class RBG-13-43-22; order RBG-13-43-22; family RBG-13-43-22; genus RBG-13-43-22. The sequence continues at coordinate 13,553 of CAWIRY010000158.1, read as the reverse complement.
TCACTTTTTTCGGGAAAGGTGGAGGGGTCATAGGCCAGAGAGCCTACCGTGGGTATACCGGTATCCAAAGAAAAATCTTTAAGAAAAAGTTTGATCCCCAGACGGTCAAATTTTTCGATCAATCCCTTGGCTGCCGGGTCGGTGACCGAAGCAGGATCGATGGTCGGAGTCAGCAGCCAATCATGGCTGATTACGGAAGAGACATGCCGTTCCACGACTTCGCATAATCCCTGTAAAATGGCCTCTTCCAGGGTATTGCCGGCCGAAGGCCCGTTATATTCGTGAATCAGATAAAACCAGTCGATGGGGACCAGTTGATCTTTTTTTTGGGTCAGATTATAAGCCCAAACCCAGGATAAGGGGATCTGTTCAAAGACATCCTTGATTTTATCCAGGTCGTTTGATCGGTCGTAAAAACAATGGGCCAGGGCCTCCAAAGGCAACGCCTGCTCTTTTATATTTCGGTAGGTCTCTTGGATGAAAGAACGGGCCTTTATAAAATAAAAAAAACTGAACCGTTCGGCCAATTCCATCAAGGCGCTGGCTTCGGACTGTTCCGGGGTCCCCCCTTTGCCCATCTGTTTCTGAGTCCCGATGATCCGGACCGCATCCTTCCCGCAACGACTGATAAAAATCGGGATACCCAATCTGCCGCTGTCAATACGGATGGTCTCTTGCAAGATATCCAGGTCCAGTTCCTTCAAAAGGGCTCGAACCCGGGCAATGGTCTCCTGGGGGGTCCTGGCCTTGTCCTGATCGTAGGTGTAGGATTTAAAACAATCTTTTAGAACAATTCCCGATGACATAAAACACTCTCCTAAAAAACGCTTGAAAATAGTCCAAGAGAACTCTATAGTTTAATTGTAAAAACCGGGGAGAAACTATCCATGAACGATTCCGATTTTGTAATGATCAACGAAATATCCCTCAAAGCCGAAAAAGACTCGGGCAGGATAATCATCCTTAAGGAAGAAAAAGAATCCACCGCCTCTTTAACCATGTTTGTAGGTGAGCCCGAATTCCTGGCCATTGCCAAAGAAAAAAAACTGGTTCAAACGCCTCGACCCTTAACCCATGAATTGTATTTGAGCGTCCTGGCCGAGACCAGGATCGAGTTCATCCGGGTTGAAATCTACGACCTGAAGGAACAGACTTATTTCGCCCATGTACTCTATAAAATAGATGGAGGAGAAAACATCGCCGATGCCCGTCCCAGCGATGCCCTGGCTTTGGCCATAAATCGTAATCTCCCGATTTGGGTTCGTTCAAAACTGCTTAAAAAAGAGCTCACCGTAGAACAAATTGAGGCTTATAAGGACTTGATAAAGTCGGTTAAATTCTGAACCTTCTCCTCCTAAGGACTCAACCCATCATTTTTTTAAAGTTAATGACTTCTTCCCCGGAACCCTTTTCGAACATTCTGTAGGCCTCAAAAACGATGGGGGACCCTGTGGGGATTTCCAGTTTGGCCACTTTTTCTGGCGGCATATTTTCGAGCATCATGACCATGGCCCGCAGACTGTTGCCATGAGCGGCAACCAGGACGTTCTTATTATTCGACAAATGGGGGAAGATCACTTCCTTCAGATAAGGGATCACCCGGGCCACCGTATCTTTTAATGACTCTCCACCTGGCGGGGCCTGTTCATAACTCCTTCTCCAGGCCTGGACCTGTTCCGCCCCCCATCGCTTTGCCGAATCAAGTTTATTTAGACCCTGTAAGTCCCCGTAATAGCGTTCATTAAGGTCCAAGGCCCGATAAACAGGAATCTCTCGGACAGGATTCGGCAGATAATGCTCACCCCATTTTTTTTCTCTCTCCTCTTCAGGTACAAAGATGGGGGTTTTTTGTTCTTGATTTTCGCTTAAAACCAGCAAGAGGGTTTCAGTAGCCCGGATCAATTTACTGCAAAAAGCCACATCAAAAAGAATATCTTTTATTTTCCGGCCAGCCTCAAGGGCCTCCTGCCTCCCTCGATTGCTCAAGGGAATATCGATCCAACCCGTAAACCTGTTTTCCAGGTTCCATTGGGATTGGCCGTGACGAATCAACACTAATTTCCCCAACCGTTCGATCTCCTGTTAAAACCGATTTAATCTAATTGCAGATTCAATCTTTTGCCTGTTCCTTTAATATTGAATTCGTAAAAAGTCTCTCTGTTCGTCACCCCGGCGAAAGCCGGGGTCCAGAACCAGTTGAATTCCCTGGATTCCGGCTTCGCAGGAATGACAGGGAAACGCACTTTTTGACTTTTTGCGAGTCCATCCATATTCCCCGCACGATGAAGACGACAGGTCGAACTCCTATCTATTGGCCACCCACTCAACGATCCGCTTAGCGGCCACCTGGGCTCCATTGGTCTTGAGTTTGGGCTGAAGCCGACCTTGTTCGACCAGCCTTTCCAGATAAGGCCGCCAGTTTCCGGAATATAAATCTTCCTGAGGCATATAACAACTGGACAAATGATTTTTTATCCCCTCCACCAGGATCGGATATTCAGGGAATTCCCCCCGGTCGGAGTAGGCCATCGGAGTACCATGAGACAGACAGTCGGAGACTATTCCATAGCCGGGTTTGGTCATAACAAAATCAATGGCATTGATCAAGTCTACAAATGAGACCTCCGTCTCTTCCACCATACGAATAACAGAGGATTTCCATTCCAAGGGAGGCTTAATCAAAAACAGGTAATCCGAACATAACCGTTCGACCTTTTTAATTGCCCCCTCCTTTAAATCCAGACGGCTGAACCCCATCAATCCGATTTTACGATCATTGAGAAGGCCAAGGGACTCACGAACCTCTGTTATTCCCTTCTTGGATTTCCGGGCCACAAGAGGAATATCCTCAATCCTTCGGAAGGCGTCCATGGCTCCGTAAAAAGGAAGTCGTAATAAGAGCCCTCCTTGCCGGTAATACCCGCTGATGGCCCGGGCCAAGGGCTTCCAATCCGGGTCCTTTTTCCCATAATGGGCATAGATCCAATCCCAGGAAAAATTGCTTACACCGACTGCCGGCAATCCTAACCGCCCGGCAGCCGCAAAGGGCAGAAAAGGGATATCGCAGACTATTCCCGAAATATGCTGATCTGATAAAAATTTTTCTTCTTTCTGCACCATTCCGTCGGCTGAAGCCAATATTCTTTTTACCCTTTCTTTTGTTTTTTCAAGGTCGAAACGGATATTATCTAACTGGTGGAGGCCCACGTCAAAGTCCTCGTAAATGATCTTCGCTGGCCGAGATAATCCCTCGTTAAACAGAAAATCAGGGGCACTGGTTTTTATGATGATCTCACATCCAAGATCGACCAATTCATTGATAATTTGGATGGACCGAACGGTGTGGCCGTAGCCGTGTCCTGAGATATAATAGACTATTTTAGGAAAGGGCATGGAAGATTTCATAAATAAGAAATGATAAATTTCTTAATCAAGGTTTAAGGTGATAAAATTTTAACCAAATTTTAATTGATGGACTCGTAAAAAGTCGTCATTCCCGCGTAGGCGGGAATCCAGGCCAGGGTTAACCAATTAAAAACACTGGATTCCCGTTTCCACGGGAATGACTAAAATGGGTGCTTGAGGACTTTTTACGAAGCCGTCTTAACTATTTTGAAAAAGAAAAAAATTTATTCGTTAATAATCGGGAGGGGACCGACAGCAGAACCAAGAAAGCTATAAAGGAATAATTTTTATCAAAACTTTGCGGGTTCTTGGGCCATCGAATTCACACAAAAAGATGGATTGCCAAGTCCCCAGGATCAGACGCCCGGCTTCGATCACCACCGTAACCGAAGAACCCATCAAACTGGCCTTTATGTAAGCCGGTGAATTCCCTTCCCGGTGCCGGTAAGAGCCTTGGAAAGGGATCAATTGATTAAGCACTTTCAGGATATCTTCCTGAACACTGGGGTCGGCCCCTTCGTTGATGGTAATACCGGCCGTCGTATGAGGGACAAAGACCAGGACCAGCCCATTTAAGACTTGGGCACCTGAAAGCGCCTTCTCAACCTCTCGGGTGATATCCAAGAGTTCTGTCTGTTGTAAAGTCGAGATAGACAGGGTGATCATCATACTCATCCCCCCCTTTTAACCCAGGGAGGAATGATGATTCCCCCGGGGGTCCTTTCCGGTGTCGGGCCTTGATCATTGCCGTCTTCCATAATTTTATCCAGAGACAGGGCTTTCTCCACCAGCCAGATCAAAAAGGGATTACCCTCGGGGGTTGCCCTCTCTCCTTCCTTGGCTAAAGAAAAGGCCTCTGAGAAAAGGAGCCTGGCCTCCTCTATTTGACCTTTCAGGTAATAAAGATAGGCCAACTCTTCCAAATACCGGACAAGGTCTTCCCCTTCTTGTCCTTTAAAAATATCCCGGGACCCTTGAACAATAATATCCTGTATTTGTTGTCTCTTTTGAGATGGGCTGATAATCAGGATGGCCTCCTGGACCTGCCCAAGGGCCTTCTGATAGGGTTCAAGATCCTCGGCCTTCGGTAGATAATAGGCAACTTCCTTTATCCGGGTTAATCGCTCCCAATCCGGGGGTATTTCGAGAAGAGGTTCCTCCACAGGGAAAAGGGATCGAATTATCGGAGCCTGACGGACTTTTTTCAGACTGGTTAAGAGATTGATGATGTGGGCATAAATATCCTCATCCTCTTTGGATAAATTCGACCTTCGGTCATGGGCCTCCTTTAAAATCAAGGCCGCCTGCCCGGGGTCGGCGGACAAAAAAGAATGGCCGGCCTGTTCTTCGAGATCCTGCAGCAGACCTTTTGCCTCCTTTTTACTGACCGCCAAGGCGGTCAGGCTTTCCAGACCTCTCTCCGGGTTGATGAGAGCAAAGGCAAATAGTTTGCCTTTAGAAACCTGGGGAACAATCAGGGCCAACATCCGGTTTCTGACTTCATCGAATTCGGAGAGATACCCGGATACCTGAGCCGAAACCGTTTCTTTTAAAATGCCTTGCCCGGCCTTCTCACCCTTATCATTCCTTGCCGGAGAGATATCTATCCCCCTTTGTTTCAATCGGTAAAGCGTCCGTTTAATCCCTTTTTGAACAGACTTGGAAGTTAGACGATCGGCCAACTCGAATAAAAGCCTGGCTATGGTGTCACTGGGCCGGGCTAATAATTTTTCAAAGAAAAAATCGGCCAAGGCAGGATTTTCATCCAGGGTTTCTGCCAGATTCGAAATGAGTTCAGGTTCAAAAGTCGCTGATGTTTCGGCTGCCAATAGACTACGCAATGGGTTTTCTATTTTTTCTACGAATTCCGAATTAAAGAAGGAATCCTTTTTAACCAAGCGAGGTTTTGACATCTTGGACATAAATCCCCTTTTCTGGTGAAAAAATCAAGTATTGCGACGGGCTCAAAAAGTAGGAAGCACTAAAATATTATATTTTGTCGTCTTCCCTGTCCATCAAAAAAGCCTTTGGAAATTTAACAGGTCGGGGTTAATAAGATCAACTAAAAACAAAAGCCAACCTTTTCAGGTTGGCTTTTATATTAAGGAAAGGAGATAAAGAGATTTTTTTCTTGCCTTTTAATTATGCAAATCAAATGCCAAATAACTAAAAATATTTTTTATTTTGCAAGGCTATGACTTTATTACTAATTTTTACAATTGCTGAATTAGGCCCTCTTCGATTGAAAATCATAAAGTAAAAATATTTTTACCAACAAATTTTTCTTGTCGGCTTATGATAGTTTAATTAACCGAAAATACTTAATAAAATTGGTAAAAATATTTTTACCGTTTAATTATCCGATCTGATTTCTGGAAACCCTCAAAAGAAACCCCCGACCATAAGGCTTGATGGTGGGAAATTTTCATGTTACCCGATGCTCTATAAAGGCCTATTTTTTATACTATGAACCACCAAAACTAAACCAAGGCATATTTTTTCATTTTATATTTGAGCAAGTTTTTTTCTATGCCTAATAACTCAGCCGCATGGCTTTGAATATAATCGGCTTGGGATAAGGCCCGAACGATCATCTTCTTTTCCACAATTTCCAAGACTTCGTTCAGTTTGGCATTAGGAGGTATTATTTTTTCCACAGAAAGATCCAGATCCGGGTCTTTTTTCACAGCCAAAGGAAAATCTTCCAGCCGGATGACGGATTCCGAACTCAAAATAACCGCTCTTTCCAGCATATTTTCCAGTTCCCGAATATTTCCCGGCCAATCATAAGCCGATAGGGCACCCATAACTTCAGGAGCCAAGGCCGGCACCTCCTTTTTATTCATCTCTCTGGAAAATCGCTCCAAAAAATATCGGATCAACAGGGGAATGTCTTCTTTCCTCTCCCTTAACGGAGGAACCTCGATATGAACCACATTAAGCCGATAGTAAAGATCTTCCCGAAAATGCCCCTTAGAAATTTCCTCCATCAGATCCTTATTGGTGGCCGTGATGACCCGCACATCGACTTTAATGGTTTTGTTTCCTCCCACCCGTTCAAATTCCCGGTTCTGAAGGACCCGCAAAAGGGTCACCTGGACGGAGGGGGACATTTCTCCCACTTCGTCTAAGAAAAGAGTCCCTTCATCAGCCAATTCAAAACGTCCCTTTCTTTGGGCGACCGCCCCTGTGAAGGACCCTTTCTCGTGCCCGAACAGTTCACTCTCCAGCAGGGTTTCAGTCAAAGCCGAGCAATTGACCGAGATTAAAGGTCTATTTTTTCTCGGGCTGTTAAAATGGATGGCCCGGGCCACCATCTCTTTCCCGGTCCCCGATTCACCACTAATTAAGATGGTGGCCCTTGTTCCGGCCACTTTGGTAATCAATTCCCTGACCTGTCTCATCGGAAAACTATTTCCGATCAAGTCGGTGGGGCCGAACTTTTCTTTCAATTCCTGAGAGAGCAATCGGTTTTCTTTAATCACCTGACCCATGGCCAAGGCCTTGATAACCGTCTTTTTCAAGGTTTCATTATCGAAGGGTTTAATAATATAATCGTAGGCCCCTTTTTTCATGGCTTCAACGGCCTTTTCCACCGTTCCATAGGCCGTCATCATGATCACCGGTAAATGGAGGTCTTTTTCTTTCAGGACGCTCAACAGAGACATTCCACTCATCCCGGGCATTTTCATATCCGTAATCACCAGATCCAGTTCCGTTTCTTGAAAAATGCCGAGCGCCTCCAAGGCCGATTGAGCGGTAAACACCTCATACCCTTCTTCTCCCAGCAATTCTTTCAGCACCAAAAGATAATTTTTTTCGTCATCGACGATAAGGATCGTTTCCATAAGCTTCTCTTAATTTATTTAACTTCCCAATTCCCTTGGCAAGGTAATCAATACCGTGGCCCCCCCGGTTTCCGAATTAACCAGGCGAATGCTTCCCTTATGGGCCTCAATGATATTTTTGACAATAGGCAACCCCAACCCGCTTCCTTTCTCCTTGGTGGTAAAAAAGGGTTGAAAGGCTTTAGCCTGCTCTTCCGGGGATAACCCGGCCCCCGTGTCCTTGATTTCTATTTCCGCACTCCGGGAATCATACCCGACCTTGACTTCGATCGTCCCGCCATCGGTCATGGCTTGGATGGCATTCAACAAGATATTTAAAAAAGCCCGGTAGAGCAGGTCCCTGTCCGCCTGTATTGCTTGGGGTTCCGATCTAAAATCTTTTTGAACTCTTATGGAACGCCGGGCCAATTCCGGTTCTAAAAAATTAAGATTTTTTTCCAGGATTGTTTCTATCCGGACCGGATGAACCCTGGGAGTCTGGGGCCGGGCAAAGTCTAAAAATTCAGTCACAATGCGGTTCAGCCGATCGGCCTCTTCTTTGATGATCGAAGCCAGTTGGTTTTGAGGATCAAATTTGACCACCTTTTTTTCCAAAAGATCGGCCGTCCTGCGGATGATCCCCAGGGGATTTTTGATCTCGTGGGACACCGAGGCAATCATTTCCCCCAGGGTGGCCATTCGTTCCGATTGATGCAGTTTATCGACCAATCGTTTTTGTTCTTCGGCTTTTCTTTCTATGATAATCTCTCCCCGCTTGACGATAAACAATAAGACCAGATACATGATCGTCATGAGGCCGATGGAGATTAAAACCATCAGGTACTGATCCCAGATGATGGCCTCATAATCCACGGAGATATCCTGGGTGATCTCAAAAACCCCTAAGATTTTACTGCGGGGTTGGGAGGCGGGTTCTACCCGAAAAGGAATGGTGGTTATTAATTTCCGGGTCGGAGCGCCTCCCCCCGGACTAATTTTCCAAAAGATCTCTTCAGAAATAAGCCGGGAGGTGTATTTCCCAACCATGGCCTTTTTAAAATCCGTCCCCCCTAATCCTTTCTTGCCGACCAAGGTTCGATCGGTGCTGTAGGCGACCACATTGAAAGGGTCATACATGTTTACTTTTTCAATCTTAAAACTGTGGATGGTATTTCGAACAATAAGGTCTAACTGTTTAAACTGCTCGGGATCTCTAAGACGGACCTCTTTTCTCTGCAGGGCAATCGGCAGGATAAAATTAAAAAAAACCTGATGATTCAGATTTTCCGCCAACAAGACGGCAAAGGCCTCGGTTTTCTTGAGCAAGGCCTCTTTGGAGCGTTGGGTGATGATTAAGGTCAAAGATACGGCGAAAATCAACATGACGATAAAGCTGCTTAAAAAGAAATACTTTACGAGCTTAAAGGGTTTGGCGGTTTCCGGCAAAATTTCCATCGTGTTTTTAGAGGAGATATTTTTTATCATGGGCCTTTATGATCGATTCTCCTTCTTTGGTTTGGTTCTCAAATCCCTTTCTCCCTAAAAAGGCGTAGGTCAGGTTCTTTCCTTCCTCCACCCCAGGTTGGTTTAGGGGGTTGATCCCCATTAATTGACCGCAGATATAGGTCTCCAATTCCCACAAAAAAATCAGTTGGCCGATGGTAAAGGGGTTGATTTTAGGCAAGGTGAGGATTAAACTCGGACGCCCATTTCGAGCCAGTGTTAACCGGGTGGCCTGCATCTCGGCTTGAATCAGTTTATTTAAGGAGTGTCCTCCCAAATAAGCCAGTGCCTCGATTTTGGGGTACAATTTTGGCAAGGGCATCAGGCTGGAATAATGCTTCACCCCTAAAAACGAGAAGGCTTTGTCTCCGGGACCTTCCACATATAACTGTAATTGGGAATGCTGATCAGTAACCCCCAGAGCCGTTACCGGTGTTTGGCCGTTCCAAACCTCCCGGCCTTTGGTATTGACCCGTTTACCCAGGCTCTCGGCCCATAATTGGCAAAACCACTCTCCCATTCCTTTCAAGGCATCAGCATAGGGCATGATCACTCGGATATTTTTTTTCTTCTGTTTATAACTCAAAAAAGACAGGCAGGCGCACAAATAGGCCGGATTGTTCCAGAGGGATCGGACCTGGCAGCGTCTGGCCATCTCCCTTGCCCCGGCTTGTAATTCCTCGACATCGACTCCGCCCATAGCCGCCGGTAATAAGCCCACGGCTGAAAGAACCGAAAACCTTCCCCCCAATAAAGAAGGAATTTCAAAACTCTTAAACCGCTCCTCTTCGGCGATTCTCCTCAGCACCCCTTGAACCGGATCGGTAGTAATCACCAAGTGATCCTTTTCTTTCCGGTTACCCAGCTTTTTTTTGAGCAAATCCCTGATAATCAAAAATTGACTCATGGTTTCAGCGGTTCCGCCCGACTTACTGATCACATTAAATAAGGTCTTCCGGACCTCCAGAAGATCCAACAGAGACTTAAACCCATCGGGGTCCACATTGTCGGCCACAAAAAACCGGGGAAATCCTTTCCGCATGTTCTTGGACAAGATATTATGAAAGGGATGGACCAGGGCACCCTGGAGGGCCTTGGCCCCCAGGGCCGACCCTCCGATCCCGAGGACCACAAAATTTTCCGCCCAGGTCTTAGCCTCCTGAACACACTTTTTAATGGTCGGCCATATTGACAGATCGAAAGGAAGCGTCAGAAAGGGTAAAACGTTTTGATTTTTTTCTTCCTCAAGCTGTTCATGTACGGCCTGGATCGTAGGAGACAGCTTTTCGAGGTCTTCTTCGGAAATCCCTTCTTTTTCTCCAAGAACCGGAGACGTCATCAAATTCACATCGACCTCAAGACGCATCTCCTGAGTCCAGGCCGAATCAAGCCATCTCTTCATCGTGATACGCTCTCCTTTTGTTCAATATTTTTCTTTATTGCTTCAAGGCCTTCCTCCCGAAGCACCCGGGAGAGAATTTAATCCAAGTTTTTTACGCCAAATTTCCAAGCGGCTTTTGATCCTTTCTTCATAGCCTCGGTCGGTAGGGCGGTAATAGAAACGGCCTTTCAATTTTTCCGGGAGATACTCTTGGATCACCAGCGCACCCGGATAGTCATGGGCATAACGGTATCCCTGCCCATATCCCAACCCTTTCATTAAACGGGTCGGGGCGTTCCTCAGGTGCAGGGGGACCGGAAGGGATCCGGTTTTTTCAATATCCTTTTGAGCCTGTCCGTAGGCCTGATAAAGGGCATTGCTCTTAGGGGCGGTGGCTAAATAGAGGGCGGCTTGGACTAAGGCCAGTTCACCTTCCGGAGAGCCCAAAAAATGATAGGCCTCCTTAGCCGCCAAAGCCTGGACCAGGGCTTGAGGATCGGCCAGGCCAATATCTTCCGAGGCAAAGCGAACCATGCGTCTAACTAAGTAAAGCGGGTCTTCCCCGGCAATGAGCATTCGGGCCAGCCAGTAGAGGGCGCCGTCGGGATCACTCCCGCGCAGGCTTTTATGGAGCGCGGAGATAAGGTTGTAATGTTCCTCACCGGTCTTGTCGTATCTCAAGGCCTTTTTTTGCAAGGCTTCTTCAATGGCTTTCCGGTCAACCGTCAAAAGCCCTTCGGCCCCTGGTTGGGCCAGGGTAACGGCTTGTTCCAAAGTATTCAAGGCAATGCGGGCGTCGCCGTCGGCCGATCCCTTGATCTGCTCCAGGGCTTCAGGATCTAAATAAATCGGTATTTTCCCCAGTCCCCTTTCCAAATCCTTAAGGGCCTTGAGGATGACCCTTTCCAACTCCGATTCATCCAAGGGCTTTAAGACCAAAACCTTGGTCCGGGAAAGCAAGGGGGCAATAACCTCAAAAGAAGGGTTTTCGGTCGTGGCCCCGACCAGGATGATCCTGCCCCTTTCCACATGAGGCAAAAAGGCGTCTTGTTGGGCCTTATTAAAGCGGTGGATTTCGTCCACAAATAAAACGGTCTTCCGGTCCTCTGCCGTCAACCGTTCTTCGGCTTCCTTGACAACTTCCCGGATCTCCTTAACACCGGAAAGAACGGCCGAGAACTGGATAAAATGGGCCTTGGTATAGCTGGCCATCATCCGGGCCAGGGTGGTCTTTCCCGAGCCTGGAGGCCCCCAAAAGATCAGAGAAAAGATTTTCCCCGAATCCAACATCCGTCGCAAAAATTTCCCCGGCCCGAGGAGGTGCTCCTGTCCCACAAATTCTTCCAGGTTACGGGGACGCATCCTCTCGGCCAAAGGAGAAAGAACGGGATCATTTGGTTGGTCGTTATTAGATAATCCCATCATCTTTCAGCCTACTTCCGTCTTTCCAGGATCCAGATGATCTCCCCCCCAAGGACGAGGATAAGACAGGAATAATAGATCCAAAACATAAATACGACCAGTAATCCCAGGGACCCGTAAATCGCCGTATAATTATTTAACAGATTCACATAAAGACGAAAAAGAGTTTTGGCTGCATCCCAGAGGACGGCGACCAGCAAGGAAGTCAGTAAGGCCGCCCGGTTGCCGGGTCTGCGGCTGGGCAGAAAACGAAATAAGATAAAAAACATCAAGACCGAAAAAAGGTATCCCCCTCCCAACCCGATGAGCCTGCCGGACCAGGGGATCCGAAACAACTGAGGTAGATGGATCCCGAGACGATCCGGAAAAGATTTTATCAGATCGAAGATACCCGACATGACAATGGAGAACAAAAAAAGGAGACCGGCAATGCAGACCATGATCAAATCATAAAGTTTCTCTTTTAAGTATCCATGAGGCCAGGAGATCCCCAGGGTCTTATCCAATACCGTTCGGGTGGAACTGAAAAGCCGGGTAGCTGCCCACAGCAAACCCAGAAATCCGATTAATCCCACCAACTTCCTGTTTCGGATGAGATGGAGGATATCGACCGAAATCTTTGAAGAGGCTTGGGGAAGCATCTTGTCCAAGTACATTTGGACATACCCCAGAACTTCTTGGGAAGAATAAAGGAAGAATCCCAGAATGGACAAAATAACCATAATAAGGGGGATAAAACAGATTAAAAAATTAAAAGCCAGTCCCGAGGCCAGAAAAAAAATTTGATCGTCTTGTATTTTATTTAAAAACCCTTTTGACTTCCTGGAGGCTGGACGTTTCCGTCTCATGGCGCTTCTTTCTGGCCGATGGCGTCGATCTTTTCCTGGGCCTTCTGGATCCGGCTGGCCGCGTCATCGGTTTTTTTGGAGGCATTTTCCACCTTCTTCAAGGCCTCTTCGGTCTTGCGCTGGGTCTCTAAAAGCCGTTGTTCGGTCTCTTCCAACTGGTGGATCAGTTTTTCCAGCCTTGCTTCTTCTTCCGAGGGAGATTTTTTTTCTGTAACCGCTTCCTTGGGCTTAACCACCATCGGAGATTCAGGGAAGGAGATAATCGTTTTAGGCGGAAAACATCCTCCCAAAACCAGACACCCTGTCAGGATCAGGGGCAACAGGCTTCTTCGATTAGGGCTTCTCTTAAATAGTTCCATTACAATTTCATTTCCTTCATTGGACATTCTTCGCATCGGGGACTTTTCTTTTTACAATACGCCTTCCCCAGACGGACGAGCAGGGCATGATATTCATTATAAAGCCCGGGATCTAAAGGCAAATGATCCATAAAAAAAGCCCGGAGATCTTCGTAGCTGATATCTTCCTCAATAAGCTGGTGGCGGGAAAATATGCGATGGGTATAAGCATCAACCACAAAAGTCGGCATCCCCAGGGCATAGAGCAAGATACTGTCCGCCGTTTCCGGCCCGATGCCCTTCACCTCCAAGAGTCGCGAACGGAGGACTCCCAGGGATTGGCTTTTCATTCGGCCAACCTTTCCCCCAAATTCCCGGAAGAAAAAATCAAAAAAATTTTTCAACCTCCCGGCCTTTATTCGATAATAGCCGGCCGGACGTATCCATTCCGATAAAAGGACCTCGTCCATCTGATGCAACAGGGAAGCATTCAGGACCCCTTCTTCTTTTAAACGTCCGATCGCCCGCTCCACATTGCTCCAGGCGGTGTTTTGGGTCAGAATAGCCCCGACCATGATTTCCAACGGGGTCTCTCCGGGCCACCAATGGCTGGGGCCGAAATGGCTGAACAAACGATCATAGACTTCCATCAATTCCGAATTTTTCCGCAGGGGCATAAAAAATTATAGCAAACCCGATTAATTTAAACAACCTCTTAAATTCTGAATTTAGTCATGGTTTTGAGTGGCCCCCTTCGCTTCAAAAAAGGAGCGAGGCCTCAGGAGGAAAAACAAGGAAAACCTTTGCTGCCGGTGGAGATTATTAACCT
>CAWIRY010000157.1:0-6566 GCA_963838485.1 uncultured delta proteobacterium | reverse complement strand
CTAAACCGCTACGCGGTAGCCATGCCAGCTCTGGTCATTAAATAAGTTTCCGTAATAAATTCAACATTCCCGAGTAAAATTCCTATCTCCACTTGTTGGAAGAGCCTAACCTTAATACAATCTCTTTAAGTGGTACCATCGGCAGGAGTCGATGGATATTTATTTCAAAGGAGATAGTATTATGGGAAAGCTACGAGAACAGATGCAGATGGATCTTCAATTGCGGGGCATTACCCCCGGGACGCAAGCAACCTATCTGCGAGAGGTAAGGAATTTAGCCTTATATTTTAAAAAATCACCGGAGGAATTAGGGGAAAGGGAACTCAAGGAATATCTGCTTTATCTCATCAATGATAAGAAACTGCCTGAAGGAACCTACCGAAACTACTATAGCGGCCTGAAGTTTCTATATAAGCATACCCTTAAACGCGAATGGGTCATGGAAAAGATCCTCTGCCCCAAACGGAGGCAGAGGCTCCCCCTGGTTTTGGATCTCTCCGAAGTGGAAGCCCTCTTTTCCGTGACGAAGAATCTCAAACACAAGGCCATCCTGATGATCACCTATTCATCGGGATTAAGAGTCAGCGAAGCGGCCCATCTGAAGGTAGATGATATCGACAGCAAACGTATGATGGTCAGAATCCAAAACGGGAAAAAAGGCAAAGACCGCTACAGTATTTTATCCCAAACGGCCCTGGAGTGCTTACGGCAATATTGGATAAAATATCGCCCCAAGGAGTGGTTATTTGAAGGACAAAAAAAAGAACGTCCTCTCTCAACCAGTTCGATACGGTATGTCTTCTACGCGGCCAAAAAACGGGCCAGGATCAGAAAGCCCGCCAGTGTCCATACCCTCCGGCACAGCTTTGCTACCCATCTGATTGAGGCCGGAACCAGCCTGCACCATGTCCAACTGCTTCTGGGGCACCGATCCCCGACAACGACCACCGTTTATCTCCATGTCAGCCGCCATAACCTGGCCCAGGTCACCAGTCCACTGGATTTACATATCGAAACTCCCCAAAGAGGTATTCCCAACCCCCTGGACGACCCCCAAGCCAATATCCCTATCTAATGGCCAGTGCCGAGGCACTCCGGCATAGAAGTAGCCGACATTTTTCGTAAACACGGAAACGACTACCGAAAAACGCACCGGCTATCCCGCGATCAGCTACGGGCCATGCAGGCCATTGAGGTCTGCAGAACCCCTCTTTTGGGAGGCCATGTGGATCAATGCGACCACTGTGGTCATCTGGAGATATCGTATAACTCCTGCCGAAACCGGCATTGTCCCAAATGCCAGTTTTTAAGGAAAGAGGAATGGATCGAAGCACGACGGGAAGACCTCCTGCCCATCCAATATTTTCATGTCGTCTTTACCATCCCCGCCGGACTCAATCCCCTGGTCTTACGGAACCGTAGAGTCCTGTATGACCTTTTCTTCCGCTCGGTCTCCGAGACCCTCAGGGAACTGGCACAGGACCCAAAGCGTCTCGGAGTACACATCGGCTTCATGGGTATTGTCCACACCTGGGGACAGAACCTCATGGACCATCCCCACATCCACTGTATTGTTACCGGCGGTGGGCTATCCCTTACCCATGACCGCTGGATTTCCTGCCGAAAAGGATTCTTCCTTCCCGTAAGGGTTTTGTCCAAGCTGTTCAGGAACAAGTTTCTGGACTATCTCAAAAAAGGCTATGAAGCCGGCCAACTGGCCTTCTTTGACAGTATGGGTTATCTCCGGCACCCCAAGGCCTTCCAACGCTTCAGAAGGCAGTTCTATCAGATGAAATGGGTCGTCTATTCTAAACCCCCCTTTAATAGGGTGGAGGGAGCCCTTAACTATTTAAGCCGCTATACCCACCGCATAGCTATCAGCAATCAGCGTCTGGTCAGGCTTGAAAACGGCCAGGTTTCCTTCCGCTGGCGGGACTACTCCGATGGCGATAAGGAAAAAATCATGACCGTTGCGGCCGAAGAGTTTATCCGGAGATTTCTGCTCCATGTACTCCCGGCCGGCTTTGTCAAAATCCGTCACTATGGCCTGCTGTCCAATAGAAACCGCAAAAACAATATCACCTTATGCCGTAAGCTTCTCAACTGTTGCCAAACCGAAACCCAGGACAAAAAAATACCGGAAACCTGGCAGGAATACCTGCTGAAGATCTCCGGTGTCGATGTCACCCAATGTCCTGTCTGTAAAAAAGGCCGCCTGCTCAGGGTTGAAGCTTTGCGGCCTTTAAGATGTAACGGTCCACCGTAGAACGCCGATGAGTTCCGTTCCAATTACAAAAATCGTTTATCCCCTCTCAGGCGAAAAAGGCATTGCTTTTCGTAATACCACACCCTTGTCTAAATTCCTGCCTTGGCCGGTGCTTATATCCATTCGGGGCCGTCTACGATCAATATTTTGCTTCCCAATAGATCCTATTCGATCCGGAAAGGGCTATTTAACCCCAAAATCATCTCCCACTCAGTAGATAAAACAAACCACTTCGGATTCATTCCCCATAGCTCTTGTGTCGCGGCTTAGTTCTTCAAACTTCATTCTGCAACTCCGCAGCAGAATGAAGCCTTAATGAAGTGTGCATAAAAAAGACGGGGCCATTTTTGACCCTATCTACCTTCTTTTGTTTATTTTCATACATCAACTTATCCGCCTCGACAAGCAGAGCATCTATGGAAGAAGGATTTTTGGGATTAAAATAGGCAATACCCAAACTCAGAGAGAGTTTACAGGGACGCTTTGTTTGGAGATGATGGTCATCCAATACCTGCTCGAAGCGGTTAATCAGTTTTTCGGCCGAGGTCTCAGGACTGTTCATGGCCAGGATGACAAATTCATCCCCCCTATGCGGGCGATGATATCCGATTCCCGAAAAGTTTCTTTAAGTATCAATGAAATATTCACCAAGGCTTGATCACCTTCTTTATGGCCGAAGGTATCATTAATACCCTAATACCCTTCAAATTATCCAAGTCTCCATAAATGAGCAACATTTCCGTTCCCATCCGTTGAGCCGTCTTCAACCCCTGTTCGGCCAAGGTAAAGAAACCCCGGCGGTTATAGAGGCCGGTCAGGTCATCTTTAAGGATGGGCAAAAGTGACGGCATTTAATAAGTTCTAAGTAGATAGATAGACTACCCAGCGTGGTTACGCGACGGAGCCGAAAAGAACCGGCTTTTCCTATAGACGATCCTCATGCTTTCACCTGATACGTAACAAGTTTAGCACCTGCCTATCCTCAAGATAGGACCGGTGCCGGGAATTAAAGATTGCCACAGCAAAGAGAGTGTGACGGCCATACCGGCAGTACTATTGCTCCGCCACAAACTGTCGTTGGAAGCAGCCCCCTTTGGACTTCAAAACTGTCAGGGTTGTCATAGCTGAAGTCGAAAGGGGAAACGTTAATCTGCTCGTCACTTTTTCAGTGCTCAATACCGAGGAGAAACCGAGCCATCAGGCCTACCATGTAAGTGAGGGCGCATGTCCCCATGATTATGAAGACGTTGTGCACAATATTCGCCCATATGTTCCTGCCGGACAGTACCGCCATAAAGAGCCCGGCTATCGATATGCTGGTAACGGCGAGTGCAAAGGCGACGATGGCCGGAATCAATGGATTCGAGCCCCACACGTTCCCGACGAAGAAAGGTGCCAAGACGGGCAAGGCTCCGAGGACAAAGAATGTGGTAATGGTCTTGAGGGATTCTTTCGGATGAAGAGCATCGGCGGTGGTTCTGATTGTCTTGACCAGACTCGACAAGACGACTGCATCGCTCCCTATGATATCCATTATGAGTCTTATGGTTCCGCTGTGGATTCCTTTCTCTATGAGGTCGGTTTCGAGTTCCCTCCTCAGCACGGCAGGGGTGAACTCCGTCTTTATGTTGAGCTCTTTGTTCCTCCCCTCATCAAGGTCATGATGATTCTTCGACGCGATGTAAGAGACGGATATTTCCGCGATCAGTCCCCCGAACATCGCGATGAGCCCGGTCAGTCCTATGGCGAGAGTCTTTGCATGGGCCGCGAGCAGTCCGATGACCAGTCCCACCGTCTCTATGATGCCGTACGTCATTGCCGGTATCGCTTCCCGGACCTTCGCGATATAGAGTTTCCGGTCTGCAATCTGTTCCATCATGTGCCATTCATGACCGATTTCTTGCCTTATCACGTCGATAATGATCGTTTTGGCCTTTTCGTCATCCTTATAGATCTCCAGCAATCTCGCGTAGTCGAGGATGGCCTTTTTTTCACCGTGCTCGAGGTAATGGATGAATATGGTGAGGGGGAAGAGAAGCGAAAGAAGTTTCGCCAGCACTATCTTGAATCTGATGAAAAGCGAGACCTGGAATGAAGCGGCATGGGCATCTTGTGCAAGCTTGTTCCACACATTCGCATGCCCGCGCTCCATTCTTCCTATCTCGACGAAGGCTTTTTTCCGGTCATCGTCATACTTCACTGCCAGAAAGCCGTACAGACTTTGGGCGATGATCTCCGAAGACCAGAACGTCCTGAGCAGGCTCGGGATTTCCTTCGTATCCATGGCCACACCTCCTGGAGACAGGGCCAAAAACCATGGCCGACAATTGAATGGATGATGCAGATTTTTGAAATCCCCGTGGCGCTTGTCCACGGACCATCACAGGACGATTAATCGGGATGAGGCCAAAGTTCATTGCGCTCATCCACGAGATAGCAAAAACGGTCCCACTCAACCTCCCGGTGAGAAACAGGACATCGCAGCCTGACTTTCTGGTCGCCCAAGGCCAACATTTCCCAATCTCCATGACGAGGGCCGCTCTCGATGAATATCTTTTGACCAACCTCAAACGGATAGGGTTGAAAAATGAGCACCCTTTGGCGTTTGTCCTCTCCATTCGAACAAGCTTCTTCTCTATTCCCCATAAAAGCATCCTCTTCAGATCCTGTTTTTCCGCAACTCATCCTCTTTCTGTCACACGAGAAGCCCCGGTACGATGGCACTACGTCTCTTTAGGCACCTCTCCCAACGGAATCGACTTCGTAAATCTTTTGGAATCGTCCTCGCCCAATTCCGAATGAGATCTTTTCGGTCAACCACTGGGCATCAAGTTTTTCCCCCGTTCCAGGGCAATCCTTAGATAGGTTTCCGCCCCGCTTCCCGGTGGTTGATACAATTGTTCGTCCTCTTTCTTGATCAGCCGGACGGCCTCCTGGGGACAGGTCGTGGCACACAGACCGCAGCCAATACACCGGTCCATATTGATCGTGGATTTTTCATCCACAATCAGGATGGCCTCCATCTGACAGCGGGTGAGGCAGGTCTCGCAGCCTATACAGGCCTGGGGGTCGACGATAGCAAAATAATTGCTTTGAACCGCTCGGGCCGGAAAGGGTTGTTTTTTTAAAGAGCGGAGCATACCGCAACAGTCCCCGCAGCAACTGCACATTCCACCCACCTTCTGGGCATTAAAGGGCTGCATGACCAAGCCGGCTTCTTCGTTTCTCTTGATAATCTCCCTGGCCTCTTCCTTATTGATGTAGCGGCCCATCTGGTTCTCCACATAATAATGGGCATGGGAACCAAACATAAAGCAGGCCTCCAGGGGTTTATCACAGCCTTTATCATTTAACCGGGATATCGTTCGGCAGATACAGGGGGCAATGGCTATAACCGTTTGATCTTCAATAATCTTTAAAACGTCTTCGTAAGGGGCCACCGGCCATTGGGCTACCAGTTCCTTTTGGATAGGGATTGTCCGCATGACTGGTGTCTTAAACGACTGAATAGTTCGGCCAAAGGAGCTCTCAAAATACTGATCCATCTCCCGGGCCAAGACCAAATCCAGCCGGTTAACCTGAAACTCCATAATCCCAACTACATAGGGTACGGCTGCATAGCGGACCCCTTCTCCCTTTCGCTGCCTGAAGAGCAGACCTTTTTGGGCCATGACCTCCATCTTCTTAGCCAGTTCGCCTGGGTCGACTCCCATCCTATTGGCCACTTCTTCCGGACTCTCCAGGACAGGATAAAGGTTCAGAAACAACTCAGCTTCTTCCTCACTGAAAAGCCTTTTGAGCAGTTTAATTTCCATTTGTTTTTCGGTGCTGGGATAACCCGTTGCCAGATACATCCAGTCTTTCTCGTAATCTCTCAAAGGCATCCTTCATAAGGGTCTTTCCATTCCTTTAAAAAAAGAAAATTTTCCGGAAAATTAGGCCGAAACAAAACCCGCTTTTTGATAAGCATTACCTAATCTCTTTTTCTTATTTGTTTATTTCCATTGTTAGTTTCTGGTAACAATGCACCAGCCGTGAAGCAATTACTCCCGCCAACCGTTCCATAATCCTGAGACCATCGGCAAGATGTTTTTCAAGAACTCCCTTCAGCCGGTCCCCATCAATCTCAATCACCTTACTATCCTTCAGACATCTGGCTGAAGCTGTGTATAGTCTTGGCTCGATGAGTGCAGACCACCCAAAGACCAGACCACTTTCTTTAACTGGAAAATAAACCCTTTCTTCTCCCGGCAAGGTAATTTCAATCTCACCCTCTTCAAGGATGCATAGAGAATCAGCA
>CAWIRY010000156.1:0-17804 GCA_963838485.1 uncultured delta proteobacterium | reverse complement strand
ATTATCGGCTGGACCATACCAATAGTCACGGTGATCAGCGCCGGCGGGTCTATCCTGGCCGGGTTCCTCCAAAATACCACCGGAAACTACTTTTTATCCTAAGCCTTAGCCGCCGCCTTTATATTTGCCGGCATACCCATTGCCCTGATGGCTCGTCCTCCTCGACTTGAATGACGGCCAACCCTTATAATTCTCTCCCCCTAATGAGGAGCCTCTTGCTTTTCTCAAAATACCGTCCCTTTTCATGAAATATACTGTCCTCCCTTTATTTATTTTCTGGAAAGCGGTTGATAGAATTAAACTTTAAAAAAAAGTGGTCCAGGTTTGGGACGGAATAATCGGAGGTTTTATTTCCGGAGGGAGACAGGGATGTACTCATGGTCAGAAATTGGATTGCAAATGCCTATGAAGGGATGTCCCGGCGACAATTTCTCGCCGGAATGAGCGCTGCGGGGATCGGATTGGCAGGATATGCCATCGCCGCTCAGCCGGTGGCCGGTGAGATCATCAATACCCCCGCGAGTAATCTCGTGGCCTTTGATGGCAAGGTGTTTTCAGACGGCTTCCCTGTGCCGATCTATGGGGCAAGGCCTGAGGCCGCCGGAAAATATCCCGTCGTGCTGGTGATTCCGGAAATATTCGGGATGCATGAGCACATCAAGGACGTCACCCGCCGTTTTGCCAAAGAAGGGTTCTTGAGTTTTACTTTTGAGCCTTATGCCCGAGAAGGAGGAGTTTTACACCTGTTCGACATCGATGCGGTCAGGAAGGTGGCCGACCAGGTCCCTGACCAGCGGGTTATGATGGATTTGGATGCCCTCATGGCTTTTGCCAGGCAGCATCCGGCCAGCCGGGCTGATCGGATCGGGGTGACGGGATTCTGCCGGGGCGGGATGTACACCCTTCTTTTTGCCGCCCACAACGGGGGAATAAAGGCCGCTGTTGCCTGGTACGGCCAGATCCGACCGGTTAAAACACCCGGAGTTCGGACCGAAGGACCGCTTGACGTGGCCGACCGGATCAAGGCGCCCGTGCTCGGGCTGTACGGCGAGGCCGATTTGGGAATCCCGGTGAAGGACGTGAAGGAGATGGAGACCGCCCTTAAGGCAGCCGGCAAAACGGCTGAGTTTGTGCTTTACCCCGGAGCGCCTCACGCCTTTTTCGCCGACTACAGGCCAAGTTACCGCCCCGAGGCGGCCAAGGATGCCTGGGGACGATGTCTGACCTGGTTCAACAGGTACCTCAAGGGATAGCGAATGGACAGGCACCCTCTTCAGAAAAAGTAGCCTCACCTGCCGGAGTCAAGTAGTTATTATTATGAGACGGTAAATATAAGACTTGCTGAATTTAGGCCAAAACCTCAATAAAAATGAGTTTGTTATTGATTGTAAGCGAACCCATGAAATATAATGAAACCATCATAAAATGATGAAGTCGTAATAAGTCCGGAAGAGCCCATTTCCGTCATTCACGTGAAAACGGGAATCAAGTGTTATTAATAAGTTATGATTAGTCTGGATTCCCGCCTGCGCGGGAATGACGGGTTTTTACATGGTCATCTAAAATAATTAAGGAGGGAATTCTCATGGAGACCTACGAAAAGATTCTTGTTCCTTTGGACGGCTCTCAATGCGCCGAGAATATCATGCCTACGGTCGAGAAATTGGCTACTGCTTTCAAGGCCGACATTTCTCTTTTGCGGGTGGCCGTGGCCCACACCTTCCCGGGAATGGACCCGACCGATGCCGAAGTGAAAGTCATCCGGGAAGCGGAAGAGTACCTTGCCGGGGTGGAGGAACGGCTTAAGGCCAAGAGGTTCAAAGTGGACACCCATATACGTTATGGGAATGATGCCGAGGAAATCCTCAATCATGCGGCCCAAAAGGACATTGGCTTGATTGCCCTATCCACCCACGGACACGGCGGGGTCAAACGTTTTTTCCTCGGAGGCGTGGCCGAGAAGTTGCTCCGCCATTCTCCGAAACCGATCTATCTGGTTCGCTGTACTTAATCATTGGAAAGAAAGGAAAAAATTTAATGGACCTTAGGGAGTTATTAGAGAAAAGACGTTCGGTCAGGGATTTTGAAGACAAAGAGGTTTCAGCGGATATGATCAGGAAGATCATTGCCGACAGCATCAAGGCCCCTAACGCCAGCAATCTGCAGCCCTGGAAATTCATCGTGGTCAATAACAGGGCCATGATAAAAAAGATATCCGATAGCAGCAAGAAAACGATTATCGCCGGCATCGAAAAAGACCCGAATTCGCCCATGAAAGGATACCTGGAGATCTTGAAGAACGAGAGCTTCAATGTCTTTTACAATGCCCCCTGCCTGGTGGCCGTAGTCGGCCGTCTCAAAGGGGCGACCATTGCCATAGATTGTGCGTTCGCCGCCGCCTATTTTATGCTCTCGGCCACATCTATGGGCTTGGGCACCTGCTTTGTCGCCCAGGGAGCGGAAGCCAGGGACCCCGAGCTGCTTAAGGAAATCGGACTTCCCGAAGGGTACCGGATGTGGGCCCCCATCATCATCGGCTACCCTAAAAATATCCCCCCCATCCCGGAGCGAAAGGAACCCGAGATTCTAAAGGTCATTTCTTAAATTTAAAATTAATCCACTGACGAGGTCAGTGGTGGGGCGTGGGGGCGAAGGCCCAACACCGCTTGCGAACCAGCTATGTTGGTGAGCTGTCATCTAAAGTTGATTAATACCTCTGAAAATCCACCGACAAGGTCGGTGGTAGTTTAACCCAGAAGTTTCCAGCACTATAAGTTTAAAATAGGCGATTACCGGGAAATGACTGTGCCCGCACCCCAAACCCGGCCTTGTTTGTGCATAAGGCCGGGCTTAAAACTGGCCTCCCTTTATTTGTAAAAAATTGAAACCAGATCGCTATCATAGAGGATTAGGATTGGTGAACAAGAAATTAGAATCAATTCTTTTATCCAGCTTCATGAAGCGATAACGTCTTATTCAAGAAAAATAGTTCCTTTGATTCTTGATGAAAAAGAATTATTACCGCAGTGGTTAAAAGTCGACCAGGTTGAGAATTGGGATAGGGTTTAAGGCGGGGTATTCAGATGACATCAAAGTTGGGTATTCTGTAAAATGAGAGAAATTGAAATTTCAAAAGAGCCCATTGAGCTCTATAAAATCTTGAAGTTCGAAAATTGGGTCGCCAGCGGCGGGGAAGCGAAATTTGTGATTTCTGAAGGCCAAGGTAAAGTCAATGGAAAGGTCGAAACCAGAAAGCGAAAAAAGATCTTGTCCGGTGATGTGGTTGAATTCGGGAAAAATAAAATTCGGGTAAAAGTCAAATGACAATGATCTCCTTAATTGTCCTGTGAATCCTGTCAGACCTTATTCTCAGGCCTTCAGGGGCGACCGCTTGTTGAACCAGGGCAAGGCCTTTTCCAGTTGGGCGGCTAAGCGGAAGAGCAGGTCTTCATCTCCGAACCAGCTCGGCCAAGCCCAGTCCATCGTAGTGATCATACTCCTGGAAGCGCCCCATGATTTGGTTACTCCTTTCGGATGTTATTGGAGACGCGCTATTCTTTTATGATCTTTCCATTCAGGCTCTTGGCCTTTTTCACTTCTAACCTCAATCAAATGTGACGGGTCTCGTAAAATACCGTCATTTCCGCGCAGGCGGGAATCCAGACGTTTCGAAAGCCTATAAAAACACTGGATTCCCGTTTTCAGGGGAATGACGAAGTGTAGGCCTTGACTTTTTATGAAACCATCAAATGTAAATCTGAATGGATATATACCCTGATTTCATCGGAAATACTCACACTATAAAATAGGCGGGAATGGAAGGTCAAGGATATTAGGTCACCCGCTGCTCATTTGAGGTGGCGACACTTTTTCTTGCAGGTTATTTGATATTCTTCGATTCCGTGTTTATAATAAAAAAATTAAGACAGGCTGGAGGAGCAGGGATGTCCAAGCGAGAACAATCGGAAAAGATCGAAAACGGGGAGTTTAGAATAACCGAAGAACCTTTTTATCTTCCCCAGGGAAATGAAATAGCCATTTTTGAGGCGGCCCAGGCCAACAAACTCCCGGTTTTGCTCAACGGTCCCACGGGAAGCGGGAAGACCAGGCTGGTAGAGCATATGGCCTGGCGGTTGAAGCTTCCTCTTTACACCGTGGCCTGCCATGAAGACCTGAGCGCCAATGATCTGACCGGACGGTATATCATCAAGGGGGACGAGGTGAAATGGATCGACGGACCTCTCCTGATGGCCGTTCGTGAGGGGGGAATCGCCTACTTGGATGAGGTGGTCGAAGCCCGGAAGGATGTGACGGTGGTGATCCATCCTCTGACCGACCACAGGCGCTGTCTGCCGGTGGAAAAACGGAGTAAAATCTTTCATGCCCCGGAAGGATTCATGCTGGTCATCAGCTATAATCCAAACTACCAGAGTGTGCTCAAAGAATTAAAACCGAGCACCCGGCAACGTTTTGTTTCGATCAACCTGGGCTGGCCGGCGGAAGAGTTGGAAATACGCATCGTCAGCCGTGAGGCCGGTGTGGATGAGGATACGGCGGTAAAGCTGGTCAAGGCGGCCAACCGGATACGTAATCTGGTCAATCAGGGACTCGAAGAGGGCGTATCCACCCGCGAGCTGGTTTATGCCGGGACGCTTCTCCGTAACGGATTGCCGATGAAAGATTCCCTTCAGGCCACCATGATCGAGCCCTTGACCTATGATACGGACCTGAAGAAAAGCATCGAAGAGGTGCTGAAAAATTACTTCAGTTTTTAAAAAAAGGGGGGACAAGGGGCCCGGGGGTCAAGGATTCAAGTGAAAGGCCCACATGCGCCCTTTGGGGCGCCACGAAGCATGAAAATGACATCGTAGGGGCGGGTTTTAAACCCGCCCCTACAGAGCCCCGACAAAGATTAAGGGCGGTTTAAAATCCATTTTCGAACTAATTAGTGACCGACCATGTTCCATGATATATATAAAGACTGGCCAAAGACAGGCGTAATCGATAAAGGATGCGAAGACGAATTGATCGCCCGGTTCGGCGAAGCCCTTTCTCCTCTGATTGATCGCTTCGGCTATGAAGGGATCGATCAGATTGGCATTCTAATGGCCAGGCTCAGGCAGGATGACCCATCGACGGCCCGGTATCTTTTAGAAAAAAGCCCTTCCCTTATCGATAAGCTCCTTCCTTATGGAGAAGAGCTGGTATTGAATGTTTACGGATTAGGTCTTCAGTTGGTCCCCTACGGATCGGTTTTGGCCGTTAGACTTCTGGAGATGAGTCCTGAGATCCTTGAAAAGAGCGATTACCAGATATTAATTAGAACGGCCTCCCTGGCCCGTGAAGTGGCTCGTGAGGACAGTGCGACCGCTGTGGCCTTGATTCAAAAAAGTCCTGGCCTTCTCGAGTCCATCGGCTTCGAAGGACTCGAAAAGATAGGCTGGTTTAGCGCGGCCATAGCCCGTTCAAGCCGGACTTATTCGCTAAAGGCCCTTGAACAGAGCCCCTCTGTGGTCGAGCAGCTCCTCAAACCGGGGGGTAAAGGGCTGGTCCTTATGGTCTATGACCTGGGAATGCGTCTGGCTGATGATGACTGGAGCAATGCCCTGGAACTTGTCAAAAGAAGTCCGGCCGTGGCCGAAGCGCTGGTTTTACAGGGAAACGGCCTACTCCTTAAGGGTCTTTATGAGCAGGCAACCAGGGCCGTTCCTTTCGGCGCCAGGCTGACCTTGACACTCCTTGATACTTCCCCTTCGATCATTGAAAAGATCGGCCCGGCCGGCTTGGAACCGATTTGGAATTGCGCCCTGGCCATGGCAGCCGACAGACCCGAAAATGCCGTGGCGCTTCTCAGAAAAAGTACTGATATCGTTGGCGCTCTGCTTTCCCGTTTTAATACCCGCCAGGTAGGGGACCTTTACGACCTGGGATGCGGTCTGGCTAAATTCGCCTCACAACTGTCCCTTAAATTCTTTTTGGGAAGTGTTGGTCTGGCCGAACGACTGGATTACGAAAATATAAAAACCCTCCTGGACCAGGCCAAAGAAATGGCCAGAACCAGTCTGGCCGCGGCCGGGGCCTTTCTTGAAAACGCTTCTGCCTTGATCGACAGGGTCGGCATCAAGGGACTGGAAAAGATTGCCGATTGGAGCATTCCCATGGCCCGGCAAAGCTTTGAAGCGGCCTCGCGGCTCCTTCAGAAAAGTCCTGATATTATTGACCGCCTGGGCCTTGAGGGTTTAAAGGTCATCGCTGATTTTTCATTCCTCCTGGCTCGGGAAAGCGAAACATCGGCGGTCCGTCTGTTGGACAAGTGTCCCCATATCATCGATGGACTCCGGGAAATCGGAGGGTTTTCCTTAATAGCCGAAGTCTGTCGACTGGGAAGTCGAATAGCCCAAGCCAACGCCCGGCTGGCCGTGAGCCTCCTGGAAGGCAGCCCTGAAATCATAGCTGCGATCGGGTTCGACGGACTTGAAAAGCTGGAAGAGCTGGCCCATCAGGTGGGTGTCGAGAATTGGACCACCGCCGTCAGCTTAGTCGAGACGAGTCCCGGCATTATCCAACGGGTCGGTTTTGAAGGACTGGGAAAGATTGCCGCCGCGGCCCGAATCATCGCCCGGGAGAACAGTTACAGCGCCGTAAGCCTTCTGGAAAAAAGCCCGGATTTGATCGACCGTCTCCGGCAATACGGGAATCAGTCCCAGGTCCTCCATGTCTATGAGCTGGCCGGGAAAGCAGCCCCTTTAAGCTGGCGAATGGCCACGGCCCTCCTGGAGAAAAGCCCGGAGCTGCTGGGAGCAATCGGCGCCGATGGTCTGGAAAGGCTGTTCGGCTTAGTCAACAAAACAGCCAAAGATAATGGGCCGATCGCTTTGCGTATTCTGGATATGAGTCTTTTCTTTATCGAAAAAATGGGGTTCGAAGGTCTGGAAATCATAACCGGTCTGGCCTTGGACGTCTCCCGGGCCGATCAAACGGCGTCTTTATCTTTTCTGGAGAAGAGCCCTTTGTTTATCGACCGGCTGGAGACTTTCGGAGACCGGGTCAGGGTCTTAGCCGTTTATGACCTGGCGGCCAAGGTGGCCCGAACCAGCCCGGCGGTGGCCCTGAGGCTCCTTGAAAAAAGTCCGGAATTTCTCGATTGGGTGGGATTCCAAGGATTCGGGAGGATTGCGGCCTTTGTGGAAAATGCGGCCAAAGGAGATGAAGAAAAGGCCCTTTCTTTTTTAAAAAGCGATTCTCCGGCCTTTGCCGACTTTATGGAAAATATTCCCAAAGGGCTTGAGTTAAAGACCGTCAAGCCGGTTCTTTCCATCTATCTGAAGGCCCTTCTGGGCAGGAGGGTGGAGATCGCCGAAGCCGATTCCGTCTATACGGACGGCCTAAAAATCTACCTCCCCCGGCGAATTAAGGAATTTCAGGACCGGGAAGATAACTTCGCCCTTTATAAGGTATCGGCCACCCATCAGGAAGCCCATCTGGAGTATGGGAGCTTTGAATTCGACATGGGCAGGATCAAGGACAGCGTTGAGCAACTCAGGAACCTTTATGGAGAAAAGGCCGGAGATGACGAAAGCGATATGGACCGGTTCGTCAGGCTATTTCCGGAACCGGACCTGGCCCGGGATCTTTTTAACATTATGGAAGACTTTCGGATTGAAGGCTTGCTAAAACGTGAATATCCCGCCCTCGGAAAAGAGATTATTCGGATGAATCTTCACAAGCTTTCTCAAAGGTGCCCCCCTAAAAAAATGAACAACCCCAAACAGCGGGCGGTAGAAATGATCGGCCAGTCCTTGATGGTCGGAAAGACCTTCGATGAACCCGGTGATCCGGCCTATTCCATTTTCCAGCAGGCCTTAAAAAGGGCAGGGTCCTTGGAGCGGCCCGGGGCCGATGTGCATGACGCGGCACGCATAGCCGTAGAATTGACCATCATGATCGATCAGGAGTTCAAGGAACCCTACAGTCCGGCCAAGCCCCTGGCCAAACCCCTGGATCAGGATATGGTTTCCCGGAATATCGGCAGCTTCGGCAAAACTTCCCAGAAGATCCAGGAGCGGATCAGTCGGAGGGAATCGGCCGGGCCTGTTCGACCCCAGGACCAGCCTGAGGTGGAAAGCGGTTCGGAGGCGGAAACACAGCCTACCCAAACCCGGCCTGGCCAGGAGGATATTCGACAGCGGCCCCGGCCTATTGGTAAAGATCAAAGGACCTTTCAGGGACCCGTCGGAGGAGGAAAATCGGAATCCGGGGATTCGGATACCGAGGCGAAAGAAACCGGCCGAGTGGGGGAGGCCATGGAGTTTGATTCCCCTGAAAAGATAGAGCGTCTGCTAAAGGCGGCTTACCGGGAGCAGGGGATAACTCCCAAGGAGATCGAGCGGCGCCTTGAATCCCTTTACCAAAATGAAATTTATCTCTTCCTTCATAATCTGGAAGCCTCACTCGAGAAAAAGACGGAACTTCAAAGCGAAAGGGGAACCTCTCTTTACCACGAATGGGGCGAAGATATCCAGGAATACCGGAGCAACTGGGCCAGAGTGCGTGAACAGACCCTTGCGGGGAAAACGCCGGGTTTTTACAGGGAAACCCTGGACAAGTATACGGGCCTTCTTAAAAAAATCAGAAGAGAATTTCAGATACTGAAACCCGAAGGGTTCGCCAAGCTCAAACGGCAATACGACGGGGATGATATCGACTTGGATGCCGTAGTTGAATTTTGGGTGGACCGAAAAGCAGGGCTATCTCCGGGCGAAAAAAACTACAGCCTCACCCGGAAAAAAAAGCGGGACATCGCC
Source organism: uncultured delta proteobacterium (assembly GCA_963838485.1). Lineage (GTDB taxonomy): Bacteria > Desulfobacterota > RBG-13-43-22 > RBG-13-43-22 > RBG-13-43-22 > RBG-13-43-22. The sequence goes on along the minus strand of CAWIRY010000156.1, from coordinate 9,000 downwards.
GTGGCCTTTCTGATCGATATGAGTCGGAGTACCAAAGGGGCCACCATCGAACGGGAGAAGGAATCCCTCATCATCATGTCCGAGGCCCTTCATGAAGTGGGGGACAGCTTTGCCGTTTTCGGCTTTTCAGGGGACAACCGGGATAATGTGGATTTCTACCGGATCAAGGGCTTTGATGATCCCTATGATGATGAGGTGAAAAAAAGGATTTCCGCCATCACGGATCGTTTTGAAAACCGGGACGGTACGGCCATAAGACACACCGTAACCAAGCTGCGGAGGAGACTGGAACGAACCAAGCTGATCATCCTTTTGAGCGACGGCAAGCCGGTGGACAAGGAGTATACCGGCCGCTATGCCATCGAAGACACGCGTATGGCCCTGAAAGAGGCCCAGCATTACGGTATCAAAACGTTCTGCATCACCGTCGACCGGACCGCTGCTGAATACCTGCCCAGAATGTACAGTCACAGTAGTTGGACGGTCATCGATGACGTCATCAGGCTTCCCGAGAAAATCACCAGGATTTACCGGGGTCTGACGGCTTAAGTGCAGGGCTTGTTTTATGCCCGTCACCTTGGAGGGCAGCCTTCATTGACAAAATTTTTTTTGGTGCTCATAGTAATTATGATGGACTCCGGCTTTCGCCGGAACGACTCTAACCGATTCCATTAAAAAAGGAGGAATTTATGGCTCAAGGATCCAAGGAAAAAAAACGGGGAACGACGATCGAATTGTTGAATAAGGCCCGGGGCATGGAGCTGCTGGCGATTTCACAGTACATGAACCAGCATTACAACCTGGATAACCTGGATTATGGAGATATGGCCGCCAAGGTTAAATTGATCGCCATCGATGAAATGCGACACGCGGAGATGTTTGCCGACCGCATAAAAGAGTTGGCAGGAGAGCCGACTTCAGACCCGGCTGGAAAGGTGGAAAAGGGTCAAAAGGTCGAGGCCATGTTTTCCTTTGATGCCGACCTCGAGGACAATACGATCGACACCTACAACCAGTTCCTGGCGGTATGCAGGGAAAACGGCGACAGCATCAGCATGAAGCTTTTTGAAGCGATCATCGATGAAGAGCAGGTCCATTTCAACTACTTTGACAATGTAAAGGATCACATCGAGAAGCTCAACGGGACCTACCTGGCCCAAATAGCCGGGACCCCATCGACCACCGGCCTGCAGACCCAGGGTTTTGTCGCCAGGCAAGGGATTAAAACACCGCCGGGGGGCACTCCTCCCCTTCGATAAAAAAGGATCAAGAGGTCAATCGCAGGGCAGGGCGATTTGCTCAGAGATTTATGGAAAATGAAGGGATGACCGGGGCCGTCAAAAGAATTTACAAACTCCGACGGGGCAGCGTTTTTCTTTGATGTGGATCTCGAACTCTTCCCTGAAATTGGCTAAGATGGCCAGAATAATATGGGAGGTCTTACCGGCGAAGGCACAATAGGCCGCCTGCTGCATCAGGGTCGTCAGCGCTTCCATCTCCTGAAGGGCATCTTCCGGCGCCTGGCCATGACTGACGGCTTCAATGAGATCGGAAAGCCTCTGAATACCGAGTCGGCAGGGGACGCATTTTCCACAGGATTCACCGTAATGGAACTTGATCAAATAGTCGGCGACCTGAACCATGCAGGTGGAAGGGTCCATGACCATAATACAACCATGGTCTTTTTCCCAAATCAAGTCGCCACGGGTGGACTGCAGGGGATTCATGCGCAACAAAGGAAAGAGGATCTTCCCCTTCTGAATCGTCTCCTCCAAAATATAAGGGATATGGGCTTTCTTGACCTGTTCATAGAAAAGACCCATATGAGGTAAACTTAAAAAAGGCCCTCTCCGGCAGGAACCGCTGCAACCGCATTTGGCCGGCTCTATGGCTACGGGGATATTCAACCTTTGGGCCTCGGCCGTCAGACCTTTAAAAATGGTCTCCGCCCCGCAGGCCGGCTTGGCCCCTTGACCCCGGCAAACCGTTATCCTTGGGGTTTGGGTGGCTTGGGGTTCCGCGATTTTATTGGTGGATACTGCTGTCATTTATATAAACTCCGTTTTGGTTTAAGGTATAGGTGCAAGGTATACGGTATATCGGTTTTCCTTTGGCCTTGTACCTTGAACCTTATACCTTTCTTTTATGAGATAATCGTCTTACAGGCCGTCCGGGCCATTTCAATAAACCAGTTTGGCAAGGCGCCCATCAGGATGATCGCCAGGATCAACCCATAGTTTAATAATTTATTGGAAAAACTCAAAGACACGACCGGCAGTCCGCCTGGGTCCTGCCCATAGGCGGCGCGGACGATATTTAAATAGTAATAAATCGAAATAGCCGTATTGACCGCGGCGATAATCACCAGGGCCAGATGTCCCTGGTTCAAGGCCGCCGTGAAAAGGAATAATTTCCCGGTGAATCCGGCGGTGGGCGGAATACCGGCCAGGGCAAAGGCCCCCACGGCCAGGGTAAGGGCCAACAAGGGGGAACGGCGGTATAGGCCGGCCAGGTCGCTGACCATCACGTTTTCTCCCTCCTGGGAAAGGGAACAAATGACCAGGAAACAGGCCAGATTCATCAAGAGATAAGCGGCAACGTGATAAATGGCGGCGCCGTAGCCCAGGGCATTCAAGGTCAGGACCCCCAGCATGATATAGCCGGCATGGGCGATACTGGAATAGGCCAGCAACCGCTTAAGGTCTTTCTGGACCAGGGCCGCCAGATTACCGAAGGTCATGGACAGGGCCGAAAGTAAAACCAGGACCTGAATCAGGTCCACCGCCCCTGTCCCGGCCAGACTGGTAATCCGAAGCAGCAAGGCCACACCGGCCAATTTGGGCATGGTGGCTACATAAGAGACGGTTTCATTGGCCGCCCCCTGGTAAACATCGGGGGTCCAGAATTGAAAGGGCACGACGGCCAATTTAAAGAAAAAGCCGCAGAGAATCAGCAGGAGCCCGATAAGGGCCACCGGCTGGCTGAGGACAAGGGGCATCTTTTTGAGGATGTCCACCAGATAGGTCGATTGGGTAACGCCGAAGATATAGCTCATGCCGAAGATCATGACCCCGGTGGCCGCGGCCCCGAAGATGATGTATTTGATGGCCGCTTCCATCTGTCCACCGCCGGTTTGCCTGCGGATGGGGATGAGGACATAGAGGGAGTAGGAGGACAACTCCATGGCAATAAAAATGGTCACCAGCTCTACGCTGCTGACCATCAACATCAACCCCAGGGCGCTCAAACTCAGAAACATAAAAAATTCCGGCTGGAGACGGTCCTCAATGCTCTTGAACTTCTGGCCCAGGACGATAATTAAAAACAGCCCCAAGCTGATGAGGATCTTAAAGACCTGGGAAAAGAGATCCACCCGGTAGGACTTATAAAAAAGGTCTCCGCTTAAATTCAGGGAACAAAGGCTCAAGATGAGGCCGATGGCGGAAAGAAAAAGGGCCAGTCCCTGATTGGTCTTGGCGGACGAAGTCCATAAGGATTGGCAGAAAAAGATCAGGGCCATCAACAGCAGAAAGGTTTCCGGTATGAATAACGAGAAATCCATTATGATTCGTTCCTTAGACTTTTTATAAATCCAATAAAGTCGACCATTTTGTAATTAGTACGAAAATAGGGTTCAAGGATTCCAGGATTCGAGGGTTCAAGGGTTTTACTTCCTTGCCTTTCACTTGAATCCTTGACCCCTCGGCCCCTTGAACCCTGTTTTTCATGATTCGTGGTGCCCTCTGGGGCATGAGAGCTTAGTTCGAAAGCGCCCATTTTCGTCATTCCTTTATTTGACCAAAGCCAAGGCACTTCCGGCTTGCACCTGCTTGATCAGGTGGTCCACACTGGCATGCATGACATCCAAAAATGGGGTCGGGGCGAAGCCGATCCACAAAACAAAAACGGCCAGGGGGATTAAATAAACGATCTCCCGGGCATTAAGATCGAAAAAGTGATGCGGTCCCATTTGCGGGCCCCAGGCGATTTTCTGGAGTAGGCGGAGCATATAGGCCGCCGCCAGGACGACTCCGGGGATGGACAGGGCACCGACCACTTTATTATTTAAAAAGGTGCCGATCAAAACCAGCAGCTCTCCCACGAAACTGTTGGTTCCGGGAAAGGCCATGGAAGATAGGGAAAAAAAGCCCAGAAACCCGATGTAATAGGGCATGATCTTGCTGAGACCCGAATTGTCTTTGATTTGGCGGCTGTGGGTCCTTTCATAAATAATCCCCACACAGAGAAAGAGGGCCCCAGTGGTGATGCCGTGGTTGATCATCTGCAGGATGGCCCCTTCCAGCCCCTGTTTGTTGAACAGGAAGATGCCCAGGGTCACAAACCCCATGTGGGCCACGCTGGAGTAGGCGATCAATCTTTTCATGTCGCTTTGCCCCAAGGCCACATACCCGCCGTAGATGATGGAGATGATGGACATCCAGAGGAGATAGGGGGCCAAGTAAAGACTGGCCTGGGGGGTGATGGGCAGACAAAACCGGACAAAGCCGTAGGTGCCCATTTTCAGCAAAACGCTGGCCAGCAAGACACTGCCGGCGGTCGGGGCTTCCACATGGGCGGCCGGCAACCAGGTATGAAAAGGGGCCATGGGGACCTTGATGGCAAAGGCGATCCCAAAGGCCAGAAAGATCCAGAATTGAAAGGCGAAGGAATACTGATGGGTCATCAATTCCGGGATACTGAAGGTCCCGGCGCTTAGATAGAGGGCGATCATGGCCACCAGGAGAAAGACGCTGCCGGCCATAGTGTAGATAAAGAACTTAATAGAGGCGTAAACCTTGTCCGGACCGCCCCAGACGGCGATCAATAAATACATGGGAACCAGCATGGCTTCCCAGAAAATATAAAAAAGGACGAAATCCAGGGCTGAGAAGACCCCGACGCAGGCTGTTTCCATGAACAGGAGACAGACATGAAATTCTTTGACCCGTTTATCGATGTATTTCCAGGAAGCCAGGACGCAGATGGGGGTGAGTAAGGTGCTCAAAAGGACCAGAAGGAGGCTGATGCCATCGATCCCCAGGGTATAATTGATTTTGAACATGGGAATCCAGGGAGCATGCTCGGCAAATTGATATTTATAGGTCGCCAGGTCGAAATTGAAATAAAGGGGCAAAGAGAGGAAAAAAGCCGCCAGACTGACGAGCAAGGTCCAGACCCTGGCCGCCTTTTCATCCCGGATCATAAAGAGGACCACGGCCCCGGCCAGGGGCAAGAAGATTAAGGTGCTTAAAATGGGATAACTAAGTTGATTTGGGATTAGAAAATCCATGGTTGTATATTTCCCTGAGTAACAATAAATAACGGTTTACGGTCTTAGGTCTAAGGTATGTGGTAAACGGTTTTTCCTTTAACCTTGAACCTTATACCTTGGACCATGCGCCTGCTTTTATAAAAACCAATAGATCCCCACGAGGACAAAGATGATCAAAAGGGCCAAGGCCAGGTAATTCTGGATGTTCCCGGTTTGGACCCGACGCACCCGATTGCCGATTCCCTGGGTCCCATAGGCGACATTATCCACCACCCCGTCAATCCCCCAGCGGTCGAACCAGGCAAAAAACCCGGCAAAGGCCATCAAGGCTTTTAGGGCCAGACTCCGATAGAGTTCTCCCCAACCGGTGTCAAAGGATTGAATAAATTTCTGGTCAAACCACATAAAACCCTGGAGGGCTTTGCGGTAAAACCAATCAAAATCCAGATTGATCTTGGCTTCCGGCTGAAGCCTCTTGAGGAGCAGGAAAAAACCCAGCCCGGTAAAAAGCAGGATCTGCATCGTCTCTGAGAGATGGGACATATTATAGGGATGAAATTCAGCAGCGGCCTCTTTAAAAGGAAGCAAATCATATAAAACCTTGGGATAGACCCCGATCAGAAAGCAGAGGAATGAGGTAATCCCCATGGCCCAGAGCATATTTTTCGGCGGTTCCTTGGGCTGCAAACCCGAATCTTCGCCAAAAAAGGCGAAATAGGGCAGCTTCAAGCCCACCGAAAGAAAGGTACCGACCGAGGCTAAAAGCATCAGGACCATTAGCACCGGATGGTGGGACTCGCCGGCCCCGGAAATGATCATGGATTTGCTGACAAAACCGCTGAAAAGTGGAAAACCCGATATGGAGATGCCCCCGACGACGTAAAAGATCAGGGTGAGGGGCATATATTTGTATAGACCGCCCAATTTATTTAATTTTGAGGTCCCGGTCATCATCAAAACCGAACCGGCCCCCATAAACAATAAGGCCTTGTAAAGGATGTGGGCATAGGCATGGGCGCAGGCCCCGTTGAGGGCCAGTTCCGTGCCGATACCGACACCGGCCACCATGTAACCCACCTGGCTGATGACGTGATAGGAAAGGATGCGGCGCATGTCGTTTTCAATGGTGGCGTAGCAGACCCCATAGACGGTCATGACCGTACCCATCACAGCCAGGATATCATAGCCGGGGAAGGCCCGGGCCAGGACATAGATGGCCGTCTTGGTGGTAAAGGCGCACATAAAGACCGCCCCGGTGACCGTGGCTTCCGGATAGGCGTCAGGGAGCCAGGCATGCAAGGGGAAGACGGCCGCATTTAAGGCAAATCCGGCCAGGATCAGATATTCGGCCACACCGGCGCTGGCCTTGGGGATGAACACAAAGGCCATACTCCCGGTATTTTTGTAGTGCAAAAAGATGCCGGCCAAAAGCAGCAAACCGCCGAAGATGTGCATCAAAAGATAACGGAACCCGGCCGAAAGTGATGCCGGTTCCCGGCGGAACCAAACCAAAAAGACCGAGGCGAAGGCCATCATCTCCCAGAAGATAAAGACCGTCAGATAGTCTCCGGCAAAGACCACCCCCAAAGAGCCGCCTACATAAAAAAAGGAGGCGATATGCTGGGCGTCTTCCTTGACGTGGAGACCGTAAAGGACCCCCAAAAAGGACATGAGGGTGAAGACATGGGCAAAAACAATGGTCAAGCGATCTATCCGGCCTAAGATAATGTTGAACCCCAGGTAGTTAATCTGTCCATAGACCCCCGGGGTCATGGAGAGGACATCGGCAAAGGCCAGGGCCGGCAATAATAATAAATAAACTTTTTTGATCTTTCCCGGCAATACCGGGATTAAAAAGGCTCCTAAAATAAAGAGAAGGGCTGGATGAATAAACTTATCCATAATAATCCTCTTTTTTCATCAGCCAGGCGTGGGCCAATCCCTTCATAACGCGTATTAAGAGAATACAACCGATAAAGCCGAAAACCGTCCAAAACCCGGGAACCTTGTCTCCCCAAAAATGGGCCTCATGGCGAGGAACCAAAAAATCGAAGGCAATCGTTGCCGCCAAGACCACATAGAGTATTCGTTTCAAGCCCTTTAAATGGTCTCTTAAGTATTGTATTGGATTTGCCCAGTTCATAATCAGAAAACCGCCTTAACGATATTTACAAGGTATTTTGGATCCATCGCCTTAACGATATTCATAAAATAGTCCGGATAAAGTCCCAGGAGAATGGATCCGAGAGCTGTTAAGAGTAAGGGAACTACCATAATGGCCGGTGCCTCCTGAAGCCCGTTAGCCTGGTTTTGTGGGTCGAGATTGCCCTCATTGTTAGGACGGCCGAAAAAAGCACGAAGAACCACCGGGAAAAAATAGGCCGTGTTCAAGATGGTGCTGGCCAATAAGACGACTAAAAAAATGGTTTGGTGGGCCTGCAGGGTCCCTATGGCCAGATACCATTTGGTGACAAAACCGCAAACCAAAGGGACGCCGATCATACTCAGCGAGGCCACCGCAAAGGCAGCCATGGTAAAGGGCATTTTGCGGCCGATACCGGACATTTCACTGATTTTTCTGGTATTCGCGGCCACAAAAATCGATCCGGCGCACATAAAGAGGGTGATTTTGGAGAAGGCATGGTTGGCGATATGAATCAGACCGCCGGTGACCGCGCTGGGAGTCAGTAAAGCGACCCCCAAGATGATGTAAGAAAGCTGGCTGACCGTGGAGTAAGCTAATCGGGCCTTTAGATCGTCTTTGGTCAGGGCGATGATCGAGGCCATTAAAATGGTAAAGGAGGCGGCGTAGGCGGTGGGGATGCCTAAATTCAAGGAATGGAGCAGGGCGACGCCGAAGACTGACAGCATGACCCGGCTGGTACAAAAGACCCCGGCCTTGACCACGGCCACGGCATGGAGCAGTGCGCTGACCGGCGTAGGGGCCACCATGGCTGAGGGCAGCCAGTTATGAAAGGGCATCATGGCCGCCTTGGCAAAACCAGCCATAAAAAGGATATAAGTGATGGTCACCAGGACCGGGTTGGCCGTAGGGGGGAATATGCCTTTGATGACGCCTGAAGGGGCGAAATCCAAGGTTCCGGCCAGGATATAAGTCAGAATAAGCGCCGGCAGGAAAAAGGACTTGGCCGTTCCGGTCAGGTAAACGATGTATTTCCTGGCCCCCTCGTAGGCCTCATCATCCTGATGATGGCCGACTAAGGGGTAGGTAAAGATGGTGATGACTTCATAGAAGAAATACATGGTAAACAAATTGCCGGAGAAGGCCACACCCACGGCCCCGACAATGGCCACGGCAAAACAGAAATAATAGCGGGTCTGGGCATGTTCTTTTAAAGACCGCATGTAGCCGATGTTGTAAAAGGTAACCAGAATCCAGAGAAAGGAGGAGATGGTTCCAAAAATCATCCCCAGGGCATCGACCCTGAATTTCATGGAAATACCCGGTAAAATAACAAAAGGGGTATATTCAAAGGCCTTACCGGCCAAAACCGCCGGCGTCATGGAAAGGACGGTCAGAAAAGTGGCCACGGCGCCTAAAACAGACCAGGTCTCCCGCAGATTAGGCCTCTTGGGCGTGAACATAATCAGCAGAGAAGCTATGGAGGCGATTAGAACGGCGATAACCGGCCGAATAGAGATAATAGTTTCCATTAGGGTTATGACATCTATCCTTTCAATTCACTGACACTTTCAGGCTGAATGGC
>CAWIRY010000155.1:0-17110 GCA_963838485.1 uncultured delta proteobacterium | reverse complement strand
CATAGTTGGCTTATTTAAAAATACCATTGGTCATTCGCTTTTATTTACCTGTGGGTTATCATTTAAAACTCATGAATAGAAAATTTGCCCTGCTCCTGTTCTTCTCTTTTTCTCTTTCCATTCTGGGACTCGCCTTTCATCACCATCAGGATGGAGTCCCCCATGATGATTGTTTCATCTGTTTTAATGTCGTCCACCAGGCCAATTTCCTTTCGTCGATGTTCCTCAAATCGCACTACCAACTTTCGATTTTCCTTTATCACTTTAGAAAATAGGGTCAGTGTTTTCCGTCTTTTTTGTTCTCCCAATTCAAATCGAGCTCCCCCGTATAGTTTCCAAACGCCCAAACAACTTTAATCTAAGAATCCAAGAGACATTTCATCAGAAAACCGAATGGGTGGAGGTGCCATCATGAAAACCATGATTACACTCGTCATACTGCTATTTTTATCATTTTCGACAGTCCTGTCTGCTGAGACCTTGGAAGATCGAATTAAAATCCTTGAAGAGACCCTCAAAAAACAGGAACAAGCCCTCTCCGAGCAACGAAAGTTGATCGAAGAATTAAAAGCAGCAAATCAAACAACCCCAGTCCTCTGCCCCCTCCGCCGGTGCCGCGCCGACTCAGACCGTGGCCCCCGTGCCGATGGAACAACAAGTACAGGAGTTGACGGAGAAGGTGGATCAAGTGGTCGAAGCGCAGAAGAAGAACCTTCCAGCGAGTTCAATCCGGCCATCGGGCTCGTGGGTGAAACAATCTTCTCCTACCGCAGCAAGGGGAACAGAGGACACCGGCAGCGACCGGCCCGGCGGGTTCGACGTATTCCAACGTTCGGTGGAACTGAACCTGGCCGCATCGGTTGATCCCTTTGCCCGCGGCTATGCGGTGATCAATGCCTCTGCCGACCCGATTACCGGCGAATCGACGGCGACCGTGGAAGAGGCCGCCCTCGTCACGACCTCACTGCCCTGGAACCTGACGGTTCAAGGCGGGACGATTCTTCGGCGAATTCGGTCGCTTGGCGTACATCCACGATCATGAACTGCCCTTTGTAAACCGTCCGCTGGTACTCGACCACTACATCGGCGGCGAATCAAGAACAGACGGGGTCCAGATCAATTACCTGCTGCCGATCCCGCATTACGTGAGCCTGACCGTGGGCGCGGGCGATCAGTTCGGCGACACACCCAATAATGTCGGCGATTTTCGGGCCTTCAGCGGGTTGAACTTTTGGGGCCGCGCCTCCACCTATTTTGACCTGACACCCGATATCTCCTTCGAACCCGGCCTTTCAGGGCTGTGGAATCCGAGTACCAATGACCGTGGAGGCCCGCTTCTCCAACCCGACGGCAGCACGCTCTCCGAACGCGAGCGCCGCCTGTAGGAGCAGACTTCGTACTGAGCTGGCGGCCGCTGCGCAACAATCAGTTCCAGAGCATCACCTGGGGCACGGAAGTGCTCTACAGCGACAACCGCTATGACGTTAATTCTTCGGGCAGCGACCTGTTCAGCCGCTCCGTCGGCTCCTATGGTCTGTACTCGTATATCGCTTACAAGTTCCATCGGCAGTGGACAGCCGGGTTCGCCTATGACTGGGTGGAGAACGCGCAGAACAATGAAGCCAGAACCTCAGCCTACTCTCCGTACATCACCTGGTCCCTGAGCCACTGGAATCAACTGCGCCTTCAATACACACACACCGAGAACAATGCCGCCACCGGCCTGCGTCCCGATGATGCCGTTTATCTGCAATGGGCCTGGATCATCGGCTCACACGCGCATGGGTGGCAGCAACGCTAACCCTGGAAGAGGAGGAATCCAACATGAAATCCAAATTATTCAGTTTTATATCGATCATCGCGCTCACCGGGGTACTGTGCGGGTGGGCGATGCCCGCTCAGGCGGCCAAAATCCGCATTGTCACGACGCTGACCGACCTGGCGGACTTTGCGCGCGCCGTCGGCGGGGACCTGGTCGAGGTCCACAGCCTGGCCACGGGCGTCGAAGACACGCACGGGGTTCCGATGAAACCGAGCTTCGTACCGATGATGAACCGGGCGGACCTGCTTGATCCTGGTGGGGTTCGATTGCGAGCACGCCTTCCTGCCGGCATTGCTGGAAGCGAGCAAGAATCCCCGCATCCAGATCGGCACCCCCGGCTACGTGGACTGCTCGAAGGGCATCATCCCCCTCGATGTACCCAAGTCGACCGATCACTACGAGGGCGACGTCCATCCATACGGCAACCCGCATTACATGCTCGACCCGGTGTTGGCCAAGACCGCGATCGAAAACATCTACAACGCCCTGGTAAACTTCGCCCCGCAGCATAAAGCGGAATTCACGCGCAACCGCGACGCCTATCTCGCCAAGCTGAACGCCAAGATTGCCGAGTGGGAGAAGGAAGCCAAACCGCTCAAAGGCGTAAAGTTCGTATCCTATCACGAGCATTGGCCCTACTTCGCGGAGCGCTTTGGCCTGGACTATTTCGGCACGATTGAACTGAAGCCGGGTATCGATCCGACCGCCCGCCACATCGAGGAATTGATCACCGCGATGAAGGCCGAGCATGTTCCTATCGTCGTGCGGGAGCCGCAGTTTCCCGAAAAGGTGCCGAAACGCATCGCCGAACAAACCGGTGCCACCCTGATTAAGCTGCCCATCATGCCGGGCGGCGTACCCCATACGGAGACCTACATCAAGATGATGGACAACATCATTCACACCATGGTAGCCGCCGTACAAGGCAGGAAATAAACAATCGGAGGGCGGGTCCCATCCGGCCTTGTCCGGGTAGGTCCCATTAACAGACCCATGAAAGAACCAATCATCACCCTGGACAACCTGAGTATAGGCTACAACGGCCAGCCGGTGCTGTCCGGAATTTCGCTCTCATCTCCCCGGGCCAGCTTCACCGCCATTCTGGGTGTCAACGGTTCGGGCAAATCGACTCTGCTCAAGACGATGCTTGGACTGCTTCCGCCCGTCGCCGGCCGCATCGATCATCGACGGGCACCGCTCGTCTTCGGTTACGTCCCCCAATCCATTCAGTTCGATCCGGTTTATCTGCTGACGGGGTTCGAGGTGGCCCTGATGGGCGCCTACGGACGCATCCGCCCCGGCCATTTTGTCCCGCCGGCCGAACGGGCCTTCACGCGGGAATGTCTGGGCGCGGCCGGTGCCGAAGCCTTTGCCGAGAAGCGGTTTGCCGAGCTCTCCGGCGGCCAGAAACAACGAGTGCTCATCGCTCGCGCCCTGACGACCCGTCCCGACGTCCTGGTGCTCGACGAACCCACCGCGGGCGTGGACCAGGCCGCGACGAATGCAGTGCTGGAGTTTATTTCCAGATCCGTAAGGAAAAGAAGATCACCGTCTTGCTCGTCACCCACGACTTTGCGCTGGTGCGCCGTCACGCCGAGCAGGTCATCTGGCTTCACGAGGGCAGGGTGCTCCATGGCACTACGGACGAACTGCTCACAAGGGAGACGGATGGCGGAAATATTTAAAATGGAGGTCGGCTGATATGGAAGCGTTATATCAGATTCTCTCACCCGATTTTCTCCTGCGTAACTCGGTTTACGCCAGCGTGCTCGTCGGCTTCGCCTGCCCCCTCGTCGGCGTGTTTCTCGTGATGCGCCGGCTGGTGTTCATGGGTGTAGCCCTGCCGCAGATTTCCTCTACGGGCATCGCTATCGCCCTCTCGCTTCCCTTGTGGCTCGGGTTCAAGCTGGCCGATCATGGCTCGCAAAGCGCCCACGCGTTTGCTTTTGCCGGCTCGACGATCTTCTCGTTGACGGCGATCCTGGTGCTGGCCTTTCTGGAACGACGCGGGCACGGCCTGCCCGAAGGCCGGCTGGGCGCAGCCTACGTCGTGGCCTCCGCCTTGAGCATCTTGTTGCTGTCAAAAAACCCTTACGGTGAAATCGGTTGGCTGGACCTGCTGAAGGGGGAGGTCATTACCATCTCCAATTTCGATCTCGTGCTGACAATAGCCACACTGACCCTCGTTCTCGCCGTACTCGGGCTGTTCCACAAGGAGTTGCTCCTCGTCTCGTTCGACCGCGTGATGGCCATTACCCTTCGCAAGAATGTCGTTTTCTGGGACATTTTGCTTTATTTACTGATCGGCCTGACCGTTTCCATGGCCGTACTCAGTGTCGGTCCGCTGATCGCCTTCGGATTTTTGTTGATTCCCGCGCTGACGGCACACCTGTTCGCCCGGAACATGCGCCACTTCACGACGCTGGCCTCTTTGATCGGCGGCACGACCGCCTTCCTCGGCTTCTGGATCGCCTATCAATGGGATTTACCGGTCGGCCCGACCGATGTCGTTCTCCTGGGTGTATTCTACGCGATAGCCGGAGCTATCGCCAAACTGCTCTCCGGCGGCCCACGACAGTCGCACAAGGCTTAAGGAGAGCCCCCTGCCCTAATATTATAACCCTCTTGCAAGCCTGTGATTATGTCCGGGCCGGCCAGGGAAATAAAAAGGACTAATCGAAAAATTCCCTTTGGATCTGAATATTATTGAAAGGGACGGCGGCTTGCGGCTGAAAGGGGTGGAGTATCCCATTATTTTATTGACATAGAACTATTCTTTAAGATAAATTATATACCGTAAAGGTACCAAGTTTGGTTTAAAAGGGAAGACGGTTTAAAGCCGTCACGGTCCCGCCGCTGTATTCGGGGACGAAATCCGCAAGAGTCACTGTTTATCCTGAGATAAACGGGAAGGCGCGGAAAGTAGGAAGATCCGGAAGTCAGAAGACCTGCCTTTATGGAAGAATCCCTATATGCGTTGGACACGGGGGGATTCGACTTAATGGATCAAGTAAGCTGGGTGCAATCCTTAAGTTCAGAAATTGGACTTAAGGATTTTTTATTTTGAACCCTTCTGTAAATCATCAAGCCCCTTTGACCCTCGTTGCCGGACGAGGCCGGAGCCACAAAACCTGTTTGGCCATCCAATGGGCCGCCACCTTTCCCAGACCTCGGGCCTATAACGCCAAGACTCAAAATCAAAATAACGAAATGTCTGAAAGAATATGCCGCCCAGGAAGAAAGAGGTTCGGCCTTTCGGTCGGTTGAAGAACCTTTGAGTCTATTATTTTAACTTGGTTGAATGAAACAACAAAAAGACGAGGGAGAAGAAATAAACTTAGTAATCAAGATTGTCGGTTTCCAGGAAGTCTGTTCAAACAGCACTGCCCCGCAACTGTAGACGGAACGAAATCCCAGCAGGCCACTGTCCGCTGTAACGGATGGGAAGGCGAGGAAAGTAGGCTGCCGTAAGCCAGGATACTGGACCGACAAAATAAACAAACCTCTTTCGAGGGAAAGGAGAAATCAATGAAAGGAAGTTGCTGTGGGTTGTTGGCGGCAGGGGTGTGGTTGTTCGGGACAATGTTTAGTTGGGCCGATACGCCCCCTGTTCAAATGGAGGAGGTGGTGGTTACAGGTACCCGGACTACCGAAGAGGTCAAGAATATCCCCAATGCGGTGACGGTGATCGGACCAGCGGAGATTCAGGCCTCGTCGGCCAAAAATGTGGGGGAACTGCTGAAAGAAAATACAAACCTTGATATTACCGACTATGGGTCCTTGGGTTCGGCCGGGTCAGTCAGTATCCGGGGCTCAAGCTCTTCCCAGGTTTTAGTCATGATCGATAATCGGCCGGTTAACTCCATAACCTTAGGTTCCGCTGACTTAAGTGAAATTCCGCTCGATAATGTTGAAAGGATTGAAATTGTAGAAGGCCCCTCTTCCCATCTCTATGGAGCCAATGCCATGGGTGGTGTTATTAATGTAATTACCAAAAATCCCCCGACCAATCCGACTTTTAAGACCGAGGCCACCTATGGGTCATTCAATACCCAGACCTATTCGGCCGAACACGGTCAGACCCTGGATCGATTCGGCTACCTGATTTCAGTAGGATACAAATCGTCAGACGGACCGAGGGATAATTCCAAATATGAGGGCAAGAATTTTTCATCTAAGTTGAATTATCAACTTTTGGACCGATTATCCGTTAGTCTCCTGACCACAGCCTATCAGGACGGCTTAGGCGTTCCCGGTCCCAAGCCAGCGGCCGGGCCCCCGCCCTTTGGTGGCAACAGCCAGGTCACCAGCCTGTTTGACCACCAGGATGATAATCTTTTCAACAACACCTTGCAAGTGCGTTGGGACCCGACCGACCGTTTTGAGGCCCGTTGGCAGGGATACCAGGATTATCGGGAACTCCTATACAAGCAGATCTACTTAGGGACTTCCTCCCCCCAGGAGGAACATGATGCCTATCGGGTCAATGTTTACGGCAGTTCCCTGGATTTCGCCTGGGCCTTCCTCAAAGACCATAAGTTGAGCATAGGGACGGATTTTAAAAAGGAAGACCTGGAGGGGGAAGGAAAAATAAAGGATTTGAGCACCACTTCGATTACCACCACCCAATGGTTTCCGGATGATACCCTTTGGGGGATTTTCGCCCAGGAACACTGGCAGGCCCTGCCCCAGCTTCGGCTGATAGCTGGACTTCGTTACGACAATACCGACCGGTACGGCTCGGAAACGAGTCCGGACCTTGGTCTGGTCTATTCGCCTTGGGACCGGACCCATGTCAAACTCCATTACGGCCGGTCCTTCAGACCACCTACCTTCAACGATCTATTCTATCCGGGCGCGGGGAATACCCAGCTTTCCCCGGAGAGGGGCACGAGTTATGAGGTTACTGTCGATCATGCCCTCCAGAATAAAAAGGTCACTTTTACCATGAGCCTTTTTCGCTGGGAGGTTAAAGATGAAATCCAGTGGATTCCGGATGCCAATGGAAACTGGCAGCCCCAGAATGTGAATGAACAGGACACCTGGGGTGGGGAGCTGGGGGTCAAATTGAACCCCTGGAAGGATCTCTCCTTTTCCCTGGGGTATACCTATCTGGATGCCACCCAGAAAAACCTGGAGCTGCAGAATTCCCTGTTGAATACCTTGGAGATGGTCGAACGAAGGGCCGCCACCGTGCCCCGGCACCAGGCCCGATTTTCCGTGGATTATGTGTCCTGGTGGAAGACCCGTTTCACCCTAATCGGGAGGTATGTCGGGGATCGGGTATTCTATTACGATGATTACAGTGCCTATCCGGCAGTGAATGTATTGGAAAAAAATTTTGGGTCCTATTACACCATGGATCTGAAGGTGCGTCATCCTTTCAGCAAGCACTGGACCGGGACTTTATCGATATTGAATCTGACCGATCAAAGTTACGTGGAACAGGTGGGGACTTCCTTTAGCGATCAGGGTTACCCGGCTCCAGGAAGGTCAATAACGGTAGGGGTAAATTATTCTTTTTAGAGGGGTTCAAGGACAATAGGGGTCAATCCCCGGAGACAAGGCCCGATCCCTTGAGTCCTATTCGTTATCATGGTCTTTTTAAAAACACTTATTACAATAGTCTGCCTGTTTTTTTGGGGAGGATGGTTCCATCCCCCCTGTTCAGGGGCCGTAGAAAATCTGGAAGCCTATAATCAACGAGTCAAGCCGAAGGCCTATCAACGGATCGTTTCCCTGGCCCCGAGTATTACGGAGATCCTTTTTACCCTGGGTCTGGGCGACCGGGGGATCGGTGTGACCCAACACTGCAACTATCCGGCCGAGGCCTTAAGCAAAACCCGGGTGGGCAGTTACATTGATCTGAATATCGAAAAAATCCTTTCCTTAAAACCGGATTTGGTGATCGCTACGGCCGATGGCAATGAAAAAGGTTCCGTGGAAAGGCTGGCCGGTTTCGGCCTTCCGGTTTTGGTGACCAACCCAAAAAATCTAAATGAGGTCTATGAAACCATTGAAACCATCGGCCGAGTGGTCAAACAGGAGAATCGGGCTGTGGGTCTGGTCCGGTCTCTTAAGAAGCGGGCAGACCGAATCATTCGGGCCTGTTCGCCCCTGCCCCATCCCAGGGTTTTTTTGCAGATCAATGAAAATCCCTTGATCACCGTAGGGAAAGATACCTTTCATAATAACCTGATTCAATTGGCCGGGGGGATCAATCTCAGCGGACAAGAGACTATAAAATATCCAAAATACAGTTTAGAGCAGGTGCTCCGCTTAAGCCCCGAGGTGATCCTGATTACCTCTATGGAGCGGGGGGTTGGGGCCGAACGGAAGAAGGAACGGTGGCAGCAATGGAAACAACTGCCGGCCGTAAGACAGGGGCGGATCCATATCCTGAATTCGGATCTCCTGGACCGGCCCTCTCCAAGGCTGATCGATGGACTGGAGGCCTTGGCCAGGGCCATTCATCCTGAGTTAAAGGAATAGCATTGAAAAGATTAAACAGAATAAGGGGACATTGATGAAGGCTACTTCTTATGGACCGGCGGCAAGGATTCGGCCTTGGATGAAGTCTTGACCATGGGTTATCCCATAATGGATTGGTGCCCATTTGGTAACTTATAAAAAACTTTTTTCGGTTCTGGGTCTACTGGTCCTGATGCTATCGGGGACCTTTGTCTTGGGGCTGGGCCTGGGTTCGGTGAGGATTCCGATCCTTAAAGGTCTGTTCGGTTCGGGGTTGGACTCAACCTCTAAAACCATCCTTTGGGATCTTCGACTGCCGAGGGTCCTCATGGCCGGGATTGTCGGTTGGTCATTGTCCATCGGCGGGGTGGTTTTTCAAGCCTTGATGCGCAACCCCTTGGCCGAACCTTTTTTATTGGGTATATCCAGCGGTGCGGCGGTGGGGGCCGTAGCCGGGATTATCTTTGGTGTTTTATTGTGGGGAGGGATCCCGGCCATGGCCTTTTTAGGGGCTCTAATAACGATTGTCCTGGTTTTGGTCATTGCCCGGAGGGCCAGGACCATTGAAGCCAATACCCTTATTTTAACCGGGGTTATCGTCAACGCCTTTTTTGCCGCCTTGATTATGTTCGCCGTGGCCACGACCTCGGGAGAAAAACTCCATTCGTTGCTTTTTTGGCTTTATGGGGATTTAAGCCGTGGCCGTTTCTCAGACCTTTGGGTGATCATTCCGATCATTCTGGTCGTATCCTTCGTCCTCTATGGGATGTCCCGGTCTTTTAATCTGATTGCCTCGGGAGACGAAGTGGCCTCTCAATTAGGGGTGGAAGTAGAGCAGGCCAAATGGATCTCCCTGATTCTGGTTTCTTTGATGTGCGGGATCACCGTGGCCTTCAGCGGAATTATCGGATTTGTGGGCCTGATCGTGCCCCACCTGGTCCGTATGGCCTTTGGTCCTGATCATCGCCTTCTCCTGCCAGCCTCCGGTCTTTTTGGGGCCTCCTTTCTGATCGGGGCCGATTTACTGGCCAGGACGATCATCTCTCCCAGCGAACTTCCCGTAGGGGTGGTCACGGCCTTTCTGGGAGCCCCATTTTTTATTTATCTGTTGTATTCAAGGAGACGCCCATGGTCCCTCTAATTCGGGTTGAACGGATAGGATATCGCTATAATCATCAATGGGTCATCAAAGACATCTCCTTTGAACTGGAACGGGGTGAATTGGTCGGCCTGATAGGACCTAACGGGACCGGAAAGACCACCTTACTAAAATGTATGGCCCGGCTTTTGGTTCCCCAAGAAGGGCGGGTATTATGGGAAGACCAACCCCTGAGCAGTTTTTCTCAAAATCAGATCGCCAGAAACATGTCCCTGGTTTCTCAGGAAACCTCTCTGATTTTTTGCCCGACGGTCATTGAATCGGTTCTTATGGGTCGATCCCCTTATCTGCGACGGTTCCAACTTGAAGGTCCTCGGGATTTGCATTTGGCTGAAGCGGCTATGGAAATGACCCAAATAAACCATTTACGGCACCGATTGCTGTCCGAGCTTTCCAGTGGGGAGAGGCAGCGGGTTTATTTGGCTCGGGCCCTTTGTCAGGAACCTAAACTGCTTCTTTTGGATGAACCGACAGCCTTTCTGGATATCCAGCATCAAGTAAATATTTTAGATCTGATTTTACGTTTAAATCTTAAAAAGGGATTGACCATCCTGGTGGCCTCCCATGATATCAATCTGACCTCCCAATATTGTCAAAGATTGATTCTGATCCGCAAGGGTCAAATGGAAACGATCGGGACACCGTCTCAGGTGATTAAGGAAGATACTATAGAAAAAGTTTTTGGTACCCGTGTCGTTGTGGATCAAAATCCCTTTACCCAAACCCCGAGGATCACCCTGATGGGCGGGCGGGAGTTTAATGCCTGAGGCTATGGCCATTCCGCATCCGGAATCTTCAAAGGGGAAATATAGGTGGGCCGATTATTGATTATTGTTAATCCAGCCGATAGGCGATGGGGATAACCAGCTTGGCTTCAGCCGGGGGTTTTGGGAAGGGGGCCGCGTCTTTTACCGTGTCCACGGCGTTTTTATCCAGGACCTCGAACCCAGAGCCCTGCATGATCTTGGCCTCTTTAATGGAGCCGTCAAGGGTGATGATAAAAGAAAGAAGTACCCTGCCTTGCCAACCCAGACGTCGGGCCATGGCCGGATAGTGGATATTCCGCAGAATTTTGTCCCGGATATAGGCAAAATGCTCTCTCATATATCTGGTTTGGGCCTTATCTACCGGGCCTCCTAATCCTGACCCGCTTCCCTTGAGGTTTCCGGCGGCCGAACCCCCGCTGGTCCCGGAGGATAAGGCACTACCTCCTTCGACCCCTGTGCTTTCCCCTGAAAGGCCGGTGGGCTTCTCAACCACGGTTGGGGTTTTAGCCTGAGGGGCAAAGATGGGGACGGCTTGTTCGGAGGGGAAGGGGGTCACCTGGGGTTGCGGTTCGGGCATGGGCGCTTTGACCGGGGTTTCCAGGGGTTTAGGCAGGGGCCTCTCTTTTGGAAGAGGAGGGACCTTTAGGGAAGCCTCTTTTTGCAGGTTCTGTCGTTTTTTAGAGGGTACCGGCTTTGGGGCCGGGTGTGATTCGGTTATCTGATCAGGGGCCGGTTCCAAGTCAAAGTTGATGACCAGCAGCTTGGGGGGACTTTTAAAAAAAACCCCCAGACCGATTACAATGCCGATAAAAAGGCCATGGATTAAAAGGGACCACTGGAAGGCCTTGACCTGGCTATTCATGATCTTTTTTCCGTCTGCAGGCTGACTCGGGTAAAACCCGAGGTCTTGACCAGATCCAACACGTCCACAAAAACCTGGAGGGCGATAGTGCGATCGGCCCTGATCAATATGGGGATTTTTTTATTAAGGGGCCGGATGGATTCAGCTAAAACCGGTAAAGACACGGACCGGGTATTGAAATAGACCCGGCCCTGGTGATCGATCTCGATGGTCTGGGTTTTCAGGACCTCTTCTTCGGGACCTGCTTGCCCTGGGCAGTTCCACCGGTATCCGGCCGGTGGCGATAAAGGAAGAAGTAGTCAGGACGATGGTCAACAGGACCAGCATGACATCCACCAGAGGAATGACGTTGATATAATCAAACTCTTTCTCTTCCATATTCGATCTCCCAGTTCATGAGCAGGACCTTGACCTTCCTGAGTAGAAAATTGTACAGGGACACGGAAGGAATAGCCACCAGAAGACCGACGGCCGTGGCCTTCAAGGCCAGGGCCAGCCCGACCATGATCTTGCCCGTGTCCATAAAGCCCTCTTGGCCGATGGTATAAAAGGTGAGCATGATGCCCAGGACCGTCCCCAGCAGACCGATATACGGGGCATTGCTCCCGATAGTGGCGATGAGATGAAGCTTTTGAGTGAGCTCCAGTTCAAGCTTTTTCTTATCCGGAAAAGCATCCAATCTTATATGCTTAAAGACGTGAAATCTTTCGATGGCAATACTAATGGCAATGATGCTTAAGAGTATCAAAAAACCCAAGATTCCATAATCGATCGTATTTTTAAGCCATTCCATATAATTCTCCCAATTCCATTTTCTATCTAATGTCGGCAGGCGCCTTCAGAGGAACTCGTTCCAGCCACAAATCGAGATGAAATTCCACCTTATTTGTCACCGGCGCACCGAACCCAAAAAATACCCCCAATCATCATTGATTAAAAAATCGATCTCAAGCCCCGCCTTATCAAATAGATCCTTCATCTCTTCCGGGGAGGGCATCAGGTCCCCTTCCACTGCTGTTCCCGCCTTGCGGTGATGGTCATTGATGCGGTCAAGATCAATAAAATGAAAGACGATTAATTTGCCATCCCCCTTCAGGCCTGCGGACATAAGTTTCAACACTTTCTCCTTGTCGTGAAAATGGGGAAAGACCTGGTGGCAGATGACGAGACCGAAGCCCCCCTTTTCGAGGGGAAAGGTTTCTACGGCACTTAGGTGAACCTCTACATTCTTTCGACCGGTCAACCGCTTTTGTGCCGCCTCCACCATTTTCGGGCTGATATCCAAGGCCGTAATCCGACCCTGAGGGCCGACCCGGTCGGCAAGGACTTCTGTTAACCGTCCCGTACCGCAACCGGGCTCGAGTATGATCATGTTTTCCAGCGAACCGGTATAACCGAAAAGACGGTCCAGTCTTTTCCACTCTTCCTCGCCATACTCGTCAAAAGACCAGGGGGCTTGGACCTGTGAATCAAAATAGAGTATTTTCCCCCGGTAGGTTGTTTTTTCCACGAGAACCATCTCCCTTCCAAATAAATTACCGCAGAAAAGAGGGCCTCTCCCCGATTTTTCCGTACAGCTTTTCCATTTCTTTGTGGATGGGACGCCCCAGAAGAAACGAATAGATTTCGTCCGCCTTCTTTTCCAATCGGACATCCTTAAAGGCCCTGGGATAGAGGATCTTGCCCACCGCATAGCCATCGACCAGGACCGTCCCCACATTGGTCGCATACCAGTTGTAGGCATGAAGGGTGAAAACCTTTTTATTCCGGAAGGCCTTGAGCCCTTGATAAAAGGCTGGCTTTTTTTCATAGTCCTGGCGGATGAGGTCACTGCCGCCGCTGTCGACAAAAATGATATCCGGATTCCAGGTCAGGAGTTTTTCTTTATCGACAAAAAAGTGTCCCTTTTGATTATCTTGCTTGACGGCTGGATTTGCCTTGACCCATTCAAAAGGGGCATAGCCGATTTCCGTGCTTTCCAGCCCTTGGGTGCCCCGGAAACCAATGCCTCCGACATAAACCAACGGCTTTCGGTTGTCCGGGAATCCTTCCACCCGTTTCAAGAGATCTTTCTTTGAATTTTCGATAAAGCGGATTACCGCTTCAGCACGGTTCTGTTTGTTCAGTATCTTACCGCACAATCGAAGTGAATCGTAAAATTTTTCATCGAAGGAGCCGAACGTCCCATAGGTTAATACCACGATCGGAATGCCGATCTTCTTTTGCAAGGCGTCGGCCTTCTCACGGTCCGTATAAGTCATAAAGATGACATCCGGTTTCACGGTCAAAATCTTTTCCAAATCCGGGTCGCTGTTGATGGCACCGGGTCCACCCGGTCCCAGGGAGGGGAGCCGGCCCAGCTCGCTGTTGGCGATCCAGTAAGGCCGTGTTGTGGGGAACTGCTTTTCAATATCCTCCACCCCGACGACTTTGTTTTTGCTTTCAAGGTAAATAATTAACCGCAGTGCCCCCGGTCCCAGACCAATAATCCTTGCCGGGTCTTTGGGAACCGACACCTGCCGGCCGGCCATGTCTGTTATCCGGAGGATTTCTCCGGCCGGACAGGGTTGCCCAAAGGTCAGCAAGACCAAGGTCAAGACCGTAAAAAAAGCCGTTAACGTTTTCAAGGTTTTCATAAGGTTCTCTGTTCCATCGTTTCGTCCAAAGGAATGACTATCTTATGTCGATCCACGGCACCGACAACCACCTTCAGGCCATAGACCTCTTCGATATCCTCGGCGGTCACCTGTTCTTTAGCGGCCGATAAGTGGACCCGCCCTTCTTTGAGCATTAAAAAATGATCCACGAATCGAAAAGCCAGATTGATATCATGGACGGATACAATCGCCGCCATATCATGCTCCCTGACCGCCATGGTTACCAACTGCATCACTTGGAGCTGGTTTTTCAAGTCTAAGTTACTGGTGGGTTCATCCAGGAGCAGTACCTCCGGTTCCTGGGCCAGGGCCCGGGCCATGATGACCTTTTGCATCTCCCCGCCGCTCAATTGGTTGGTGGGCCGCAGGGCCAGATGTTCAATGTCCAAACGATAAAGAATGGCTTCGACGATATGGAGGTCGTTTTCGGTGGCTTCCCATTTGATATAAGGTTTTCGACCCAGCAGAATCGTATCAAACACGGTCAAAGGTTCTTCTCCATATTTTTGGGGCACATAGGCGAAGTGCTTGGCTATCTCGTTTCTGCTCATGCGCCTTACATTTTCTTTATCTAAAAATACGGTCCCGGACTGCGGTTTCAGGATCAGATTAAGGCACTTGAGCAAGGTGGTCTTCCCCGCTCCATTGATCCCCAATAGACCCAATATTTCACCCTGTCTGAGTTCGAATTCAATGCCCTTAAGGACAGGGCAATCCCCGTAATTAAATTGCAAACCGGTGACTTTCAAGTTCATCTGGCCAACCCCCTGAGCAGGAGATAAAGAAACAGGGGAGCGCCCATGAAGGAAGTCAAAACCCCCACCGGAAGGGTCCCTGAACCGACTAAGAGACGCCCGGCCGTATCGGCCAGCAGAAGAAGCAGGGACCCGATCAGGCAGGAATAGGGAATCAAAAAACGATGATCAGCCCCTATCAAACGACGTCCGATATGCGGGGCCAACAAACCGAGGAAGGCGATCACTCCGTGGAAGGCCGTGGCCAAAGCCGCGACCAATGAGGCCAGAAGCATGCCCCAGAGGCGAAAACGATCTACATCGACCCCCAAGGATCGGGCCGTATCTTCTCCGGCGGACAGGGCATTGAGATTCCAGCGATTGAACACAAAATAAACCAGCACCAAAAGTGTACTCAAGGTCAGAATTCCAATCTCTTGCCAGTTGGAGCGGGCCACATCGCCAAAGGTCCAAAAAACGACTGAGGCGATTTCTACTTCCGAGGCAAAATATTGCACCAGGATGGTCCCGGAGGTAAACAAGGAAGACAGGGCCACGCCGGCCAGGATAACGGCTTCTGGAGACAACTTTTTAAACCTGGCCAGCAAAAGGATGATGAGAGTTGCGGCCATGGCGCTCAAGAAGGCAAAGAAGGTCACCGCATAAACGTTACTGACCAAAAAACTGCCGGCGGCGGACGTCCTCAAAGCGCTGCCCTGCAGGCGACCCGCGCCCAAAAAGACAATGGCGAAGGCCGCTCCGAAGGCCGCCCCCTGGCTGATGCCCAGGGTAAAAGGAGAGGCCAAGGGATTTTTTAACAGACTCTGCATGGCCACCCCGGATAATCCGAGACCGCACCCGGTGACAATGGCCGCGCTAATGCGTGGCATCCGAATGTTCCAGACCACAATTTTTCCCGCACCGGAATCCATTCTCAGCAGGGCCTCCAAAATTTTGCGAACCGACAAATCATAAGACCCCACGGCTATGGCAGTAACGATCAGGACCAGAAGAACAAGAAAAAGCAGGCCAAAAAAGGAGAGCTTTCTTTTGATCGAGGCTTGATAAAGTTCCCTGACTTCTTGTCGGTGTTTGGTTACGGCGGTGGATGTACCTGTTGCGGTTGAACTCTCAAGGTGACTCATTAAATCTCCAAAAAAAAGCCACGAAGGTAATTCCTCTTTCAAGAGGATCGGCCTTCATGGCTTTTTTGTCCGAATGATCTGTTCGATAATACAAACCACGGCTTCATGCCGTAATTAACTAAAATTTATTCCTTCTTGGAGCACATGTCAAGATTTTTTCGGATGACTTTTCGGATGACATAAAAAAGAAACATATCCCCCCCCCGACTCTATGAGGCCATCTTTTTTCTTTCCTTTTTTTTTTTGGAATTAGGATGAGAAAAAGGAGGAATGGGAATAAGCTGGTGAAAAGGGTATAAATCAGATCCAAAAACAGGATCCCTAAAATGGTGCCTTCGCACGACTCAAATAACCGGCCATACCACAACTCCTTCTTCGGCCTCAGTGCGATGCCTCACCTGGCCCCCTTTAACATATTGGGCAAGGATATCCTTGATAACCTCTCTGTTCGCGGCGCTCTAATATCGTCTTTCCGCGGCTTCAAAGCAGGGGATGCACAAGACCTGGTCCTGAAAACGCCTGGTTCGTGTCTCTATGACCGGTTCGCCGCAAGAAGCGCAGATCAAGCTGTTCAGGATCCGGGCTTTCTTGGGTGCGGGTTCGGTGGGCGGCTTGATTTCAAAAAGGGTATCAAAATCAGCTTCCATGATGTGCCTGGAGATCCGTTCCCGTATTTCCTGACAGGTCTTCTCTTCCGCTTCGGTCAAACTCTCCTGTTGCATCTTACGGAAAAACCCCCTGAGCTTCGCGCCCTCTTCCCCATACAGTTCCGGACCGCCCACCAGACGGGCCGATTTGCCGTCCCGTCTCCGGTAGAAGGTAAAGGCGTTTTTCCCGAAGTCCTTGTGAATCAGGTTGCCCTTGCCGAAGGTACAGCCGGTTAAATATTGAATGGCATCCACCGCGCACATATCGGTCTCGACTACGGCCACGATTTCTTCGTCCGAGGCCTTGCCCATTTCCTCCAAGGCCCATTGGGCGGCCCGGATCCCGACGGCCAGTCCGGGACACCAATGGCCGTGAAAGGCGATGGTTTGATCAATAATCTCAGGATCTATTGGTTTAGTGTTCATAAATAAATCTCCCTATTCTTCGAATAATATTTTATGGTTAACTAAGTTCATGGCCTTGATTCGGGCCTTGATGATTTTCTGGGAACCGAAAATATCCACCAAACGGTATCCCTCTTCTTCCAGGGGTTCCAGAATATCTATGGATTCCATAACCTTAATTCCACCTATTTTTATACACTAGGGTTTCAAAATTTTACGATCTACGGCTTTCAGGATATCCTCTTGTTTCTTGGTCAAGGTGACGACTCGCGAGACCTTGAAACCTTTCTTCTCATCTCGTAGATACACCTTGTACATCGAATCCAATTCTATCAACGCTTCTTCAGCCGAAATCTTATGCTTCTGCAGTTTGTACTGGAGAAGCGAGAGCAGCAGGTAGGCAA
Organism: uncultured delta proteobacterium; assembly: GCA_963838485.1. Lineage (GTDB taxonomy): Bacteria > Desulfobacterota > RBG-13-43-22 > RBG-13-43-22 > RBG-13-43-22 > RBG-13-43-22. The sequence continues at coordinate 37 of CAWIRY010000155.1, read as the reverse complement.
GAATGCGCAGAATGACACCATTGCGCTTTCCCGCTCT
>CAWIRY010000154.1:0-19361 GCA_963838485.1 uncultured delta proteobacterium | reverse complement strand
AAGATCCTCCACATCGGGTATGCCTATGGCGGTAAAAAGGCAACAAATCCCAATTTCCCCTACACCTTCCGGTCCATCTTTGAACCGATTCATGGCCACACCGTGCTCCTCCCCTGGATCGCCAAAAAATACAATCTGAAGACGATCGCCCTGACCTCCACCGATGATGAAACCGGATTGATTCAGGCCGATGATGCCGAGACCGTGGCCAAAAAAATCGGGCTGACCATCACCGACAAGGTCTTTGCGCCCCGGGGAACGGCGGATTTTACGCCCATGCTGACAAAAATACTCTCCAAAAATCCGCAGGCCATCGATTTTGGATCCTGGTCCGGGTCGGACGGTCCTTTAATTTGCAAGCAGGCCAAGGAACTCGGTTATAAGGGGGTGATGATCTTCAGTTACGCCCAGTCTATTCCCACCTTTGAGAAGGTAGCCGGCAACTATATGGACGGAGTCCTTTTTTACGGTATTTTTGCCACCGATCCCACCCCTTTAGCCACCCAGGTGGCCAAACGGTATGTAGAAAAATATAAACAGAAATTCGATCCCATTGTCTGGCGAAGTGCGGATATCCTCTATGTGATCAAAAAGGGCATCGAAATGGCCGGAACCATCGATCCCACGGCAGTCAAAGATATCCTGCCCAAAGTGCACGTAGATGGTGTCTTCGGACAAACGCGGGTGGGCGGGAAATCGTATTATGGTCTCGACTGTCAATTCCTCTTTCCCATAGCGCTGGCCACCTATGACGTCAAACAGAAGAAGCTGATAGAACTTTATCGGGGAACCATGCCGGCCAACTATTAAAAATGGGCGCCTTTCCCTTTTACCTGCAGATCTTCACCAACGGCGTAGTCCTTTCCTGTTACTATGTCCTGGTGGCTTTGGGGCTGAACATGATCATGGGCATCATGCATATCGTGAATTTCGCCCAGGGTACGATCTACATGCTCTCGGCCATGCTGCTTTACATTTTATGCATTGGGTTGGGTCTCAACTATTTTCTCTCCGGGGCGCTTTCCATTATCGGTATAGCCGCCCTGGGGATCCTCATGGAGCGTTTTCTCTTCAGGCGCCTCCTGGGGCAGTTTCTCCCCAGCTTAGTCATGTCTCTGGGGCTGTTGTTGGCCATTGAGGGCGCGGTCTGGCTCCGCTTCGGGATCATTTCCCGGGCCGTTCCCTCGCCCTTCCAGGGCATGATCCGACTTTGGGGATCGGCTATCTCTTATGAGAGGCTAGTCGTCATCACCGGGGGACTTTTGCTGATCGGGGGCCTGTTTCTTTTTATCCGCCACACCAAGGCCGGAAAGGCCATCCGGGCCGTGGAGCAGGACCGGGAGGCGGCCATCCTTCAGGGGATCGAGATCTACAAAATCTGCCGACTGGTGTTTATCGTCAGTTTCGGCCTCAGCGGGGCCGCGGCCTTTTTGATTTCGCCCATGCTGGTTATCGATCCGAACATGGGTCATACGCCTCTTCTCAAAGGATTGGTGATTATTACCCTGGGCGGCATGGGGAGCGTCACCGGCACCCTGGTGGGAGGATTTATCATCGGATTCATCGAAAGTATTATGGGGACCTTATACGATCCGACTATAGCCAGTATTGTCAGCTTCGTCATTCTCGTGGGGATCCTTCTAGTTCGGCCCTCGGGTCTTTTGCCTTACCGGATGTAATGATGAAGGCCTATCCCTTAATCATTACGGCGGCGGTCTTAGCCGTTCTCCCCGTCCTGATTGGAGACCCGTCCTGGCTCCACGTCTACATCATGATCTGTCTGAATATCTGCCTGGCCGTGAGCCTCCGGGTGATCTGGAATGTGGGTCTTCTCTCCTGCGGACATGCGGCCTTTATGGGAATCGGGGCTTACACCTCGGCCCTTTTGGCCACGGGGATCGGGCTTAGCCCCTGGCTTTCCATACCGATCGGGGGCGGGGCAGCCGTTCTGGTATCGCTGGCCCTCGGTTACCCGGCCCTTCGTCTTACGGGGATTTATTTTGTCTTAGTCACCTTTGCCTTCAACGAGGTATTTTTCCTGATCGTCAGCCGGTTGCGGGAATTTACCGGAGGCCCGAGCGGCCTTCTGGGAATCCCCTGGCCTACGGGAATTCCTGCCGGGAAGACGGCCTATGCCTATTTTGCCTCCTTCATTCTCCTGGTTACTCTGACGGTCCTCTACCGTTTCGAGTATTCCCGGGTCGGTCGTACCTGGTTGGCCATCCGGGACAGCGAACTCCGGTCGAAATGCGTGGGGATCCAGACGGTCTATTACAAACTTTTCGCCTTCGGAGTGAGCTCTTTTTTTGCCGGCGTGGCCGGGGCGGTCTATGCCCATTACGTCGGCTTTATCGCTCCCACGGATTTCACCATCTGGCAATCCATTTATGCCCAGATTTACATGATCGTCGGCGGCGTGGCTGTCTTTGCCGGACCTATTCTGGGAAGTGTCTTCCTGACGGTCCTTTCGGAATTTATCCGGGCCGCCGGGCCTCTGCAATCGGTCATCTATGGGATCCTTCTAACCGTAGTCATGCTCTTTTTGCCCGGGGGACTCATATCGCTGGTCAAGATTTCCCCCGGGTTATTTAAAAAGAAAACAGGAACGGCGTCCAATGTCTGAAGCCGGGGTAAAACCTTCTCCAAGGATACTCGAAATAAAAGGCTTGAACCGACACTTCGGCGGGCTGATGGCCGTCTCCGACCTGGATTTGTCCATAGAACCAGGAGAATTCTTCGGACTCATCGGTCCCAACGGGGCCGGGAAGACCACGGTGTTCAATTTGATTTCCGGCGTCATCGACCCAAGCAGTGGAAAAATTATTTTCGGTGAGGCGGACATCACCGGGGCTTCCCCTCACACCATCACCCGTCTCGGCCTGGCCCGGACCTTCCAACTGACCGCCCTTTTCAAATCCTTTACCGTATTAGAGAATGTTTTATTAGGGACCTACGGCCTCGTCCGGGTAAATCCCCTGGCCTCTTTATTGAACACCCGGAAGGCCAAAAGTACGGAGAAGGAGCAACGGGAGCGCGCTTTTCGTATGCTTCAGTTTTTTGGGATTGAACGATTGGGCGATGAAGTGGCCGGTAATCTTCCCCTGGGGCATCAGCGCATCCTGGAACTGGCCATGGCCCTGGCCGGCGGGCCAAAGATACTGTTGCTGGATGAGCCCTTCTCCGGACTCTCGGCCGAAGAAGGTCGGGAAATGATCTCCCGGATCGGGAAGATCCGGGAAAACAAGATTACCGTGATGCTGGTGGAGCACAATATCCGGATCGTCATGGGACTCTGTGACCGGATGGCCGTACTCAATTTCGGCCGGAAGATCGCCGAGGGGACATTCGCTCAAGTGAGCCGTGACCCGGGGGTGATTAAGGCCTATCTCGGGACCAAACGATATGCTGCTGACCATTCATGATCTGGTAGTGAAAATTGATAAGATTGAAGCCTTACGAGGGGCCAGTCTGGAAGTGGGGGAGGGCCAGATCGTGGCCCTTTTAGGTGCCAACGGGGCTGGGAAATCCACTGCCCTCAAAACTATTTCGGGCCTTCTTCGGCCCTCATCAGGGGAAATTTTTTTCAAGGAAGACCCCATTCATCAGAAGAGCCCCCGGGAGATCGTCTCTCTGGGAATCGTTCAGGTGCCTGAAGGGCGAAGGCTTTTTCCCCGGATGACGGTGTTGGAAAATTTGGAGATAGGTGCTTATCTCCGGAATGATTCCAAGATCGGTTTGCAGCAGGATTTGGAGAGGATCTTCGAACATTTTCCGGTCCTTAAGGAGAGACGAAGACAAGAGGCCGGGAACATGAGCGGCGGCGAGCAGCAGATGCTGGCCATTGGGCGGGGCATGATGGCCAAGCCCAAGCTGATGCTTTTGGATGAGCCGTCCCTGGGGCTGGCCCCCCTCATGGTGGAAGAGATTTCTAAAATCATCGTCGAGATCAGCCGCACGGGAGTAACCATCCTGCTGGTGGAACAGAACGCCGAGATGGCCCTGGAAATCGCTCAACAGGGGTTTGTCCTGGAAACAGGGAGGGTCACCCTTCACGGCCCGGCTTCCGAGCTATTGGCCAGCCAAATTATTCGCCAGGCCTACCTGGGGGCCTAACATCTTCACCGATCGGACCCGGGACTTGGCTAAAATTCAGGATTCATCCTGCTAAAGAAGGGGAAGGACCATGGATCAAATTCATACGAAGGGCTCAACGACAGGTGTACAGGGGAACCGCAGCTATAACGCCGGATTTAACGATGTCATCAACGCCTCCTTTCGCATCCAGCGGTTGCGGGAACGTTTTTTCACCTACCGGCCTTCCATCTGCATCGAACGGGCGCGGATTGTGCATCAGTACTACTCCGACCCCCGGAATCAATCCTTACCCCTCATCCTTCAGAGGGCCGGGGCCTTTCGGGCTGTGCTCGATCAGGTCCCCATCCGGATTTACCCCGATGAACTTTTGGTGGGCTCCCTGGCCTCCCGTCCTCGGGCCTACCCCATGTTCCCGGAAAACTTCGGAGACCTTTACAGCCAGGAATTGGATTCGATCTCCAGCCGTTCCCCGGACCCTTTCGAGGTTTCCGAGGCCGATAAAAAAGCACTTAAGGAAAAGATCTTTCCCTTCTGGAGGGGAAAATCGGCCAATGAACTTTTCTCTTCGCTCCTTTCGCCAGCAGAATGGCAGTTGATCTTCCGCGACCCAAAAGACCTGAGCAAGAGCACCGGGATCGTGAGCCTTTTCCCGGCCCTCCTGGGCACCGGCGGGCACAGTACCCTCGATTTCCCCAAGCTTCTCAGGAAGGGATTTCAAGGCATCAAGGAGGAGGCCCTGGCCGGGTTGGCGCAAGTCGATGCTTTTTCCGGCCCGGATATTGAAAAGACCTTGTTTTTTAAGGCGGTGGTCGAGTGCTGTGAGGGGATGATCGGATTTGGATTACGTTTTTCCGGCTTAGCAGCGGAGATGGCCTCTAAAGAGCCCGACCCGGAACGCCGGCAGGAACTGGAAGCCATCAGCCGGGTCTGCAACCAGGTTCCCGCTTCCCCGGCCCGCAGTTTCCACGAGGCCCTGCAGTCCCTGTGGTTTGCCTATCTGGCCATCCTTCAGGAGGATTACAACCGATGCAACTCTCTGGGCAGGATTGATTTTTATCTCTATCCTTTCTACCAGGGCGACCTTGATGAAGGCCGATTGACCGTCGGGCAGGCCCAGGATTTACTGGACTGCCTATGGATGAAGTTGGGGGAGACCGACCACGTTACCTGGGGTTTATCGGCCAAGATGACCGCCGGCTTCCCGGTCCAGCAGCAGATCCCGGTGGGCGGACTCACACCCGAAGGGGAAGATGCCACCAATGGCCTGACCTACCAATGCCTCCAGGCCACTATGAACACCCGGCTCCACCAGCCGAGTATTACTGTTCGACTGCACAAAGAATCCCCACAGGCGCTTTATGAAAAGGCCGCCACGCTGGCCAGCCTGGGGACGGGACACCCCTCATTTTTTAACGACAACGTGGTCGTGCCCGCCCTGATGAAGAACGGCATTGCCCTGGAGCATGCCCGGGATTACAGCTCCGTCGGGTGCGTAGGGGCCCAGGTTTCCGGCTGTGGAAAAGGCTCCCACAATGCCGGTTACCTGAATGCCGCCGCCGCCCTGGAGTTCACCCTGACGAACGGATACTGGCGCTATGGCCAAAAGCAGATCTCCATCCGAACCGGAGATCCCCGAGAGTTCCATTCCTTCGATCAATTTTGGGAGGCCTTCGTACGTCAGTTCCGGCACATGATTGTCTCGCACCTGAGTGCCTCGCTCAAGGTGGAATATCTCCATACCCGGTATAGCCCGACCCCTTATCTCAGCAGCCTGACCAAGGGTTGTCTCGAGAGCGGCCGGGACAAAACCATGGGAGGGGCGGTCTATAACCTGGGCATCTCCTTCCGGGCCGTGGGCCTGGCCGATGTGGCCGATTCCCTAATCGCCGTCAAGAAATTGGTTTTCGAAGAAAAGCTGGTCGACCTGGACCGATTGCTGCAGGCCCTTGAAGCCAACTTCGAAGGCCATGAAGCCTTGCGGCAGATGTTGATCCACCGCTCTCCCCATTACGGAAATGATGATGGTTATGCCGATGAAATGGCTCGAAGGGTGGTCGATGTCTTGACCGATGAAGGGCGGCGGCATAAAAGCTATTTTGGTGGAGATTTTCAATTAGGTTTCGGCTCCGTTTCAGGCCACTGGCCTTTCGGGGTCGTTTTGGGTGCCTTTCCTGACGGCCGAAAGGCCGGGGAACCTCTGGCGGACGGGATCGGCCCTGTGCACAACCGGGACAAGAACAGCCCCACGGGTGTGCTGAAATCCGTGGGCAAGATGGATCATTTGGGTCTCTCCGGAGGGTCCATCTTGAATCTTAAATTTCCCCCCCAGGTGGTGGCGGGGAAAAGGGGGCTAGCAAATTTTGTCGGCTTCCTGAAGAGCTTTGTCCGATTGCAGGCCTGGCATTGTCAGTTCAACATCGTGGACACCAAACTTCTCCGGGAGGCCCAGCGGAATCCGGAGAACTACCAGGACCTCCTCGTACGGGTGGCCGACTATAGCGCCTATTTCATTGGTCTGACCAAAGAACTGCAAGATGACATCATAGACCGGACCGAGCATTTTCTACAATGAGCCCTTTGCCTCCTCGTGAGGGACTGACTGAAAAAGAAATGGTTGAGGTGAAGGATATGCAAGAAAACAATTTGCCCTTACGAGGGCTCAAGGTGATCGATCTGGCCACGATGATGGCCGCTCCCTGGGCGGCCGCCTATTTGGGGGATTACGGGGCGGAAGTCATCAAGGTGGAACATCCGGTAACCGGGGATGGCATGCGCAAATTCGGGGCCTTGAAGGACGGGCAGTCGGTTTTTTGGAAAACCCTGTCCAGGAATAAACGATGCATCACCCTGGATGTCAAAAAAGGACAAGAGGTCTTTTTAAAACTGATAAAATGGGCCGATGTCCTGATCGAAAATTTCAGGCCCGGAACCATGGAAAAGTGGGGCCTGGGATGGGAGGTGATCCGTGCGGCCAATCCAAAGATCATCTGGCTTCGGGTTTCCGGATTCGGGCAGGAAGGGCCTTATGCCACCCGGGGGGGATTCGGGACGGTAGCCGAAGGCATGTGCGGTTTCGCCGCCCTTAACGGGTATCCCGACTCACCGCCCACCTTACCGCCCAATGCCCTGGCCGACGGGGTTTGCAGTTCCTTTGCCGCCCTGGCCATCATGATCGCCCTCTATGAACGGGAGGTCCTGGGCAACGGGCAGGGGCAGATTATCGATATTTCCCTCTATGAGCCTTTGATGCGGCTCTTAGAAGGCAATGTGATGGAATATTCGGTTCTCGGTTTGAAGTCGCAACGGATGGGAAGCCGGATCGCTTCGGCCGCCCCCAGAAATCTGTACAAAACCAAGGAAGGAAGATGGGTCAGTCTGTCGGGAAGCGCTCAGGCCATTGCCGAAAATGTTTTCAAGGCCATCGGCCGCCCGGAGTTGATTAAAGATCCGCGATTTTGCGACAACCCCAGCAGGGTCAAACATGTGGAAGAGTTGGACGCCATTATCGGCGAGTGGATCGGGAACCATTCCCAGGAAGAAGTGATGAAAATATTTTTAGAAGCCCAGGCGGTGGTCGGGCCTATTTATGAGATGGACCAGATTTTTGAAGACGCGCATTTCAAGGCCAGGCAGTCCCTGATTGAAGTGGAGGATGAAGATTTTGGAACCATCAAACTCCCAAACACCTTTGCCAAGTTTTCCCGCACACCGGGGGCGGTCCGATTTACCGGCGGGGCCAAGGGGGCCGATAACCAAAAGATCTACTGTGATTTGTTGGGACTATCTTCCGAGGAGCTGATTAAGCTTCAGGAAGACAAGGTGATTTGAACCACTCCATAAGGCCGGGGCTGTCATTTTTTCCTCCTCACAAAGAAAGTCGGTTAGTCATGGGTACCCCTTAATACTGGCAGCGGTATGAATAAGATCTAATGTCTATAGGCTTTCCTCAACCTCAACCTTACCCTCTCTGATTCTTCGCTCGTTTCCCCTATCCAGTTTTTTCTTGACGCCTGCATTAAAGCGATACCAAATATTCCGATAAACATACCGATAAACATACCCGAAAGTATTCCTTCAAAAAATGGGCTCATCTTTTTCTCTCTCCTAAAGCGAACTGGTTTTTACCGGTTCCAATTTTAATGGATGAACTCGGAAACCTGCCCGATCAATTCTTCCTTCGAAAAAGGTTTATTTAGAAAATTAATGGGATACTTTGTCTTTTCATCATTAAGATTTTTATAATACTCATCTAAATTACCGCTCATATAGATGGTCTTCACCTTTGGATCATATTCCCTGATGTGACTTATCAGTTCGAGGCCATTTTCTCCGGGCATCTGAATATCGGTAATGACCAGGTCCGGCCGGAATTGAAAATAGGTCAAGTACCCATCCGGCCCGTTCCTGGCCGATTTTACCTCATACCCTTCGAGTTCCAACATAATCTGAACTACTGAGGCAATCGCCGGGCTGTCATCTACGATCAATACTTTCATTTCCTTTTTTCCTCAAAGAGTCAATCTTTGATGACCATGTAAAAACCCGTCATTCCCGCGCAGAGCCTCGACCCGATCGGGGACGGGAATCCAGGCTAATCATAACTTATTAATAACATTTGATTCCCGTTTTCACGGGAATGACGAAAATGGGCTCTCGGACTTTTTACGACTTCATCAATCTTTATTAAAATGGTATATATTTTTGACAGCAAAAAACGTACCAATTAATTATGTTTAACTATCATATTGAATTTAAAAGCCTTTTTATAATAGGGCGGTTTGATAAAATTATAAATTGTAGGGTTTTACCTCCATCAAAAAGAAATAGGCGTAACTTAATCCCTACGGTTTTTTTGTATTTTTTCGGAGTTAAAGACCCCTGCATATTATTGAATTCCTGAGAGCTTCAGCCCGCAAGGGCCTGGTTCTGGTTTGTAGAAAAACAGGGAAGATATTGGATTTGCCCTTGCTTTGGGATTGACTTTAACTGGTTGGTCTGCTTTAACTTATTAATTCCTATCTTAGTTTATTAGGACAGGGCCGGATTGTTAAGGCGGGCCTTGACATGAGGTTCTAAAAATTTTCCCCTTAGAGGTGCCTTTATGAATCGCCGTCGGCCATACCGCTCTTTTGTCAGTTACATCGATCGCAGTCGGGAGTACTACGCCGCCCAGGGCTACTCACAGCCATACGCCTGGGCCCACTTTCAGATTGTTCCCTTCGTCCTTCTCCAAAAGCCGCTTTCCGAGTGCCGGGTGGCCCTGGTGACAACCGCCGGCCGTGAGGAGATCGAAGGCGCCAGCCAAGGGGGGGCCAGGGAGTTTTACGCCATGGCGACCGAACCTGCCCCGAAGGGCATTTATACCGCCCACCTTTTCTGGGATAAAAAGGCCACCCACACCGACGATCTCGACAGTTTCCTGCCCCTGAATCGGCTGACAGGGTATGCCGCCGAGGGACGTATCGGGTCGGTTTCGCCCCGATTCTACGGGGTGCCCACAGATTATAGCCAGGGCAGGACCTTGAAGGTGGCCGCTCCACAGATTCTTGAGTGGTGCCGCCAGGACGGGGTTGACGCCGTCCTCCTTTCGGCACTCTGACCGGTTTGCCATCAGACCGTGAGTCTGGTCGCCCGACACCTTGAGGAAAACGGCCTGGCCACCGTGGTCATGGGTTCGGCCCGCGATGTCGTCGAAGAATGCGGCGTTGCCCGCTTCGTCTTCACCGACTTCCCCCTGGGAAACCCCTGCGGAAAACCCTGGGACGTCGAGATGCAGCGGGCCATCGTGGGCATTGCCCTGGATTCACTAACCCGGGCCTGGATGCCGCGCACCACGATACAGACGCCTTTTTTCTGGGGACATGAAGAATGGCGGGAGGCCTTCATGAGGGTTGACGACAATAACCGCGAAGCCCTGGCCCGAGAGGGGGAAGAGCGCCGGCGTCTTCAGGCCGAGGCCAAGAGGACCAAACGATAAATTCTTGAGCCCCCGTGGCTTAGGCGTAATTCTTAATCGACTTTTTTCCAGGTTTTGTCCGGATTGAATTCGTTCATGGCCGCGGCAATTTCTCCGCTTTCTGCCTTGACGAGGCTTTCTCAGCCTTGAAGCTACCCGAAGTAAGGCCGGTTCAATGACTCACCTGTTATGGCTCTTCGCTCGGCCTCTCGGTTGTTGGGTGAGACAGCACTTAATTGTTAATTAGTTCTCATCCGGAAATTCGGATTTCCGGATGAAGCTTACAGCATTCAGCGATCAGCATTCAGCTAACCCGTTAATGGTAAAGGATTTTGCTGATAGCTAAAAGCTGACGGCTGACCGCTCCATCCGGAACATTGCCTTTTCCGGATGGACACTAATTAAGTGGGAAAAGGGTTGAAAGGAACAATACCAGCTTGACATTATTTCCGCGGTGAGAGGACTGTATTTTTCAAGCTGAGGGACGTATATCAACGGTCAATCCGGTCATTCATCCGGATTCGGCCTTTTTCATCGAGTGCATCGCAAAACGCCGGCTATCGTTGAATTGACTTTAAGTGATGGATATGTTTTATTTTGTTCGTTCCAAAATTACCTTTCTTCCAATCGGCAACCTCTAACTGAAAAGGTTGGTCTATGAAGCAGTCCAAGGCCCCCCATCTTTCATAGAAAAATGGATTCTATAATCCCGGCAGAAGTAATTGAACGGAAAATTATATTGGTGCGCGGGAAGAAGGTCATGCTGGATAGGGATCTTGCGGGCCTCTATGAGGTGGAAACAAGAGTTTTAAACCAAGCAGTTCAAAGAAACATTAAACGATTCCCCGAAGATTTTATGTTTTCTTTATCCAGAGAAGAGATCATGAGGATATCACAAATTGTGACATCCTCCGATATTAAGTTTTCCAAACAAGTCCGGGTATTCACTGAGCCGTAAACCCCTCCTTCGCGGATTTCATTAAGCTCAAGGCCGATCACAACCTGGACCCCTGTCGGGGCTTAAACGCAACTTAGATCAGTTTTAGGTAACCGAATGGTCGTATGAAGGGCTATCGAGTTTCCGAAAAATGTTGACAAAAAGATCAAATAAGTTATCATGATATTTATCATGTTGATTTCGTACAAACCGCCATTTAAAAAATTTGTCAAAAAACAAACCAAGTCTTTTCAACTGGCAATCGAAGACGAAATCGAGACAGTCATTCAAAATCCGTTAACCGGTGAGGGTAAAAAAGGTGATTTAATCGGTTTCCGGATTCATAAATTTTCTTATCAGGGGCAAAAATTCCTCTTGTCCTATGTTATTCAAACCGGGGAAATCGTCTTTTTCACGATCGGATCCCATGAAAATTTTTATCGGGAATTAAAAAAATATTTAAGGGAGTTTGATTAAATGATCACCGCCGAAAAAGTTTATAAAGAGATTTTGAATATGCAGGTCAAGGAAAGAGAAAAACTCTTTGCCGTTATTGCTCGGAAGGGTTTTGAGAAAGATTCTTATTCCCATGAAGAGGTTTTCGGGGATATACGGAAATCTCCCTTTATACTCAGAGAGGCTGCCGAGTATCTTGAAGTGGCCGAAATAACGCTGAGGCGATGGGTCCAGTCTGGTCTCATCCAGTTCGAAAAAGTGGGAAGGAATATTGTTTTCGATTCCGATGAACTGAAGCGGTTTAAGAAATCAAGGGCGGAAAAACAATAAGCTGTTATAGAATCATGATAAGCCCCTCTTTGGCGGACCTCTATGGGGTTGAACCTCGAGTGTTGATGCTGGCCGTAAAATGCAATATTGAAAGGTTTACAGAAGACTTCATGTTTCAATTGACCACGGAGGAGTTCCAAGACTTGAAATCACAAATTGTGATTTGGCAGGAGAAACCGTAACCCCTCCTTCGCGGATTTCATCAAGCTCAATGCGGGCTAACAACCAGGAACCTACCCCGGGACTCTCAATACGCAAAAAAATACCTTAACTTTTTTAATTTGTGGTATTAAATTTACCACATGGTAATAAAAAAACCACAACATTTAAAACAATCGAGGGTAAACAAAGGGGGAGGGGACAGATGTTTGGAGAATTTATTAAAAAGAGGAGGATTGATAAGGGGTTCGGGCTTAGAGAATTTTGTAAACAAATAGAAATGGATGCCAGCACTTGGAGCAAGGTGGAGCGTGAGGTACTTTCACCCCCACAGGATGAGGAAAAATTAAGGGCCATTGCTCAGGCGCTGGGCATTAAACTTGGATCTAAAGAGTGGAAAGAGATGAAAGATTTGGCCAACATCGATGCGGGCATCATTCCAGCCGATATTCTATCGGATAAACAGGTCTTGGATTCTCTACCTATGTTTTTCCGAACAATCCGAAGTGAGAAACCTACTCCTGAAGAATTGGATAAATTAATCAATATCATCCGGAAGGAGGGCTAAGATTGGATTATTCCGAATTCAGTTGCCGGTGGATTGATAAAGAAAAGCTTTGGAAAGTGGCGGATGATATCCGGGAAAAGTATTGGCCAGAAAGGACCTTGACCTCCAAAAAATATCGACCGGTTTCCTCCTGACTTCTTATTTCAGCTCAGCAAAGAAGAGTTCGAATCTTTGAGATCACAAATTGTGATCTCAAAGGGAAAAGGGGGACGGCGCTATCCCCCATATGCTTTCACTGAGCAGGGGGTGGCTATGCTTTCCAGCGTTCTCAATAGCCAGAGGGCAATCCAGGTCAATATTACGATCATGCGCGTTTTTGTCCGGCTTCGTCAAATGATGGTCACCCACAGGGTACTGGCGGAAAAACTGGGAGAATTAGAAGAACGTATTCAGGATCACAAGGCAGCTCATGGCCCAGCCGATGAAGCCTAAAAGAAAAATTGGGTTTGCCCTTAAAGAGAAGCAGGCTCGCTATGGCAGGAAAAGTCGTTAACCCCTCCTTCGCGGATTTCATTAAGCTCAATGCGGGCTAACAACCTGGACCCCTCGTCGGGACTCTCCATATAGAAAAAGGTTTTTGAGGACCACCTGAGTCAAGCGGGTACAAAAGTTTCAGGAGGAAATGACTTGGGGCGTGACCCTGGCTGATAGTCGATTTCCTACAAAGATTATTCGCCTTTTGATTTGACTTTAAGCGATGAATATGTTTTTATTTTGTTCATTCCAAAATCAGCGTTTTTTCTAACCGGCAACCCTAAACCGAAAGGCTTGTCCATGAAGTATTCCGAGACGCCCCCATTTTTGAAAAGGAGATGGGGTTTTTGTTTTTAGAAGGATTGATAAAATTGATTACTTATCCTTCCTTATCAAAAGGCTAAAAGCTTATGCCGAATCGAACCAGCCCAACGGGCAGCGAACTTTTTATTGTTGACAATAGCGATGCCGATTGGAAAGTCCTCCGCTATCTGCATGACTGGTGCCAGATTTCCAAGGCCATCGACATTGCCACGGGCTATTTTGAAATCGGCTCTCTTCTTTCCCTTGAGGATGAATGGCAGAAGGTTGACAAGATTCGGATTCTGATGGGGGATGAAGTCTCCAAACGCACCAGAAATGCCTTCGTCGAGGCCCTGGGAAGGGTGACAAAAAAGTTGGATGATAGTCTGGAATCGGAAAAGGAAAAGAATGATTTTCTCACCGGCGGTCCCGCTATTGTTGGGGCAATCCGAAAGGAAAGATCGAATGCCGGGTTTATCGTAAGGTAAAATTTCACGCCAAGACTTACATCACCCACGCCCGGCTTGAGGTCGTTGGTTCTTCCGCCCTGGTCGGTTCTTCCAATTTCACTTTCCCTGGCCTGACGGAAAATATCGAATTGAATGTCCAGATCACCGGCCGCCCTGTCAATGTCCTTCAGGAATGGTATGAGCAGCATTGGAATGAGGCCGAAAACATAACCCCGGAGATATTAAAAACCATTGAACGCCATATCCAGGAATACAGCCCGTTCGAAGTCTATGCCAAGGCCCTCCAGGAGTTCTTCCGCGGCCATGAGATGACCGTTGATGAATGGGAGGGAACCCAGTCCAAGATGTACCCGGTTCTTGATGAATACCAAAAAGAAGGCTATCGCTCTCTGCTTAAAATTGCCGCTCATTATGGGGGGGCCTTTTTATGCGATGGGGTTGGGCTTGGGAAAACTTATGTCGGCCTGATGTTGATCGAGCGACTGGTCGTTCATGAGCGCAAACGGGTTGTTCTGATCGTTCCTAAGGCGGCCCGGTCCGATGTCTGGGAACGGGATATCCGCCGGTGTCTTGGTTACCTGAGTGGGGACTTCAGCAACCTGGTTGTTTTCAACCACACCGACCTTCTCCGGGGCGGGGGTTATGCCGATCGTTTTGAGCGTGTGAAAGAGATGGCCGATGTTATCGTCATTGACGAGGCCCATCATTTCCGCAACCCCGGGTTAAAAGGAGAGCCGGGAGAGATCAAGTCCCGCTACTGGCGCATGTATGACATCGCCGAGAATAAGACGATGTATTTTCTGACTGCAACCCCGGTCAATAATCGTCTGATCGACTTTCAGCATATGATCGAGTTGTTTTCCCGCCGGGATCGCCCGGACTATTTTAAAAGGGCTCCCCTTGGTATCCACTCCCTTTCAGGCCACTTCCGCAAATTGGGAAAGGCCTTGGAAAAGATGGTCTGGGATAATAACCCAAAAGGTGAAGGGGTTGACCTCGTAACCAATGAAGCTGAGGCCGTGCGTGTTCTTTGGAGTGACGACCTTTTCCGTGCTTTAGTGGTACAACGCAGTCGTGCCGATGTGAAAAAAAGTCAGGAGCAGCATGGCGGTGTCAAAGCCATCTTCCCAAGGCGTGAACCCCCTCGCGTGGCCAACTATCAGCTTCGTAAGACCTACGGTCGTCTTCTCGACATGGTGGAAAAGGCCTTTGCCAAAGAAGAACCTCTTTTCACTTTGGCTGTTTATTATCCCCTGGCCTATTATATCGGACCGGATATGGAAAAAAAGCAGAGGGCCTGGCTGGAAAACCGTCAAAAGTCCGTTGTCAGCCTTATCCGGGTTCTTTTTTTAAAACGTTTTGAGAGTTCCGCCCGGGCCTTCGAATCCTCCTGTGAGACCCTGCTCGTGACTCTGTTGGCCTGGGTTACTAAACACAGCATTACTGCCGCCGACCAAAGAAGACTCGACCGTTGGAAGAGACAAAATGAGGAGTTGCTTGATTATGTCCACCAGGATCTGCATGAATTTGACAAGGAAGAGCCGGACGAGGACATCATAGACCAGGAAATGCTCGATGATATCGAACCGCTTTCCCGCGATGAATACAAGGTGGATGAAATAATCAACGAAACCTACCTTGACCTGGAAGAAATCGTCCAATTCATCAAGGAATTAAAAAAGTTCAAACCATCCAATGACGACAAGCTCAAGGCCCTGATCAAGTTGCTCAAGTCGGATCCGGACCTGAAAGGCCAAAAGGTCCTGATTTTTACCGAGTTTATGAAAACGGCCCGTTATCTAAAAAAACAATTGGAAGAGGCCGGGATCGAGGATGTTGACGAGGTGGATAGCGCTACCAAGACCAACCGGTCGGAAATTATCCGCCGATTTGCACCCTATTATAACCGGCTTCCTCAAGGAGAAGTCCTGAACGGCATAGAAAGAGAGACCCGCATCCTCATCTCCACTGATGTGCTCTCTGAAGGTTTAAATCTCCAGGACGCCACCCGGCTGATCAATTATGACATTCATTGGAATCCCGTCCGGTTGATGCAGCGGATCGGCCGTGTGGACCGGCGGCTGAACCTGGAAATTGAAGACCAGATGATCGCTGATCGGCCTGAATTAAAGGGCATCCGCGGCCGGGTTATTTACTGGAATTTCCTTCCCCCCGATGAACTGGACAATTTGCTTCGCCTCTTTTCCAAGGTTTCCCGTAAAACCCTGCGCATTTCCAAGGTGTTCGGCATCGAAGGGAGGAAACTTCTCCGGCCCGAGGATGACTTCGAAGCACTCAAAGATTTCGATCATCAGTATGAGGGTACAACGAGCGCTATCGAGGGGATGCACTTGGAGTATTTGAAATTGCTTCAGGAGAACCCCGGCCTGGAAGAACGCCTTTCCAATCTTCCTTTGCGGGTATTTAGCGGTAAGCAGCACCCCATGCCCGACACTCGGGCCGTGTTTTTCTGCTATGCCCTCCCGGCACCGGCAGCACAGGAAAAGGTTGAAAATATCAGGGATGTTGAGAAGTGGTCGGAAACGGCTGGTTTCACCAAGTGGTATCTCTTCAACCTGGAGACGGAAAAGATCATCGAAGAACCCAATGAGATCATTGAGTTTATCCGTAGCAGTCCGGATACGCCCCGTCATCGATCCCTGGAAGAAAAGACCCTTTCGGAGATCCGGTTAAGGCTGGATAAACACATTAAAAACACCTATCTCAAACAAGTGCAAGCCCCTGTCAGTGTAAGGCCAACCCTTAAGGCCTGGCTCGAGCTTTCATAGAGGAGACGGATAGTGCCAGACCACGATCATCTCCGGGAAATAAAAACCTTCCCTTCCCTGGTCAAATATCTGCGGGACGAACTGGACTGGCCCATTGAGGCCGAAGACTTCGAAGACCTGACATTCGATTATGAGCCGGAAGAACTGGGCATCGATGCCAAAACAGCGGCGAAGATCGAGCAGATCAAGCAACTCCGGCCCTTGGAATCCAACCAACCTTGGGGCATATTCTTCGTCAAATTTGAACCAAAGAGATTGCCGGTCATGTTACGACAACATGGCCAGATTCCTTGCAACCGCTCTTTCTAACTGCGGACGCGCTGTGGCAGTAACGCGGTTAGAGCAGGGGCACAAGTCGCCGGAACAATACAGCGCAATTGGTCTGGATAGGTCTGACCAGACGGCCATAGACACTCTCATGAACATGGCCGGGAAGGATGCCGAGCACATCCACAGCAAGGCGCTTTCGGCCGATCGTGGCGATCTATCTAACATAGCTACGGTTTTTAAAAGTTTGCTGCCACTTGAGCCGAAAGATCATAACAGATAATGCGGTCACAAAACTGAAAGGCGGCCGATGATCGATATTTATTTGATTTATTTCGGATCAGCCGAACGGATTGAAGCCACTTTTTATTCTTTAAAAACGGGACACTCGAAAGGCATTAAACCGGCCTTTTAACCCCCTAAATAAGGATTTTTAAACAGAAGGCATTAGAAAAATGGATGTCAATAAAGTTGATCTGTTATTAAAATATATCCTCGCAGCGGCGGGGCAGGAGGACTCCGGCAACCGGGAAGTGGGGCCGAATCATCTGGTCAAATACGTTTATTTGGCTGATTTAGCCTTTGCCGAAAAATATGGGGGGGAGACGGATCATGGAAGAAATCACTGAAATAAAGTCCACGAAATTGTCGGAGATTGTCAAAAGGCTGGTGGAGGCTTATCAACCCCTGCGAATCTATCTTTTTGGCTCCTCCGCTCGCGGTGATACCAGTCCGGACAGCGATTACGATCTGATGATGATTGTTCCGGATGATGCTCTCCCTGAGCGCAAACGTGCCAAGCTGGCTTATGATCGCCTTTGGGGAACCGGCGCAGCGGCCGATGTAGTGGTCTGGACTGCAGGCCGTTTCATTCGGAGGTCTTCTGTCGTGACTTCCCTGCCGGCGACTGTTCTCAGAGAAGGGAGGTTGCTCTATGAATCTCGATCCTGAACTTATTTCTGAAACGAGGGCATGGTTTAAAAAGGCCGTTCATGATATCCGAATGGCTGAGCTTGCCTTGAAAGACAATCCGGCCATGACCGACCAAGTGGTTTATCACGCCCAGCAATCGGCAGAAAAGGCCATGAAGGGATTTTTAACCTGGCATGAACAGATCTTCCGCAAAACCCATAACCTGGTTGAACTCGGTGAGGCCTGCGCCCGTCTCCAGCCCGATCTCGAACCGCTTCTTCGTCGGGCCGCTACCCTCTCAGACTACGCCTGGCAGTATCGTTACCCCGGTGATTTGGATGAACCCAATACTGAAGAAGCGGAAGATGCCCTAAGCCTGGCAAGGGAGACTGTTGACACTTTCCTATCGCTGCTGCCTCCTGAGGGGCGGCCATGAGGCAGTTATCCTTTTAGGCATGAAGTCGGGATAGACGAATAGGTTGAATTCCCTTTTAATTTTTGATACACGGGGGCAAAAAGGTTCTTAAACTGATCTTTTTAACCCCAATAACAAAGAGTTTTCATCAGAAGGTTTTAGAAAAATGGACGTCAATAAAGTCGATCTGTTATAAAAATATATCCTCGCAGCGGCGGGGCAGGAGGATTCCGGTAATCGGGAAGTGGGGCCTATCCATCTGATCAAATACGTTTATTTGGCAGATTTGGTTTTTGCCGAAAAGCATGGTGGAGAAACCTTTACTGAAATTCTCTGGCGGTTTCATCATTATGGGCCGTGGTCTCCGGAGGTTTATAACCGAATTGAACCTGTAGTCCAAGAAGTTTGCGCTCAGGAAAGAAGAATCTCATCTCCGAAATTGGAAGAAGATATTAAACGGTTTTCTTTGGTTGATGAGGATCTATTTGAGCAGCTTGATCGGGAACTCCCTCTAATTGTGACAATCACCATAAAAAGACTGGTTCATGAATTCGGGGACGACGCCACCAGTTTACTCCATCATGTATACCGTACCCGTCCGATGTTGGAAGCAGCACCCGGTGAATTCCTATCCTTTAAAATAAAAACGTTCGAGGAAGAGGCCTACCCCGAGATTTTAAACAAAGTTTCCGATGTTGTAGAGCTTTATCAAACCCCTTCAAAAAAGAAGAGGAAGTCCGATATGAAGAATCTGAAAGAAAAAATCCAGGCCAAGCTGGCAGAAAAGAAATTGCAAAAACAACAAATAGTAGTGTCAAAGCTCCCCCGTTACGACGAGGTTTTTTTTGAAGGGGTAAGATGGTTGGACAGTCTGGCAGGAGAGCCCATTCAGGAACAGGAGGGTGAAATATCTTTTTCGGAAGATATTTGGAAATCACCTGCTCGCGGGGTACCTGATGTACCCTGAGGATACCATTCAAGCCTTCGTAGATAAGTGGTGGGAGGAGGACAACACCCCCGGATTAAAAAGGGGGCGATTGATCTGGGGGTTCGTGCCGCATGTTCCCCAACTACCCATGATTCTTATTCCAGTTGGCCGATCAGATCCTACCGAACACGAACGGATGCATTATAAGCTTGAGCCCTTAAAGGCAGTTAAATATACAAAGCTTCCTCGTTTGCCGGTTGCCGCCCTTCCCCTTTTTGAGGGGGAGATGTTGAGTGTTTACC
>CAWIRY010000153.1:0-38996 GCA_963838485.1 uncultured delta proteobacterium | reverse complement strand
GGCCCCTTTTATTTGAAGGGTCACGGCCTTGGTGGCCCCTTCCCCGTCTCTGACGATCATCTTGGCCAGGTTCAGCAAAAGCCCATCCAAGGCCCGCCCAAAGATCCGGGCACCCGCACTCTTGTGATCTTCCAACAACGGATTCCCGGCCAGACCGTTAGCCAGGATAAGGACCATATCGTTGGTGCTGGTGTCCCCATCGACCGTAATCCGGTTAAAGGATTGGTCAATGGCCCTCTTTAAAAGTCGATCGAGCAGGGCAGGGGAGACGGCCAGGTCAGTCAGCACAAAACAGAGCATGGTGGCCATATCGGGGTGGATCATGCCGGCCCCCTTGGCCAGGCCTACCATATGGACCCTGTTCTTATTGATCCGGATTTCTTTGGAAAGGAGCTTGGGAAAGGTGTCTGTGGTCATGATGGCTTCGGCAACATCCGACAGTCCCCGGGGAGACAATTTTTTAATCAGACCGGGGATGGCCTTACTCATACGAGATATGGGCAGTCTCTTGCCGATCACCCCGGTGGAGGCCAGAAAGAGCTGTGAGTCGGGGATGGATAAGGCCTGAGAGACTTGAAGGGATAACTTTTGGGTTTCTCTAAGCCCGGCCCTTCCGGTGCAGGCATTGGCATTGCCGCTGTTGACCAGGACACCCCGGCCTTCTTTACTGACAATCATTTTCAGGTCGATCTGTATCGGTATGGCCTTGACCAGATTACGGGTAAAGACCGCCGAGGCTACGGCCGGCACTTGGGAAACAATCAAACCCAAATCAGGACGCAACGCCCCCTTTTTGATTTCAGCCGAGGTGGCCGCCGCTACAAAACCCGGGACACAAAAAGATTTATTTTTGCCCGCAGCACCTTTTATATTTTTTTCCACTCCCGCAGGGACAGGGATCATTTCTGCCTACCTTCTTTCCTTCTCTTTTTTTGGGTGCAGGACTTCCCTCTTCGCCATGACTGAAGAACATGGGCTTTTCCGGTCGTTCGATCATGGGTTGGAGGTCCTCTTCCCGGGCCAACTGGAGCCGAAAAAGGTTGGCGATGGTCTGTTCTTTGACTCGTTCGATCATGTCTACGAACATTTCATAGCCTTCCCGTTGATATTCCCGCAAGGGATCCCGTTGCCCATAGCCCCTCAGTCCGATACCTTCTTTCAGATGATCCATGCTCAGTAGATGATCTTTCCAAGTGTTATCGATGGTCTCCAGCATGACCATCTGTTCCAGGGAGGCCATAACTTCCGATCCTATGGTTTCCACTTTTTTTAGATAGTGGGACCAGACCTGCTCCTGGACCTGTTCTTTTAAAGCCTCCGGCTCAGGCAAATTTTCTCCTCCCTCCAAGGAAATTTTTACGGAAAACTGTTGGAAGAGTTTGTCGGTCAGAGCTTTAAGGTCCCATTCTTCCGGGGAAATTTTTTCGCTCACAAAGATGTCCGTAATCCCATCAACGAGGTCTTCAGTCATTTCCCGGATCATTTCCCTTAAATCTTTGCCTTCCAGGACCTTACGCCTCTGACCATAAACCACCTCCCGATGTTGATTCATCACATCATCATATTCTATGAGATGCTTTCTGATCTCGAAGTTGTGTCCTTCCACCCGGCGCTGGGCATTTTCGATGGCCTTGGAAATCAGGGAGTGTTCTATGGGCTCCCCTTCTTCCATGCCCATCTTTCCCATAAGCCCGGAGATGCGGTCGGAGCCGAAGATGCGCAGCAGGTCGTCCTCGAGGGAGAGATAAAACCGGGAACTGCCTGGGTCCCCTTGCCGGCCGGAACGGCCCCGGAGTTGATTGTCAATACGCCTGGATTCATGGCGCTCCGTGCCCAGGATATGGAGCCCTCCCAGCAGGGTTACTCCTTCACCCAGGACGATATCGGTCCCCCTCCCGGCCATATTTGTGGAGATGGTAACTACCCCTTTTTGTCCGGCCTGGGAGACGATCTCGGCCTCCAATTGATGGTTTTTGGCATTCAGGACCGAATGTTTGATCCCGTCCCGGGCAAGTACCTTGGCAAGTCGTTCCGATTTATCAATGGAGATCGTCCCCACCAGGACCGGTTGCCCTTTGGTGTGCAGTCGTTTAATCTCTTCAACGATGGCCTGGAATTTTTCCTGTTCATTTCGATATATCACATCCGGAAAATCTTCCCGGATCATTTTCTTGTGGGTAGGGATGACCATCACGTCCAGGTTGTAAATTTTTTTAAATTCCGGGGCCTCGGTGTCGGCCGTTCCGGTCATCCCTCCCAATTTCTTATACATGCGAAAATAGTTCTGAAAGGTGATGGTGGCCAGGGTCTGGTTCTCACTTTCGATGCGCACCCCTTCTTTGGCTTCCAAGGCCTGGTGAAGTCCTTCGCTGTATCGCCGGCCCGGCATCAGCCGTCCGGTGAATTCATCGACAATGATGACCTCGCCTTCTTTGACGATATAGTCCACATCCCTTTTAAACAAGGTATGGGCCTTGAGGGCCTGGTTGATATGATGGACCAAAAGCATATGGCGGGGATCGTAGAGATTATCCACCTTCAATAATTTTTCAGCATGGGCAATCCCGGCCTCGGTTAAGGCTACGGTTCTGGTCTTTTCTTCAATGGTATAATCTTTTTCTTTGTGGAGCCGGGGAATAATTTGGTTGATGTCATAATACATGCGGGTCGATTTTTCCGCCGAACCTGAAATAATCAAGGGGGTGCGGGCTTCATCGATCAGGATACTGTCCACTTCGTCCACGATGCCGTAATTAAAGGGCCGTTGGACATAATCGGAAAGTGAAAACTCCATGTTGTCCCGCAAATAGTCAAACCCGAATTCATTGTTGGTCCCATAGGTCACATCGGAGCCGTAGGCGGTCCTTCGCCCTTCCTTATCCTGATCGTGGACAATGACTCCCACGGAAAGGCCCAAGAAACGATAGATCCCGCCCATCCATTCGCTGTCCCGGCGGGCCAGGTAATCATTGACCGTCACCACGTGAACCCCTTCACCCGTCAAGGCGTTCAGGTAGACGGGCAGAGTGGCGGCCAGGGTCTTTCCTTCACCGGTTTTCATCTCGGCGATCTTGCCTTCATGGAGGACCATTCCTCCGATGACCTGGACATCAAAAGGGCGCATCCCCAACACCCGGACCGCGGCCTCCCGTACCACTGCAAAGGCCTCTGGAAGGAGATCGTCCAGGGGAGCCCCCTGGGACAATTGTTCCTTAAATTGGACGGTTTTGTTTTGGAGTTGGGCATCACTTAAATTACGCATATCCCGCTCCAAGTCATTAATACGATCAACTATGGGGGCCAGGCGATCCAGTTCCCGGTCATTCTTGGTCCCCACTACTTTTTTGATTAAATTACTAAGCATAATGCCTTTCTTAAAAAAGGTGCAAGGTATAAGGTTCAAGGTGCAAGGCGGAAGGATAAGACTTAAGCTTTTAGTTCTTACCTTGAACCCTGAACCTTGGACCTTAAACCGTTTTTTTATTATATTTCCAGAAGTACGGCCACTTCATCACATTCCGGAAATTTTACGCACTTTAAACAGTCGGACCAGATTTTATGAGGTAACAGACTCTTATCAACCTCCTTAAATCCGATCTTTTTAAAAAAATCAACCCGATAAGTCAGGGCGAATATCTTATAAAGACCCAAGGTAATGGCCTCGGAAATACAGGCTTCCACTAATCGGGTCCCTATCCCCTGGCGGGTATGATTTTCGTCAACGGCCAAGGATTTGATTTCGGCCAAATCTTCCCAGCACAGATGCAAGGCACAGGTGGCGCAAAGTTCTTCTTCTCCGTGGGGGACAAAGACATAATAATCCCTCAAATACCCGTACAATTCGCTGAGAGAACGAGGCAGGAGTAATCCATTCTGAGCATAGTGCTCCAATAATTTTTGAACCGGTTTGACATCCTTCATGGTGGCTTTACGGATCATGATATGGGTTAAGGTTCATGGTACACGGTATAAGGTTTGTTGAACCTCAAACCTCAAACCTTCCACCTTGGACCTTCGTTTATTTGAATCCTTTCATGGATTTTTTCCCAGCATCACGGCCTGGAATCCATCATGTCTCAACTTCTTAACTATTTTTTCGGCCTCCTCTTTGGTTTTAAGGGGACCAATCTGAACTCGGAACCATTTCCCACCTTTCTGGGGGATCTCTTTAGCTCTTAAAACAGCCGGATATCCTTTTCCCTGTAATTGTTTAACACTATACCGAGCCGTGACCTCTTCCCGATAAGAGGCTATTTGCACCGTAAAGCCACCGGGCTCGCCAGAAGATTCTTGGGCCCCCTTGGAAACCTTGCTTTCCGGTTGAGGACCTTTGGATTCCTTTTTGGCTTCCACTGGAGCGGGTTTTGGGGCTGTTTTGGTTTTCTCTTCTCCCGAGGCGGGTTTCGGGGTCGGTTTAGGAACGGTCAGTTGGGTATTCCCGGCATCCTTTTGGGATAGCTTGTCATAAAAATCCAGTTGAGGTTTGAGAATTTCCTCCGAGGGAATATCACCCTTTTTTTCCTGAGCCAGATATTTATCCATAAGGGCCTTTTTCTCCTGTTGGAGCTTCTGGATTTGATCACTAAAGGTCTGGGTTATGGTGTCTGAAACATAACCACGGCCGACGAAGATTCCCAGAATAAAGACCCAGGACAATATAAAAAGGGCTCCGGCTATACTGAAGAGCATCTGGGGCCTGCTCAGTTCGAAAAAAAACCGTTTCTTTCGATTATAGGGTTGTGGTTTCATTGTCCTCACATTTTTTGGGGAGCGGAAACACCCAACAAACTCAAAGCATTTTTTATTACTATTCCCACCACTTTTGACAGGATCAAACGGGCCTGACTCAGCTCGCGGTCATCTTGTATTATCCGGTGTTGATTATAATAGTAATGGAACTGGGCTGCTAACTCGGCCAAGTAAAAAGGGAGGCGGTGGGGTTCCAACTTCATAGCTGCCTGACCGACCTCTTCCGGATATTCCATCAGGTGTTTTAAGAGCCTTCTTTCTTCAGGCAAGGTCAATCGGTGGATGGTTTTTAAATCCAGGTCTTCAATATTAATCCCCTGGGACCTGGCTACGCCTAAAACGCTGCACACCCGGGCATGGGCATACTGGACATAATAGACGGGATTTTCGTTGCTCTGCTTTTTGGCCAGGTCCAAATCAAAATCCAAAGGACTGTCCGAACGCCTGGTCAGAAAGATATAGCGGGCGGCATCCTTGCCCACTTCGTCCAGGACTTCTCTTAAGGTGATGAATTCTCCGGCCCGGGTGGACATGGTCACCGGTTTTCCCTCCCGGATCAAGGTAACCAGTTGAACCAGAATAACGGTCAAGGAATTCGGGTCTTTCCCTAAGCTCCGGAGGGCGGCCTTCAACCGGGGTACATAGCCATGATGGTCGGCTCCCCAAATATCGATCAAGCGTTGATAGCCTTGGCCGAATTTCCGGAGGTGATAGGCCATGTCTGAGGCGAAATAGGTCAGGGCATTATTGGCTCGTATAACCACCCGATCTTTTTCGTCTCCGAAGTCTTTACTCCTAAACCAGAGGGCCCCTCCCTCTTGGTACAAAAGACCTTCGTCTTTCATTTTTCGCAACAGGACCTCAACCAGTCCCTGATCGACCAAACTGGCTTCGCTGAACCAGGAATCGAAATGGATTCCGAAGATTTTCAGGTCTTCCTGAATCTCTTTTAAGATGGCCGTCCGGCCATATCGGGAAAAAAAAGGCACGTCCAGGGCGGACTCCTTCAAGGGCCCAGAAGCAATTTCCTTCTTTATTTCAGCGGCAATGTCTTTTATATAATCACCTTTATAGCCGTTTTTCGGGAAAGGGAAGGATTCCCCTTGGAGTTCTTTAAACCGGGCTTCAATGGAACGCCCCAGGGTTTCCATTTGAGTGCCGAGATCATTCAAATAATATTCGGTGAATACATCATGGCCGGTAGCCTTTAATAAATTGGTCAAGACCCCGCCGAGAGCGGCGCCCCGACCGTGCCCTATATGCAAGGGACCGGTGGGATTGGCGCTGACAAATTCTATTTGGACCTTTTGCCCCTCTCCCCATCGGCTTTGACCGAAGACCTCTTTCTGTTCGATAATGATTGGGAGAACAGCCTGGATGGCTTGATCTTTTAAGAAAAAATTGATAAACCCCGGTTTGACTACCTCGATTTTCTCCAGCCATTCGGGCCCGGCCGGAATACGCCCGGCTAATGATTCGGCTATCTTCATTGGTGACTGTTTCATTTCTTTAGCCAGAAGCATGGCCAGATTGGTGGCATAATCCCCGTATCCTTCATTTTTAGGGACGGATAGGATGACGGGTATATTCAAAAGACGGGCTTCCGGTGAAGAGCCCGGAATTCCTTTGATCGCTTCTTGTATTATTTTTATAAGTTGACTGCGCACCTGGTTTTGTCTCTCTAAGGGACGACTTAATGCAATAATTAGACATAAACAAATTTATCTTTATAACTTTATTTTCAACTTAAGTCAATTCCCTAAATATTTTCTGGGATTCAGCCTGCCTAAGAGGCAAAAGAGTTCATAGGGGATGGTTTCCGCTTTTTGGGCCAGTTCATCGACGGTGATGGACTCCCGTCCTTGACTTCCCATAAGAACAACCTCCTCGCCTGCTTGACATCCAATGGCGGAATCCACCCGAACGATAACCAGGTTCATGCAGACCCGGCCGATGATCGGAAAACGACGTCCCCTTATTAAGACTTCCCCCCGGTTGGATAAAATTCTAGGATAGCCATTGGCGTAACCGACCGGGATGACAGCGACATTTTCGGCCTTGGCAGTAATATAAGTTCCCCCATAACTGACTTCAACTCCTGCCGGGATCTGTTTGACTTGCAGGATGCGGCTTTTCAGGGTCATGACCGGTTTTACTTTGAAGGGTCGGGTGCCTGAGGGGGAGACTGTCGGGTTGCACCCAAAAAGTAAAATACCGGGTCGTATATATTGGAGGTGGCTTTGTTTATAATTGAGCAGGGCGGCGCTATTGGCCATGTGTTTTTCGGTCAACTCGATTCCGGCTTGATGAACCTTTTCCAGAACCGCGGCAAATCGTTTCCATTGCAATTGATTATAAGATCGTTCTTTCTCGTCGGCTTGGCCGAAGTGAGAGGTCAAACCGGTTACTTTTAGACCATTTAATAGCAAAATTTTTTGAAAGAATTCTTCGAATTCCGACCAGGGGACCCCTAAACGGCCCATGCCGGTATCGATCTTGAGATGGACCGGAATATGGGTCTTCCTCAGTTTGGCGGCCCGGTGAAGCTTTTGCGCCACTTCCAGAGAGTAGAGGACCGGCGTCAATCGGTAGTGAAGACAGGCCGCACTTTCTTCCTCAAAACAACCCAGCAATAGGACCACCGGAATAGTGGCACTGACCTTTTCACGGACCACGATTCCTTCCTCGACCGAACCGACTCCCAGGGCCGGCACCCCGAGACGAACCAGTTCCCTGGCTATGGCAATCAGACCGTGACCATAGGCATCGGCTTTAACCACGGCCATGATTTTGGTAGAAGAGGTCAGTCTTTTCCGGATGGATTGAAAATTCTCTTTAAGATCAGCAAGATTGATCTCCACCCAGGAACCCGGGATAGAAGAGGGCTTCATTTTCATAATTCACCGGCAAAAAAAATTATTTTATTTTTAATAAGTTAAAAGACGGAGGTCCGATATTTCTTGACAAGAAAACAAAAAATTTCTTAAGTTACCTTTATGACACTTTTTACGAAAAATTTCATTAATTCTTTGGTCCTGTTTCTTTTCATCTTTTGTAGCTTTCCCCTCCAGGCAGCCCAGGATGGTGATGGGCCAGTTATGAGAACAAAAAAGGTCGTTCACGTTCATAAGAAGACCAAAAATAATAAGAAGACCAAAAAAAAGAAAACCAAACGCCCCCTCCATAAGAAAAAAAAGAAAAAAAAGTACTCAATTAAAAAAAAGAGAAGGGCTGATTTGTTTCGGGAGACTGTCCCTTTGGTTGAAGAAAAAGACCGTTCGGTCGAGTTGCCCGTACAACAACCCGAAAGTGAAGAAGGCGGTTCCCTCCAAGATATGGTCGAGAATGAGATTATCCACCTCAAGGCGATCCGACGCCTCTTACCGGGCGACGAGATTTCCCTCCAGGTCTACGATCTGAATGCAAAAAAAATGCTGGCGGACATTAATGGGAACGTAATCCGAAATGCAGCCAGCTTGATCAAGGTTTATGTCTTGTTGGCGGTCTATGAGGCCATTTCCCGTCAGGAACTCCAGGAAACCACTGAAATAGAACATTACTTATATCGCATGATCGCCATAAGTGATAACGAGGCTACCAATCATTTGATTCATGTTCTGGGAAAGGGAGATGCCCATAAGGGAATAATGGTGATTAACGCCTTGACCCGTAAATTAGGGTTCTCCGGTACCACCCTTCGGGAGTTGATTCCTGAAGGAGGAAAAACATATGAAAACCGGACTTCAGTGGCCGACACCACCCGGTTTTATCGATTGTTGTATGAACAGAAATTGATCAGTCCCCAATATTCCCAGAAAATGAATGATATCTTACAGAAAAACATCCATGATCGGATCAAAACCCTCCAAATAAAACAAGATGGGGTGGCCGTAGCCGACAAGACCGGCTATGTTCGCGGGTTAAACGGCGACTGTGGTATTGTCTATCAAAAGGGCCTGAATTCCGGATGTGATTATGCCCTTTCTGTCATTATCGAAAATAAAAGCCGTCCCTCCAATGGGGCCTGGGGCAAGAAAAAGAGCGCGGTCATCCGCTATCTCTCCGATCGAATCTACCAAACCCTCAAAAATGGATAATCCAAAAGCTAAAAAATTGGCGAACAGCCATCAGCAAACAGCAGTCAGCATAAGACATTTTTTAAGGGTTTTTCTGAGAACTGATCGCTGAAACCTTCTTCTATCCTTTATCAGAGCCCTCTTCCTCCCCAATCCATTCATAAACCTGGGCCAAGGTTGATTCCAGCAAATCGGGTTGATTACCGCCGGCTTGGGCCATGTCCGGCCTTCCTCCTCCGTCCCCACCCAGGGCCTTAGCGATCCTTTTGATGATCTTCCCGGCCTGAAATTTACGAGTCAGGTCTTTGGAGACCACGGTCACCAAAATGACCTTATCCTCTTTAACCCCTCCAAGGACGACGATCCCCGATCCAAGACGGTCACGGAGAGAATCGGCTGTATCTCTAAGTTCTTTGGCTTCTCCTATCGGGACAGGGGAGGAAAGGACTTTAATCCCTTGGATGACTTGGGTGCCTGCCAATATTTTTTCAAAACCCCCTCCGGCAAGGAGCGATTGATTCATTCGGTTGATGGTTCGCTCCAATTCTTTTTGTTGGGCCAGGAGTTTTTCAATTCGACTAACCAGGTCTTCAGGCCCCACCTTCAACAATTCCCCCAAGGCCTTCAATCGCTCTTCAGTCTGATGAATGGTTTTTATAGCCTCCTTTCCGGTAACCGCTTCAATCCGTCTAACTCCGGAAGCCACACTTCCTTCGGTCAGGATTTTAAAAAATCCCAAATCCCCGGTTCGAGAGGTATGAGTCCCTCCGCATAATTCCTGACTGAAATCTCCGATTCGTACCAGGCGAACTCGGTCACCGTATCGTTCTTCAAAGAGGGCCATGGCCCCGGTGGCTTTGGCCTCTTTATAATCCATGACCCGGGTGTCCACCAGAAGATTTCGTTGAATCTGCTCATTAACCAGATCTTCCACGGCCTGGAGTTCTTGAAGAGACAGGGCCGAATAATGGGTAAAATCAAAACGTAGTCTCTGGGGAGTTACCAACGATCCTGCCTGCTTGACCTGTTCTCCCAGGATGCGGCGTAAGGCCCCATGGAGCAGGTGGGTGGCGGTATGGTTGTTGGCCGTAGGGGTTCGCCAGTCTTTGGAAACCGAAAGGATTACCCGGTCTCCTTTAGATAGGGTGCCCTGCAGACGTCCGCGATGGAGGATTAAACCATTCGGCAGGGCAAAGGTGGTTTCCACGGAGAGCCAGCCCTGGTCGGAAGTAATGTTTCCCTGATCCCCGGCCTGCCCCCCGGAATCGGCATAAAAAGGGGTTTCGGCCACGGCCAATTCTATTTCCTGAGGCCCTTCGGCCCGGTTGATTTCTTTTCCATCCTGAATCAAAGCCAGAATTTGGGACTGTTTCTCCAAGGTAGTATAGCCGATGAATTCATTTTTCAGACCCCTGGCCATCAGGTTTTTGTAGCCTTCCTGGAATTCCCGCTCACCGCTTCCTTTCCAGGCTTGCCGGGACATCTCCCGTTGTCTCTGCATCTGGAGTTGGAAACCTTCTTCGTCAATACTTAAATTATGGTTCCGGATCACATCCTGTATGATATCCAAAGGGAATCCATAAGTATCATATAATTTAAAGGCCAAAGACCCCGATAAAACCTTTTCCTTTTTTTGCCGGAGCCGATCTATTTCATCGTTAAGGAGGTTTAATCCATAATCCAAGGTCTCCAAAAACCGCTCTTCTTCCTTCTGAATGACCTGGGAGGTGAAAGAGATTTGTTCCTTAACCTCGGGAAAGGTATCGGACATCACCTCGGCTACAACCCGGGCCAGGCCATACAAAAAGGGTTTGTCGATCCCTAAGACTTTGCCGAAACGGGCCGCCCGCCGCAATATCCGACGGACCACATAACCCCGTCCTTCATTGGAAGGGATGGCCCCATCGGCTAATAAAAAAGCCAGGGCCCGGCTGTGATCGGCAATAACCTTGATGGCCACATCGGTTTCTTCTTTTTTGTCCCATCCGGGCCCCGGAAAGGGTTTCGATGGCCAGAATAATGGGCCGAAATAGATCGGTCCGGAAATTGTTGGGGACTCCCTGGATGACGGCGGTGATACGCTCCAGACCCATGCCGGTATCAATGCTCGGCTTGGGTAAAGGCAATAAAAGACCATTCACGTCGCGATTAAACTGCATAAAAACCAGGTTCCAGATTTCCAAGTAACGGTCACAATCGCACCCTGGGGCGCAATCCGGCCGATCACAGCCAAGCTCGGGTCCCTGGTCGATGAGGATTTCCGAACAGGGACCGCAGGGGCCGGTATCCCCCATGGACCAGAAATTATCCTTTCCCCCCAAATGGACGATCTTTTCTTCCGGAAGTCCGATTTTTTGAAGCCATATTTGATAGGCTTCATCGTCTTTTTCGTATACGGAGACATAAAGTCTTTCCGACGGAAGATTAAAGACCTTGATCAAGAGATTCCATGCCAGATCGATGGCCTCGGTTTTAAAATAATCGCCGAAAGAAAAATTGCCTAACATCTCAAAGAAGGTATGATGACGGGTAGTTCGGCCTACATTTTCCAGGTCGTTATGCTTTCCGCCGGCTCGAACGCATTTTTGGCTGGAAACGGCCCGGGAATACTCCCTTTGTTCTTCCCCAAGAAAAACCCTTTTGAAAGGAACCATTCCGGCATTGGTAAAGAGCAGGGTTGGATCATTCCGAGGGATTAAGGGACTGCTCTTAATGACTTCATGTCCTTGATCTCTGAAGTAGTCCAAAAAGGTCTGCCGTATCTCTTTACCGGTTTTCAATGTCTATCCTTTCTGAAAAAAAAGTCCAAGGATTCCATGGTTCAAGGATTAGGTTTATTAAACTTCTTAAGCTTTTCACTTGAATCCTTGAATCCTCGGACCCTCGAATTTTAGTTATTGTTGTGGTTCTTTGATCAACCCATAGGTCTGTTTTACTTTGGTTTCAATCTCGGCCAAGGCCTCCGGGTGTTCCTTAAGATAAAGTCTGGCATTGTCTCGGCCCTGACCGATGCGATTGCCGGCGAAAGAATACCAGGTGCCGCTCTTCTCTACGATATCGTGGGCGACTCCCAGGTCCAATATGTCTCCCTCTTTGGAGATCCCTTCTCCGTAGAGGATATCAAATTCGGCCTCTTTAAACGGAGGGGCGATTTTGTTTTTGACCACCTTGACTTTGGTTCGGGTGCCGACTATTTCCTGCCCGTCTTTCAGCGTGCCGACTTTTCGTATATCCAAACGCAGGGAGGCATAGAACTTTAAGGCATTCCCACCGGTGGTCGTTTCGGGATTGCCGAACATGACTCCGATCTTCATCCGGATCTGGTTGATAAAAACCAGGGAAGTGTGGGTCTTGCTGATGGTCCCCGTCAGCTTTCTAAGGGCCTGGGACATGAGCCGGGCCTGAAGCCCCATATGGGCATCTCCCATTTCCCCTTCGATTTCTGCCCTGGGGACTAAGGCCGCAACTGAATCGACCACCACGATATCCATCGCCCCGCTGCGGACCAGTATTTCAACGATCTCCAGGGCCTGTTCTCCGTTATCGGGCTGGGAGACCAGCAAGTCATCGCAATTCACCCCTAATTTATTGGCGTAAATAATATCCAGGGCATGTTCGGCATCGATAAAGGCGGCCATTCCGCCCCTGTTTTGAGCCTCGGCGATGGCATGCAAGGCCAAGGTGGTCTTGCCGGAAGATTCGGGGCCGTAGATTTCCGTGATCCTGCCGCGGGGAATACCGCCGATGCCGGTGGCAATGTCCAGGGATAAAGACCCTGTGGGGATAAAGGGGATATCGGCGGTTAAAGCCTCTGCGCCCAAACGCATAATGGAGCCTTTTCCGAATTGCTTCTCAATTTGACTCATGGCCATTTCCACGGCCCGGCCTTTGTCTCCGCCTTTGTCACCGTTTGGTTTCATAATGCCTCCCTTAGATTTGGAAATTATAGTTGTTGTTTTTAATAATTCTGTAAAGAAAGTCATTGAAATCCAATTCTGGTCATTCCCGTGAAAACGGGAATCCAGTATTTTTAATTAGTTATGCATGACCTGGATTCCCGTCCCCGATCGGGTCGAGGACAGGCTCTGCGCGGGAATGACAAGTTTTTGCGAGACTATCATTTTTGTGTCAGCGGAAATACCCCTAATTGGGTATAAACCGGCCCCGTCGGTTTTAAATCACTTCGGAAAAGAGTCACCTCTTTAACGACAAAAGGCTCGGACTCTCCTTTTGACCATTGGGTCATCAGGCGATAAAGGGGTTCGTTTACTTCCTTCAGCTTGTTTCTTCCCAGGGTCAAATGGGGATGAAAAGGCCGGTCTTCTTTGGGGATTCCCAGGGGAACCAGGGCCTGTTCAATGGACTGGTAAACTTCCTGAAGGATTTCAGTCTCCCCCTTCAACCCGGCCCAGATCACCCTGGGCCTAAACAGGTTTGGAAAAGCGCCTATCCCTTTCAGGCTTAGCTGAATCCAGGGACATTCAATAAGGGCCTTTAAGAGGGTCCGGGAGATCTTCTCAACCAATTCCTCTGAAATGGAGCCAAAAAACTTCAGGGTCAGATGGGACTGGCCTGGTGAGACCCACTTAATCTTTGAAGGGACCTGCTTCAGGTCCTTAAGATAATCGGCAATGATTTCTTTCAGGCTTTCAGGAAATTCTATCGCCAAAAAGGAACGTATCATCTAAGAGTACTCTCCTGACCCAATTTAAAGCGGTATAGGCGGAAATTATTTTGATTTGTTCTCGTCGCCCCACAAAGAGAAAATGTCCTGCTTTGACACCCAGGGCCATGGAAAGGGCGATCCAGACCGTGCCGACCGGTTTTTCGGCTGTTCCCCCTCCCGGACCGGCTATTCCGGTAACGGCCAATCCCAAATCCGATCCGCTTTTTTCCCGAATATTCTCAGCCATTAAGAGGGCGGTTTTTTCGCTGACCGCCCCGTAGCGGGATAGGGTCCTTTGGGGAATGTCAAGAAGGTCTGTCTTGGCACGGTTGCTGTAAACAATGACTCCCCGATCGAAATATTTCGAGCTTCCCGGAACACCGGTAAGGCGATGGCCGATCAACCCCCCGGTGCAGGATTCGGCCACGGAAAGGAACTTATTTTGTTGGACTAATAAATCTCCGATTACTTCTTCCAGGGTCTGGCCCTCTTTGGAAACCAGATAACCGGACAGCCGTTCTTCCACCACCTTTTCAATGGTATCCAAGAGCCGGTCGGCCCATCGGGCCTTCTCGGCCCGGACGGAGACGGTCAGGTGATGTTCGGGGAAATTGGGATAAAACCCCAACCGGAGAGATTCAAATTGTTTTTCTAAATCCTTTAATCTCTCATTGATCTCCGGCTCCAATAAACCAAAAATTTTATAGACCCTTTGCCGGATGATCTCCTGACCGGGAAATTGTTGGATCAGATAGGGGATAATCTGACGATCCAAGAACCTCCGCATCTCCCCCGGTACGCCGGGCAGGAAAAAAAAGGGTTTCCCTTTTTCAATCATTCTAAAACCGCAGGCCTTGGGGCGGGGGTGGAAAAGTTCCGCCCCTTCGGGCAGCCAGGCCATTTTTTCAAAGAGGGGGTCCCAGGGGATGGCGTTCCTGGCCAAAAATTTTTTAATCTGAAACTGGAGCCCCTGATTTAAAACCAGGGCCCGGTGGAAGGTCCGACAGGCCGCATCTATGGTAATATCATCCGTGGTTCCTCCGAGGCCGCCGGTCACGATGACGGCATCGGCCTTTTTTTCAGCCTGTCTCAAGGCCGAACAGATGGTCTTGGGTTGATCCCCGATTAAAACGATCCGCCTTACTTCAAAGCCGAAGGAATGCAGCCTGGCGGCGGCATATCCGGCATTTTTGTCCATCACCCGGCCGGTTATCAATTCATTGCCTATGCCGATGATTTCAATTTTTAGTCCCATTATAAAATCCTATAATAAACCAAGACCCGAATGATAATTTGGCTATAAACCCCGGCCAGGACATCATCCAGAATTATTCCCCAACCCCCGGGCAGATTTTGATCGATCTTTCGAATTGGATAAGGTTTGCAGATATCCATGACCCGAAAGATAAAAAAACCTAAGATCGCACCGGTCCATGAGAAGGATATTCCGACCATGGCCGTCATGTAACCGACTATTTCGTCGATCACCACCTGGGAAGGGTCTTTGCCGCCCAAGATTTTCTCGGCCGAGCCGGCTATAAATATGGCCAGGCAGATGGACCCGATAATGATGAAAGTTTGGTGCCAAATAGATAAAGCCGAAAGCCCGTAATAAATAGGCAGACCCCAGAGGGTTCCGAAAGTGCCCGAGGCCAAGGGGATATAACCCAGATAGGTTCCCGAACCTAAAAATAAGATCGGCCCTTTAAAGGCTGGCCTGTCAAGTGAATTCAAGATAGCACCGCACCCAGAAGAGAGATAGAAAAATCAATACCTTGATTTTTATAATTTTCCAAAACAATTGTCAAGGATTCCGTAATCTCTGCCCCGCTTCACTATTTATTTCTTCGGCAAGAGGTGGGGTGGATTGATTAGGGTTTGAGGTGCCTTCCCCGGTTTTTGACGTTTCAAATGACAGGGTTCTGGTGTATATGTATAAATTTGGATTTTAGATTTCGGATTTCGGAATAAAGAAACCCGCTTTCATGATTCCTGACACCCCATGGGGCAGGAAGGTTTATATCAAAACGAATAGGCCTAAGAGAATGAACGGATGAAATTTAATCACTGGATCTATTTCTTATTATTAATGATATTGGTCTGGGGATCTGTTGGCCAAAACGCCTTTGCCGGGGATATTCTATCTGTCATTGCCGTAGGAGACATTATGATGGGATCTACCGGGCAAGGGGGGGTACTTCCTCCCGAGGACGGCCACGATTTATTTAAGAACGTAAGCCAATACCTGAATGGCGGAGATATTATTTTTGGAAACCTGGAAGGACCCTTATCGGACGAAGGAGAATCCATTAAGTGTCGGGGGGAAAATTTGCGTTATTGCTTTGAATTTAAAACCCCGACCCGCTATGGCCGATATCTCAAGCAGGCCGGATTTACTGTCTTAAATATAGCCAACAACCACACTTGGGATTTTGGGGCCGAGGGCATAAAAAGGACCCTGGAGACCCTGGGGACCTTAGGAATGGCCCCCTTGGGGGGTAAGGCCATCGTGGAATTAAACATGAAAAGAAAAAAAATAGCCTTGGTCGGATTTTCCTATCTTTCTTCCACCTACTCTTTTTCAATATCGGAAATAGAAAAGGCCAAAGAAATAGTCGCTAAATTAAAAGAGAACCATGATCTGGTGATTGTTTCCTTTCATGGCGGTGCCGAAGGAAAATCCGCCCTCTTAGTCGTCAATGAAAATGAACTATTTCTTGGGGAAAACAGGGGCAATGTCATCCTTTTTTCCCGGGGGGTGGTTGATGCCGGGGCGGACCTGGTTCTCGGTCATGGTCCCCATGTGCTAAGGGCCTTGGAGGTTTACAAGGGGAAATTGATCGCCTATAGCTTGGGCAATTTTTTGACTTACGGGATGTTTAATCTGAAGGGGCCTAATGGAGTCAGTGTGATTCTGAAGGTCAAACTTGATTCGGAAACAGGTCAATTTTTAGAGGGCCGATTGATTCCGGTAAAATTGATTAATGGGGGTATCCCCGAGCTCGACGAGACCCGACAGGGGATTGAATTGTTAAAACAGCTTATGCAAAAAGGAGGGTATGACTTCAACCTCCGGGTAGATGAGGAAGGAAAGGTTAATCTGATTCGATGAATAATCCTGAAGACACGCTGGAATTGGTAAACCGGTTAGCCCAACGAAAAGGCATTGAACAGGAATTCCGGGATAATTGGGGAAACGTTCATTCCATTTCATCAGAAACCAAAAGGAAGATTTTGTCGGCCATGGGATGTGATGTGGAGAATTTAGCGGAGGTGAAAAAGACAATCCAGGCCGGGGAAAGTCTGGAGTGGAGATCCCTGACCGAGCCCGTGTCGATCGTCTCGATCAATGCCCCGCCGAAAGAGCTGATCTTTCAGTTCCCGGTAAATCCGGAACTGGATCGGAGCCGGCTTCCTGAAGATATTCACGTTTACTTAACCATCCACGAAGAAGAGGGCCGAAAAGGGAGTGAGGCTTTTTCCCTTCAGCACCTTACCTTTAAAGAGGCCACGGAGGTCGATGGGGTCCTTTATCTGAGAGGCAGCCTTCCTTTTCCCGAGGGACTGCCCTTAGGCTATCATCATTTTTATCTTACCCTAAGACAAGCCGGCCGTCGCTTTGATCAGTCCATTAAACTGATTGTCTGCCCTGACCAGTGTTATCTTCCGTCAGTGCTTAAAGGAAAGGGCAAGAGGGCCGGATTGATGGTCTCCCTGGCCGGCCTTCGTTCCGGGCATAATTGGGGGATAGGGGACTTTGGTGACCTTAAAGAATTGGTGCGCTGGGCGATCGAATCCTTGCGGGTAGAGGTTATCGGCCTTTTACCGTTGCACTTCCTTTCAAATAAAGAGCCTTACAATATCAGCCCTTATTACCCCTCCAGTCGTTTTTATCGGAATCCCATTTACTTAAATATCCCCGAAATGGAAGAATTCAATGACTCCACCAAGGCCTGGAAGATGGTCATGGCCCCGGAGACTCAACAATTGTTGAACGAACTTAAGGGGTCGGGGAAAGTCCAGTTTGAAAAAGTACATGACCTGAAACGAAAAATACTGGAGGTCCTTTTCCCGGTTTTTTTAGAAGGCCATTGGAAGAGGGCCGGACAGGAGACCCGGCGTCAAAAAGAATTCATGGCTTATATGGACCAGGAAGGGAACCTATTGGACCGGTTTGCGGTCTATTGCGCCATAGAAGACCATTTTCGGCGAATAGATCCGATGGTCCCAACCTGGGAACAGTGGCCTTTACCTTTTCAGGACCCTGCTTCTCCTGAAGTCCGGGCCTTTCGGCAAGAGCACTGGCAGGAGGTCTTGTTCCATAAATATCTCCAATGGCAAGTAGAAGTACAACTGTCGGAAGTGCAAGAGCAGGCCATAAAATCAGGGGCGGAGATTGGTCTCTATCACGATTTGGCCTTGGGCATTGATCCCTGGGGGGCGGATGCCTGGGCCTGGCCGGGGTTTACTGTTCCCGGCGTCAAGGTCGGTTCGCCACCCGATGATTTTTCGCCGAAAGGGCAGGATTGGGGGTTTTATCCTCCCCATGGGGGGAAAAATCGTCAGGATGGTTATCGATTCTTTGCCTTGGATATAAGGAAAAACAGCCATCCCGGGGGGGCCTTGCGGATCGATCACATCTTGAGGCTTGCTCGTCTCTATTGGATAGTAGAAGGCCAGTCACCCAAAGATGGGGCTTATGTCGAATATCCTTTTGATGAGCTCATTCAGGTTTTGGCTTTGGAAAGCATCCGAAATAAAACCCTGGTTATCGGCGAAGACCTGGGTACCCTTCCGGACCAGCTAAGAGAGCGTCTTCAAAAATTTGGTATTTTTTCTTATCGGTTGTTTTACTTTGAAAAAGAGGAAGGAGGAAACTTACGGTCACCGGAGACCTATCCTGAATTGGCCCTGGCCTCGATCACCACCCATGACCTGCCAACATTGGCCGGATTCTGGAGTATGGGGGATCTTATCCTTCGAAAAGAATTGGGCCTTTTCCCGAATGAAGAACAATTTCGCCTGGCCATGATCGATCGGATTAATGAAAGGCGCAGGATTATCGACCGACTTCAAGCCCTGGGTTTTCTTTCCGAGGGAGAAGCCCTTGCCCTTCATGCCCAGGTGGAGCCGGTTTTGACCGAAGAACTTCACCGGGCCGTGTTGTCTTTTCTGATGGACACCAAGGCAAAATTGGCGGTCTTGATTCAGGAAGATCTTTTCAAAGAGAAGGAGCAGATGAATCTGCCGGGAACCGTCACTGAACATCCCAACTGGTCGAGAAAGATGCGATATTCTTTAGAGGAATTATGGAATCTTCCGGAAGCTCAAAAAGCGGCGGCCCTATATCGGGATTTAGTGTTGGAAGCGGGCAGAAGCGTAAAGAGTTCAGGATTAAACCAGGGTTGATTTCCTATTGCCCGAATTCCAGTTCCTTCCCCACCGCCTTATAATAAACATCATAAGCCTTTCTTCCAAAGAGGACAAAGCCGACCCGCTCGAAGACCTGATTTTCTCGAATATAATCCGTTACGGTCTTGACGGCGATACGGGTGGCCTCTTCCAGCGGATATCCGTAGGCGCCGGTGCTCAAAGAAGGGAAGGCCACGGACCGGATTCCCTTTTTATGGGCCAGTTTCAAGCTTTCCCGGTAAGCACTGGCCAAAAGCCGGGCCTCCCCCCTGTTCCCGTCCTGATAAATAGGTCCTACGGTGTGAATGACGTATTTGGCCTGGAGGTTGCCTCCGGTGGTGATCACCGCCTGTCCGGTAGGGCAGCTACCGATCCGACGGCATTCTTCCATGATGGCCGGTCCTCCGGCCCGGTGAATAGCCCCGTCAACCCCGCCGCCACCGGCCAAAAGGGAATTGGCGGCATTGACAATGGCCTCGGTTTCCTGTCGGGTGATGTCGCCTTCTTCCAAGAAAAAGACGGTCGGTCCGATTTTGAATTCCATGAAAGTCCTCCTCTTTTTTAGGTACAAAGTGCAAGGTACAAGGCACAAGGTCTAAAGTCCAGGGGAAATGGAATCCTTTCTTTAAACTCCGAACTTTATTTTTGTATTAGACCTTAAACCTTGTACCTTGAACCCATCTTAAAATTTCTTAATGGCCTCCTTAAGTCTTTCCCGGGCCTCTTCATTGTACCAGAATTTTAAGAACAGCCTTATATCTTCATCCAAACGGCGGCGGATCTTTTCAGCCACCTCTCCGGTCCGGTTAGCCTTGATCGCTCCAAAGGCTTCGGCCGGAAGATTCCCTAATTCCCCTGCCTTGGCCTGGGATTCGGCGAGGAGACGCTCCGGAGGAAAAAGGGCATCCACAATCCCCATCCCCAGGGCTTCTTCGGCCGGGATACATCTTTCCGAAATACAACATCTCCGTTGCCTTCCGATCCCCGACCAATTGCCGCAAAATAAGGTCCGACAGATAGGGCACTGGCACCCCCAGGTTGATTTCGTTGAGGGCGCAAAATTTTTTCCCTTGGCTCATAAAACGATAGTCACAGCAGGAGGCCAATATAAAACCCCCGGCAATGGCATGACCGCTCAGGGCGGCCACAGTCGGCTTGGGAAGGACATATAGGTCCAGACAGAGTTGATTGAAGGAGGTGAAAAAATCTTTAAAGCCCTGGGGTTCCATCGGATACAGATCAGGGATGTCAAAGCCTAAAGAGAAGAATTTTTCATTGGCGCTGGTGATCACTATGGCTGTTATTTCTTTACTGTCCTTGACTTCCCGGATATAGCTGCCGAGTTCCTCCACCACTTCTCCATTCAAAGGATTGGTCACTCCCCGATTTAATTTTAAGATTCGGACCCCTTTTTCCGTAGACGCCTCGACCCACTTCATAGACAGACCTCCGGCTGGATAGATTTTCTTTTGAACATCAATTTTACCTCATTTTGATAAACTTTCAAACTATTTTAGATTTTAATTAACCAGTTACACCTATTCTTTGTATTTGACAAACCCACGAGGATATTCTAATATTCTCTAAATCCTATCTGGAGTAGCTTATGGAGAAAAAAGACGAAGAATTAATCAACCAACTGATTCCTGAAAATGAAGAACTTGGAAAGTTGGTGAAAGAACACAAAGAATTTGAGGCCCAGTTGGAAGAATTCAACAAAAGGCTGTACCTTTCCGATGAGGAAAACCGGGAAAAGAAAAGGCTTCAAAAATTGAAATTGGCCGGCCGGGATCGGATAGACCAGATCTTAAGAGAACATCGGGCCAGGGGGTAAAAGGCTTGAAATTAAGTGGAGCCGAAATAGTGGTTGAAAGCTTGATCCAGGAAGGGGTTACCTCTATTTTTGGGTACCCCGGCGCAGCCATTATGGATGTTTATGACTATTTGGAAAAAAGCCCCATCCGCCACTATCTGGTGCGTCATGAGCAGGGGGCTGTCCACATGGCCGATGGGTATGCCCGAACTTCAGGCAAGGTTGGGGTCTGTCTGGTGACTTCCGGGCCGGGGGCCACCAATACGGTAACCGGAATCGCCTCGGCTTTTATGGATTCCATTCCGATAGTTGTTTTTACCGGTCAGGTCCCGACTCCTTTAATAGGCAACGATGCCTTTCAGGAAGTGGATATCGTCGGCATTACCCGCCCTTGCACCAAGCACAATTATTTGGTTAAAAAGGTCGACGATCTGGCCCAGGTCATCAAGGAAGCCTTCTATTTGGCCCGTTCCGGCCGACCGGGGCCGGTCCTGGTGGATTTACCTAAAGACGTACTTCATGACAAAACTGAATTTAAGTATCCCAAAAAAATAGAATTACGCAGTTATCGGCCGACTTATAGCGCCCATCCAAGACAAATCGAAAAAGCAGCGGCCATGACCTTAAAGGCCAAGAGGCCGGTTATTTATGCCGGCGGAGGGGTCATTACCTCCGGTTCTTCTCTGGAATTGAAGACCTTGGCCGAGGCCTTGATGATTCCGGTTACGACCACCCTGATGGGGTTGGGTGCCTTTCCGGGCAGGCATCCCCTTTGGTTGGGGATGTTGGGTATGCACGGGACTTATTGGGCCAATATGTCCGTGGCCCATTGCGATCTTCTGATTGCCGTGGGGGCCCGTTTTGATGACCGGGTAACCGGAAAAGTCGACTTGTTCGCTCCGGAAGCCAGGATCATCCATATCGACATTGATCCCACCTCGATTCGAAAGAATGTTTCGGTTGAGATCCCCATCGTCGGGGATTGTCAAGACGCCTTAAACAAATTGAATCAACTGCTCCAAAAACCCGGGAAACAGGATTGGCCTAAGATGCGTCAACCCTGGCTGGACCAGATCAAGGAATGGAAGGAAACCCATCCTTTAAGCTACGAACAGGGAAAAGATGAAATCAAACCCCAGTATGTGGTCGAGAAGATCTATGAGCTGACCAAAGGGAAGGCCATCATTGCCACGGAGGTGGGTCAGAACCAGATGTGGGCCGCCCAATATTATCATTTCGACCAGCCCAACTCCTTTATTACTTCTGGTGGGCTGGGGGTCATGGGCTATGGTTTTCCGGCCGCCATAGGGGCTCAGGTGGCCTGTCCGGACCGGATCGTCTTTGATATCGCCGGGGACGGCAGCATCCAGATGAACATCCAGGAAATGGCCACTGTCGTGGCCAATCAACTGCCGGTGAAGATCGCCATTTTAAATAACGGTTATTTGGGCATGGTTCGTCAATTTCAGGAGCTTTTTTATGGAAAACGGTATGCCCAGACCTTCCTTAGGGGAAACCCCGATTTTGTAAAATTGGCCGAAGCCTATGGGGCTGCCGGACTCAGGGCCGCGCGACCCGAAGAAGTGGGACCAGTAATCGAAAAGGCCTTGTCCATTAAAGGCCCGGTGATTATCGATTTCAGAGTAAGCGCTGAAGAATGCGTCTCCCCCATGGTCCCGGCCGGGAAGGCCATGACCGAGATGTTGTTGGTGTAATCTAAAAGATAAGGATTCAAGGGGTCAAGGATTCTAGGATTCAAGTGAAAAACATGGTTTACTCGAACCCTTGATCTCTATGCTGAGTTATGGAAAACCATCAGGATCAAAAACATACCCTTTCCGTATTGGTGGATAACGAACCAGGGGTCTTGTCACGCGTTACGGGTCTATTCAGCGGCCGGGGCTTTAATATCGAAAGCCTGTGTGTGGCTGAAACCATGGATCCCTTGGTTTCCCGCATTACCTTGGTAACCCGTGGAAGCGATCAGATTGTCGAGCAGATAACCAAACAGCTCAATAAGCTGGTCAATGTGATCAAGGTCATGGACTTTACCGATACCGAATTCGTTGAAAGGGAAATGGCCTTGATCAAGGTCCGGGCCGAGGCCCAAACCCGGGCCGAAATCTTGAGGATCGTGGATATCTTCCGCTGTAAAGTGGTCGATGTAAGCCCCCAATTTTATACCATCGAAGTTACCGGCAATGAAGGGAAGATCAAGGCCATTTTAGATTTGCTCACCCATCTCGGGATCAAGGAAATCGCCCGGACCGGAACCATTGCCATGGCCAGGAGCAAGAAAGAGGGCTCGTTAAAAAGGGAAAAAACCGTTACGGCAGAGACACCCGGAGAAGGAAAAAGATGAAAATCTTTTATGATCGGGAAGCAGACCTCGATTATTTAAAAGAGAAAGAATGGCAGGTTCAAGGTTTAAGGTTCAAGGCCTTGAACCATTTTTTATGCCTATTCCGATAGCCCGTCAAGGGGTTCCATTTATTGCCGTGGGCTTGGCCGGAGCCGCCCTTTTTATCTGGCTGGGCCTTCCAATAGGTTGGGGGGTGGCCCTTCTTTTTACCTTGTTTGTATCTTCTTTTTTTCGGGATCCCGAACGGGAGTTCCTTCAGGGGGAAAGGGCCGTATTGGCCCCGGCCGACGGCAAGGTCCTTTTGATTGAGGAAGAGGAGAAAACCCCTTTTTCAACGGGAAGATCGATAAAGATCAGTATTTTTATGACAATTTTTAACTGTCATATTAATCGAATCCCAATGAGCGGCAGAATTGAAAAAGTATTTTATCGGGCCGGTAAATTCTATTCGGCCAATAAAGAACAGGCCTCGTCCGAAAACGAACAAAACGCCTTGCTCCTTAGGACCGGCGAAGGCTATGAGATCACTTTCGTTCAGATTGCCGGTTTGCTTGCCCGAAGGATTGTCTGTTGGGTCAAGGAAGGTGAGACGGTAAAACAAGGAGCGCGTTTCGGTCTGATCCAATTTGGGTCAAGGGTGGATCTTTATCTACCCCTTTCCGCCCGACTTCGGATCAAACGGGGAGATAAGGTCAAGGCCGGGTTAACCATTATGGGAGAATTGCCATGAGGATTCAACATCACAGGAATAAAAAACGGAAGGAACGGAGAAGAGGCATTTATGTGCTCCCCAACCTGATCACCACGGCCAGTCTTTTTTGCGGGTTTTATGCGGTGATTAGTGCCATTGCCGGCAATTTCCACCAGGCCGCCCTTTCGGTTCTGATCGCCGCCGTCTTAGACGGCATGGACGGCCGCATCGCCCGGATTACCAGAACGACCAGCGCCTTCGGCCTGCAGTATGATTCCTTAAGCGACCTGATCGCCTTCGGACTGGCCCCGGGCGTATTGGTTTTTCTGTGGGCCTTAAAACCCTTCGATCGATTTGGCTGGATGGCCGCCTTTCTTTATGTGGTTTGCGGGGCCCTGCGATTAGCCCGATTTAATGTTCACGCCGGGCATGCGGAGAATCGATATTTTGTCGGCCTGCCCATTCCGGCAGCGGCCAGCATCGTCGCGGCAACCATCTTGTTTGTCTATCAGATCGGTGGGACGGGATCGACCGGTTACCTGACGGTGTTGATCATGATCTATGTCTTGTCCTTTCTGATGGTCAGCAATATTCCCTATCCCAGCTTTAAGGGGTTGAAATTGGCGGAGCGGCGCTCTTTTAACTTTCTGGTGGCGGCGGTTCTGATATTTGTTCTGGTGGCCATAGAGCCCTTTGTCATGCTGGCCGTGGGAATCCTGGGATATGTGCTCT
The DNA here is from genome assembly GCA_963838485.1 of uncultured delta proteobacterium. GTDB lineage: Bacteria > Desulfobacterota > RBG-13-43-22 > RBG-13-43-22 > RBG-13-43-22 > RBG-13-43-22. The sequence goes on along the minus strand of CAWIRY010000153.1, from coordinate 14,495 downwards.
CCGGTCCGATCCTGGCCTTATATAAATTGAAAAAGAAACCGATTCCTGCCCCTGAACCTGTTGAAAGAACGGTTTAAAATCGGATACTGGATGCTCGATACCGGATTTTGTTTAGATCATCACCGAAAACAAAATATCCAGCATCAAGTAACGAGAATCGAGAATTAAGGAAAATGGCTGAGCGTATTATTATATTTGACACGACATTAAGAGACGGGGAACAATCTCCCGGGGCCAGCATGAATAAGGCTGAAAAACTTCGGTTGGCCCGGCAATTGGAAAAACTAAAGGTGGATATCATTGAAGCCGGTTTTCCCGTGGCCTCACAGGGCGACTTCGAGGCCGTGGCCCTGATCGCCAAAGAGGTTCGAGGGTTGACCGTTACCGCCTTGTCCAGGACCGAAAAGTCGGATATCGATCGGGCCTGGGAGGCAGTAAAAGCAGGGGCCAACCCCCGGCTGCATATCTTTATCGCCACTTCGGATCTGCACTTAAAATATAAACTGCGTAAGACCCGCAGAGAGGTGCTGGAGATCATTCAAAAGGCGATTTCTCATGCCAGGCGGTATACCACCAATGTTGAGTTTTCGGCTGAAGACGGTTCCCGGACGGATCTGCCTTTTCTGATCCAGGCGGTCCAGGCGGCCGTCAAGGCCGGGGCAACTATCATCAATATCCCCGATACCGTAGGTTATGCCTTGCCCGAAGAATTCGGGGAAATGATTCGCCTTGTCCAGGAAGGGGTATCGGCGGACGACCGGGTTATCTGGAGCGTCCATTGCCACAATGACCTGGGGCTGGCCGTGGCCAATACGTTGTCGGCTATTCAGAACGGGGTCCGGCAGGCTGAAGTGACCATCAACGGGATTGGAGAACGGGCCGGAAACACCTCGCTGGAAGAACTGGTGATGGCCCTTCATACCCGAAGGGATCGAATGCCGTACTTTACCGATATTGAGAAACGGCAGATCTATTCCACCAGTCGATTAGTCAGCCGCATAACCGGTCTGGTGATTCCGGTTAATAAGGCCGTCGTGGGAGCCAATGCCTTTGCCCACGAATCCGGGATCCATCAGGATGGGGTGCTTAAAAAGAGGACCACTTATGAGATCATGACCCCCAAGGATGTCGGCCTGGATCAAAGCGTTTTGGTTTTGGGAAAACATTCCGGCCGTCATGCCTTTCAGGAACGGCTTAAGGAGTTGGGCTATGTCTTGAGTCCGGAAGATTTGAAAAAGGTTTTTGAAAGATTCAAGGACCTGGCGGACAAGAAAAAGGAAGTGGTCAATGAAGACATCGAGGCCCTGATCGCCGATGAGATCCTGATGATTCCCGACACCTATAAACTGGTTTACTTGAGTGTGATCAGCGGAAATATGGCTGTGCCCACGGCCACCGTTAAGATAGAGGTCAACGGAGAAATCATCCAGAAGGCCGGTTTCGGAGTTGGTCCGATTGATGCCACTTTCAATACCATCAATAAAATTATCCGGACCTGCACCAAGGTTTGCAAACTTTTAAGTTTTTCGGTCAACGCCATCACCGGCGGTATGGATGCCCAAGGGCAGGTCAACGTCCGAATCGAGCAAGAAGGCAAGGTCGTCTTGGGCAAGGGTTCGGATTCCGACATCATAACGGCCAGCGCCAAGGCCTATTTAAACGCCCTGAATCGATTGGAATACTTAAAAAAGAATCCGATTAAGAGGCTTTCCTAAAAAAAGAATTCAGAATTCAGAATCCAGAATGAAAAGATGAATTCATTATGCTGGATTCTGGCTACTGGCTTCTGAATTCTAAGGGGTTGTATTATGTCCCAAACCATCACGGAAAAAATATTGGCGGCCCATGCCGGGTTGAAAACGGTTCATCCCGGCCAATTGATTGAAGCCAAGGTGGATTTGGCCCTGGCCAATGACATCACCGCGCCCATCGCCATAGAGGTTTTTCATAAGGCCGGCGGCAAAAAGGTCTTTGACCCAAAAAAGGTGGTCCTGGTTCCGGATCATTTCGTGCCCAACAAGGATATAGCGGCTGCCGAACAATGCCGGAAGATGCGTCTCTTTGCTCAAAAGCAAAAACTGCCCCATTTTTTTGAATTGGGGGAGATGGGGGTTGAACATGCCTTGCTTCCGGAAAAAGGGCTGGTCCTGTCCGGCGACCTGGTTATCGGGGCCGACAGTCACACCTGCACTTATGGGGCCTTAGGGGCCTTTGCCAGCGGTGTGGGAAGCACGGACCTGGGGGCGGCCATGATCACCGGCCGGACCTGGTTAAAAATCCCTGAGACCATAAAACTGGTTTACCAAGGAGAACTTAAACCCTGGGTCTCCGGCAAGGATCTGATCCTTTATACCATCGGGGACCTCGGGGTGGATGGGGCCCGTTATCAGGCCATGGAATTCAGCGGTCCGGCCCTGACCTTTCTTTCCATGGCCGACCGTTTCACCATGGCCAATATGGCCGTCGAGGCCGGGGCCAAGAACGGTATCTTTGAGCCCGATGAAATAACCATGGCCTATGTCCGGGAACGGTCCAAGAAAAAAGGGAAGATCTACCAATCGGATCGGGATGCCCAGTATAAGGAAACCCGCACCTATGATCTGAAGGATATAGAACCCCAGGTAGCCTTTCCCCATCTGCCGGAAAATACCCGGCCCATATCCAAGGTGGGAAAAGTGCCCATCGATCAAGCGGTCATAGGCTCTTGTACCAACGGCCGGCTGGAGGACTTGCGTATTGCCGGCAAGGTATTGAAAGGCCGTCATGTGGCCAAGGGCGTACGGTTGATTATTATCCCGGCTACTCCCTGGATTTATCAACAGGCCATGTCCGAAGGGCTACTGAATATTTTTTTAAAGGCCGGGGGGGTGGTCAGTACCCCGACCTGCGGACCTTGTCTGGGGGGCTATATGGGGATTTTGGCCAAAGGGGAACGGGCCATCGCCACCACCAATCGGAATTTTGTGGGCCGTATGGGTCACCCGGAAAGTGAAGTCTACTTAGCCGGTCCGGCCATTGCCGCTGCTTCGGCTGTATTAGGCGTAATCGGGCCTGTGGAGGCTTTGCCAAGGATAAGAGAAAATAATGTTCGGAGTTCGGAGAAAAAAATCCCTTCCGTCAGGGGTACCTGTCAGAAATAGATTCAGGTGTTACGAAGAAAAGGGGTAAAAAATGAAATATACCGGTCGGGTCTGGAAGTTCGGAGACCATATCGATACCGATGTCATCATACCGGCTCGCTACTTAACTTCGTCGGACCCCAAAGAATTGGGCGGCCATTGTATGGAAGATGCCGATCCTGATTTTGTCAAGAAGGTCCGGAAGGGCGATATGATCGTCGCCGGAAGAAATTTCGGCAGTGGTTCTTCCAGGGAGCACGCCCCCATAGCCATCAAGGCCGCCGGCATTTCCTGCGTCATAGCCGAAAGCTTCGCCCGGATTTTTTATCGAAATGCCTTCAATATGGGCCTCCCCATATTTGAATCACCGGAGGCCGCCAGGAACATCAAAGAGGGAGATGTCGTGCGGGTTGATGCGGGAACCGGCTTGATTGAAGACCGAACCCTCAAGAAAAAATTTCAGGCCGAACCCATCCCCCCTTTTATGCAGGAATTGATTGATGACGGAGGGCTGATCGTCCATATCAAAAAAAAGGTTCAAGGTACAAGGCCCAAGGTTCGAGGTAAAAAATCAAAGGCATAAGGGAAAACCATGAAAAGAACTTATCAGATAGCGGTCATTCCGGGAGACGGGACCGGGCCGGAGGTGGTGGCCGAAGGGTTGAAGGTGCTCAAGGCCGTGGGCCGCAAGGAGAGACTGACCTTTAATGCCATCCCTTTTGATTTGGGGGGAGAGCGTTATTTAAAGACCGGAGAAATCCTGCCGGACTCGGTTTTGGAAGAATTCAAGAAAGTAAATGCCATTTATCTTGGGGCCATCGGTCATCCAGGGGTAAAACCGGGTATTCTGGAAAAGGGGCTCCTCTTAAAACTGCGTTTTGAACTGGATCTGTATATCAACCTGCGACCAGTTATTCTCTACCCCGGGGCGGACACCCCTTTAAAAAATAAGGGGCCGGCGGAAATTGATTTTGTGGTGATTCGAGAGAATACCGAAGGCCTTTATGCCGGGGCAGGGGGGTTCCTGAAAAAAGGGACTCTCGATGAAGTGGCCATCCAAGAGTCCATCAATACCCGTAAAGGGGTGGAACGCTGCATCCGGTACGCCTTTGAATTCTGCCGTCAAAGAAAGAAAAAGGGTAAACTGACCTTGTGTGGGAAGACCAATGTCTTGACTTTTGCCTTTGATCTCTGGGAGCGGACTTTCCACGAGGTGGCCAAGGAATTTCCCGAAGTGACCATTGATTACGCCCATGTGGATGCCGTCTGTATGTGGATGATCAAAAATCCGGAATGGTTTGATGTGATCGTCACTGATAATATGTTCGGGGATATCATTACCGATTTGGGGGCCATGATCCAGGGAGGGATGGGCATTGCCGCCGGTGGAAACATCAATCCTCATGGGGTGTCCATGTTTGAGCCTATCGGCGGCTCGGCCCCCAAATATACGGGGAAAAATATCATCAATCCTTTGGCGGCCATAGGGGCTGTCCAAATGATGCTGGCCCATTTAGGTCTGGAAGGGGCCGCCCAAAGAGTGGAAAAGGCCATCCGATCGGTGGTCAAGAATAATATCAAAAATCTTACTGCCGGGAAAATGGGGTTTACCACCCAACAAGTCGGAGATTTGGTGGTGTCGTATTTATAACAGGCTTGAAGGGGACCAGGGGGCAAGGATTCAAGTGAAAGGCATTGAAATTAAAACCCTTAAGCCCTATTTTCGTGTATTAAGCCACCATGTCTCTGTGAGGCGTCACGAAGTATGAAAATGGGTTTCGCCGAACGACGAACGGTATTTTTGTATTATAGAGAGGTAAACTAATGAGTAGAACATGGAATGTAGCGGTAGTGGGTGCTACGGGCGCAGTGGGGAATCAGATGTTTCGATGTCTGGAAGAAAGGGATTTTCCAGTGAAAAACATCAAGTTCTTGGCCTCGGTCCGTTCCGTAGGCAAGACCCTGCCTTTTAAAGGGAAACAGGTCCCGGTTGAAGAATTGAAGGAGGGTTCTTTTAAAGACGTGGAGATCGCCTTGTTTTCAGCCGGGGCCTCCACCAGCCTGAAGTTCGCTCCCCAGGCGGTCCAGGCCGGATGCGTAGTGATTGACAATTCCAGCGCCTTTCGCATGGACCCCGCCATCCCTTTAGTGGTGCCTGAATGCAATCCCCATCGTATCGTCAGCGGCCCCGGAATTATCGCCAACCCGAATTGTTCGACCATCCAGATGGTGGTGGCCTTAAAGCCGATCCATGAGCACGTCCGGATCAAACGGATTATTGTTTCTACTTACCAGGCCGTATCCGGAACCGGTCAAAAAGCGATCTTTGAATTACAAAATCAAATTAGAGATCTGCTGGAGGGCAGGCAACCGGAAAGTAAGGTCTATCCTTATCAGATTGCCTATAACTGTCTGCCCCATATCGATGTCTTTCTGGAAAACGATTATACCAAGGAAGAGATGAAGATGGTCAACGAAACCCGAAAGATTCTGGAAGACGATTTCATCAGGGTTTCAGCTACAACGGTCCGGGTCCCTGTTTTTTACGGTCACTCGGAGGCTGTTTATATTGAAACCGATAAAAAGATCACCCCCCAGGAAGTTAAAGAGCTCCTCCGAAACGCACGGGGAGTCGTGGTGGTCGATGATGTGGCCAACAAGATTTACCCCATGCCTTTGATGGCCGAAGGGAAGGATGAGGTTTTTGTCGGCCGGATCCGGGAAGATATTTCCCATGAAAAAGGGATCGCCCTGTGGGTCGTGGCCGACAATATCCGCAAAGGGGCGGCCACCAACGCCGTCCAGATTGCTGAAATATGGACTCAGAAGGGATAATAAAGAAAGTCGGCCGTCACATCTTCCATGAGGATTATTGCCGGACAATGCAAAGGGCGCCGATTATCTTCCTTTAAAGGCAGGCAGACCCGCCCCACTCAAGATCAGGTGCGGGAAGCCATATTTAATATCTTGGGGCCTGGTGGTCCTTTTTTAAGGGTGGCCGACCTTTTTGCCGGGAGCGGGGCCTTGGGATTGGAGGCCTTAAGCCGTTGGGGCGGTGCAGCCCTTTTTGTGGATTTTTCCCGGGTGGCCGTTGATTGTCTCCGGAAAAATATCGGTCTTTTAAAAATGGAAGAAAGGTCCCAGGTAATCCAACGAGACCTTTCACGAGGGACGAAATTTTTAAACAAGGTCGACGGTCCTTTCGATCTTATTTTTATGGATCCTCCTTATGGACAAGGGTGGTGTAATTTAATGATCCCCTCTCTTTTATCCCTTCCCATCCTGGAGGAGAAGGGGATTCTGGTCCTGGAACATGATTTAAAGGAGCTCATACCCAAACAGGTGGGGGAATGGGGGATAGAGGATCAGCGCCAATACGGAAAGACCAGAGTGTCTTTTTATAAATCCCTGAAAAGGTAGAAAAACGAAATGGATCGTGTGGCTATCTATCCGGGATCTTTTGATCCCATCACAAACGGGCATCTCAGTTTGCTTCGCCGAAGTCTCCAAATCTTTGATAAAATCATTGTGGCTATCGCCATTAATCCGGAGAAGAGGCCATTATTCACCCTGGAAGAGCGATTAGACATCCTAAAACTGGTTCTGAAAGATTACCCCCGGATTCAGATTGATCATTTCCAAGGGCTGTTGGTGGAGTACGTCCAGCGGCAGCAAACCAATATTGTTTTAAGAGGTCTCCGGGCCTTGTCGGATTTTGAATACGAGTTCCAGATGGCCTTGATGAATCGTAAGCTGAGCCGGAAAGTCCAGACGGTTTTTATGATGACCGATTATAAATGGTTTTATATTAGTTCAACCATCATTAAAGAAGCAGCCTGTTTGGGGGGGAATATCGATGGACTTGTGCCGGAGGTAGTCAATCAGCGGCTTAGGGAGAAGTTCGGGTTTCCCCCCGTTTCTTCGGCAAACAACCATTTGAAGACCAATTCATCCTTGAAATATTCCCGTCACAGGCTCCTAAAAAAGGAAATTTGGGAATGACCATATAATTAGGTCTGATGAACTCGTAAAGAGTCCGTAAGCACCCATTTTAGTCATTCCCGTGGAAACGGGAATCCAGTGTTTTAATTGGTTACACCTGGCCTGGATTCCCGCCTGCGCGGGAATGACGACTTTTAACCAGACCATCAGGTCTTATTTATTTAAATTTCAAATATTTTTGTTTAGTTCTGTCCAGCCCCGGTCTGATCGATTCCGATAATTTTGGAGAGGGTATCGTTCAGCTCGCTGATCTGGTAAGGCTTGGCCATAGCGTCTTTGAACCCGTACCGTTCATATTCCATCATCACCGGGTCATTTGAGTAGCCGGTGGAAACAAAATGCGAGCGAACTTAAAGCTTAAATCCTCAGAGTATGCCGTCCTTGTTTTGGGACTCATTTTTTGAGGTATGCAGACCATGAGGTTGCCCAGAAGGAATTAGAAGGCAAAGAATCTGGACGCCGACAGATTGGGAAATCCGACTTTCAAGCAAGGGGTGTTCTCTATCTTCCCGAAATCGCTCGTTTCCAAAATTTTCTAAAGAAGTCCGAGGAAGCAAATATCGGGCAGGCTATCAACGACGCTATGCGAGCCATTGAGGGAGAGAATCCCGACCTCAAGGGCCTGCTTTCAAAGGGATAGAGGGAGGGGAGTCATTATATGAAAACCCGTCGTTGGATTATAGAGTTGATATTTATTCCATTGTTGATCTTAATCGGCTGTAAGGAAAAAGAGAAAGTTGACCGAGGAAGAGTAATTGCATTTGATAGAATCAAAGGGAAAATAACTTTGATCCGAGACAAGAAATTCGATCTCCAATCCCCCGATTACAGCCAATTACCGCCAGTTACTTATGTCCTGTTTAATGATCTCCCTCGAATTGATCTAAACCTAACGGTTGGGTTAAGAATGAAGTTAAATGCCGAGACCAATCAAATTATAATCTATGATCCTACCGAACAAAAATTTAAGACCATTAATTATACCCTCCTAACAAAAAAAGAAGGAATTGCAATAGAAAACCCCTTGGTTTTTGATACTGATAAAAGAAGACCAAAAACTTTTCCAATTATTGATCGGGAATACAAAATGATCACCGTCTATTCCAGGAGACAACAGATATTGACAACCTTTACCCTTCCCGAAAAATACTTTGACCTCCCGGAATATACTTGGAATGCTGGAGATGAGGTTCGGATTTATTATAAGGAAGAAGGGAAAGCCTTAAGACTTATAAACACTACCAAACTCGGTTTTATTGAAGATTAGCTGGAGATATTTAGGAGACTAAATGGCTTTGTCCAGATGTTTAGAGACCCATGCCTGGCCCAAAGGTCGGGTTATTAAATATGTGGGTTACTTGAAGCCCATTGGATACCCAGAGACGTCATTAGTATGTGGTCTGTGTGATAATCCGGGAGTGATATGGATCGAGAAAGAGGACGAATCAGCTTATCGAAGCGGCCAGAGGATCTTTACTGGTCCACACGCTTTTACCAAGATGAAAGCCGATGATAGCGGAGTCTATAATAAATTCTAAAAAATAGCATGATACCTCGATGCCAATCTCGACAACGAGGGAGACAGGGTGTCGTGATCGAGTATCTACAAGGTGGGGATCGTCAAAGTCGAGCATTAATTTTAATGGCGGAAAACATCTATCAAGCCCATTATTAAATTGGAGAAAAGAAAATGGATACTACAAGGAGAATTATCATAATTGTTTACTGCCTACTTGTGGCTATAACTTCTATTTATGTTCCTTGGAGACTTGTAACCGAGGGGAAAGAGTTTTCGATTAATTATTATACATTCATTTGGTCTCCTTTATCCCCTGCCGTGGTTGATTTTCAAAGAGTAATATTAGAACTCATTGCCATTACAGCAATTGCAGGGGTTGCAATACTCTTAGGTGATCCTAAGTTTAGAGAAAAATTATAAAATACTGGGATGAACGAAAAAGCAAGTAATTTTTTTTCTGAGCCATATCAATCCAGGTCTATTAAAAACTAACTGTTAGCCTTGGGGTGCAGTCTCTGGATTGCTTCAAAGGGTTCAAATTACCTTTTGACCTGATAACGATTACCGAAGAAGCTCTATTCGATTAATTTGCTTGATATTTCGATAGATTTGTAATAATAACTCCATACGGACGAGCGTATTCTAAGGATCCCTAACCCATGAGCAAATTATTAGAAGACCTTCCTGGGGAGTTATCAAGCCCGAACCCTAAGCCCTGGAGGGTGAAATAATTAATCCTTAACTTAAAAATAAAAATTTGTTAATTTGGTAAAGATAAAAACGACCAAGGGATTTAAATCATGATAGCAACCTTTATATCAACAAGGATTGAAATTAAAGATCCGAGCACAAGAAAAGAACTCGAAGAAATTATTTCTTTGATAGAGGGGTTTAAACTGCAGGGTGCAAAGGAATCCGGCCCTTGTGACTTGTTAATTTTGGAAATTGGGGAAGAATTCCAGAAAGAATTTTTAGTCAACGGCTCCTTTCTAAAAAGGGAAGAAGTTAAAAATATTTTCGTAACTTCGCACCGGACCGACCCGGAGTTGATTATCCGGGCCTTTCGGGCGGGAGCCAAAGAATTTTTCTCTCAACCGCTGAAAAGTGATGAGGTTCGAGCCGCTCTTGAAAAATATCGGGATGAAAAATTAAAATCTACCTTCAGTCGTCGGAGGGGAAAGATAATTGACTTATTGGGAAGCAAGGGGGGGGTGGGAACCACTACGATCGCCGTAAACCTGTCCACCAGTTTAGTAGGATTAGATAGCAACCCTTCTGTGGCCCTGCTGGACATTAACCCGCCTCTTGGGGAAGTCCCCATTTTTTTGGATATGAAATTCTCTTTTAACTGGGGAGAACTGGTCAAGAACATCAACCGGGTGGACTCCGCTTTTTTAAAGAGATTTTTGGCCAAGCATTCTTCGGGGATCTACGTCCTGTCATCGGCCACCACCCTGGATGGGGTCATACCCACAGGAGATGTCCTCGAAAGGCTGCTCGACCTCCTACAAACCACCTTCGATTATATCGTAATTGACAGCGGAAAACATCTCAACACCGCTTCCCTCAATATCTTAAAAAATTCAGACAGGGTGTTTATTGTTTCTGTTTTGGATCTTCTTTGCCTGTCCAACACCCGAAGGCTCCTGAAGATTTTTCATGACTTGGGGTTTCCAAGAAAGGAAAAGATCGAAATTATTATCAATCGTTTTCAGAAAGAATCTTTGATCACTCTGGAAGAAGCCGAGAAGAGCCTGGATCGGAAAATTTTCTGGTTAATCCCTGATGATTACCAGAAGACCAGTTCCGCTATCAATCTGGGGAAACCCTTGTCTCTTATGGATCCTAAGGCTGTTTTAACGCAAAAATTCAAAGAGTTGGCTTCCTATTTATCGGGAAAAGCAGAGAAACGGTAGAAGGCTTTATCCCCGCTTGGCTAAGAACTCCTCCTCCATTGATGAAGCAGATTGGGGTGAATATCAAGCTCTCGGGCCACCTTACCCACCGGCATCCCCTTCTCGGTGACCAACTGCACGGCATCTCGTTTGAACTCACGGCTAAAATTTGACGATTCTTTTCCCCCATAGTCAATTTTTTGTACAAATCTCCCTACCCGAAGAAATATTTAACTATCAGGGGAAATTATAACTATCTTAGATTATTGAGAAATGTTTTTGATTGAGAATTGGTATCAAAAATGCATTTTAAAATAAAACCTTTCTGAAATTCTAAGAAGTCCACTTTATAGGGGCTTCGTTAGGGAGGAGAGTGTCGAAATATTATGTATAGAGAATTTTTCGATTTTTCAGAAAATCCCTTCGCCTTTTCCTATGATCCCAAGTTTTTCTACATGACTGAAAATCATAAAGAAGTATTAAACTCCCTGGTAGATGTCATTACCGAACGGAAAGGCTTTATTTTACTTACCGGCGAGACCGGAACAGGAAAGACGACGTTGATCAATAAGTTGTCAACCCTACTGGACTCAAGTATCAAGGCCTTTCCCATATTTCAACCAACCAATAACATTAATGAACTATTAGAGGAAGCTGTCCGAGGATTAGAATTTCCGTTGGTAGAAAGGAATAAGGGATCCCTGGTATCTACTTTCCATAATTACCTGTTGGAAAGATCCGCCCGGGGTGAAAACTCAGTGCTTATTGTTGATGAGGCCCAAGCGCTAACCAATGATATATTGGAAGAATTGAGACTACTCTGCAATCAGGATCCTAGAAGGCCTTTTTTGCTTCAAGAAGTCTTTGTTGGGCAACCGGATTTTGAAGATAAGCTAAAATCTTATGATTTAATGCAACTACAGCAACGAATAACGGGGCGCTACCGGCTTCGACCATTAACCCCGGTGGAAACCATACAGTATATTGAATTCCGACTCAATCAAGTTGGAAGTAGTATCAAAAACGTCTTCACCCAGGAAGCAGCTGAATTAATCTGCTTGCGAAGCAAGGGGATTCTAAGTGATATTAATAGAATTTGTTATTTAACGCTGTCTCTTGGCTATGCCAATTCCAGGAGAAAAATCCGTCTGGAGGAAGTCAATGCGGTTTTTTTATTATGGAATCTTCAAAAAACGGGCAAGGTCAGCCAGACCCTCATCTGTCTCTTCCTTGGCGTTTCCAACGATTTTTTGGATTTAGGAAAGGATTTATCACTAAAGATATAAAGGAATAAAACGTCAACAGAAATAAGTGGACAAAGCATCCCCCACCATGAAAAATCAAGTCCCACTAAATGAACTGCAGCACGCCTGTGAATATTATGGCTTTGCCGAGGAGCCCTTTAACCTAAAGCCCGATCCAAAATTCTTGTTCTTTACACATAGCCACTGGAAAGCCTTCTCTGACATGATGGCTGGTGTCAAAGAAAGGAAAGGGGTTATCGTAATTTCCGGAGAGGTCGGATCCGGCAAAACTATTTTAATCTACGCTCTTCTAAATGATTTAGACGAAAAAATAAAAACGTCTTTTGTCTATCAAACGAAGCTCGGGTTTGAGGACATCCTTAGGAATCTTTTAATTGACTTGGAAGGCCCATTATTCAAAGAAAAAGAAGGGTTAGCTTCTCTATACTTCCATTTAAAAAATTACCTGAAACAAAGCATCTATCATGAAAAGAATGTGGTGGTGGTCATTGATGAAGCCCAAAGCCTGGATGAAGCAGTCCTGTTAGATTTATTAAATCTGGTGAACACCGATTTACCCGGAGCTAACCCACTTCAAATTCTGTTGGTTGGGCATCCTGAATTAGAGGAAAAATTGAATTCCGCCAGGCTGAGGATCGTTAAAAAGAATATTGGGGTGGTTGGCCGGATTAAGCCATTAAATCGAGAGGAGATCTGGGAGTACTTAAAACATCGGGCCAATGTGGCCGGTGGAAATGCCGACAAGGTTTTCACTAAAGAGGCCGTCAAGTATATTGAAAAATTTTCCGGCAGAAATCCACGATTAATAAATATACTCTGCAACCAAGCTTTATTAGTTGGCTACCTGGGCTCCAGTCCGGTCATTAATAAAAAAATCATTCAGCAGTCGACAAAAGATTTAGATTATTTAACCCCCCCTAAAAAACACCGGACGACATTCATCCTCTTGTTTTCTTTATTTTCGGGTATGGTTTTTTTATTTTCTTTAACCTTTTTGATTATAAATATGCTTAGAAAGTAGAAAAAAGATAGAAACCTGGCATTGTCGATTGATTAATGGAGTTAGTTCGGCAGGGCTTATGAAAAATTTTGTTAGCAATAAGTTAGCAAAAAATAAGGTTTAAAAAGGAAAATATCTGATAAGTATTTGTTTTCATTGGTGCCCCCGGCGAGACTTGAACTCACGGCCTACAGATTAGGAATTATCTCCCATATCCTACCTTTTGTTTCATCTTAACTCATAATTGCAATAATTTTAAGAAGAAAAGCGCCCCAAAAGCTCTTGAACCGTGATGTCATTTCATGGTGGTGTTTAATGTCAACGGCACATTTAAAGCACAGGAAAGGTTGAAGGCCATGCCCAGCATCCAGGGAAATTATATTCCAGAAGTTATTCACCTTAGAAACGCTCTGGGCCTTAATTCATTCCCGAGGTTCCGAATTAATGTTCCTGGGCCGAAACAGACTTAACCGTCCAACTAGTGTCACGTCAACCATCAAAAGTCGGATAAAGACGAAATAGTTTTATTCTGGCATGCTCTGTTGTAAATTGCCAATTGATTTTTGCATTTTTGTTGTTTCGGAAATTTTGCCAAGCCATCGCCTCTTTTCTAACCAGTCTGATGTCATCGATTCTTCTGTTCAGGCACTGGCCGGTTAGCACGTTCAATTCGATCTCGGCCATATTGAGCCAGCTTCCATGCTTGGGTGTATATACAAACTCGAACCGGTCCCACAAGGCCTTGGCTTTGTCTGGAGGAAATACTTCGTAAAGAGATCCGGCATGATGCGTATTCAAATTGTCCATTACCAAGGTTATCTTTTCTGCGCTTTCGTATTGCTGGGCAATCTCTTCGATAAAACAGGCCCAGTCCTGTTTAGTCTTTCTTTCTGTGATTTTGACCAGGCGTTTCCCGGCCAAGGGTTCACAGGCCATAAAAATATTGCAAACCCCGCAACGCCGGTATTCATAATCGTGTTTAGCGGACTCTCCGGGTGTGACCGGGATCGGCACTTTAGTTTCAGCAATCAACTGTTTTGGAGATTCGTCCATGCATACCACTGGATAAATTGGATCCTGCGGACGCTTATAAACATCCAAAACCATTTCCATGTGCGCCACAAAGCTGCCGTTTTGCTCCGGTGGAATCACCCAGCCCTTGCGTTGCCAGGGTTTAATTTCGTTTTTTTTAATACACGACGTATCGCCTCATGAGAAATGTTGCTAATGTAGTTAAGCTCGACCATCTTATCCGCTAACAGTCGCAGAGACCACCTCGCGAAACCCGCGGGAGGTTCACCGCAACTCAAGGCAACCAGATGGGCTTCAAAATCCCCATCGGTCTTTTTAGCATTAATACGATTTCCTTTTCGGCCTTGGAAAGCCACATCCAAACCTCCCTCGACAAATCGTTTCTTTACTCGGTCAATTTTTCTCAGGCTGGTATTCAGCACCCGCGCGATCTCTTCGTTGGTCGAACGTTTGGTCTGAAATTCGCCCTCATCTGCCCCAAGCAAAATAAGTGCATCCAGAATCTTTTGGGTTTTGTGCTTGCCCTTATAAGCAATTTCGCTAAGCGTTACTCGTTCGTCTTTCGTAAGCGTCACGACGTATTTCTTCATAGCCAATCCTCCCCGGTTGATTATGAAGATAATATATCATACTTTTTACGACATAACAAGGTTGACATGACAC
>CAWIRY010000152.1:0-11147 GCA_963838485.1 uncultured delta proteobacterium | reverse complement strand
ACTGAGTACTACCTGGTTACTCAGACTTACCACTGGAGCACGCGGATCGCTTCGGCAAAATTCTCGGGTTGTCCTCCCTTGATTGCGCAGCAGTTTGTCCCGCTGGCCCAGCCGTGTCGCGCTGTCGATACCCGGCCGGCGTACGGTGGCGATGGCCCGATTCAAGGCGGCACGCATCAGGAATTCCCCATTTCCAGCGCGGGTAGCTGCGCGACTATGCCTTCCGCAGCCCTCTATTCCATGAATGTGTCGGTGGTCCCAAACGGATCTCTGGGCTATCTGACAGTGTGGCCCGCGGGATACCCGCAACCTTTGGCGTCCACGTTGAACTCGCTGGATGGCCGCATCAAGGCCAACGCCGCGATCGTGCAGGCGGGCGCCAGCGGCGAGATCAGCGTGTACGCCACCAGCACGACCAATGTGATCGTCGACGTCAATGGCTACTTCGAGGGGGCAGGCCTCGACGCAGGCGGCGCAGCCGGTGCAGGCCTCGTCATCCAGAATAACGAGGCCGTCGTCCCGTTTGGTGATCGCCTCCATGGGGCAGGCTTCCAGGCATGGCGGACTATCGCAGTGGCGGCAGAGATTGACCCGGTAGACCAAATCAAGCTTCCCCTCGACCATCATGGGGCCATCTTCTGAAACGGAAATATATTTGATCCCCTTCGGGGCCTGATTTTCCTGCTTGCAGGCCACCTCGCAGGTTTTGCAGCCCCAGCAGGCCTTTTCATCAATGACCAGCGCGTACTTTTTCATGAGTGATCCCCTCCACCTTGTCTTCCCTCCGGATAGATCTTGCACAGCAATGTCCTGATGCTGCTGGCCCCCATGGCTGGGTCCATGGTCTCATAGGCGTTGTCGGTTAGGATATTGATGTTCGATTCGTCCCAGCCGTGGCCCGGGTCCTTTTTTTCCGGAAACCACCAGGCATGCTGGGCGGCGACTACCCTGGGGTCCGTACCGGCAAAGAGTTTGGCCCGTTGCCTGACCTTGCCCCGTAAAGACTCAATGATCACCCAGTCCCCTTCTCGAATGCCTTCTTTGGCGGCCGTATCCGGATGAATCTCGATGGTGGGGTCCGGGTGGAGCTCCCTGAGCCAGGGCACCTGTCGGTTTTCGGTGTGAAAAAATCCCGGTTGTCTGGCGCCGGTGATCAGGATATAGGGGTATGCCTCAAAGAGCTCAGGTGTGCTGACCGGGCTTTCCGGCGGTTCCCTGAATTGCGGCAAGGGATCATAGCCCATCTTTTCCAGGGTGGTGCTTAAGAGCTCGAATTTTCGGGTAGGGGTGGAGAATCCCGCGTCTTTATATTTCTCATATTTAACCTCTCCCCGGATGCAGTCCATTTTCTTAAATTCCTGCCAGGTGATACCCATGGGTTTCAGGATATAGTCCAGACCTCCCTCGAAGGTGTCCCACCAAAAAGCCCCCTGGCCGATTCGGTGGGCCAGGTCGTTGAGCATCTCGTGATCCGAGCGGCATTCCCCGATCTGGACCACCTTGCGCCGCGGCAGGAGACGGCCGTGGCGCTTCCAGAAATCGCCGATGTAGTCCATCTCCAGCCAGGTGGCGGCCGGCAGGACGATGTCGGCCAATTCCGCAGTAGGGGTCAAAAAGAAATCGGCCACGGCCATGAAGTCCACCTTCTCCAAGGCCCGGTAGACCTCGCGGGCGTTGGCCCTGGTCATAAGTGGATTGGAGCTGATGAAAAAGAGCATTTTGACCGGATAAGGTTTCTCGTCGAGAATAGCATCCCAGACCGCCTTGGGCTGGATGATGGCAAATCGGCCGGCCAGACGGAAACGGTCCCCTCCCAGGCGCTTTTCCGCCTGCTCGGGCGGCAGCATCCCATGGGCCCCGAATTTGCCCACATTGTGTATGGGCGGTGTCTTGAAAAGCACCTGACCGCCGGGCTTATCGATGTTGCCGGTGATCCCCATGAGGCACATGAGGATCCGGTCGTTGTCGGCGCAGGTATTCTGCTGCTCGATGGCCACCCCCCACTGGATGGCCGCCGGCTTGGTCTCGGCAAAGAGGCGGGCCGCCTGCACGATCTTCTCCCGGGGAACCCAGGTGATCCGTTCCACCTTCTCCAGGGGATATTCGTTAACCCGTTTAACGAATTCATCCCAACCATGGGTATAGTTCTCCACAAATTCCCGGTCATAGAGCCCCTCGTTGACGATGACCCGGGCCAGACCCAGGGCCAGGGCCGTGTCCGTCCCCGGACGCAGTTGCAGCCAAAGGTCGGCCCGGGCCGCAGCCCGTGTCAGCCGGGGATCAACGACGATCAGCTTGGCCCCGGCATCCAGGGCCACGGAAAAAGGCTCGCCCTTGTAACAATCAGGGTTACTGATGACCACATTATTTCCCCACAGCATGAGACACTTGGGGTGATTTTCATAATCAACGATGGGATTGGTGCCGCAGGTCAGGATGCTGGTGGCGATTCGGGGACCGTAGCAGAAATGGCCGGCGGTCAGCACATTGGGAGATCCCAACAGATTGGCAATCCGATAGATGACCGCTTCATTTTCCCTGCCTGTCCCGTACCCGAAGACGACCGACTCGGCGCCGAACGCTTCCTTGGTGGCCAGGATCCGATCGGCAATCGTATCCAGGGCCTCGTCCCAGGAGATGCGTTCCCACTTTCCGCTCCCCTTGGGGCCTTTTCGTTTTAGCGGATAGGCAAGCCGGTCCGGGTGATAAACGAGCTGGGTGGAGGCCAATCCCTTGCTGCAAAGGGTGCCGTGACTGATGGGGCAATCCGGGTCTCCGGCTATCCTGGCGATTTTGCCGTCCTTGACATAGACCAGGACCCCGCATCCTCCATGGCAGTTCCGGCAATGACTCTTTACCATTCCATCATAGCCGTAAACCTCTATCTCCCTTTCCACATTCGAAACCTTAAACTCAACCATAAAGACGTTTTCGTCTCCTTTCCATTATCTCTTCGGACTTACTCATAGTGATGGTCTGGTAAAAAGTCGTCATTCCCGCGCAGGACGGGAATCCAGGCCAGGAGTAACCCATTAAATACACTGGATTCCCGTCTCCACGGGAATGACTAAAATGGGTATTTGCGATCTTTTTACGAAGCCATCAACGGTGATGGTATAATAAAAGATCCATTTTGTCATTCCGAATATCGGCTGTTCGAAATGACGCTTTACTTCAGATTTTTCCTCTTATCGGGGCTTTTTCCCGGAATACTTTAGGGATGGCCTCTTTTGAGGAGTATTCGTGATTAATGGACTTTCTGCCCGAGATCCTGAGAGAAGGCCCTTAGGTGTCAATTCTGCCTTGACTATTAATCCCCTATTAGGCTAATGATCAGAACTCGATAAGGAAAGAAACCTCGAATAGCCATAAACCGGTCCCGATGTCTTTTTCGACGAAGATATTCCTGTTTCTGTTGGTCTTCCCTTTTGCCGCCCTGATGGGTTGTGCCAAGCCTCCGGTGGTCTTTCGGCCGGTTCCGGAAAAAGTCCCCCGAGAACGCCTTGCCCAGGAGCCCGGGATAGAGGTCATCGTCAACGGGCAAAGGGTATCCCCTCTGGTCCCAACCCTCTTCCTGCTCCCGGAAGAATCCTTATTGGTCCATGTCCGAAATCTTCCCGTCTCCATCTCGTCAGGCCTAAAGACAGAATCCTGGTCGATGTTGTTAAACGGCCAGGCCATGACTGTTCAGGGGAACCACCATTTTTCCGGGAAAGCCCCCAAAGAACCGGGCCTTTACAGCCTGGAGATAGAATGCCGGCAAAGATGGTCCAAGACGGCGGCTTCTCCAAACTCAAGGGAAGAAGAATGGGAAGAGATTACCAGGCAACCCTTGCTGGTCATTGTCCTCCACCCCTTTTCCCAGCTTAAGGATGGGTTCATCGACCAATTTCCCATGGGATTTTACCCGAATCCGGAAGAAGCCCAGGACAGGACGGTCCAAACGGCCCCTTCCCAATATCTTCCCCCCTTAGGCTTTATAGAAGTGACCCCTGAAAATCAAGGGGTGTTGGTTTCCAGGCACTATTGCCTGAACGATTTCATCTGTCACTTCAAAACGCCTTTCCCCAATTATATGGCCCTTTCCCCGGCGCTGCTGCTTAAGTTGGAATTGTTGACCTTAAAACTCCGGCAAAATGGAATACCGGAGGCCCGGTTGACCGTTCTCAGCGGTTTTCGGACCCCTTGGTATAACCAAATCGTTTCCGGGGCAAAATGGAGCCGGCATATTTACGGCGATGCCGCCGATATCATTCTCGACACCCCGGCCCCGCCCGGTTTGCAGGAGGACATGAACCTCAATGGCCATCAGGACCGGGATAATATCAGGCTCATGGTCAGTCTCATTGAAGAGATAGAGGAAGAAACCGGATTAGTGGGAGGTCTGGGGGTATATGACCAGGATATAAAGGGCCATCAGTGTCCTTATATCCACATGGATACTCGCGGATTTAAGGCCCGCTGGTAGCCTGTAAATCCTGTCTAAAATTTTTATTTAGTGCACAAGGGTGTTGACAGATATCCCATGATTTTGTAATCTCTAACAAATCATATTTTCCTGATAACATTAAGGAGCAACACGAATGCCTATTTATATCCGGGGAACGGGAAGCTATGTACCACCAAAAGTCCTACACAACCGGGACATTGAAAAGATCCTCGATACCACCGACGAATGGATTGCCCAAAGAACGGGCGTTCGTGAAAGAAGGGTGGCCGACCCCGAGGTGGCTGCTTCGGACCTGGCCCTGGAAGCCTCCAAAGCGGCTTTAGATATGGCCGGTTTTAAAATTAAAGACCTTCCTTTAATTATTCTGGCCACCATTACCCCCGATACCCATTGTCCGTCCGGCGCCAATTGGCTTCAGGCCAAATTAGGAGCGGATAAGGCCGTGACCTTCGATGTCACCGCCGCCTGCTCAGGCTTTCTTTTCGCCTTGAATGTCGCCGAGCAGTATCTGAAGGCCGGGACCTTTGCCAATGTCCTGGTAGTAGCCTCGGAGATCATGACCCGGACCTTAAACTGGAAGGATCGCTCCACGGCCATTCTCTGGGGAGACGGGGCCGGAGCCGTCCTTCTCTCCCGGGAAGGCGGAGGTCCCGAGATCCTTTCCAGCCATATCCATACCGACGGGGCTGGCGGGGCCAACCTGCTCATGCCAGGCGGAGGCTCCAGGACTACGCCCATCTCTCATGAAAGCGTGGACAAGGATCTCCATACCTTGAAGATGATCGAGGCCAGTGCTTCTGTCCGTGTGGCAGTGAAACACTTTGCCGATTCGTGCGTCGAGGCCGTCGAGGCCAATAGGGTTACTCTGGAAGATATCAATTGGTTTATCCCCCATCAGGCCAACTTACGGATGTTGCAGGCCGTAGCCAAACGTCTGAACGTGCCTTTTGAAAAATTCTATATGACCGTCCATAAATACGGGAACATCTCCTCAGCTTCCGTTTCCATCGCCCTTGATGAAGCCGTTCGCACCGGTGCCGTCCAAAAGGGGCATCTGGTCTTGTTAACGGCCTTCGGAGGCGGTTTGACTTGGGGGAGCGCCCTTATTCGATGGTAATCACAATGGGTGAGGCGAGGTACAAGGGGCGAGAAAAGTGAAATACTTTATTCCAGCAATACCTAAGAATCCGCAGGAGGTGGAATCATGAAAAAGAGTGCCGATAAAGAAAAAAGTAAGTTAATAACAGCCAAGTCCGCCAAGCGACCTTCTTCATCCAAAGCTGCCGGAACAAAAAAATACGTCTATTTTTTTGGAAAAGGTCAAGCCGACGGTAAGGCTGACATGAAAAATTGGCTTGGCGGCAAGGGGGCCAATTTAGCGGAAATGACCAACCTGGGCGTACCCGTGCCTCCGGGTTTTACCATAACCACCGAGGTCTGCACCTATTACTATCAATACCACCAAACCTATCCCCGGGAGCTGAAAAAACAGGTGGAAACGGCCCTGGTTCGGGTTGAAAAACTCATGGGGAGGAAATTTGGAGATCCGGAAAACCCTTTATTGGTTTCCGTCCGTTCCGGTGCCAGAAGATCCATGCCGGGTATGATGGAAACCGTCCTGAATGTGGGCCTCACCACCAAGACCATCCCCGGCATGATCAAAAGGACCAAAAACGAACGCTTTGTCTACGATGCTTATCGACGCCTTTTAGTGATGTATGCCGATGTCGTTATGGAAAAGGCCGCCGGGATTGAGCCCCTGGATGGGGCTGGGATCCGGCATCAACTGGAGCATTTTATGGACCTGATGAAGGAGGAGAAAAGATACCTTCGGGACACGGATCTGAAAACAGAGGACCTTAAGGTCTTGTGCAACGAATTCAAACGGATTATCAAAACCCACTTAGGGCGAGAATTTCCCGATGACCCATACGAACAACTCTGGGGTGGGATCGGGGCCGTCTTTCATTCCTGGATGGGCAAACGGGCTGTTTCTTACCGCAAAATCGAGGGTATCCCGGAAGATTGGGGAACGGCGGTCAATGTCCAGGCCATGGTTTTTGGCAACACCGGTGATGAATCAGCCACCGGGGTGGCCTTTACCCGCAACCCGGCCACCGGAGAAAATAAATTCTTTGGAGAATGGCTGCCTAATGCCCAGGGGGAAGACGTTGTGGCTGGCATTCGAACTCCCAATCCGGTCAATAAGGCGGGAAAGACCGACGACACCAGGCATCTTCTATCTCTTGAAGAAATGATGCCCCACGTATACCGGCAGTTATTCGAGATCCAGAAGAGCCTGGAAAATCATTATACTGATATGCAGGATATCGAATTCACCATTGAAGAAGGAAAGCTCTGGATGCTTCAAACCCGAACGGGTAAGCGAAACGGCCAGGCAGCCATCAGGATGGCCGTGGAAATGGCCCGGTCCAGGTTGATCAGCAAGGAAACGGCCTTGCTCCGGGTTAACCCCGAGCAGATCGACGAGCTCCTCCACCCCAGCGTTGATCCTGAGACTTCAAAGAGGGCCGTGCAACTGGCTAAAGGGTTGCCGGCCGGTCCGGGCGGGGCCAGGGGCCGGATCGTCTTTACCGCCGATGATGCCGAGGCCTGGGCGAAAAGAGGGGAAAAAGTCATTCTGGTCCGGAACGAAACCTCACCCGAGGATGTCCATGGGATGCATGCCGCCGAGGCCATCCTGACCGCCAAAGGGGGTATGACCAGCCATGCGGCGCTGGTGGCCAGGGGTTGGGGTAAATGTTGCATAGTCGGGGCCAATACCCTCAACATCGATCTTCAGAGCAAAAAGATATCGGTCAATTACAAGGTCTTGCGGGAAGGGGACTGGATCACCATGGATGGGTCCCGGGGCCGTGTCTTTGAGGGCCGGTTAAAATTATTGCCGGCCGATCCGGCCAATAATCCCTGGTACTTGGAATTAATGAAATGGGCCGATCAAAACCGAAAATTAAAAGTTCGAACCAATGCCGATCGGCCTGAGGATGCGATAATCGCCCGGGGCTTCAGGGCTGAAGGCATCGGGCTCTGTCGAACCGAACACATGTTTTTTAATGCCGAAAGGATCCGTTCGGTCCGCGAGATGATCCTCTCCGACACCCTTGAAGGCCGGAAAAAGGCCTTGACCAAGCTTTTACCCATGCAAAAGGGTGACTTTCTGGCCATCTTCAAGGCCATGGACGGATTACCGGTTACGATCCGTCTCCTGGACCCCCCCCTGCATGAATTCTTACCCCATACCGACGAGGAGCTGAAAGACCTGGCTAAGGATATGGGGGTCCCCTTCGATCAACTGAAGGCCAAAAACAGGTCCCTCCACGAATCCAATCCCATGCTGGGCCATCGGGGCTGCCGTCTGGGGATCACCTTTCCGGAAATCTACGAAATGCAGGTCCAGGCCATCATGGAAGCGGCCTGTGAACTCAGCAAGCAGAAATTAAAGGTAATCCCTGAAATCATGATTCCTTTAGTGGGGCATGTCAATGAATTGGAATTGATGCGCCAACTGACCATCAGGACGGCGGCGGAGGTCCAGAAAAAAAATCAGATCAAGGTAGAATACACCGTAGGGACCATGATCGAACTTCCCCGGGCCTGTATCACCTCCGATGAAATTGCCACCCAGGCCGACTTTTATTCCTTCGGCACCAATGACTTGACCCAAACCGTGTATGGGCTCTCCAGGGACGACTCGGCCGGTTTTTTACCTTATTACGAAGAACATGGCATCCTCAAGACCGACCCCTTCACCACCATTGATATTAACGGGGTCGGGGCCTTTATGCAGTTGGCCGTTGACAAGGGCAGAAAGGTTAAGAAAAATTTAAAGATCGGTATCTGCGGAGAACAAGGAGGAGAACCCCGATCCATCGAATTCTGTCAACGATTGAAGCTGGATTATGTCAGTTGTTCACCCTTTCGGGTGCCCATCGCCCGCCTGGCCGCGGCCCAGGCCGCCATCAATGAGCGGGTGGAGAAGAGGAAGAAGGGGTAGGCATCCGGTATCGGCTTTTGTTTTTATCCGGTAACCGGCTTACGTCCCCATCTCCCAGGAAGAGAGATATTTTTTCTGTTCCGGGGTCAGGCTGTCTATTTTGATCCCCATGGAGGCCAACTTTAGCCGGGCGATTTCGTCATCAATTTCCTGGGGGACCCCGTAAACTGTCTTCTTTAAGGCCTTGGCCTTCCGCACCAGGTATTCGGCACACAGGGCCTGGTTAGCAAAACTCATGTCCATGACACTGGAAGGGTGGCCTTCGGCGGCGGCCAAATTAATCAACCGTCCTTCCCCCAAGACATTAATCTTCTTCCCATTGGTCAGGGTAAACTCTTCCACAAACTCACGCATGAGACGGCGTTTTTTACTGATCTGTTCCAAACCCTTCAAATCCAGTTCGACATTAAAATGCCCGGAGTTGGCCACGATGGCTCCGTTTTTCATCTGGTTAAAATGTTCTTTCCGAATCACATGGATATCGCCGGTCAGGGTACAAAAAAAATCTCCTACTTTGGCCGCCTCGGCCATAGGCATCACCCCGAAGCCGTCCATCACCGCTTCCAAGGCCTTCAAAGGATCCACTTCGACAATAACCACATTGGCCCCCATCCCTTTGGCCCGACTGGCTACGCCCCTTCCGCACCAGCCATACCCGCAAATCACAAAGAGGCTTCCGGCCAGCAGGCGGTTGGTGGCCCGGATAATCCCGTCGATGGTGCTCTGTCCGGTGCCGTAACGGTTATCAAAAAAATGCTTGGTTTTGGCGTCGTTGACGGCCACAATCGGGTAGGCCAGTACCTTTTTTTCGGCCATACTCCGCAAGCGGATCACACCGGTAGTGGTTTCTTCCGTCCCTCCCAGGATACCTTTTAAAAGGGCCCTTTTTTCGGAATGAATGGTGGAGACTAGGTCCGCCCCGTCATCCATGGTTAAATGGGGTTTTAGTTCCAAGGCCCCATAGATATGTTGGTAATAGGTTTGGCTGTCTTCCCCTTTGATGGCAAAGACCGGGACCTGGTCTTGACGGACCAGGGCAGCGGCCACATCATCCTGGGTACTTAAAGGATTGGAGGCACACAGGGACACTTCGGCCCCTCCGGCCTTTAGGGTTCGAACCAGGCTGGCCGTTTCAGTGGTTACATGCAGACAGGCGGCTAAGCGGACCCCTTTTAACGGTTTATCTTTCAAAAAACGTTTGCGGATACTTTCCAGGACCGGCATACTCTGGTGGGCCCATTCGATCCGTAAGGCCCCCTGATCTGCCAGATTCAAATCTTTGATGTCGTAGTTCAATGGTACCGTCCTTTCTCTGATAGAATAATGGTCCAAGGTTCAAGGTCGAAGGAAAATCCTTAATCCGCATCCTCCACGCCTTATACCTTATACCTTGTACCTTGCACCTTTTTTATTTCAACCCCGCCCGTTCCCGGAGGATGTCGGCCTTGTCGGTTTTTTCCCAGGTAAAACTTTCTTCGGTGCGACCGAAATGGCCGTAGGCCGCGGTCTTCTTGTAGATGGGGCGCAATAAATCCAAATAGGCGATCACGTCGGCCGGCTTAAAACTGAAGGTCTGGCGGATGATCTGATTCAACTGGAAGTCGGGAATTTTTCCGGTCCCCCGGGTATCGACAAAAATGGAAAGGGGCTCGGCCTCGCCCATGGTGTAGGAGACCTGGAGCCGGCAGACATCGGCCAGGCCGGCGGCCACGACATTTTTGGCCGCGTGACGGGCCATATAGGAAGAGCTGCGGTCCACCTTGGAAGGATCTTTTCCGGAAAAGGCCCCGCCGCCATGGCTGCCCCGGCCCCCATAGGAATCGGCAATGATCTTCCTGCCGGTCATGCCGCAATCCCCCATAGGCCCCCCGACCACAAAACGGCCGGTGGTGTTGATATAATATTGGGTCTTTTTGGTCAGGAGCCTGGAAGGGATGACCTTTTTTATGACCGACTCGATAATCCCTTCCTGTATTTTTTTATAGCTCACGTCGGGATTGTGCTGGGCGGCGATAACCACGGCTGTTATGGAAATCGGCTTTCCGTTCTGATATTCCACGGTCACCTGCGTTTTTCCATCGGGTCGGAGGAAATTAAGGATCTTTTTTTTTCGAACTTCAGCCAGTCTCTTGGCCAGGCGATGGGCATACCAGATGGGCATGGGCATAAGGTCTTTGGTCTCGTTACAGGCATAGCCGAACATCATGCCCTGATCCCCGGCTCCCTGTTCTTTTTTCTCTCCCAGGCTATTGACTCCCTGGGCGATGTCCGGAGATTGTTTATCTATGGTGGTCAGGACCGCACAGGTTTCCCAATCAAAACCCATGGAAGAATCGTTGTAGCCGATATCTTTTATGGTTTCTCGGACGATCTGGGGCATATCCACATAGCAAGAGGTGGTGATCTCCCCGGCGATCATGGCCAGGCCCGTTGTCACCAGGGTTTCGCAGGCAACCCGTCCTTTTGGATCTTCGGCCAAAATGGCATCCAAAATAGCATCGGAAACCTGATCGGCTACCTTGTCGGGATGTCCTTCCGTTACCGATTCCGAGGTAAAAAAATAATTTGTACTACTCATAAGAAGATCCTCCTTTAAAAAAATTTTTTTATCATAAGCCTCCCATCATTTTTGTCAAGTTAATAATAAAAACCCCCACTGCTCTATTCGGAAATGGAGTTCAA
>CAWIRY010000151.1:0-11503 GCA_963838485.1 uncultured delta proteobacterium | reverse complement strand
CCAAGGGACGGTGATAAATGGGATCGAACATGCCGTTGGTAATAAACTTGGGGTCTCCTTCGCTCCCCTTGGAGTGGGCCACCACCAGGGTCGTCCCGAAACCGCCCAAGACCCTCATGGCCCCGTAAAAGGCTCCGAAGGTGCCGTCACCCTCCACGGTCGAGACATTTTTATCATGAGCCCCGGCCGCCTCCTGCACCGCCATGCAGGAGATGGTCCGGCCGTCCCAGAAATCGTTGGATATGGTGATGACGTTGTCGATGTCTTTAAGCGTAAAGCCCGCATCCTCCATGGCCTTTATGGTAACCTCATAAACCAGGTCATAGAAGATCTGGTCCTTTTTCCTGCGCTTGTACTTGGTCTGTCCCACGCCGACGATGGCGATCTTTTCCATAGGCCTCCTTTGCGATATTTAGAATTCAGGAGTCAGAATCGAGAATCCAGAATAAAACCTAAATCTTTTTAACGATTCATCTTCATTCTGAATTCTAACTCCTGGCTCCTGGATTCCGGAATTTCAAATATCTATGGTAAATCCCTCTATGTCCTTGATATGGCCGGTGCGCTGTTCGGCGAACCGGGCCCTCACCCGAACCCCTTTTTTCAAGCACCCCAGGTCCTCTTTGATGATATGCAAAAATCCCACATCGGCCCCGTCCAATTTGATCAAGGCGAAGGCGAAAGGAGGGTCCGCCGGCTGCAGCGGATAGGCAAAGCGGACGACGGTATAAGCCTCGACTATACCTTCCGGGCT
Source organism: uncultured delta proteobacterium (assembly GCA_963838485.1). GTDB lineage: Bacteria > Desulfobacterota > RBG-13-43-22 > RBG-13-43-22 > RBG-13-43-22 > RBG-13-43-22. Next base: position 10,749 of record CAWIRY010000151.1, on the reverse strand, counting down.
CAGATTCACCCAATCGTTTATACGTTTAAAACACTTTCCGCAATTCATACGGGGAGGCACAAAAACGGTCTTACATTCGCCGCATCGGTTTCCGATAATATTTTGATCATCCCGCAGAGACACCAGAAACCGGCTCCCCACCTCCCCTACCGACCAACTGTAGGGGACCTTGATCTGTCCCTTGAGGGTCAAGGGTTCCACATTTTCAAGCCATTCCGACATGGTTTCCTCCTCTTTTAAACCTTAAGCAGTAAAGCCTCACCCTGGGAAAGTCCTCCGCAGATGGCCGCAACACCCATACCGCCGCCTCGCCTCATGAGTTCGTACATCATGGTCATGGTGATCCGGGCACCACTGGCACCCACCGGATGGCCGATGGCCAAGGCGCCCCCGTTGACATTGGTTTTGTCCTGCAAGGCCTGCCATTTCCCCTGATCCTCCTTGGCCAATTCCTTGAGCGAAACAAGGGTCACGGCGGCAAAGGCTTCGTTGATCTCGATCAGATCTATTTCGTCGATGGTCTGGCCCGTCCTGGCAAACATCCTTTCGATGGTCTGGGCCGGGACACAGGCCATGTACTTCGGCGTTCCCGCACCAGCCTCACAGGCCATGATCTGGGCCAGGGGCTTAAGCCTCAGAGACTCGGCCTTCTGACGGCTCATGAGGACCACGGCTGAGGCCCCCGAGTTTAATCCCGGGGCATTGCCGGCGGTGACGGTGGGACTGCCGTAAACGGTCTTCAGATCGGCCATCTTCTCAGGACTCAGATTTTCCCGGGGCGATTCATCTCGGTCAAGGATGATGGGGGCATTCTTTTGGGGGATTTCAATTTTCATCATCTCTTCGCCGATTTTAAATTTTCCTTCCTGAAAGGCCCGGAAATACTTTTGGTGGCTGCCGATGGCCCATTTATCCTGCATTTCTCTGGTGACCCCGTATTCAACGGCCACCTGGCCGGCATCGGTGGCCACGGGGGCAAAGCCTTTCCGGCCGTACCCGAGTTCATAGAGGACATCTTCCAGCTCCACAGGCCCCAGACGCACACCCCAGCGGGCCTTGGCCGCGCTGGCGATGAGTCCGGCGTTGGCCATGTTTTCCGCACCGGAGGCGATGACGATCTGGGCATCGCCCGACTTGATGGCCCGGTATCCCAGACGCAGGGCCGTCATGGAGGAACAGCAGGCCCGGTCGATGGTCAGGGAAATATTATTTTCCGGGAACCCGGCCAAGAGGGTAATCTGCCTGGCCGGCACATTGGTATAGATGGCATATTCCGCGGGAATGCAGGTCCCGTAATACATCTCGTCCACCTGTCCCGGATCGAGATTGATCCGTCGAACCACTTCCTTTAGGACCATGACACCCAGGTCCATGCTCAAGACCGTTTTCAGCACACCGTCAAATCGTCCGAAGGGTGTGCGCACCGCACTGACAATAACGACATCATTGGCCCTCATAAAATTATCCTTTCAAATAAAATAACCTCAGAGGAGCATAAGCTCATGGAGCATCTCCCCCTTAACCCGGTCTTTCTGACCGTCAATTTCGATCTTCATATCATAATCGGCCAGAAACCGGTAATAATATTGCTTCCAGTCGGTCACCTTGGGAAGCTCCATAGATTCGATTTCCTTGGTTGTTTTAACGTTCAATTGGAGCTTCACCCCCTTCGCCTCGGTTGAGATAATCAATGTTTTGGCATAGTCCTTACCTTTTGTTTCATCCCGAACGATATCGGCAAAATCCACCGTCATCATATCCGTGGAAAGGACGACCTCTCCGCCTTTGGCTAACAGGAGGGGTGACATGACCGGTGCCTCCTTATCCCTCGGTATGACCCAGCCATAATTGATAGTATAATTGCGATGGTGAATCCGCCCCCAATACCAACCCCCAACAAATCCGTGCATGGTGCAATTCCCCCAGTTATGATCATGGTATCCAGCACCCCGGACTTTCAGGGTCTCCTCTTTCAAAAAGAGTTCACCGCTCACCTCTCCATAAGGGATCGGAACGCACCATCCCGACACCAGTCCTTTCTCTTCGTTCTTGTAAAGAAATCCAGTACCGGGCTTCCAACCGGGGACGACATTCTTAAAGGTCAGATGAAGGCCCGCACCCTTGATCTTGATATGGACCTCATACCCATGATCGGTATCCTTGATCCAGCCATCGCCCATCCTCACATCGCAATAGTCCGCACCGGCATAGATTTCATCCGGCTTGAAGGAAGCGAATCGAACTACCTTGGTGCCGTCGGGTTTGTAGATCATGACCTGCGAGGTCGGCACGATGGGACTCATGAAACCATTCATGTAATGGAACGTGGCCACCGCATGGTATCCATTATCAAAGGAGCAATCCAGATACCACCACTCAAAATAGTCGGCGCTTTTGTAAATATGATTTCCATCATCCCGGCGCTGATAATTAACAGGATGGCGATCGGCACCCCGGCTGCCGTTCCACATGGCCAGGTAATTTTTCTTTTCTTTTTCGTCCATAGGGATCCTCCCTTCTTAAATTGGTTTAAAGTATCGGATATCCAATATGTTCCCTTTTCTCTCCTCGGCAAAGACCGGTTTTACCCTCATCCCGATATGAATTTTTTCATAATCCATCTCGTCGATAAAATGGGTGATTCCCGTATCGGAGCCGTCCAGTTTAATGACCCCATAGACAAACGGTGCTTTGCGGGGATGGATGGGTTCCGAATAAGTCACCACCGTATAGGTCTCGACCGTGCCCAAGGGTCCGATCTCAACCACCTCGGTCAATTCCGAAAAGCAACGCCCGCAGGTGGACCTCGGGGGCCAAAGGACCTTGTTGCATTTAGGGCAACGGACCCCCACGATTACCTTATGGTCTCGAAGATTGACATAAAAGAGACTCCCCATCTTTCCGGCATAGTACAGGCTGTCGGCCTTCAGGCGTTGCTTGACTTCGAAGGGGGGATAGGTTTTGGCATCTTCCATTTTCCTGCTCCTTAAGTATGGCTTTGTTCGGGTTTCTTCTGCCCCGGCAGAGGTTCGAAATACAGAATATCGCTCAAATCTCCAATTCTCTCACCTTGGGGTCGTAGAACAATCCGGCAACGCATTCCCACCCAGATTTTATCCATATCGGGTTCCACATCGACCAGGTGGTCCAGCACCGAGGTGGCTCCTTCTAATTGCACGGAGCCGTAAACGAAAGGCGGATTATGGGGCTTTCCGGTCGTCGGATCGTTCAGCGGCAGATACATGATGGTAAAGGCCTTCAGGGTCCCTTCCTGCCCCAGCTCAATCCATTCTTCATTCTTGGCGTGACATTCGGCGCAAACGATCCGGGGAGGCAACTGAATCCGTCCGCACTTCGGGCATTTCACTCCATAGAATTTGCCGTTGTCCCTCAACTCGGTCAAAGCCCGAGTCAGGTACTGTCCGGCCGCAAACTCGAATGGGACATCAACGACCATGGGAATGGAAATCTGTTCATCGGTCTTTTTAATCATGGTTTGCCTCCTCAATCATTTAACGTCTTCGACAGGGCTGTCATGACGGTCCAGTTCGTTCCGCCGTAAGCCGTGGTAAAGGCCCTTTTGACCTCTTTGGGCACCTGATGTTCCTCGGCGTCACCCCGGATCTGCAGGGCGGCTTCCCAGATACGCAGCATGGCCGATGCGCCGATACAGTTGGTCGACAAGACACCGCCGGAAGGATTCACGGGAATGGGGCCGTCAATGTTGGTCAGACCCTTTTCCATTAGTCTGAACCCCCCTCCCGGTCGGCATAGGCCCAGATCCTCATACCAGACCAGTTCCGCCCAGGTAGCCGGTTCGTAGATCTCAAAGACGTCGAAATCTTCCGCCGGGTTGGTGACCCCCAGTTTTTTGTACATCCGGGAGGCGCAGACTTTGGAAAAAATAGGCCGTTCGGTTTTGACGTCCCGCCAATCCAGTTCGAATTGTTCATTATGGGCCGTATCCATGGCCCGGAACCAGACCGGTTTTCGGCAGCGTTTCTTGGCCGTTTTTTCATCGGCCAGAATGACGGCACAGGCCCCGTTCGAGGCCGGGCACATGTCGAGCATCCGGATCGGATAAGAAAGCATCCTGGAGTTCAAGGCGTCTTCTATGGTGATGTCCAGTTTTAGATGGGCGTATTTATTCTTCCGGGCATTCTGCCTGGCCTTTACGGCCACCATGGCCGAGTGTTCTTCCTTGGCCCCCCAAGCCGCCATGTAGGAAGACCCCATCATGGCGAAATACCCTACCGCTGCACCGGCCATGGAGCGTCCCCAGAGCGGGTGGGCCACACCGCTTAAAATGGCTCCCGTATCCCCTTCTTCCTGTTTCTCAAAACCAATGCACAGGACCCTGTCAAAAGAGCCCGCTGGCCACATGATGGACACCAGCGCAAACCGTAGTGGCCCCGACGGTGCCGCCGGTAGTGATCTTGAGCCCCGGCCGACCATAGGCGCCGGTCCCGTGGACCAGCCAGCAATCGGTCATGTGGACCCCTTCGAAGAATTCCATATTTCCGAGTAAGACCAGGTCGATCTCGTCCATAGTCATGTCGGCATCCGCTAAAGCCGCCCGGACGGCCTCGTTGACTAATTCCGCCTGATCCACATCGTGGCGTCGGGCCTTGTGATAGGTCTGCCCCCCCCCGATGATGGCTACATTTCTTTTCATGGTTGTTTCTCCCCGAAATATTTTTTGACAGGATCCTTTTCTGAAAAAAGAAGTCAACCCCTTTTTAGAATATTGTTTGAAATTTTGGAATATGATTACCTCTGTTTATAGAGATATTGATCATCCTTTTCTCGGTAGCCAACCACTACACACCATAACCATTGGATCCCCCGCTCTCTATCCTGTTAAAGAGCCCCGAAGGCTAGGTTGCTGTGAGAGCAGCGGGGGATGCAACCCCGATAGAAGTGTGTCGTTGTCTCTGAAAAGGTCGCTCCTCGTAAACTCTGTTTTCCTTCAAGACATGCCATATAATCTCACTCAACCGTCTGGCCAAGGCGATGGCTGCGGTATGAGGTCCTTTGTGTCGCTTGTGATTCTCAAAGTAAACACGGCAATAAGGAGAAGTCCGGATCGATCCCCAGGCCGCTTCCACCAAAGCCCATCTCAGCCATTTATTGCTCATCGGGAGCAGCCTCCCGTGAAAGACCTTGCCCCCGGAAGCATACGTCGAAGGAACCAATCCCGTATAGGACGCAAGCTTCGAAGGACTGAGAAAGCGTTCGATCCGATCAATCTCCAGCGCGACCACCGCCGCCAGAATGGGTCCCAGGCCGGGAACAGTTCTGAGAAGCTTGACCCGAGGGTCCTCCCTCAAAAGAGACTCGATCTCCCCTTCCGCCTCTTTGATGAGTTGATTGAACGTTTCCAGAAGTTTCAAGTTTTCCTTCAAGATCTCTCCATCTACTCCATCAAGGGTCAACTTCTTCAAATACTCCGTCCCTCTTCTGCCAAAGATATCGGTAACCGAGGGCAACGGGATGTGCAGACGATCCAAAAGAACATGGATCCGGTTTTTCAGTCGGGTCCGCATCCGCACCAGAGACACCCTTTGACGAATCATCTCTTTATAAGACCGGGTCTGCTTACCCGGAATATAAGCAGCAGGGATCAAATCCGCTCGAAGCAGTTGGGCCAGGATATGGGAATCGATCTTGTCGGTCTTGATCTTCGCCTCAGCGATCGCACGGACTTTTTGAGAGTGCGCCAATTCCACAGACTCGACTTTCTCTAACTCTTCGACAAGATCGTACATCACTCCCCATGTCCGAGAAGCTTCCAGAACCGCTTCACTCGGCCCGTCCAGCCTTCGAAAGAACTCCTGAAACGACTCTGGCTTGTTCTCCAAACGATGGGAACGGATCACTCTTCCCTTATCGTCAATCGCCGTGACATGGCTATACCTTTTGTGGTAATCTATACCTACATAGTTCATGGGGGTTCCTCCTTCCTGATAAAATATGGTTTGGTCACCTAACATTCTATCACAGGGGGATCCCTTTTTTCATGTTACCTGTTAATCCTGTCTATTGATTTCCAAGCACAATTACACACTGGTGCTGCCCGCAAAATCCGCTGTGTCCCTGGGCCAGGGCGATCCGCGGATTCTTCACCTGGTGTTCCCCGGCTTCCCCCCTTATTTGGAGGACCGCCTCGGCCACACGGTTGAGCCCGGCCACATTGGCCGGTACACCGCCCAGGAGTCCCCCGGAAGGATTGACCGGCATTTTCCCCTTGAGGGCCGTCACACCGGAATCGATCATTCGTCCGGCCTCTCCGCGGTCGCATAGACTCAATCCTTCCAGCCAAAGGAGTTCCTGATAGGAAAAGTCATCACCCAGCTCGACTACATCAATATCCCTCCTCGGCTTCTTAAGACCGGCCATACGGTAAGCCTGGGCTGCGGCCTTTTCCAGGGCCAAATTGTCGGCCAGATCCCGGTCCCCAGGGTAATGGGCATCATAACAAACGCCCATTCCTTTGACCCAAACAGGCTTATCGGTAATTTCCCGAGCCCTTTTTCCCGAGGCCAGGATCATGGCCACGGCACCGTCCGTATCCGGGGCCACGTCGAGCACATGGAGCGGGGAGGCCAGCATGGGCGAACTCATCACCTCCGCTACCGTGTACTCTCCGGACCGATGGGCAACCGGGTTCAACCGGGCATTAGAGAGATTTTTTACCACCACCTTGGCCAAATGCTCCCGGGTGATCCCGTATTTGTACATATAGCGCTTGGCCTGTAAGGCCCCGGCCGAGGTATAATCCAGACCCAGCATACGAGAATAGATGGGCTCGAAGGCCACATTATTGACGATGTTGCGATTAGTTTGGGACATCTTGGTATGGGCCAAAAGGAGGGTCACTTCGTATTCTCCGGAAAGGATGCCGATGGTCCCATAAAAAACCGCGGTCGATCCATCCATGGCCATCTTCTCTTCATTGCCCAGGTGTCCGCCGATCACATCGGTGATCCCGATATCCGAAATGGTCTGGCCGTCCCAGATATCGTGGGAGCAACTGATTTTGTTATCAATGTCTTTACCGAGGTCCAACCCCGTATCGTTAAGGACCCGGCTGATTACCTCGTAAGCCATTTCGGCATAATTCACCTCGGCCCGTTTAGGCGCAAATCGGGTTTGGGCCACGGCCACAATGGCCACCTTGTCTGCCATAAAACCTCCTTCAAATCCTTTCGAAAATCGTAGCGATCCCCTGACCGCCGCCGATACAGAGGGTTACCAGACCGTACCTTCCCCCGGTCCTTTTTAAGTGATGCAAGGCCGCCAAAGTCAGCCGGCCGCCGCTCATCCCGTTAGGATGACCGAAGGCGATGGCCCCGCCGTTGGGATTCCACTTTTCCGGATCGACCTGATGACCCTTCTTACGGAGTTCTTTCATCACCGCCAGGGTCTGGGAGGCAAAGGCCTCATTACACTCTACCACGTCCATATCGGCTAATTGAAGACTGGCCCTCTCCAAGGCCTTGGGCACCGCATAGGCCGGGGCAATTCCCATATATTTGGGCTCCACGGCGGCCAAGGCGCAGGACTTAAAACATCCCAAAGGATTGGAACCCCAATCCCGGCATTTTTCTGCGGACATGAGAAGAACGGCCACGCCTCCGTCATTCAGTCCCGAAGAATTCCCCGCCGTCACCGTGCCTCCTTTTTTGAAGGCCGGTTGCAAGGCCGCCAACTTCTCCAGGCTCGTCGCCCTGGGGTGCTCGTCCCGGTCGAAAATAAGAGGGTCCCCCTTTTTCTGGGGTATGGTGACGGGCACGATCTCTTCCTTGAAATATCCCGCCTCAATGGCCCGAATGGCCCGCTCCTGGCTCTTGAGGCTGAAGGCATCCTGTTCATCCCTGGAGATCTCCCATTCCTCGGCCAGGATCTCGGCAATGATCCCCATTGGGACATTGGTGTCCGAGGTCGGTCCTGTTTCCCGGGTAATAAAGGCATTGGGCACCAGGGAAAAAGGAACCTTCTGGCGCTCCATCAGATAGGGGGCGGTACTCCAGCTTTCACAACCCCCGGCGATGTAAACCTCGCCCATTCCACCCAGTATGGCCAGGGCCGCCGAATTGATGGTCTGCAGGGCCGAACCGCATTGCCGCTCCACGGTCTGGGCCGGCACGGTTACGGGAAATCCCGCCTTGAGAACAGCCCAGCGGGCAATGTTTACGGCAGAATGGTTGGTACAGGCATGGCCGATGAGGACATCATCCACCTTGGCCGGATCAATACCCGTTTTTCCCACCAGTCCTTTCAAGGCCAAGGCGGCTAACTCTTCAGGACGAAAACCCGACAAAGACCCGCCCATACGTCCGATAGGCGTTCTCACCCCATCTGCGATCATCACTTTTTTCATATATTCTTCTCCTTGTCTCAGAAGGCGGAGTTTGGTCTCTTTTTGTGCAAATTTAGAAATATCCTTCACACCGACCTGATTCCATCGCTTATCCCTTGGGCCTCTGGTCGATAATACGTATGGCCTTCAAGGTCTGCCCGGGATTGAAAATATCAGAGAAGGCGACGAACTCCACCTTGGGAGTCAACTCCACGGCCCGACGGACCTTATAGACCAGATCGGTCTCCAGATTCTTGAGATCTACTCCTTGATCGGCACCCACCTTTAGCAGCAGCCTATCCATGGCATAGGGATCATCCGGTTTTTCTTTGGTGATGATAAACTGGTATTCCACTACCCCCAGTGTATTGGCCACTGCATCCCGCATTATCTCGGGATTAATCAGGGTCCCCTTTACCTTCAGGAGTTCGTTGGTCCGTGTTCCATAGGTGCTGCCGACGGTGGTGACGATACGCTGGTCATTGCGACCGCAGATCGGGCACGATTCGTTACTGACCGCCACAATATCACCGACCAGATACCGAAGCAGACAGGTACCTCGACGGTCCAGGTGGGTGATACAGAGCAGCCCCGGTTCCCCGTCCGGTTTCCGTTTACCCTTTTCATCAACCGCCTCAAAATAGTAGAGCTGGGGGGTTCCCGAATGGGCACCGCCCAGCTCGGCGCACTCCTGGAAGGCCGTCTGCGATTCCGTAAAGCCGAAGGCGTTGCTGATAAAAACCTCTCCGGCCCCCATATTTTGAAGCCGTTTTCTGATGTCGTCCCGCATCCCCTGAGGCACGGCCTCTCCCAGGGCCTGGACCTTGTTGATCCGGGAGAAGTCTCTCTTCTGTTCCTCGGCTGCCATGATGAGCCGCCGGATATAAGAGGCCACGCCGGAAAGGGCATTAACCGCTTTTTTCTCGATATCCTCGATGGCCTGCTGCATAGAGCGATGGATCGTATGGGGGAACCCCGGCAACTGGGCGCCGGTGAATCCCCAGCACATGGTCATGCCCACGGCTGAGGCGAAATGGACCGTTTTGTAGTACCCGATATGGGGTATAAAGTGAAAGGGAAAGAGGTTCATCAGGATATCATCCGGTTCCAGGTAGCAGATTTTGCAGCCTATCCGGAACATCCAGGACTGCATGAACATGTCGTAGGTCGTATTGTAGAACCGGGAAGGCAGACCGGTGGTGGTCCCCGTCGTATAGGTGATCTCATACAAAATGTATTCCATCATGTTGGCCATATCGACATCCAACTTAAAGGATTCCCCCCGCTCGACCATGAAATCGGTTTTAGACGTCAGCGGCACCTTCTCCAAATCATCGATCGTTTCTATAGAGGTCGGATCCAATCCCCACTCCTGGAATTTATTGCGGTAAAAGGGACTGAATTTCTGCAAACGGCCCATCTGTTTAACCAGATTGGCGTTCTGGATATCACGGATTTCTTCCCGGCTTTTGAAGGAGAGGTCATGGGGGTGGTCCTCTCGATACATGGGAATATGGTTGATCCAGGCCAGAATCTCTTCTCTATTCTTCGGGATATAAAATGGTTTTGACATAGCCACCTCCAAGATATTTAATAATGACTGATTAATCAGTCATTTTTTTAGGGACAATGTATCTTCATTGCCAATTCTTTGAAAGTCTACTATGAATCCAATCGCTCAGCGGCCACCCGGCCGGCCTTGATCTCCTGACAAAGGGTCCCTATATCCAGGACCGGTCTTACAAAGACGGTACGGCAGATACCGACGGACCGAAGGTCATGGGCATCGCTGCAGCCGATTCCGGCGATCTTCTTGGTCCTGACGGCTTTTTGGGCCAGCAACCGACTTTCATCATCGTAGGAGGGGTGCTCCACCTCCAATCCATCGATGTCCGCGTCATAGACCCCGTGGCCAGCCCCATAAAAACCGCTTGCATTAGGTAATTTTTTATAGGGATGGGCGGCAATGACGACGCCTCCTTCCTCATGGGTGATCTTAAGGATCTCTTCCAAAGAACGACTCGACCCGAGGCTCCTTTGGGGCCCGAAGAGCAGGAATTCTCCTTGGAAATAACCGGCCTTGTCATAACAGGCCACCTCCTGTCCGGGAAGAACCACCAGATCCTCTATCCGGCTCTTTTGAATGAGTTCGGCGATATTTTCTTCCGACCAACAGATGCCGTGTTCGGTCAGGGCAATACCATCCAAGCCCACTGCTCTCGATTTCCGCAACAGGTTTAAGGCATCGATATTACTGCAGCCGGAATAGCGACTGGTATGAATATGCAGATCGATCTCCACCTATAAACCCATCGGCTTGGACCGGATCTCTTCCGTCTCGTCAGAAGGGAGATACCGGTCCTGATATAAATCCCGTCTTTTTTCGG
>CAWIRY010000150.1:0-17136 GCA_963838485.1 uncultured delta proteobacterium | reverse complement strand
CCTGTTGAAAACGCCAGTTGACCGGGAGCACAATGGCCCCCACCTTGGCGGCCGCTCCGTAAAGGATCATAAACTCATCGCAGTTGTGGGCCACCACGCCAAGCCGGTCTCCTTGCCGGACACCCGAACGGAAAAGACCGGCGGCCAACCGGTCGCACTTTATCTTAATTTGCCGGTGATTCAAACGATGATCCCCAAAAACGATCCCATCTCTTTCCGGGTAAAGTGCGGCATTGCGATCGATAAAATCATAAATCGTGTAGTCCCGAAGTCCCATATCCCCCTCCTTAACCCTTTTCTTTTTGAATTTTTTTCAAGGTCTGCCAGAGTTCCTCGACCTGCTTTCTGGTCTCCTCCAAAGACTTATCATTATGGATCACGAAATCGGCATAGCCCAGCTTTTCATCGATGGAAATCTGGGACTTGAGGATATGGGCCGCCTCCTCCTGACTGATGCCGTCCCGCTTGGCCAACCGCTCTATCTGCATTTCCCGGGGAACATAGACCAGCAGGAGTTTATGATACATCCACTGCATATTGAATTCGATCATCAGGGGGACAACCACCTGGATGATCGCCTCGGGGTCCTTGGCTGCATACTCATTGATCTGTCGGTTGACCACCTCGCCCAGACGGGGATGAATAAAGCTCTCCAGCTTTTTTCTTTTCTCAAAATCCCGGAAGACGATGTCCGAGATTTTTTTCCGGTCCATGGTCCCGTCTTCCTTGAGCACCTGTTTTCCAAAATAGTCCACAATGTCCTTCAGGGCCGGCTGCCCTGGCTCCACCACCTGTCTGGAGATCAAATCGAAATCGACAATCGGCGCCCCCAGCTCCTTCAGCATATTGGCTACCGTGGTCTTGCCGCTGGCAATACCCCCGGTCACCCCTAAAAGCAGGCGGCGGTCTTTACCCCGGATGGCCTCGATCTGGGCCATCCCCCATAGGACATGGGAAAGGAGGCGGCCAGGTCCTGCTCCGCCCCGGCGTAGCTGATCGGGTAGCGTATGCCCCTTTGGTACAAGACCTCCAGGCCCCTTAAGGCCTTTTCCATCATCCCGGCGGGCACGGCCATCACCAGGTCTTCGTCCTGGGCGTGTCCGTAACGACGCTCTCCGTAACAGGGAATGGTCAGGGAAGGTTTTCCGTTTAAATAACACCGGGCAATGGCGTCCGAGCAAGAGGATTCCCCCACGCAGTAAAACTGCATGACCGCATAATCTTCAAACTGCAGGGCATTGATCAAAAGCATCATCTGGGCCGGATTGGCGTAGATCAAGACTATGTCCGGCTCAAAGGGGTTGTAGACCAAAGGGGCCATGGCCACCGCCTCATATTGGCCCAGCGGTAGCCGGGGAATGGAAGCCTCAAATTTCCGGCCGTCGGCCTTGGTCTTCACCCAGACGATGCTGCGAAAGGTGCCATCCTTATAAAGCTCAGGGGTGTCGGTCAGTCCTATGATGGAAGGGCACATGGGAGAGAGAAAATCATTCAGCTCGGCTCCCACGGTCCAGTCGAAATTTCGGACCTGGGTAATGAGTTGGCACATGGTCCGTTTGCCCTGGGGCCGGCGCAAAAAGGGAATTCGGCCAAGCTCCTCTTTTTTCTCCAGCATCTTGAAGGCCACGGGAAAGGACTTCAACCTCATCAATTGCTCCATCCTTCTGGTCAGTTTTTCCCAGTTAACCGCTCCGTCCATCAAGAACTCCTTTCCTTTTTGAAAGCAATGGGCACATAATTTCCTGTTTTTAAGGCTTCGATAAGTCCCTTTTCATCCTCAATGGCCTGAGGAAACCAGGTAGCGAAAGTCCCCACGGCCGAAACCTCATGGGCATCGCTCCCGCCGGTTATCGGCAGATTAAGTCCGGTGGCCACCTTTTGGGCCAAAGCGTTTTCTTTTTCCGTGACCTTGCCGTTCATGACTTCCACGGCATCCACCAACTTGAACAAAGGCCTCTCCATGGCCTTTTCCGGTGTCAATCCGAGTTTGCCCACGCCAAAGGTCAAAAATCCCCTGAAGGGATGAGCGCAAACGATGAATCCCCCCACTTTTAAAACAACGTCTTTCAGCTCCTCCAGCCGGATGATCCCCCGGATCTCTTTTTCCAGACCAAAAACGATCATGTCTCCCTGATCGGTGGTGATTTCGTTCCCTCTCAGGATAAGAAAATGGTGCTTTTGCCCGAGATCGGCCGCTGTTTTCTGGTCCCAGACATAATTATGGTCCGTCAAACAAAGGCCACCCAGGCCGAGATTTTTAGCTTTTTTGATCAAATCGTCAACCCCAACCGAACTGCAAGGGGAGGCCGGATAGGTGTGGGTGTGCAGGTCGATGACCATCCCCTCGGAGAAATTTACCTTCTCCGGTTTTGGAGTAATGGATTTTATTGGTTCATATGGTTGTCTTGTGGTGACCGGGAGGGGGGCGTGGGGCGCGGCTGGTTCCCCTTTATTTTCCCGAGGAACTTCGGCCAGGCCAAGGTCAGGCTTTTCGTCTTTTTCCGTCTCCCCTTTGATCACCTGGGCCGCATCCCTGGCGGTATAGCAACATTCCAGGAGCATTTCAGCAAAGTGACGGCAGGCCATTCGACCGACAATTTTTTTGACCTTCGCGGAGAACCCTTCATCCAGCCGAAATCCGACGGCCTCTTGAAGAAAGGGGACGGCCCGAACACATTCCCGGTTTTCCGCCCTTTTCCAGGCACCGTCAATGGAGATGATCTCCAGATTGGACAGGCTCAAGGTCACGTCGAGCTCCAGACCGTAGATATCATCCTCTAAGATACCGCGGGCCGTCAGAGTATCTCCATTTTTTCTATAAATGCTGACCAGTTTCGTTCGGGTAAATTTCAGCATGCTTCTGAAAGCCTCCCCACAGGTTGCTGTTATAAGTCCAGGTCAATTATTGCGGCGGTTCGAATCCTTCCACCAGGGGACTTCCGGGAGAAAAGGCGGCACAGCTCTTATACATCCTGGGATTTGACCTCAGGATGTTTTTAAAATAATCCTTCTCCGCATATCGGTCCTTAGGGGCCTGGGACAACACTTCTTTGGTAAAAGAAAGGATAACGCCGTTGCAGCATTCCTCCACCATAAAGGTCAACTGCTTGTCCATGGCCGAGTTCCCCATGACCCCCTTAAGGATCTTTTTTAAGCCAGGGCCGACCCGGACCCCGATCGCTTTTTGAAGGGATTCAGTCACATTGATTTCCGTTTTTCGAACGGATCGCACAATCTTGCCGCCGGCCGCGGTAATTTCCAGGTCAGGGAGTTTCACTTCAATCTCCACATAGGCCTCAAGAAGCAGGTCCTGAAGACGACAGGAGGCCTTCATGGTCTGCTCATCCATCTGCTCGACCGTGGTCAACCTATTTCTTGAAAAACACAAGATATCAGCCATAATATTCGCCTTGATCCCCTTTTCAAAAAATGGGGAAAATTATTTTTATTTCGTCAAAGAACCGTATCACGTCGGCCCGTCGAGATCAATGAAGTTTTTTGACGGTTCTACCGCTTGGGGGCGAAAAGGTGAGCTCCTGTCTGCTTTTCATAATCCCAACCGCCCCGGAGTTCTCGTGACGAGACCTATTTGTTTTCAAATGGACGCTGTTGGGATACAAAAAAAGAAAGGGTTAGTCGATTCGACTAACCCTTTGAATTCTTTTGGCGTCCCCAACGGGATTTGAACCCGTGTTGCCGGCGTGAAAGGCCAGCAAGATACGTATTTCGCCTGTATTTAGAGCCTTTTTTAGCTATTAAAAGTGGTTTTCCGGAATAAAAAGCCGTCAAAAAAGCCGTCATGATTGGAACCTTATATATTCCAATAATTGGTTCCAATCATCTCATCAACATTCTAAATAACTACCATACATTTGTCTTTTCGCCAAGGCATTTCTCCAGGTTAACGGCCCCGATTTCGCCGACGCTCCCGCCGGTACAGCTTCTCGCTAAAAGCCCCGTCCGAATCATCCCATTCTCCTCCTTTTTCTTATAAAAATATTATATAAGATACTGTATTTATTTGACAAAAATAAATTTATTTGTTATTATAAACACTAATTTCAAGTCAAAGCCAGTCTCTCTCTGGAGTGGGACCATGAACCCGAAGGTAAGAATGATCAAAAAAGTGATTGAAGACCAAATCAAGCTGTTTGACGCCCCCTTCGTCAACGACCACCCGGAAAAGGATATCATCCAGCAGATGATTCACGGGACCAAGGGGACTAAGTCGATCAAGCTCTATCAATACCTGATGGAAGCCTTTCTCTAACCGGGGGAAGTGACCAGTCCAATATGGGCCATTACCGCAAGCAGAAAGTCAAGCCAAGCTTCAATAGAATTAAAAAAGCCCTGCTGGCTGCTGAATGCCCAAAATTAGGTTCCTTTGATAGCTTTATTGACTGTGGCTACCGGAAAACAGCCCGGAGCTGCAACAACCCTGACCTGCTCGAAAGCTGCCCTCTACCCAAGTTTGATATGAAACGTGGGGGGCTCAACCAAATGGTCTATTCCCTCTATTTCTTCCTCCGGGTTGTCCTGACCAAGACCCTGCCTTTTCTTCTGATTCAGGGAAAAGACCAGAAGAAAATCCCCCTGGAACAGCACGGGAAAGAAGGGATTTATGGGATCAAAAAGCTTTATCCGGGTTACCGCCTGGAGGCCGTGGTCGTCAACCCCAAGATCAAAACCCTGGAGAAACTCGGGGTCTTGAAGTCGATCGTCAAACAGGCGGTTTCCGCCAAAGATTTCCTGAAAGGAGAAGGGGATGCTCGTAAAAAGAATCGAAAAAATCAAGCAGGCCCTCAAGAAAAAGGACTTGAAGCTGGGAGCCAGCCTCTTGATAGCGACCCTTGCGAGTGATGATATGTTCAGCTACTGGTCGAGTTGCTGCCAAGGCTCGGAAAGGGTCCCCAAGATTCTCAAGTACATTCGGGAGATCAGCTTTGACGAGGCCCTTCCTACGGCTTCAATTGACCTGGTCAAAGGCCGGCTTAAGCTTGGAGTCGGCTTTTTTCTCGATCAAATCCAAGCCCCCGAAGATTTCCTTTTTATCCTGATCCATGAAAGAAACCACCTGATCCTTACCAAGCTCTATCCGGACCTCAACCCAGAAAACGGTTATCCTTTAGAGCTCTTCAATTTCGCCCAGGACGCCTATATCAACGCCATCGGGAGGAGGAATATTGTTTCGACCTTACCCGAGCGGTTTTACAAGGACCCGCTGGAAATGGTCTTGACCGGTCGCCACAGCCGGATTGATTGGTCAGGCTTCCGGATCAAGGGAGATTCAAGCCTGGTCAAGGAGGCCCATCAAGGGATTTACCGGGGGAATTATTCCCTCATGCAAGCCCTGGGGGAAAGGCTGGAAGGGGTCGGCATTCCGGGCTATCGGCAATGGATGGAAGTCATGGCGGAATGGTACGAAGAAAGCCGGTCTCAGGCCCAGCCAGGCCCTGCCAAGCTGGATTTAGACACTGAGTGTGAAGGAAGTGGCCAAGCTCCAAACCAAACAGGTCCCCTAACCGATCGGGAGGCTTGTGGTCAAACCTCTTCGGGTGAGGAGACTGAGAATGGCGTGGGTGAGGAAGGACCTGATCAGGAAGAAGCTTCCGGTCAGGCAAGGGAAACTGGGCCTCAAGAGGAAGGTCCTGATGAGGAAAGTGAGGGCCTGGAAGAAACCCAGCCCTTTGCCTGGAAACCCGAGCCTGGGGAGGTTGAAAGTGTTGTTAAATCTTATACCCCCCTGGTGGACAAGCCTCCGAATAAGCAGATTCCGGGTACAAGTCCGGGAGGTTTTGGAAGGGATGAAAATGGGCTGACCGTCATTCCCATCCCTGATTTAAAACCCGACGACCTGGTGGTCGAGCTTATCCTTGAAACCTCGGACATAAGTGACTTGAGGTATGAAGTCAGGGGGTTTGAGGGAGAGGGGCTTCAAGGGGTTGAAAAGGCGATCCGGGGGATACTCTCGGACCAGGCGACTGAGAAAGCCTACCGGGGTTACTCAATCCAGGTCCCGGCCCTGATCAGCCGCAAGAACCTCTTGAGTCTTTCCCTGGGGGACTTTCCGGTCATTTGGGATAAAGACTTTGAGCTTAAGGCCCCGCTGATCGATCTCTATGTTGATGTCAGCGGCTCGATGAGCGTCTACTACGGCTACATACCCTATATTTATGATGCCCTGAGACGGATCAGAGGGAGGATTTATCAGTTTTCAACGGAAGTGGTTGAGGCTGACCCGGATGACCGGTTTCTTCATACCAGCGGGGGAACTGATTTTGATCAAGTGGCTGAGCATATCTTGGAAAGAGGAACCCGCTCTCTGATCTTGGTCAGCGACGGCTGTGGTAATTTAGATAAGACCAACCTTAACGCCCTGGCCAGACAGCTAGAAGGCCTGGTTTACCTCAAGGTCAGGGAAAATACCGACTGGAATTGGGAGGAAGTGGCCAGTCAAACGATTATCCTTGAGAAGTCGAATTAGACAGCCGTTTTACCCCTCTTCACCAACCCTTTAAACCCAATCACCAACAAGCTAACCCGGCCCGCTTGAAAGACCTAGGGACCAGTTTGTCCAAATGGTTAAAGGCTGCTCAAGCGAGGCCGGAACCCAAACAGCAAAAATCCAATAATTGGATTTATCCAATAATTGGATTTTTGCCTAGCCTGGGGTCAATCATGGTTTTTAAAAAACTAACCAAAAAACCTTAACAAAAAGAAAGGAACCAAAACAATGGTTAAAGGCTTTATTTGTGAAAAGACAGGGGAAAGGCTCCCCTTCGAGGCCTGTCTGGAATGCGCCAGGACCCGAATCAACCGCAAGCTCGATTGTCCCTTTGATGAAGCCACGATTCAGGGGATGATTTTGAATGAGACCAAACGGGAAGGGATAACCATCACCATGATAGCCGGGTGTCAGCGGGCCACCTTTATCGGCCGGCATTATGAGACATACGTTTATCCCTCCGGTCTTTATTGGGCCTTTCGAGGCCAGATTGCCCATAAGATTTTGGAACAAGCCAAACTCCATTCCGATGCCATCAGGGAAAAGCGCTTTTACAAGGAATGGGAAGGGATTGAGTTGTCCGGCCAGCCGGATTTGATCATTCCCTCTCAGAAGGTCCTCAAAGACTATAAAACAACCAAGGCCGTCCCGACTTATCTCAACAAGGAAGGGACAGTCAATGCCTACGAGAACCACCGGGTTCAGCTTAACCTCTACCGCTGGCTCATCCCCCACCCGATCGAAGAAATGGAAGTGATTTATTACTCGATGGAAGAGACCCTGATTTGCCCGGTTGAAATCTGGCCAGAGGAATCCAGCAAGAAGTCGGAGATGACCGTCAACCGCTTCTTTGAAGAAAACCTGATCCCCCTCAAGATGGCCCTCGACTCCGAGACCATGCCCCCCTACAAACGTAACTGGGCCTGTGAGGAATACTGCGGGGTATCGGAAATCTGCTTCCGGGAACTCAAAAAGGAAATCATGGCTTCCCGTAACGTCATCACTTTAAAGAAAGGAGAAGAACATGTCAGCCCCCATCCCCTTAAAAAGAGAATCCGGTCAGTCAGTTAAACAGGAACTGGCCGTTGAGGAAATCATCGACCATACCAGGAGGGTCCTTGAAATCAAGGACAAGGCCATGGTCGAAAACGTTCATTACGGGATTATCCCTGGCTATCAAAAACCCTCGCTTTGGAAACCAGGAGCCGAAGTCCTCTGCCGGGGCTTCAGGTTAGAGCCCGAGTTTGAGACCAGTCTCAAGGAAGACTGGGAAAGGACCATCAAATGGGAAAAGAAAGACCTGGCAGGACAGCGAGTCCTGGAGGAAGGAATAACCAAGGGCTATATCGAATACGACACCAAATGTAGCCTGATTCATATCCCAACCGGGGAGGTTTGGGCCAGGAACGTCAGCGGGTCCTGCAACAACTTTGAAGTTAAATATCGATCATTGAATCCCAACGATATTAGAAACACGATTGAGAAGATGTCTGAAAAGCGGGCCTTGGTCGGAGGGGTCCTGATCGGGGTCGGGGCCTCGGACGTCTTTACCCAGGACCTGGAAGACCTCCCCGACCTGCAAGATGGACCTCCGAACCATAAACCTCCCCAGGCTGAGCCGAAAGACCGACAAGAAAAGGCTTCGATCCGATTTGCCACGGATAAGCAGATTGAGTTTATCAAAGACCAGATCAGGAAGAAGGGGATTCCCGAGAAAGACTTTTTTGAGCAATGGAAAAAGGAATTCAAAGGCTGGGATAAAATTCCCTTTGACCAAGTCAATCCCATCCTGGCCTGGATCAGGGAGCAGAAGCCCAAGAAGAAGTAAAGGCTATGGAAGGAATCGGGAAAGGAAAGTTTATCCGAAGAAGGTGACCCGGTGGTTCAAGGCCCTGGAAATCGCCAAAATTCTTTTTGAAGACGAGGGCTACCACTGGGTTTACCTCAACCAAATCGATCAATTTATCAGGAGGAAGACCATGAACAGTCCCAAGATTGATGAAGACTTGATACCGGGAATTTATAGGTTGGCCCTGGCCAGAAATATCCCGATGACCAAGCTGGTTAACCGGATACTTAAAACCTATTTGGAGCAAACCGAAAAAGACCGGGAGGATAATCCCTTGCAGGAAATTATTTTCAAGGCAAACCAGTAAAGGAGAAAGCCATGGGAAAAATCAAACCCCAATATTACTACCTGATCATTGCCGATGGGCTGGAGCCCTTCCTCCACGGGCCGTATAGTTTCAAAACCCTTAATAGAAAGGTCAAAGCCAGACATAAAACCCTCAAAGAGGAAGATTGCCTCATTGGTATGGCCTTTAATGAAAAAGGGATACCCGAGGTTTGGAGTTATTCAGGTGGTTTCTTTGAGGGGGAATAAAGAATACCCGTCAGGCTATTAAACCAGTCAAGAATAGGGAGACCATTTATGAACGACAACATCATCCGAGGAACCATAACCAATACCGAAAGCGGAGAAAGCTGGGAGAAGGAACACTATCTTCTGGATACCGGCTTTGAATTGACTACCATCGTTAAAATCACCCAGGTAGACAGCTACTATTTTCATGAAAATGACTCTTTTCAGGTCAGTGTTGATGGCCTGGCCCTGGACAGCATCGGTTCTGTTTTTTCGATCAACATGGATTATACCTCGGAATCCCCCGAAGAGAGGGACCGGCTTCTCCAAGATTTCAAGCTGGGTTCGCTTTTCCTGGTTAAAGGAGAATATGGTGTAATAAGGGATGAGGATACTCCCCATTGTATATTTGTTTATGAGCCTTCCTATCGATCAGTCGAGCCCGAGTTTTCCGAAGAAGAAGTAAGGAGAGTCTTTGAAATTAACGCCAAGAATCAGGCCCCTCTGAAAAAAACTGGTCCTGTATGTGAAAATTAAAGAATGTTCAATATTTTAAAAGGAGAATAAAACATGTGCGGCCAATGTGCTGAGGAAGCCTATGTAGCGGACATTTTGACTGAAGTGCCCGGCATCGAAATGGACCTGGAAAGGGAATTGTACAATATTTATTACCTCCAAGAAACGGAAGACTTACTGAAAAGTATTACTGAAATAGAAAAGGCTGTCAAAACAAAGGGTCCTGAGAAAGATTTGCTGGAACTTCTGGATCCCCAAGTTATTCTCTGCCGGTTATTGGAGCTACTCATCCAAAATGGTTTTGATTCCCAGGAATACACAACCTGTTTAAAAAGTAAACTTGTCCACCAGGTCATAGCTGGTGAATGCGGGAAACAGAGAAAGAGCATTGAGGTTTTAAAAAGAATTAGCTTTTTGCCTGAGAAAGAATATCCTCTAAGCCAAGAACTCCTGGATAGCAGTTTTGATATTGCTGGCCATTCTTTTCCGATGACCCCATTTGCAGCCCTTTATAAGCCGAGCACTTATCTTAATCAAGAAGAATGGCTGGATTTTATCAGTCGGGAGGAATTAACGGATCACTGTCAGGAGGTTTTAATTTTTTACATCGATTGGTGGCTTAAGGGGAATGGCTTAAAGAAAAATGATTTGAACGAAGTTATGGAAAAAATTGGCGTATTGGACGCTATAATGGAAATTACGAATGACGAGCGGTTATTCTTCGATAGCGTATTTCGGATAATATTTTTCAGTCTGGTTTTCTTAACCAAGAAGGCTAAGGGAATGGACTATGTAAAAGAGGTCGTCCTAACCCGACCTTGGGGGGCTTCTTTTTTTGACGCTCTCGACTTATGGCTCCAGCGAAAAGCCGCCTATAACCTTTTTCTCAATGATGGTCCGGCTTTTTTCTCATCCCACAGGAATGAAATTCGCCCGGCCTTGCTCGATTACCTGGTCCTAAAATTTAATCTCCCTCCTTTCCACCCGACCATTTAAAAGAATTCTTGAGAAGGGGATAGGGGCTATACGAAGAATTGCTGTACTCGTTTAATTTCGATTTTGTATAAAAGAGATGATTTCGAATGGTAATCGTTTTCAAGTCGGCATGAAATTTAAATCATTGGCAAACAAACCAAGGATCCACCACCCAATCCTTCGTTTCGAATTTTAGAAAGACTACTGAGATTACTATTTTGCCTCTTCCTTCACCTCTTTTCAACCATTAAGAGGTGTTGTCCAGCCCCTCCCCTGCTCTGTTTTGTATGAGGACACCATCCATCCCCTGACTTTTCTCCCCTTTTTTCCTCTTGATCTGTCTTTTCTTTGTGTTATAATCTATCTTGTATTTATTTCCATCAAATAGGTCTCATAAAACAAAATCGCGGGGAGTTTATCCCTGAACAAGACGAAGCATCTAAAAAAGGTTTGTGATTTAGTGATTGTAGAATGTCTTGCTTCCAACAATGTCATACGAAAGTCGTTGAATGAGTCGAAAAGGGAGAAACCGGACGTGCATAGAATCGGCCTTATCGGACTGGCCCTTGATATTCTCGTTTGGTTGTCGATGCTTCTTGGATGGAGCATGCTCTTTTGCACTTATCCTGTAGAAGCTGATGCCAAGAGTCCACTCTCCACAGATATTGTGGCCAACTTGCTGGACGAGTATGAGTATGAGACTGAAGGCAAGGAAGATTTTTGGATGGAGCCATCTGAGAGTTCCCATCTCTGTGTTGGCGTCATACTCCAGCCGGGCGTTTATCTTGCGATGGTTACTTTTGTTGGCGATCACAGCGACGACGAGTTCTGGCGACGTCTATTCATCGTCCAGATACCAGAGCGAGATACTTTGTCATCAGAGGAGGCGCGCATGTAGCCACCTAACCATCGCGCTGGCCCGGCCAAAGACAAAGAGGAGCGTGGCTAACAAGGCCATGAACGCAGACGGTTATGGCCAACGTTATGTTTAAAAGGAGGGGAAAAGTATGGTCTACGAGTTTGGAAGACTTCCGGGAGGTTTGTATGCGATTGAAGCCGAGGGAAAGTTTTTTGGTCTGAAGTTGGAAATTGCCATAGTCCACTTTGAAGAGGGGAAGGCGCTATCCTGTGTCTATCTGCTAGACGAAAACGGGATGACCGTCTGCAAGGTATCAAAGCCTTTTGCGTCTTTGGTCAAGTTCTATAGGGAAGGCTTTGAACATAGTCGAAAACATGCTGGATGAATTAGCTGAAGAAGCGAAGAAGACGATAGATATTGATCTGTTCGATACCTTTTCCGAAATCAGGATGGACATAAGGAATGCCAAACCATAAGAGCTACAATCTTCTTGACCATTTTTTGGGTATGTAAGAGATATGGATGATTTAATTAAGATACTTCTCGTAATCCTTGGCTTTCTTTTCGGTGTTTCAGGACAGATTATTGTTCAGCTAAACACGGAAAGAAGGAAGAGAGCCGCGGCCAGAGACCTCATGCGAGTAGAGATCCAAGCGTTCATTGAAGCCTGTGGAGCAGCGGGAAAAAGAAAGTCATGGGATTCTTTCGGCGTCGAGAATACCTGCCGCTTCATCATCGAGAGCTACTCTCGTGACCGAGAACGATTTATCGCGCCGCTGAAGCCATCTATGCGTCAGGACATTTACCACTTCTTCCTTGAAGTGAACGGCCTTCTGTCGCTGATCGAAGATCATAGAAAGCTCCCAAAGAGAGATAGTGACGGGTCAACAGCCGCAATTGGGCCAGGCACGTATGAAGGCATCGTTGAACGGTCAAGAGCCCTGTTGGAAGAGCTCAAATAGGAGTGTACATAACCACGTGATGCAGCCGACTACTTACAGTCGCGGCTGATCACCATGTTGATAGCTCACAAACTGTAATCTTCAATTTAAGCACATGCCAATCGAGCATTGGTAGGTGTATGCGCCGAGCATCATTTTGTCTAAAATGGAAAAATCGCCGGGGATTACTAAAAAGCAATCAATAATTATAGCCTGCCTATTTCATACCAAAAATCCCTCCCCAAAACCCTCCAAAACCCCCTTCTACTCCCACTTTTAAGAAACCAATAAAAAGTCACTATTTTCCTTAGCTTTATACAGGCGAGCTAAAAACGTCTCTCAAAACCCCTAATCCTTGGCTTCGGGACCGCCGTTGATGGCCTCAAATAGGGGTTTTAAAGCGGCTTTTTTTGGTATTTCTAATTTATACAAAAAATTATTTTTTCTCTTGTCCATTCTCTTTATAGGTCTGGTTGGTTAATTGCCATATTTCCAGGGGGGTATATTTTCTACTTCGATCAACCACAGAAAAGGTAAAAAAAGAAATAGAAGGGGGGTGAAATCCGTCAGGATTTCACCCCCTGATTCTATTATAGGGGTATGAAATTATGAAATTTATTGTTAAATCAATAAGTTGTACGATGTACAGTAAAATTGGCATGAAACTAAATTAATAAATAAAATCAAATAGTTATATGTTTAATTTCAAATATGAAAAATGAAATGAAATTACCCGGATGGCAAAAACGGCCTGTTTTATCTCAAGTTCTGATATGGTAAGCGCCAGGAAGAGATGAACCGAAAGAATAAGGTCCCCTTTCTCAAGAGATTCTGGCCAATTCTTCTTGGGCTTTAAGGATAGGCGAACTCCTATGGAAGGTCAGTCCTTTCGGGTTGACTTTAACCCGTTGTTAGTGTTTATATTATTCATTCTAATTTTGGCTTTCTCGCGGCTGGAAACCTCTAACCGAAAGGCTGGTCCATGAAGCAATCTGATACGACCCCATACTCTGAAAAAGGAGATGGGGTTTTTGTTTAGCAAACGGCTCAGGTCCCACCCTATATGGTTTAATTTCAAAATATTTATGAACGTCTATTTTCTTTTTGTCAACCCTCTTATTCTAATAAAGGAGTTCCAATGGAAGAATATTTAGCCCCATTTCTCATTCGAGAGGTGGGGTTTTTATTTTGGGACGGGATAAATAAAGGGGGAAATTTTTTGTTTATGTCAAAACCATTTAGATATTGGGAGAAAAATTAGTTGTCTCAGAATCAACGTACTCTTCTAACAAACAACGGATTCGAATTATTCTTTAAAACGGCCCTTGGTTCAGATACAGCCCCTTACCCTTATCAGACGAATATTGCAAACGCCCCCACTTGGCCCGACATCATTAAGATTGAAACAGGCCTGGGAAAAACAGCAGCGATAATACTTGCCTGGTTGTTCAAGCGGATCAACAAGAACCCGCATACTCCCCGAAGATTGGTGTTTTGCCTCCCCATGCGGGTATTGGTGGAGCAAACAGTCAAAAACACGAATAAATGGCTAACAAATCTTCTTGGGGCTGGCCTAATCAGTCCTGATTCAAAACCTGTTGTGTCGGTCCTAATGGGCGGGGAGGTTGATCGAGATTGGGATCGGTATCCTGAGCAGGAATCCATTCTGATCGGAACATAGGACCAGCTTCTATCGAGAGCCTTGAATAGGGGTTATGCCATGAGTCGGTTTCGATGGCCAGTTCAGTTTGGATTATTGAATAACGATTGCCTTTGGGTGATGGATGAAATTCAGTTGATGGGGTCAGGGTTGGCAACTTCGGTTCAACTTCAGGCATTTCGAAAGGCAATGGGGACTGTCTTTCCTGTCCGTTCGGTTTGGATGAGTGCCACCATGCACAAGGAATGGCTCGACACGGTTGATTTTCAACCGAGTATTGATGAACTTCAAGAAATCACCCTTTCTGATGAAGACAGGGCCAAGGAAACGGTCTTAAAAAGGATCGGCGCAAAAAAAAAGATAAGGCAGGCCTCCTGTTCCTGGGATAATCCCAAACAGATTGCTGGTGTTATTCTGGAAACCCATAGGAAAGGAACCCTAACCCTGGTAGTGGTGAACACGGTCAATCGGGCTACCGAAATATACAGTGAAATAAAAAAGACCGACCCCGAAGCCGATCTGATCCTGGTTCATTCCCGATACCGACCCAGCGACCGTTCGGCAGCCTTGGATAGGCTTCTGACTCCTCCAGGTAAAAAAGGAGCGATTTGTGTTACCACCCAGGTCATTGAGGCCGGAGTAGACCTTTCTACATCGACTCTATTTACCGACCTTGCACCTTGGCCTTCTCTGGTTCAACGCTTTGGCCGCTGTAACCGTTATGGGGAGGACAGTAGGGCTCGGATTTATTGGTTTGATATCGACCTGGACAAAAAGGGAACGACTGCACCCTATTCAGTAAATGAATTATTGGAAGCAAGGGGAATCATATCTCGGTTGACTGACGGAAGTCCTGGACATCTCCCTGCCGTATCTTCAACTCTTAATCACACCCAGGTTATTCGGTCAAAGGATATAGTTGATCTTTTTGATACAACCCCCGATTTGGCTGGCCTGGACTTGGACATATCCAGATACATAAGAGAGCAAGAAGAAAATGACGTGTTTATCTTTTGGAGAAATTTTCTGGAAACTAAACCCGATGATTCCGAACCTGCCCCAGACAGGAATGAACTATGCTCAATACCAATCGGGGAGGCCAAGCAATCGAAGTTCGAATTCTGGCGTTGGGATCACCTCGAAAAGCGATGGTCACGGGCTTGGGATATTTCACCAGGTATGGTTCTAATGACCAGGAAGGATGCCGGTGGGTATAGTCCTGAGATGGATTGGACAGGGATAAGGGATGACAAACCAGAAATATTGGACCTGAGCAGGAAAATCGAAGAAGGTGATGATGATGACTTTTATGTGTTGCAATCTCTTTTAGAACATACTTCCCTTGTCTGTAAAGAATTAGAAGGGATCTTGTCATCGTGTGGATTAATAGAAAGCGAGTGGTCGAAAATACTGATCCAGGCCGCCTTATGGCATGATTTCGGTAAGAGCCATGAAGTTTTCCAGAAAGCTCTTGGCGATGAGAAAGCCTCGGGAGAAATATTGGCCAAATTTCCCCTTAAGGGTATAACCTATGAAAGGAAGGGTTTTAGGCATGAATTGGCTTCCGCCCTGGCCGTTTTGGAGGAAGGACTGCCCGACCTGATCGCTTACCTGGTGGCGGCCCATCACGGCAAAGTCAGGCTCTCCATTCGATCACTTCCCCATGAGACAAAGCCCCAGGATCCGACCAAACGTTTTGCCAGAGGCATCTGGGATGGGGATATGCTCCCGGAGGTCCGGCTTGAAAATAACCAGGTTCTTCCCAGAACGATCATGGACCTCACTTATATGGAATTTGGTGAAGGCCTTAAAGGAGCGAGTTGGTTGGAGAGGATGTTGAAGCTCCGGGAAGATACAACCCTTGGGCCATTCAGATTGGCCTATTTAGAAGCCCTGGTGAGGGCGGCAGACTGGCGGGCCAGTCAGAAGTCGGGGAATTAAAATGTTTGAGTACCCACTTGCAGGCTGTCGATCTCTCCCCATGGCGAGTTATCTAAAGGGTCTGGGAGTCATCCGCCTGCTTACAGAACAAAAGCAAGGATTGGTAATAAAAGGATATTGGAAAGACGAAACCTTTTGCATTTTAACCGAACTTTCAAAGGACGAATTGATCGATTTCTTTTGTCAAGAATATGCACCTACACCGATAGTCGCCCCCTGGAATGGAGGCAGTGGGTTTTACATGGGAGATCCAGAAGCCGGAATCAAAGCAATTTCGTCTACTGACGATAAAAGATTTTCGGCTTACCAGCAAGTAATCAGATATGTCCAAAGTTGGCCCGAGATGCCCCGCTTTGAGACTGTTGGAAACCTGGTCGAACTGCTGGAAAATACCCTCCAAGGGCTGAGGGATGGTGATAAGAGAATGACAATCGAGGGGATATTGAAGAATATAAATAGAACGGCCCCCTCCAAAGAAGTGCTTCAGAAAAATAAGTTGACCTATACCCTCAAGGATATAGAAAACTTAGCCGGTCAGAAAGGGCAATTCAGTGACCCCTGGAAAGCCTGGTGGAATGTGCTTAAAAAAGCCCGGACCAAATGCAATGAACTGAGAAGAGCGGAAAACAAGGATTCTTTGTTGCCGATATGCAGGTCAAGGCTTTCGTTTAATTGTCTCCAGTGGATTGATGCCGTTTATTGCCTTCTGGAAAATGGGGAGGTTTCTTACAATCCGTTATTCGGTACTGGCGGAAATGAAGGCCATTTCGAATTCAGCAATTCTTTCATGCAAAGGGTATCAGAGTTGCTAATCAACGGAGAAATGGCAACCACAAGGAACCTTCTTATCTCCTCAATTTTTGGCGAGGTGGTACACGGCCTTGTAAAGGCAAAGATCGGTCAATACGATCCAGGGAGGGCCGGAGGATATAATCAAGGCACAGAGGTCGAAACCAAGGATTTCAAGATTAATCCCTGGGATTTTGTCCTGAATATTGAAGGAGCCCTTATCTTAGGCAGTGCTGTTTCCAGACGGAACCAAGCGGGCAGCCATTCTAAGTTATCCGCTCCCTTTACTGTTCAGTTTTCTCCAATGGGTTTTTCTTCCAGCACAAACAAGGAAACCGGAAAAGCGGAACTGTGGCTCCCACTATGGAAAAATCCGGCATCATACCGGGAGATTAAATATCTTTTTAGCGAAGGAAGATCTACCCTTGGACGCAGGACTGCCCGAACCGGCCTTGAATTTTCCAGGGCAGTCGGAACGCTGGGAGTGGACAGAGGGATAGGGGCATTTGAACGCTATGCCTTTCTTGAAAGAAGGGGAATGAGTTATGTCGCTTTGCCAACGGGACGAATACCGGTACGATATATAGT
>CAWIRY010000149.1:0-10830 GCA_963838485.1 uncultured delta proteobacterium | reverse complement strand
CACTCTCGGGGGTACTGGATGCGGGGATTTTTAAGAAAGTCGCGGATAAGGATGACCTGGTTTAAATTACAGAGGTCGGTAATAATTGTATCGCTGGAAACCGGGCCTTTGGAAAGATAACTTTCGCTGAGTCCGTAAGAGGCAAAAAGGGCCATCTCGCGGCTGTCGAGATTGAGGATGCGGATGAGGGCGCCCTTGGCTTGAAGCACCTCGGTTGACTTTCTGACTATCAAGGACAATACTTCATCGACCTTCGTGCTGGAGTGCACGGATTTGCTGATGTCCCGGAAGGTGCGATAAAAGACCTCGAAAATATTGGAGGGGGCTTCCAATAGCCCTCCTTTGAGATCATAGATTGATTTTTTTCTCAAGATAGGGGAATTATAAAATGGGGTCCTGGACAGAGTCAAGGAGAAAAATCCCTTCTTTTTTTCTCCTTGATCCCTCTTTGGGCTTGTCCTATACTTTTATTTCTTGCCGGCAGTTATAATTAGACTCATAAAAAGGTGTAGATGATGAAAGCAAAACGCCTGCCCCTGATATTGGTTCTGGGTTTGTTTATTATCGGATTGTCCTATAGCGCCTGGGCCCTACCCAAAACCATCGCTCTACCGATTACCCTCGACTACCCTTTGATTCGTTCGGCCTTGATAACCCAGGTCTATACCCAGCCGGGCCAAAAAGCCGTTCTGTTGGATAAAAACAACCGCTGTGTCCGTCTTGAACTTTCCGACCCCAGGATCAGGTCGGATCGTTCTTCGATTCTGCTTATCAACAAGATCAAGTTGCAAGCCGGTCTTGAGTTGGGTAATCGCTGCCTTCAGCCTGTGGTCTGGGAAGGAGTTGTGGAAATCCGGCTAAGGCCCTATTGGGAACAGAAGACTTGGCGCTTGCGG
This sequence comes from uncultured delta proteobacterium, assembly GCA_963838485.1. Lineage (GTDB taxonomy): Bacteria > Desulfobacterota > RBG-13-43-22 > RBG-13-43-22 > RBG-13-43-22 > RBG-13-43-22. The sequence goes on along the minus strand of CAWIRY010000149.1, from coordinate 9,934 downwards.
TTCAAGACCCAGGATTCCACCTTTTATAATCAGCAACATGAAAAGATGACGGTGGCAGAGATCATCTGGAAAATGATTAAAAAATATGTGCATCCACCTCTGGATCGGGTGGCGATCAATCTGGCCCCCCCGATCAATGAGGTAACCCAGATGCTCCCCTTTTTTGTCAAACCGGAACAAGAGGAAAAATTGAAAGCGGGGTTGAGTACTCTTAGACCAGGTTCAATAGGGGTTAGTCCTGATGCAGTGGTGGCTGAAATCCTGTTGGATTTGGATGTCCCCAGGAGGATTGAATCCGGAAAGGCCCCCGAGCCTCTGACCGAGGCGGAAAAGACCCGGTTTATCAATACCTGGGAAATTTGGGACTCCTTTTTTGTCCATGAGTTGCTTTCTTTAAGCGGGCAGCCCTTGACTGAAGAGGAAAGAGGCACCCTCCTGAAGACGCTGCTGGATATTCGGTATGGCTTTGTGGATGCTTTGGACCACAGGGTCCCGGAACGCGACCTGGTTCGGGAACAGTTCATAAAAAGCTGGACCGAATTGGGGCCGATCATGAGAAAGAACCTTATCCAGGAAGACGCCCCTTCGCTCTTTGGATATATGGGTTATTTCACCGCCATGGATTCCCTTAAAATTCTGGACACCCTGGGGGGCGCCTTTGGGCTGGAAATCAGCCAAGACGGCCTGATCCGGTTGGCCCGGTTGCTGTCTCAGGGTAAGGTTCAATGGAGTCCCGCATATTCCTTTGAGGTTAATCCCGAACTGAGAAAACTTTTGGACCTGGGTACCCCGATCGATGAAACCGGACCTGCGTATGAGGAAGACGAAATTGATTTGCCCGACCCTTCCCCGGAAAACCTATCCCCCAGAAGCAGGATCTCCCGGTTTCTGAAATACGTAACAGCTTCCCCGGAAGCGGGAAAGACCCTCAAGGCCGACCGTGATTTAATGAAGTGGCTGCCGGACGAAAAAAATAGTGACGATTATCTTAAACGGGTTGAGGAAGTTCTGCGCGGGGAAACCGAGAAGGTCCTGTCAAAAAATAGTCTGGAAGAAAAATACCATGGCCTGTTCAGGCGTCTGGTCTATGCCACGGCCTGGCAGGAAAGCTGCTGGCGACAACTAACCGCCTCGGGTGGTAAAATCCGCTGTCTTCTTTCCTATAACGGATCTTCCGTTGGGCTGATGCAGGTCAATATCCGGGTTTGGAGAGGTCTTTATCAACCCAAGAGCCTCCGCTGGAATATTCATTATAACGTCCTGGCCGGTACCGAGATTTTAGAACTTTATTTGCGCCGATATGCCCTGGACCGATTGGACACGGACCGATCGCTGCCTTTTAATATTCTCAGCGGGGCCGTCTATGCCATGTATAATGGAGGCCCGAATCAGTTCGAGCGGTTTTTGAAACGTCAACGGGTGGGAACGCTAAACTCGTATGATCGGCTTTTCCAGGAAAAATATGGCTGGGTAAAAAACGGCCAGTTTGACCGACTCCAAGGATGCCTCGGCGGAAGCGAGTCCTGAACCAAACGGTCCCGTCCGTTTCATGAAAGATCGGCATAGCTTTTTTAGAAACCCAATTATCAAAACTCCAGAAAGAGGTCGGAGAGGTCGAGAGGATGCTCCAAGCATTGATAAAATCTTTCACCCTTTTGCCGAACGAAATATCCGGAATACGGTCCGGCGGTGCCAAAGGGGTGACGACCGGATTTCGGAAGCTGCCGGTCCGAATTTTATAGTAACCCCAGAGTAAAATCCGTACTGATCATGCGGTAAATCACGACCCCGGCGAAGAGCAGGTAGGAAATTAGACACACCAGCGCCAGTCTTTTCTGAATCCGTGGCAGGCTTTTGGAAAGACTCTTTTCCCCTTGGAAGGGCATGAGGACCCCCAGCCCCAACCCGGAAACAACACCGGTCAGAAGTGCGGCATAGAGCAGATAACCGATGTATCCATACTCTCTTTGCAGGATGCAAAAGGGGCAATGATGGGTGGGGAGTTCATAAAAATATAAAGAGATGAACGAGATTAGAGCCACACAGGAGACGAAAAAAAAGACTCCGCTGGCCAGAGAGAAAAGTCGCCCCAGTTTTCCCCTGGTCCAATAAACAAGGCCCGTGAAGCAGGTGACGGCCAGGCTGGCATAGAAGCCGGTCATGGCCGCCTTGACCGGCACGGCCGCCATTTCCGAGCTGACAGTGCTTCGTTCCGTACTGAACAGGCTGCCGCAGCAGGAGGTGATGACATTCCCTTTAAGCCCCAAAAAGTAGAGGGCTTGAATGACCGCCTCCGTCAAGATCAAGGGCGCCAGAACAAGCAGCAGCCAATATTTCTTTTTAACCAGGGGGTAATCGTGGGCCCGGTTGTCCGTATAATTGATAATCAGCCAAAGGCCGGCTAAAATAAAATTGAGTATCTTCAAAAGAAAGGTCGGATAACCGTAAGGATCGACATTCAGGGTCCCGGCGGCACACATGGCCCCGACAAAAAGCGGGTGAAGGCTGTCGGCCGTATAAATATAAAGAAAAAGCGAGCCGACCTGGAAAACGAGGACATAGGAAAGGATCGTCGAAATGAGGTAGGTGCTTCGCTCCAGGACGAGCTGCTCCTCGCTCCCGCTTTGCATATCCCACCTTCTGATGATCCGGATCCCGAAAAAGGAAGCATACAGAACCATCCCGGAGATTAAGAGGGAAACCAGCATAAGGGCTATGATGGCCGGATGGAGGATCATCCTTGGGCTCCATCAATCCGTCCGTCCCGGACGGCGATTACCCGGTCGACCATGGGGGCTTCAAAGACCAGGGGGTCATGGCTGGCAATGATGGCCGTTTTCCCCTGATCCTTGAGGTCGGCCATAATGGTCATGAATTCCTGGGATAGTTTGCTGTCTAAGTGGGCCGTCGGTTCATCGGCAATGATGACCGGGGGATCGTTCATCAAGGCCCTGGCAATGGCCACCCGCTGGGCCTCTCCGCCGGAGAGCCATTCCACCCGGGCCGAGGCCCGATTGGCCAGGTTGAAAAGGTCTAAGAGGTCCAAGGCCCTCTTTTTAACCGACCCATGTTTTTCTCCCAAAGGGTAAGAAGGCAGCATCACGTTTTCCAGAACCGTGATCCCTTTTATCAGATGGAACTGCTGGAAGATAAAACCGAAGGTCCGCCGTCTTATCTCCGTTAAAAATCGTTCCGGCAGGCTGGTTACTTCCAGGTGGGAATTATCCCCGTTTTCCGGAAGCCCGGTGCGGGCGAAGGAGAACCCTTGTAAATGGATTCGACCCGAGGTCGGTCTGGCCATGCAGCCGATGAGGCTGAGCAGGGTCGTCTTGCCGGAACCGCTCGGTCCTTTCAAGACAGTGATCCGGTTGGGTTCCAACGAAAGCGTTACCCCGTTGACGGCAATAAATTCATTCGTTTTTCCCAGGTTAAACCCTTTTTTTATATCCAGAAGTTGTATCATTTAAATTTCCTCATCTGGCCAAAGGCGAAATTAGCCTTTTGGGATATTTCTTCTGCATCCTGCCTTCCGTATTCCGCAATCCGCATTCCCATTCCACATCCGGGTTGTCTGGGTTTTTCATTCCGCAATCCGAAATCCGCATTTCCCATTCGTCAGGTCCTCATCACCGAATCAGAATCCACGGTAGCAGCCCTCCATGAAGGCACGATGGTGGCAATCGTGTACGGCGCAACGGTCAGGAAGAAGAGGACCATAATCTGAAAGGGGTCCAGAAAAGGCGTCAGCCTGAAGTCCGGGTAGAGAACCGACCAGCCCTTGAGGGCCGGTGCGAACAGGGAGGCCGAAAAAAAGAAGATATGGGCATAGGCCAGCAGGATACCCAGGCTGAAAGAAAAAAAGGAGACTGTCAGCCCTTCATAGCCCTTGACGATAAGCACATCGGTCGTCTCCCAGCCGATAGCCTTCAAAATGCCGATTTCCCGTCTTTCCTCCGCACTAAGCCCCGAGGCCTTTTCCCAGGCCAGAATGAAAAAAGATAGGAGTGCCATGGTCAGCAGGACGACAATGATTCCCCCTCGCCAGTCGAAGACAGAGTCATAGGTCCGGACGATTTCGTTCCGGATGATCGGCCGCGTGTTCGGGAATATCTCGACTATCTTGTTGGCGATGGTGACCAGCTCTTTGGGATTTCGAATGGTGACTACCAGGTCCGTGGCCCGTTCAGCCGGCAATCCGAAAAGATCCCTGAAATCACCCTCTGAAAGGAGTATCAGGTCGGCGGAGACCAGCTCCGATTGGGCCGAAAGTACGTCCTGGACGGTGAAAGTACGGATAGCCCCGTTTGAGGCCCGGAAGGTCATCATGTCTTGGCGGAAGATCATCCGGCTCCTCGAGATCCCGTTCCCGATGATAATTTTTTCTGGGGAGACCGTGATGTTTCTGGGGACCATGAGCGTATAATTGGCGCCCACAACCGGGTCATAGAGATACCCCCACAGCCTGGCCCCGGCCGAGGTCACTCCCCGAATTTTTCTTATCTTTTCCAGGTAGTCTATTGGGATAGGGTCGTATCGACCCTGCAACAGCCGCTGGGACACCATTTCAGGGGCGTCTTTCAGGATGAGGGAGGCCTCCCGTTTCATGGCCTGGGTGAAAAACATGGCCGACCCCAATACAAAAACCACCAGCGTGTAGACCACGAGGAGACTGATGTTTTTACCTTTCCTTCTCAGCAGCGAGGAGAGAGTGAACTCAAGGATACTCTTCTGCTTCTCAATCCAGCTTGCCATTCAACCTCCTGGGACCTGCCGGAGGGCCGGCGATGGAGCCGGCCGGGAAATGTTCCAGGGACATGGGGTGATCCTGGAAAGCCGAATGCAGGTCCGCCTGGGAAAGATGACGGGTATAGCGGGCCTCGGTAAAGAGGCACAGATCGGTCAGTTCCAGATTGTGGACAACACCAGCCACCTTTTTGATAAAAGGGCTGTCTGCCTGCCGCTGCACATAGGCATGAATGAACATCAGACCCATAAGCAATAGACTCACGGCCAAGAGGGCCAGGCCGAGGCTGGATTTTCTTATCGAAAACCGGGACCCTTTTTCCTTTTTCCGAAAGAATCTTCTAATCAAGGGTTTCGATAACCTCCGCCGTTACCTCGGAGTATTTAAGAATTTTCTTGCCCTTGTGGTCCTTCATGAATTCTCTGGCACCCGCTTCCTTTTCCAGGGGAATCAACTCCCGGCCCATGGGACCGAAGACGTCGCTGCCCAGCACGTACCAGGCATTCTTGGCATTTATCGGGGAGACGGCGTAGTAATCCAGGACCCAAAGGGCATCAATATCTTCTGTTTTCTTCGATGGGTTGTATCGTTTCAGGTCAAGAAGATACTTGAACATATCTTTCGGACCATCAAAAAAAACATGGGTGCCGTTCTTAAAAGTGACGGCGCACGTCCAGTCGGTATACTTGAAGATAAACATGCCGCAGACCGGACATTTGTCCTTGGCCGTCGGTTTCGGCATCCCTTTTTCGGCTGCCGCGACCAAGGAAGCCAGCCAAAAGAACACCAGCAGACCTAACACGGGAAGCGTAATAATAATGGATTTGCGCATCGTTTTTCCTGTCTATATGAATGGCGTTCGTAAAAAATCGATTAAACCCTTTTGGGTTATTTTTACTCCCTTATTTCTTCTCCATCATTTTCATTTTCATCATCTTTCTTCTCTCCCGGATAATCTTCGTATCGGCGTTGATGTCCTTATAGGCGGCTTCGAGGGCCTCATCGAATCCGGCGAGGCTGCCTCCATATTCCTGCCGGTATTTTTCCGCATCCTCCTTTTTGGCGAAGGCCCACTTGGCATTCTTGGTCATCACCCCGGGTTTGTTACCCCCAATGACCCAGACGGCCGTTTCCGCATCGATCAAATCCTTGGTCCCATAATCCCCGACACGGATGGCCTTCGGGTTCTTATCCAGGTTCAAGGCCAAATCGAGGGCCGCGCAGTGAAGACTGCACGTCCCCACTACCGTACCGTCGTCATATTCAATAAGCATCCGGCTGTGGGCAAACGTCTCGCGGTTCATGCCGCAGTATTTACAGGACGGTATTTCCTTGAAATCTTGACCGTAAGCCGGCAGGACGCTTCCCACAACCAAACAAACGAAGGTTAATATAAACCACAGGTTTATTTTTCTCATAGCTCTCCTTTCCTTTGATAGCCTGGCGGGCACTCGGCAGGCGTGCACCGTCCCCCATGGCCCCTACCCAGGCAAGATTGATTGAATGAAAATTTTAGCAGTCGATTTGAGGTAATACGGAAAGGGCGCGATGACAACTGGAGTTAAAGCGATTATTTTCATCTCATAAAAGCGTCTTGATCATCTTTTCCAATCCGTCTTTGTTGGCTTCCCCAAGAATCTTGAACCTGACCACATTTCCCCGGTCGAGCACATAACAGGTCGGTATGACGGAAATACCGAAGGGCCTGACCGTCGATGAACTTGGGTCAAGGAGAACGGGATAGGTTCACGGGTTACTAATATACCTTATTCTCTCAAATATGGCCACCCCCTTCTCTCGGGTACTGCAAATAATCGAAAACCGGAAAATCCCCGACATGATGCTGATCTTGTCGCCTTTAAGGACTGGTTGTCTCTCTATTTTTTTAATTCTTCCTGGCTGATGGGCAATCGCCTGATCCTTTTCCCGGTGGCCGCATAAATGGCATTGGTAACGGCCGGGGCGATAGGCGGCACTCCCGGCTCTCCAATGCCACCCGGGTTTTCCTGGCTGGGGACGATATAGACCTCTACTGCCGGCATCTCCTCCATGGTCAGGATCGGATAATCATTGAAATTGCCCTGCTCCACCCGCCCGTTTTTGAAGGTGATGGCCCCGTGAAGGGCCGCAGAAAGACCGTAGACGATGCCGCCTTCCATCTGGGCCTCGATGATACCGGGGTTGACGAAACGGCCGCAGTCGACGGCACAGACCACCTTGTGAACCCGCACCTTCCCGGCCTGGCTAATGGAGACTTCGGCCACCTGGGCAACAATGCTGCCAAAGGACTCGTGCACGGCAATGCCCCGGGCCAGCCCCGGCGCCGGCGGTTTATTCCAGCCCGCTTTTTGGGCGGCCAGTTCCAGCACGCCGAGGTGGCGCGGATGCCTGGTAAGGAGCCGGCGCCGGAACTCGTAGGGGTCTTTTCCGCCGGCGTAGGCAACCTCATCCATAAAACTCTCGACCACAAAAGCGGTGTGCGAATGGCCGACCGAGCGCCACCACTGGACCGGCACCTTGAAGACCGGACTGTGAAGACCGACGAGGATGTTGGGGATCTCATAAGGAAGGTCTTCCGCCCCCTCCACGGAGGTGACATCGATTCCCCCTTTGAACATGGCTTGCTCAAAAGGGGTGCCCTTTAAAATCGACTGTCCGACGATCGTGTGCTGCCAGGCAATCAGGTTGCCTTTGGAATCAAGGCCGGCGGCTATCCGGTCCGACCACATGGGACGGTAATAACCGCCTTTCATATCGTCCTCACGGGTCCAGATCACTTTGACCGGTTTTTTCACCGCCTTGGCCACTTGTACGGCCTCTACCACGAAATCCGATTGCGGATTGGCCCGCCGGCCGAAACCACCGCCTAAAAAGGGGGTATGGATCTTGACTTCCTCGGGCTTGAGTCCGGCCACCCGGGCGGCGGCGTCCCGATCCACGGTCTGAAACTGGGTGCCGGTCCAAATTTCCAGGCTATGGGGACGCCAATCGACAAAACAGTTCAAAGGCTCCATGGTGGCATGGGCCAGATAGGGGACTTCATATTCGGCCTCGATCCGCTTGGCTGCTTCGGCCAGCATCTTTTCCGGGTTCCCTTCTTTTCGGGCTTTGGCCCCCGTGGTTTGGGCCAGGTCGGCATATTGTTTCCGCATCCCGGCGGTTGAGAGTTCAGCCAGAGGCCCATCGTCCCAGGAGATCTTAAGGGCCCTCCTTCCGCGCCTGGCCGACCAAAAGTCGGTCGCTACGACGGCTACCCCGGCTTCGATTTCCACCACCGCCTTAACTCCCGGCAGGGCCTTGGCCTTTTCGCTGTCGAAACTCTTTACTTTTCCACCAAAAACAGGGGGACGGGCGATCACGGCGGTGAGCATGCCCGGGGCCTTAACGTCAATACCGAAGATGGCCGAGCCGTTTGTCTTGGCCGGGGTATCCATGCGCTTGGCCGGCTTGCCGATGAGTTTGAACTCCGACGGGTCTTTGAGCCGGACTTTTTTCGGCACCGGCATGGCCGCGGCCTTCTCGGCCAATTGCCCGTAAGACAGTTTTTTACCCTTGGGATGAATCACCATGCCCTTCTCGGCCCGGCAGCTTGTTTTTTCTACCTTCCATAGGTCAGCGGCGGCGGCGATCAGCATCTCCCGGGCAGCCGCCCCGACCTGGCGCATCCGGTCCCATTCACTAAGCACACTGGTGCTCCCTCCGGTCATCTGGATCCCGAAACTGGTGTGGTTGTATACGGCCTCCACGGGCGCCGACTCCACGCGCACCTTATCCCAATCACATTCCAACTCCTCGGCCACCAGCATGGGCAAGGCGGTGTAAACCCCCTGGCCCATCTCCGATTTGTTGACCACGATGGTGACCACATTGTCCTGGCCGATCCGAATGAAGGCATTGAGGGCCGTGGGGGCCTTGGACAGAGCCAGGGTCTGATCCTTTATTCCTTTCATTTTGACCCTCCTTTGGCCATCATTTCGGAGGCCCGATGGATGGCTCGGCGGATGCGCTGATAGGTCCCGCATCGGCAGAGGTTCCTCAACATGGCTTCATCGATGTCGGCATCACTCGGCTTCGGGTTCTTGGCCAGGAGAGCGGCCGCCGACATGATCTGTCCCGAGTGGCAGTAACCGCACTGAGGCACATCATCAGCAATCCAGGCCTGTTGCACCGGATGGCTATTATCGGGGGAAAGCCCCTCGATGGTAACGATCTCTTTGTCCGCAACGGCTGATACCGGCGTGACGCAAGAACGAACCGCCTCTCCATTTACATGGACGGTGCAGGCACCGCACTGTGACATGCCGCATCCGAACTTCGTACCGGTCAGGCCGACGCTTTCCCGGATCACCCATAAAAGCGGGGTGTCCGGGGCGACCTCGACCTGATATTTCTTTCCGTTTACGTTGAGCGAAATCATAGGCCCCTCCCTTTATTTGGTATTCATCCGGAGACGACCCTCTTCCAGATGGAGCATTAAGCCATCTGCTTTTAGCTTTCAGCAAAACCCTTTATCATTGGGGAGTTGGGCTAAATGCTGACCGCTGACTGCTGAAAGCTATCCGGAAATCTTGGATTTCCGAATAAACAGTAATTAGTCACCGGATCTTCATTATTTGACGGCTTCGTAAAAAGTCATCAAAGAGACGGCACAGTAAAAAGCTCCATATGCACAGCGCGCAAACCGGGAACCCACCCTGAAAGGGTGGGACTGAGCATCTCAGGATGCGAAGAAATCCTGAGGAGTGAGGCGTACTTATATGTACGCTGCAACAAGCCTGCCCCGATGAAAGACGGGGAAGGAGGCCGCGCAACACAGCAGATGGACTTTTTACGAAGCCGTCATTATTGCCATAAAAATGTTACTGAAAATCCTGGAAGGAGTTAATAAAGTGAAGGATGTATTTTACAAAAAAATGGGATGTATTTTGAAGCAGAATGGCGGTGCCTGGGCAAATCCGGTGGCCAATGGGATCCCCTAAAGTCATTTTCATTGACACCCAAGCCTTCCTTGACCTATATTCCCTCCAGTAAAACTAAAGTCCGTTTTATCCGGTAAACCACAACGGCCTGTGTCCGAAAAGGCATTAAAAGGGTGATCATCGAAAGTGCCATCTCTTGGTGGTCAGTGACGGGATGCCCCCGGCAGTCGATGACAACGTGATTTTGAAATCCAGACCCAATTATGACCTA
>CAWIRY010000148.1:0-9692 GCA_963838485.1 uncultured delta proteobacterium | reverse complement strand
GTAGTCGCAGCGGCTCTTGACAGGAAAGGACCGATTATTTCCATAGGACAAAACTCCTATGTAAAAACCCATCCCATGATGAAGCGATTTGTATCGAAAGCTGTCCCCATCGTCTATCTGAGATCGTGAAGTCACTGTAGCAAGAAGCCGATACCTGGACAAATTTGGAACAAGTCTATCTACACGCTGAGGTTTCACGCGCTGGTCAAAACTCGAAGGAAGGCTCATACCTTGATTGTAGCTCGTGTAAATAGAAAGGGTTGAGGTCGAGCAGGTGCTTGAAATTGCTCGCCTTACTCCAGAGCTTTCTCCAAGGCTTCTGGCTGTGAAGATCAGCGATGAAGAGGTCTTCTCAGTGTCAGAATCAACGGTCTATCGGATACTGAGGGACAATAACCTGATAGCTCCCCGTCCACTTCCGGAGATGCCGGCTGAGAAACAGTGGAGGCATAAGACCGCTCATCCTGATGAACTTTGGCAGTGTGACGGAACAAGCCTTTTTGTCATAGGATGGGGATACTACAAGCTCATCCCTGTTGAGGATGATTACTCACGAAAAATAATAGCTCATGACTTACGGCCTGATGAAACAGGATTCAGCGTATCGGACATAATGGAGATGGGCATAGAGAACGCCAGAAGAGAAGGGCATCTGGTTGCCGCCATGCCGAAACTTTACACAGACAATGGCTCAGGCTTTGCCTCAAAGGTCCTTGCCGGGTATCTGGACGTCCATGGGATAAGACATATCTTCGGCACCCCATATCATCCTCAGGGCAGAGGGAAGATTGAGCGATTCAATCGGAGGATCAAGGAGAAGCTATGCCTTATGGTTTACTGCTCTCCCGATGAGCTCAAAAAGGCAATTGATGAGGCCATAGCAATCTATAACGCTACCCCGCATGAAGCATTGAACAACGTATCCCCCAATGATGTCTATGCGGGAAGAAAGGAGGCCATTCTACAGAAGAGAAAAGAAAAAAAACAATTGACCATGCAGCGGAGGAAACAGTACAATTTATACGGCAATGGGATTAACAATGATGGCTCAGATCAGTATCAAAGTGCAAACTCGCTATGACAAAATCTGTCCAAAAAGGTCTGAAGATATACATTAAAGTGATTATGGAATTGGGTAGCAACGAAGCAATTAAGCGCGTTGTGGAAGCCGGGCTTGGGATATCAATTGTGCCAGTGAATGTGGTAAAAAGGGAGGTGAAATTAAAGTTGCTTAAGATAATCCGTTTTTCAGGTGAGAAGTTTACAAGAAAATTTTATATTGTTTATCATAAAGATAAGTACCTTTCGAATATAATAATGTGCTTTTTTAAATATTGTGATATCCCAAGTTTGAAAGTCAGCCATTTACTTCGGATAGGAAGTAGACCAGGGGCACCGGAGTAAAAGTCGACCAGGGGTTTATTTACTTCTTTTTTCTTCCTATTTCATCCGCAATAGTTTTATTTTATTCTTCCGTTCCAGAGAACCAGTGATCGATTATGGTTTCCCCAGGAGGGAAGTCATGAACCTGAAACGATGCCGGCAATGCCAAAATCATTTTCTTCCGAATCCTCGGATAAAAATCTAACGATATTGTAACAGTCCGGAGTGCCAGCGGGCGAGGAAGGCCCTTTGGCAAAGGCATAAGATACAACGAGATCCGGATTATAAAGCCAACCAAAAAGATTGCTGGGAAAACTGGCGAAAACGAAACCCGGGCTATTGGAAAAAATTGCCGCCGGCAGCATCTCCAATACCAGGAACGAAATCGCCTGTTACAACAAGTTCGCAATGCCAAACGGCGATCTGTTTCGCTATCCATTATGAATGGGATTGCAAAAATAGACGCGTTAACTCAAAAAGTCTTTATCATTCCAGCCCGTTACAAAAGAATTTATAACCAGTGTCAGGACAATCGCAGTCGCTCTGGGAAATCAGAACGGCTGTTGTTATTTGTGTTTCCGGATTTTTAAGCTCTATGTTGGATAAAAAGATATATATAATTATCACTCAACCTATTGAAATTTAAAATAAATTAAATATAAGCTGGGTAGATGCAATAATTAATTCTGCCTTATGTTTTTCTATAAGTCCACGGTGATCTTTTACGGTATATTTCGGCAAAATTTACCAGTCTGCATTTGGGACAATACATCAAATAATCATAGCTGATTTTTTCTTTTACTTTGCCGATCAAAGGCTCGGGAGCAAAAAAAGCTCCACATTTCTGGCATTCTTGCAGTTCTAACGACCGTATACCCTGTTTTTGAAGTGAAAAGATGTTCTTTAACCCTATTTCGTGTCGGAGTTCCGCCGCATCTTCAGGACATGAATATATGCAAGACCCGCAGACTATACACTGGTAATGAGAATATTTGAAATTTCTTTGTTTTTCTACATCCACGTATTCCAAAGTCCCGGTCGGGCAATTAATTTCGCAAGCATCGCATCCGATACAGCTTTTTACGTCAAGACGCAATTTGATAAATAAGAAGGCTGCGATAATTACCATTAAACAGGAAGTAATAACATGTAGTTGAAAGAGATTGTTCGCGAAAAAAAGAATTTTATCAAGAGTGGCATGCGCTAAAAAATATCCAGTAACAAACGGCAAAATGCATATTATAATAAAAATAAAGTCAAAAGGCGAAGATCTGCGGTGTATCTTCGAAAGCACTATGCGTCTCGCGAGAAATATAATGGACAGGGCAATAAAAATCAAAGTCATTATATCGGCCAGAGAAGATGGCAGCCCAAGCCATGTTATATTAAGAGATGACACTTCCCACAAAGCTATATGGCCTGCCAGGAAAACCGGTACTGCTATCATACATATATGATATAAATATCTTAAAATAGAATAGATCGGTTTTTTTTTAAAAGCCACATGTAACGGCAAAAATAATCTTCCGATTGATAGAAATATATTCGCGAGATTCAAGTTTTTATTCTCGAATTTTTTGGTTTTTAAGAGTGAGACAAGAAAAAAAATAGACCTTATTATAATTCCGCTTAAAAATATACTGAATACAACCCATAATAGTGGGCCCTGGATAAATGATTGAAAATCCATGTTGGTTGCCTGTTTATAGTGTTGATTCGATCTTTAAAATTTTATTAAGATATTAATTTTGAAATACTCGGACAGTGCAGGGAGCGCAGGCCGAGTATCTTGTGTAAAATTTTTATGACTGACTATAGGCTTTCACCCTGAGTTCTTAGAAATGTCAATTCCTTAGATTAGCTGCCGGCCATGTGCTCTCATATCCCCAATCAGGGAGAACAATGAGTCGCTATTACTATTTATATAGTAACGTCTCTCGGAGGCTTCGTCAAAAAGAAAATGAGGATGCCCTAATTCCCTTACCATCCATGGAAATACTCTACGAGCCAACTCATCTTCTGGTAGGGCGGCCTATTGAGTTTAACAGCGATTTTCGCAAAAGGTGAATCCATAAGTTTTTGTTCCCAGTAGTATACAGTCGCCAGAAAATGTTACCATAAAATCAAACAGATAGGTTTTTCAATGGATGGAAATATATCTCAGGGGTTGCTAAAGTGGGGATTGGAGCCATAATCCGGTTCATAAATCTTTCTTTTGCCCTATTTAGTTAAGAGGGGGGCCGGGTTCAGTCGCAGGAAGACCTGATCGATAATCCCCTTTTTAAAGATAATATGAGCCGTTACCGTAATTATTCCTCTTTGGATGCTATTTTAGAAGAGTGGATCGGAGATCATACCGTGGCCGAGGTCCTGGAAATCCTGGAGCAGGCCGGGGTGGCTTGCGGGCCGGTCAACGATGTTCCTCGATCCCTGGAGGTGCCCCAGGTGGAAGCTCGGGAGATGCTGGTGGAGGTGGACTACCCCGACACCGGGGTTGTGCCTATACCAGGGGTGGATATCAAACTTTCCAGAACACCAGGTAAGGTGGTTAAACGCGCTTCTTTTTTGGGGGAGGACAATGAGGCCGTCTATTGCGGGCTTCTAGGCTATAAGACCGAGGACCTCCTAAGGTTCAAGCTGGATAAGTCTATTTAGATAAAAAAAGTAAAATTTAAAGTTTCCTCTACGTCTTTTTTGATTCTTTTTAAAAAAGGGGAACGAACTATTTCAGTAGCTTGAGGGTAGCCCCCAAAAATTGCACAATGGGATAAGGTCTGAATGAGACCTTTGCATAACCGTACCAAAATTGGTGAAAGATCCGGCAGGGGGTTCAAAAAACTCTGGGTGAAGGCCGAAAAAATAACAGTAAAAAACAAAAGTTGAGTGGCGCAAGGGAATCTCACCCCTGCGCTCTCCGAGAACTGGACGTGACAGTCTCCCGTCATCCAGCTCCTATTGTCCAGCCTTAACAAAATGGCTTTGCTTTATCCACCAGGTTCCTCCCATTTCTGGTTGACCTGCAAATAAAGCCAGACAACGCAGCCCCTTTGGTCCAGTTCCATTACAGAACCTTCCTCCCTACTACGGGCTGCTCCGCCCCTGTGCCCCGCATCAGTACTCTCATTCTTGTGGTTTCCTCCACTTGAATTTCTCCCTTAACATCGGGACGACAGGTTCCCACGTTCCCCACATAGAGCCTGGATCAGGTTCGCGCTACCTTTATGCCGGATGCCGCTCAAGCAGTAAGCAGGTCACCCTTGAACTTGTCCTGGAGATTGGTAAGCCCTCCAGTTTTGACATCATCCATTCATTTCGACACCTCAGAAGTAGTTCGCTTGCGCTCGCCTCCCTGATCCTTACCTGACAGGGTCGTGCCCTGCCTTTTCCCGCCGGGTAGACCGGAGGAATTTCACCTCCAGTGTCGAGTAGCCGCGCACCTCGCGGTGCGCAGCCCTCACGGAAGCCTGCCTGCAGATTTCCCGCACAAGCCTCTTCAGTAGTTGATTCACAGTACGGCGAGAGATTGCATCCTTGCAAAAGGAATGTACAACCTTGGCGACCGTAATGGAAACGATTCCTTAATCTTCCAGAATTTCTCCCAAATTATGTTGCCCCGTTGACTGCGACTGGAAAGCATCTTACGCCAGTAGCGTTCTGCAAATCGATAGATTCTGTGGAGTGACATGATATTGCCACCCATACCATAGTAAGCGTAATATCCCCGGAGAATCTGGTTGATTCCTTTGGCTTGCTCGCCAAGAGGTTTATGACGATCAATTTGCATCAGCTTGCTCAGTTTGTCGATACAACGTCTCTGCCTTGCTTTTTCGGTCTTCCTGCCAACCATAAAGTTTCCTTTCTGGTTAGTCGTACAGAAATGGGTAAACCCAAGAAAACTTATCGTCTCCAAACGTTTACCTCTCTCCTTGGCCTCCCGAGCAGCAAAGCGACCAAATTCCACTAATTTAGTCTTTGTTGGCTCAAGCCTAAGCGAAAACTTTTGCAGCCTTTTCTCCAAAACCTCTTGAAAGCGAACCGCATCGGCTCGAAATTGAAAGCATACAACAAAATCATCAAGATACCTTATCAGGTAGACCACGCCTTCCATTCTGGGTTTAACAACACACTCAAACCACAAATCCAGCACATAGTGCAGATATATGTTGCTGAGAAGAACACTGATAGAGCCCCCTTGTGGTGTGCCCTCTGTATTCTCCCTGAGGCAACCATCTTCTAAAATGCCTGCCTTCAACCAACGCCTTATGAGACAAATAATCCTGGGGTCTGTTATCTCTCACGCAATAACTCTGAAAAAATAGGGAATATTTACAAGATAAAGTAACCGGTGGTATAAAGGCAGGCGAAATAGCGAGGTCAGGAATTGACCTCGGTAAAATAACCAAGACCCACCGGAAGCAGCGAAAAGGTTGTGTCGGCCATTATCCTGCCCCGGTGGGCAAGGTGCTGAACGATTCAGCTTCCCTACCTTAACACACTGAGTTCGATTTGGGAATACAAGGAATCATTTGAATCCGGTCGGATAAATTTTTTCGCCTTTCTGGGGCCGATCTGCCCCCTGTGTCATCGCCCGGATTGCTATCAGCCGATACCTCCCTACTGGCGTTATGCCCAGGAGCTCTTTCCGGAGTTCAAGAAAGAGCGGATTCCGGTGGCCCGTTTTCTTTGTCGTCTTAAGCGACGGACTTTTTCCTTACTGCCGATCCAGTTGGTTCCCTATTGCCAATACACTTTGACAGCCATCATCGGTACTCTGCTTCTGGGCCTGAACGAAAGAAAGCAAGGGCAGCAGGGCTTTCAGGGCGCCGTCTTAGCGGTGGACCCGGAAGCCTGGTCACCCCCTGGCTGGTGGCCTGCTGGCTGATGTTGGTGCTAAACGGACTTAAACGTGCTCATGCTTGGCTTCGGCGTTGGTACGACCTGAGCAGTATCCGTACGGTAAAGGGGGCCTGGGAGCGAGTCTTGGATTACTTTCTCGCCTTGGGCTGGAAATCCCCCGGATCTCGACCTCTAGAAGTCCTTCATCAGTACAGCCGGACTACCCGCCAGTTCCTTTTCGGAATCCCTTCCCAGCAGCGGCTTAGGCGGTGAGCCTTTCTTTCTGAAAGGCTGCACAACACCTGTTTGTTCTCATCGGCCTCACCTTTTCCCCCAGGATCTCTTTCTTTCCCTAAACCGAGTTTCTCATTTAAAACCTTCCGCCGGTTTTCAGTACCTCCTGTACAGAGCTTTGCTAACCCTCCTGTTTTAAATGGGTTAGAAAGGGGCCAACTACTTCAAAAAACCTTCAAGGAGGTATCCCTCATGGAAAAAGACACCCGAGAAAGAATCGCCATCAAACGCTACCAGATCATTGCCCCGGTGCTGGCCGAACCCGCCAGGGCTCAGAACGAGTACTTCCGGAAACAGGCCGAGCACGATCACGAATTCCCTCACTATGGCCGACGAAAAATCACCGTCTCCACTATGAAGTCCTGGTTGAGGACCTTCCGAAGGCGGGGATTCAATGCCCTCAAACCCAAAGAACGCTCCGACGGGGGACGACCCCGACGTTTCAATGACCAACTGCTTAAAGTTATCGAGGTTAAATGTAAGGCTTATCCTCAACTCTCGGCCCAAAAACTCTATGAAGAGCTTCGGGATCAGCATCTGCTCGGGGATCCTCCCGTCCACTACACCACCTTACTGCGTATCATTAAAATCCAAGGCTGGCTTTCCCTTCAAAAACGCACCGATGTCCGCAAGGCCTTCGAAGTCGATAATGTCAATGACCTCTGGATCTGCGATTTTATGCACGGCCCCCAGGTCCGTTATCTGAATCGCTCCATCAAAGCCATCCTTTGTGTGGTACTGGATGATCATTCCCGGATGATCGTCGGCCAGGCCTTCAACGCCTCCGAAACCATCAGTGCCCTCACCCCGGTTCTCAAAGAGGCCTTGGCCAGCTATGGTATCCCCAAGAGGCTCTATGTCGATAATGGGGCCAGCTTTTCCTCCGATCTGCTGGCTAAATGCTGCGCTATGGCCGGTATCTCTCTCATCCACTCCAACCCTATGACAGCCCTTCCCGTGGAAAAATAGAACGTTTCTTCCGAACCGTCCGGGAGCGTTTCCTGACCGGTATACAGGACGGCCTGCCTCTCGACGATCTCAACCAGGCGTTTTGGCTCTGGGTCCAGGAGGACTACCACCATAAACGCCATACCGGCATCGACGACAGGCCCATCGACCGCTATAATGCCTCCCTTTCCCGTATCGATCTGCGACGACTGTCCAAATCCGAACTCGACGAGATCTTCCTGGTCCGCCATGAACGCATCGTCAATAACGATGCCACCATCAGTTTCAAGGGTTCCCTCTATGAAGTCCCTTCGGCTTATATCCGTCAGAAAATCGAACTCCGTCACCCCGTCGATGATCCCCAGGAGCTCTACCTCTACGATAATGATATCCGCGTCGGCCGGATCAAGCTCTTAGATAAAAAGGAAAACGCCCGCACTTTCCGTCCTAAGGAAATCTTAACCCATCTCTCCTTCCATCAGGGGAGGGTCCGCTCATGAAAGATCTCCTCGCCTGGTTCGGTTTCAAACACTTCCCCTTTGATAAAAATATCAAACCTTCAGATCTCTTCCCTACCGAACCCTTAAAAGAATGCCTGGCCCGTCTGGAATACATTAAACGCCGAGGGGGCATCCTGCTGCTCACCGGTGATCCCGGGGTCGGCAAAACCCTGGCCATGCGACGCTTCGTCGATGCCCTCAACGAAAACCTCTTCAAACCCTTTTATACCCCGCTTTCCACCCTCTCCCGGGCCGATCTCCTTTATCATATCAATCGGCTCTTGGGCCTGCCCACCCGGCTTTCTAAAAGTGCCATCTACAACCAAATCCAGCAATCCCTTCTGGAATCCAAAGAACAGGCCGGAAAAACCATCCTCCTCATTATCGATGAGGCCCATCTCCTCCAAACCGGCCCCCTCGAAGAACTCCGCCTTCTCACCAATTTTAAAATGGACTCCTATGACCCCTTTATCCTCATCCTCTGCGGTCAATCCGATCTCAGAAGGGTTATGGACTTCGCCGTCATGGAGCCTTTCAGCCAGAGAATCGCCATGCGTTTCCATATGTCCGGTCTCTCCCCGGATGAAACCAAACACTATGTCCTTCATCACCTCAAGCTCGCCGGTGCCCAGGAACCCCTCCTCAACGACCAGGCCCTTTCGGCCGTTCATGAGGTCTCCTTCGGCATCCCCAGAAAAATCGGCGCCGTCACCGAAGCCGCCCTAACCTATGCCATGTTCGATCAAAAACGCTCCGTCTCCCCGGAGATGGTCCTCAAAGTCAAAAACCTGGAAGGATAGGCTCCTTTATCCCGGACTGGGGTCCTTCCCCCGGTCCGGTTAATTTTATTCCTATGTCCGAGAAAACTTATACCCCTACGGAAATCGAACAGATCGTTATCTTAGAAAGGCTCCACCTCTATAATCGCGGCCTCCCCTGCGGCCCCTATCCCATCCGTCTACTCATGGACCACTATGGGGTCCGTCCATTGCCTTCTTTAACCACCATTAAACGCATCTTGTCTCGAACCCATCTCACCCATGGTCGAACCGGACTATATCCCTAACCCCGGTGGTATCTCAGTCCCTTCTCCCGGTTATTTTATCTCCCTCAAAAATCTCCATATCCCTTTTAACCCTTTTGAGATTCTAACCCTTAATTAGCCCACTTCCAGTCAGATTATTCTTCTAATCCTCTCTCAAAAAAATGGAGTTATTAACAGGGTCTCCAATCCGATGTTTGACAAAACGAAGCAGCCATTCATGGTCTAAGCTTCCAAAGAAATTTTTCAGATCGCACTCCAAGACCCAACTGACCTTCTTCCCTGCAACCACTTCATTGAAGGTACAAAGGGCATTGTGGGCTCCAATACCTGGCCGGCCCCCAAATGAACACTTTAGAAAATCCTCCTCGTAGATTGCGGACAGAACTTTTGCTGTACTACGTTGCAGAGCTCTATCTGCTATAGGTGGTATTCCTATTGGTCTCTTCTCTGCTTTCCCTGGCTTAGGAATATATACCCGGCGTATTGCAGGTGCTTTGTAACCACAACGGTGAATCGCCGTTAGCATATCCTCAAACCAGTTTCCGAAACTTTCCTTCGCATTATCCACGCTTTGCCCGTCGGCACCAGGAGCTGACGTCTTAGGAATGTGACATAAACTTTCCCATATCAACTCTTTAGTGATGTGATGTGACAGCGACGTGAATACCAGCTTTGTCTCCTTCCGG
>CAWIRY010000147.1:0-12566 GCA_963838485.1 uncultured delta proteobacterium | reverse complement strand
TCAAGGAAGAGGTTCTTTTCAAGCCGAGTTCTCCCATTACGAAGAGATCCCGGCCTACATGAGTGAAAAGGTGATCCAGGAGGCCAAGGCGGCGTTGGAAGAATAACTTATAAGGATTCAAGGGGCCAAGGATTCAGGGGTTCGAGGAGGGACTCAGAAAATCTATTCGCATCGAGCAGTTTAGAATAAGGTTCCTTGGACGATTTATCTTTCTTTCTGCCGACCGAGGCGTATTTCACTTGAATCCTTGAACCCTTGAATCCTTGACCCCAGGGTTTGTTATGATCAAAACAGGCATTTTAACCATCAGCGACAGAGGATCTCAGGGATTACGTCTTGATGAAGGCGGTCCCCGGATACAATCCCTGCTCCCTGCCGATTCCTATCAAATCGTCGCAACCGCCGTTGTCCCCGATGAAATCCCTTCGATTGTCGATACCCTGGTGGAATGGGTCGATCAGAAAAAAATGGATCTTATATTCACCACCGGTGGAACTGGGTTAAGCCCGAGAGATATCACCCCCGAGGCCACCGGCCGGGTCCTTCATCGCGAAATCCCCGGCATGGCCGAGGCTATGCGTCAGGAAGGGCTTAAGCACACACCTCTTTCCCAACTATCCCGGGCCAAGGCCGGAACCAGGGGGGAGACCCTGATTATCAATCTTCCCGGCAGCCCTAAGGCCATCGAGGAGATGCTCCCCGTAATCCTGCCGGCTATTCCTCATGCCCTGGAAAAGATCAAAGGGGATCCGAGTGACTGCGGGCGATAAGTGACCCAGGAGTTTTTATTTTCAAGTCTGGAATTATGATGGTTTCGTAAAACGACAGGCAGCGTATGAACATTTGTTCGTTGAGCAATTGTGCAATCTTTCAAACGAATAAACATAAATCGAAGATAGATTTGAATAAATTTTCCCATTATGGCGTCTGAGTTGCGACGGATTGACCCATTATCCCCGACTGGGAAACCCAGTAAGGGTTGACCAGGTCCTCGAAGATGGCCAGGGCCGCCTCGGCCCCCTGGCCGGCGGCGGTGACGATCTGTTTATAGCCGCCCTCCACGTCTCCGGCTGAATAGATTCCCGGGATGTTGGTCCGGTGCCGTTCGTCTTTTTTGATATAGCCGTCCTTAGTCAGCTCTATGCCGATAAGCTTGGCCAGTTCCACCGAGGGCTGATAACCGACGGCAACGAAGACGCCCTCCACTGGCACCACTTGAGTCTCTCCGCTGCGGTTATTGAGGAGCTCCACCTCCCGCACCCGGTCTTCCCCCCCTGATCTCTTTAACTTCGGTGTCGAGCAAAAGGGGTATTTTTTGGTCTGTGAGACTTTGGGTCAAATGGGCCTGGGCGCGTAAAGCATCCCGGCGGTGAACCAGGGTCACCTTGACGCCGATTTGGTGCAGGTGCAGGGCTTCGGTGACGGCGCTGTCACCTCCGCCGACGATGATCACCGGGCGGTCTTTAAACAAGGGGCCGTCGCAGGTGCTGCAATAACTGACCCCCCGGCCGAAGAGACGTTCTTCCCCTTTTTTTCCTCAGGTTGCTGAATTTTTTGCTCGGCCTTTTTTTTCCTGAACATGGCCTCTTACTCCATCGAAGGCACGTGGTAAAAGGTGAAAAGTGAAAGGTGAAAGGATAAAGGATGAAGGTTAAAGATATAGGTCCTTGACTTTAACCTTTATCCTCGCGCCTCGTGCCTCACGCCTATTTTCCAAAGATCTCTTTCAGAAATTTTTTAAGCTCATCCCAGGACTCTTTGTCGGCCTGGGCATTATAGCCGATGGGCATGTTGAATTTTTTACCCAGGGCGTCAGCTTCCGGATTGGTGAAGCTGTGCAGGGCCCCCGGATAGGTGATAAACCGGAAATCAGCCCCGGCAGCGGTCATTTCCTTTTTAAATGCCTCGATCTGTTCAGGAGTGGAAAATTTATCGGCGCCTCCATGGAGGACCAGTATCTTGGCTTTGATCGACCCCGGCTGGGCAGGTTTAACTGCCGTTAAATTGCCGTGAAAGCTGGCCACCCCCTTAAGGTCAACCCCTTGCCGGGCCATATTGAGGACAATACCCCCCCCGAAGCAGTAGCCGATTGCCGCTATACGGGTGGGATCGACCGTGGGTTGTTTTTTCAGGAAAGCCATTCCGGCCATAAAGCGTTCTTTAGCCAGGTCGAAATTTTTCATCAAGGCCGATGAAAATTTTTGGGCATCCTCAGGATGGGTGGCCACCTTGTCCCCCCCGTACATATCCAGGGCCAGGGCCGTATATCCCAGTTCGGCCAACAGGCGGGCCCTCATGCGGGCGTAATCGTTGAGTCCCCACCATTCATGGACCACCAGCACACCAGGACGTTTACCTTTGATTTCTTGATCATAGGCCAGATAGCCGATCATCTTCACCCCACCGGCCGTATAACTGATATTCGACCCTTCAATTTTAGGCCGGGCAAAGGCCTGGCCGATGAGCCCTAATACCAGAAAGAAAACGAAAAAAGCCACGGTGATCACTATTATTTTTTTCATGGCCGCCTCCTCGACATCAACCTCCTCGTACCTTGACCATTCAGTTCTTTGATAAGCCATTTCGAAATCCCTCCGATCTCTTCTTTGGGTTCAGGGTTCGGGGTCCAAGGTCCAAGGTCCAAGGTGAAAGGTAAAAGGTTAAAGGTGTAAGGCCTATCGCCCCGAACTCCGAATTCCCACCCACGTACTCGAATTCCGAATTTCCGAAATCCGAAATCGATATCATTGGTTCTTTAGGTCATCCTCCGGTATATCCGGAAGATGACCGACATTTTCCGCCGCCGGCCCTGCTTTGCGGCGCCGTTCGCTCAGGCGCTCCAGGAAAACGTAAAAGACCGGCACAAAGGGGATGGCCAACAAGGTGGAGGCAAGCATCCCCCCGAAGACGGTCGTGCCGATGGCCTGCTGGCTGGCCGCACCGGCTCCGAAGGCGAAGAGCAGCGGGACCACGCCCAGGATAAAAGCAAAGGACGTCATGACGATGGGGCGGAAACGGCGGCTGGTGGCCTCTATGGCCGCCTCGGTAATGGACAGACCGTCCCGATGCAAATCCCGGGCAAACTCAACGATCAGGATGGCGTTTTTGCTGGCCAGGGCGATCATCAGCACCAGACCGATCTGGGTGTAGAGATTATTGTCGAAGCCGCGGATAATGAGGGAAAGCAGTACTCCGACCAAGGCCATGGGCACGGCCAGAATCACTGCTGCCGGAGAAGTCCAACTCTCATACAAAGCGGCTAATACCATGAACACCAGGGTAACGGAGATGGCATAAATAAAATAGGCCTGGTGCCCCACCCGTTTTTCCTGGTAGCTGGTTGCCGTCCATTCATAGCCCATGCCCCGGGGTAAATTTTTTTCGGCCAGGTTTTCCATCAAGGTCAGTGCCTGGCCTGAGCTGAACCCCGGAGCTGTCGTTCCGAAGATGGTGGCGGCCGGATAGAGGTTGTACCGGGTGATCAACTCCGGACCCTGGATTTGTTTGACTTTGAGAAGACTGCCCAGAGGCACCATTTCTCCCAGGGCATTTCGGGTATGGAGGTTTTTGATGTCCTCGGGCTTCAGGCGGTATTGCTCGTTGGCCTGGATATAGACCTGGTAAACCTGATCGAATTTATTAAACAGATTGACGAAGCTGGACCCCAGATAGGCCCGGAGGGTCTCAAGGATGTTGCTGAGCGGGACTTGAAAGGATTGGGCTTTGGTTCGGTCGATGTCCAAAAAAATCTGGGGACTTTTTGTGTTGAAGGTGGTGGTCAGGCCCTGCAAGGTCTGATTCGTATTGCCCTGGTGAATCAGTTCATCGGCCGCCTTCTGGACTTCATCCAGACCAAGGCCTTTTCGATCTTCCACCATCATCTGAAAGCCGCCGGCCTGACCCAGTCCCCTGATGGACGGCGGGATGACCACAAAGGCCAGGGCCTCCTGGAGCTGGGAAAGTTCACGGTTAAGGCCGGACACGATTTTTTCCTGGCTCAAGGCCTCCCCCCGTTTACTCCAGTCCTCATAAACCACGAAGCTTGTTGAAATCGTGGAGACATTGGCTGCATCTAAAAAGGAATACCCGCCGATGGTCACCCAGCCGCTGATTCCCGGGGTCCTTTTGAGAATATTGCCGATCTTCTCCGATACCTCCCTGGCCCGGGGTTGAGAGGCCCCGTCAGGCAATTTGGCGAACAGGACGGCAAACCCCTGGTCCTCGGTGGGCAGGAATCCGGTGGGCCGATGAACAAAGGCCCATCCAGCCAGGGTGATGATGATGAAAAAGACCACCACCATCAACCCGGCCCGGTTGACCATCCAGCGTACCAGTCCCATGTAAGGTTTTTTCATGTCCTCGTAGGCCCGGTTGAATCCGCGGTAAAACCAGTTTACCTTTTTCTCCTCCCTTCTCCGGAGCCACAAGGCGCACTGGGCCGGTTTTAAGGTCAGGGCATTAACAGCGCTGATCACGGCGATTGAGGCAATGACTAAGGCGAATTGTCGAAAGATCTGGCCGGTGATGCCCGGTAAAAAGGCGGCCGGCAGAAAGACCGAGACTAAGGCCAGGGTAATGCCCATGATGGGACCGATGAGCTCGCTCATGGCCTTGATGGCCGCCTCCTTGGGAGATAACCCCTTCTCAATATAATAGGAGCTGTTTTCCACGATGACGATGGCGTCGTCCACCACGATGCCGATGGAGAGGACCAGGGCAAACAAGGTCATGAGGTTGATGGTAAATCCCAGGGCGATCATGGCCCCGAAGGCGCCGACGATAGTTACCGGTACGGTGGTGGCCGGGACGAGCAAGGCCCTAAAGCTTTGCAGAAAGACGGTAATGACGATGAGGACCAGGATGCCGGCGATAAAGAGGGTGGTATAAACGGACTTCACCGCTTCCCGGACGAAGGTCGTCGTGTCATAGCGGATGACGTATTTTAAACCTTCGGGGAAATCCTTGCTCATCTCCGCTACGGCCTTATAAACGCGGTCGGCCACTTCGATGGCATTGGCCTCGGGCAGGGAGAAAATAGGGATCTGGGCCGAGCTCAGCCCACCGATATTGGCAAAGTTCGAATAAAATTGCTGGCCCAGGTCCACCTGGGCAATATCGCGCAAACGGACTATCTGGGCCGCGGTCCCCCGCTCGCTTTTGATGATGATGTCTTCAAAATGTGCGACATCGGTCAATCGGCCCAGACTGTTAATGGTGAATTGAAAGGCCTGATTGTTCGGAACCGGCGGAGCGCCTAATTGCCCGGCCGCCACCTGGACGTTCTGGTCTGATATGGCGTTTAAGACATCCTGGGTGGTGAGGTTGAAATCCTGGAGCCTTTTAGGATCCAACCAGACCCGCATGCTGTATGGACCGGCTCCGAAAACCCGGACCTGTCCGACTCCGGGCAATCGGGCCAAGGGATATTGCATATTGATAATGCCGTAGTTGGAAAGAAAAGCCTCATCAAAGCGGTTGTCGTCGGAATAGATACTGACCACCATCAGGATGTTGGTGGAAACTTTTCTAACGCTGATCCCTTGCTGCTGAACGCCTTCCGGGAGCTCGGCCAGGGCGGTGTTAACCTGGTTTTGGACCAGGGCCAGCGATTTATCGAGGTCGGTGCCGACGTCAAAGGTAATGGTCAGCGTATAGGATCCGTCGCTGCTGCTTGAGGAAGACATGTAGATGGAATTTTCAACGCCGTTGACCGCCTGTTCGATGGGCACGCCGATGATTTGGGCAATATCGGCGGCGCTGGCGCCGGGATATCTTGCAGTCACCTGAATGGTCGGCGGCGTGATCGGGGGATACTGTTCGACCGGCAGATGGTAATAGCTCACCATTCCGATGATGACGGTAACCACGGCCAGGACATTGGCCAGGATAGGGCGCTCGATAAAGAATTTGGAAATCATGGCTCCGCCTTTTTGGAATTAGCGGATTTAAGCGAGGCAGTGCCGGAAGATGGTAAGTTCTGTTTTTCCGGGGTCACTTGCCGTCCGGGGGCGGCCTTTTGTAGGCCTTTTATGATGATCCATTCCTTTCCCGTAAGGCCTTCTTCGATAACCTGCATGTTGTCCACCAGGGTGCCGGTCTTAACTCCCTGTCGTTGGGCTACCTTCTCCTGGTTGACGACCAATACATAGGAACCACGTTGGTCAAACCCCACTGCCTCCGGTGGGACCAGGAAGGCTATCTTTTCCTTGACCGGCACCTTTACCCGGGCATAGAGTCCGGGCAAGATTTTTCCACCGGGGTTCATCAGGATTCCCCTTATCAATAAGGTGCCATTGGTGGGCGTAAGGCTGGTGGCGGCAAAATCCAGGGTCCCCTTGTGGGGATAGTCGTGTTCATCAGGCAAACCCACAACTATCGGCCAGGCCTTGGACCGAGCCTGTCCCGGTATCCAATGGGTCTCGTTCATCAAGCGGGTCAGATCCAGGTCACTGATGGTAAAATAAACGTAGATGGGATCGATTTGGTTTAGCTGGGCCAATACGGTAGCTTGATTGGAACCGACGAGATTGCCCGGATCCACCAGCCTTCGATCGATGCGGCCATCAAAGGGGGCCTTGACCTCCGTGTAACTCAGATTGAGTTTGGCCAAGTCGCGCTGGGCCTGGGCTGAAAGGAGATTGGCTTGGGCCGCATCTTTTTGATTCCGCCAGTTGTCTACGTCGGTTTGGGAGGCTGCGTTATGCTGCAACAAATTGGAGTTGCGATCCAATTGGCTCTGGGCATATTCCAATTGGGCCTTTTGCAACAAGATGGCTGCTTCGGTCTGTTTGAGGGTTTCCTGGTAGGTATTCTGTTGAATGAGGAAAAGTAACTGCCCTTTTTTCACTAATTGCCCGTCCTGAAAAAAGACCTTGTCCAGATATCCGGCGACTCGGGCGACCAGTTGCACCGAATTGACGGCCTGGGTGTTGCCGGTCAGCTCCAGAGAGTCCGTTACAGCCCTTTTAATCGGTTGGGCGATGGTGACCGCCGGGGGAGGGGGAGGACCCTGTTTGGGTTTTTCTTGGCAGCCGGTCGAACCAATAAAGAACAAGGCCGGAATAATCCCGATTAAAAGCCCACAATTCCTGAACATTTCCTTTTTTTTCATCACCATTTTTATCTCCGGATATTTCCTCATCAAAAAATGATCGTGCCATTTTTGGGGCGCCCTGATGAATGAATAACCTCGTAGGGGCGGGTTTCAAACCCGCCCTTACAGCGCCTCTTATATTTTTTTACCAATCAGGAGGCCGAATGGACGTCTTTGGTATCTCCGTGAGCTCCGGGTTGTAAAATACCGGTGCAAGCAACTGATCCCAATCGGTCCGTTTTTCCATAGCCTCCTTGACTTCAGGAGGCACCAATTCCTTGCCTTTCCGTATTTCCCAGCCCCCTCCCAAGCCTCTATAGATTCCAACCAGATTGCTGGATGTGGCGCCAAGAGCAGCAGCCAGATTGTCCTGTTCGCTCAAAAGGGTCTGCTGGGCGATCAGGACCGTGGTGAAATCTTTGGCCCCTTCCCGGTATTGACGGACTGCCAGATCCAGGGAACGCTTGGCGGCTGCTACGCTCCGGGCCAAGAATTCGACTCGTTTTTGGGCTTTTAAAAAAGCCACCAGGGCATCTTCCACTTCCTGCTGGGCCTTGAGCACGGCGTTTTGATAAGCGATCAATAGTTGCTGGAAACGGGCGTCCTGGACCCGGACGTTGTTGGTGATCCGGCCATAATTGAAGAGGTTCCATTGAAAGGACGGCCCGGCCTGGATGGTGCGGTTTCCCCAACGGAACATATCACCGAGGGAAGCATTCCCGAAATCGCTGGACAGAAAACCAAAAATCCCGTTGAGTGAAAAGGCCGGGTAAAGATCGGCCTTGGCCACCCCGATTTGGGCGCTTTGGGCCGAAGCCTGAAGCTCGGCGCTTCGAATGTCCGGGCGCCGGCGGAGCAAATCATTCGGAATCCCCACGATGACCTCCGGGGGGGAAACCGGAATCTCCGAAGGGCCTGTCAAGAAATCGGCCAAGTCGCTCGGGGGCAGTCCCAGCAACAGGCTTAGGGCATTCTTGGCCTGCTGAAGTTGGGTTTCAAGGGTCGGGATGGAGGCCTGGGTATTGTTGAGGTTCGTTTTGGCCTGATCCACATCCAATTGCGTGACTGTGCCGTACTGGAAGCGGGCTTCCGCAATCTTCAAACTCTCCTCTTGGGTCTCGACGTTTTGATGGGCAACGCCGAGGCGTTTCTCCAGGGTCCTGATCAGGATATAGGCATTGGCCACATCGCCAGTAAGACTCACCAGGGTGTTGTCGTAGTCGGCGATCGTGGCCTGTAAGCCGGCGTCAGCGGATTCAATGGCCCGTCTGAACTTCCCCCAAAAGTCGATTTCCCAACCGGCCATCAGTCCGATCTCGGACTGCCAGAAATTGAAATTGCCAGAGGGGGGCGCTGTGGGGGATTCCGTCACTCACCCGGTTGTACTGAAAGGAGCCGAAGGCTTGTTGACTCTGGGGATAAAGACCCCCGACCGCGATGCCGAGCTGGGCCCGGGCCTCGAGGACCCGCACCCCGGCAATCCTGAGAGGCAGGTTTTCTCCATACGCCCGGTCCATGAGCCGGTCAAGGACCGGATCTTTAAAGACCTGCCACCAGTTTTTGTATTCGGCTGGGTCTGTCTTTACCCGCGGATCGCCGGCTTCCAGCCAGGCCGAGGAAACCGTGGCTTCAGGCTGACGGAAATTCGGACCCACCTCGGCACATCCTGAAAGGAGAAGGAGAAAGATGAGGATCAATGAAAAAATTTTATCTCGAGGGGTCATCACACCATCCAATTCATAAAAGAGGTTCTTCTCCCAATTAGTTGGTAGAAAGGGGTCAAGGATTCGAGGATTCAAGGAGTCAGGGATTTGTTTTCTAATGATTTAATCAATACCTTGAGCATCCTTTCGACCTCTCCCAAATCATTCTGAAGTTTTAATAAATTTTGTTCACTAAGGTAGTCCCGGTCTCCAGATAATAGGACTTTCGTGATGGCGACTTTTTACGTTTGCCAGAATTATTGTATTTTAAAATATGTCGGAAGTGAAATAAGGGGAATAAGGTATTTTATGAACGGAAAGACTGTATTTACAGCCATCGGATGAGCTGAAAGAGCAAAAGGGCTTTGGCTCATTTTTATGAGCCCATCAAAATTAATGGACTCGTAAAAAGTCGTCATTCCCGCGCAGAGCCTGTCTTCGACCCGATCGGGGACGGGAATCCAGGCCAGGATTAACCATTTAAAAACACTGGATTCCCTTTTCCACGGGAATGACTAAAATGGGTGCTTGAGGACTTTTTACGAAGCCGTCAGAATTGATCCATCCAATGATCCGAACGGCCGGTTTGATAAAACTCATCGTTCCAGCAAGGGATGAAATTACCACCACGTAAGGCTTGAATCAACTCTTCCTCCGAGCTTATCTGCTCCCGGAACAGGGTATAGGCCCGGCCCAGGACGGAAGGCCCATGGGCGTCCGAACCCCCAATGCCTTTGATTCCCAGGCGGGTGGCTGCCTTTAGGGCCCGGTGGTTTTCCTGAAACGACAGACTGGCATTAAGGGCCTCCAGGGCGAAAAGATGTTTGATCTCGAGGATCTTATCCCCAAGAAAGCCGTTGAAGTTGTGTTTTTGATAGGGATGGGCGGGAATGGCCACCCCGCCCCTTTTTTGGACCCAATCCACGGCCCATTGTATCGGCATTCCCTTAAGAAGGTCCGCTTCTCCGATCCTCACCCCGAAAATTAATACATGCCCCTCCATGGCCCGGTATTCAAGGCCTTGAAAAACCGGGAAACCGGTTTCTGCGGAGATCTTTTTGAAGGGATCACTTAAAAAGTAGGAATGATGTTCCGTGACGCAGACGGCATCGAGACCCACCTGGCGGGAACGGGAAATCAACTCCTCCGGTTTAATAATGGAATCGCCGCCTAAAGCGGTATGAACGTGCAGATCGATTTTGAACATCGGGTATCATTATAATCGGGATGACGGAGTGTTGGTCGGTCGAATTCTTCCCACCATCACCCCATCATTCCCTCACTCCATTATTCCAGTATTAAGGATTACCGTCCTTTCCACTGGGGTGGTCGTTTTTCGGCAAAGGCCTTAGGCCCTTCGATGAAATCCTCGGACTGATACATGGCCATCTGACCCGGATAGGTGGTGGTCATGGCTTCCTCCAGGGTGACTTTCAGCCCCTTAAGGGTGGCTTCCTTGCAGGCCCGGATGCACAATGGCGCACCTTTCAGGATTTCGGCGGCGCATTTTTCCGCGGTGGCCATCAGGTTGGCTAAGGGGACGATCTCGGCGACGATCCCGTATTGCATGGCTTCCCGGGAAGTGACCCGCTTGGAGGTCATGATCATGTTCATGGCCAGGTGATAGGGGATCTGTCTGGGGAGACGATGGACCCCGCCGGCACCGGGTATCAGCCCAACCCGGGTTTCCGGAAAACTGAAGAAGGCGTTGTCCGAAGCGATTATAATATCGCAGGCCAGGGCGATCTCAAAACCGCCACCCATGGCCAAACCATTTACGGCGGCAATAAAAGGCTTATAGCAATCAAACCGGGAGGTAATCCCGGCAAACCCGCCCTTAACCCCTTTCATGAGTTCCTGCATCTTTTCCTTACCGTGGGTGGCCTGAAACTTCAGATCATTACCCGCTGAAAAGGCCCGGTCCCCGGCCCCGGTGACGATACAAATCCAGGCCTCGGGGTCGGCGTCGAATTCATTAAAAGCCTTATCGAGTTCCAAACTGGTCACCGGGCTGACGCAATTCATGACCTCGGGACGGTTTATGGTTACGGTGGTTACATGGTCTTTTTTTTTTACCTTGATCTGCTCATAGCTCATAATCTTCCTCCTTTTTTGATTAAAAATTTTATTATATTCATTTTTGATGATTTCGTCAAAAGAAAAACCGTATTCAATATGCCTTTCAATTTGATGACGATCATCTTTACTCTTTTTTTATGGACGGCCTCCCCTGGTCCGATGAAAAATACACCTCTCCTTCTGATAATGAAGGTCCGCACGTCAACCAAGTAAAAATTGGAGACTTGGGTTTGGTCACGGGGCAGACCTTCCTCTATCTATTCGATTATGGAGATGAGTGGCGCTTTCAGGTAAAGCTGGAGTCAATCCGGCAAGACCAACCCCTTCCTAAAAATCCTCGGATTGTTGAAACCAAGGGTGAGAGTCCGGAGCAGTATCCTGACTGGGAGGAATAAGAGAGGTGATTTTTTAAGGTTTTCCCGAGAATTGATAGCTGGTCGCCGATAAGAGTTTTCCCCTATCCTGTTAACCTTCTTCTTTAAAAAACGACTACTTTGTCCCTAGTGGCATAAAATTCCGCGGCATCTTTGATTGTTGTAAATCGTGCATTCTTTCCTTTCAAGTCAACTTCGGTGACCCCACGGGCCACAGCGCAATTTCCTCAGATATAAATTGGAATACCGTATTGCACCACTTTCTGAAAGGTTTCTTTTAGCGGAGGCCAGCCAACAGGAACTACAGAGTTGATAACTGCATCTCGAATGAGAACAACCCCATCGCCTGCTAGGACAATTTCAACTTCATCGCCGTGCTCTTTGCTAGCGACTGCTTGCAAGAATGGAAAGCAAGCACGGGTTGGATTCTCTGAACCAACCAATACTTGTAATAAGATCCTCGACATAATTCTTACCTCCTGATTTATGATTCAAAAATACTGATTTTTTCGTATTAAGTCCCTCCGAGTTCTACGACATGAAGACGGCATCATCTGCTGCCTGAAGCTTTATTTTTTTGTAGTGTTCAGTTTTGTTTCAAGAAAGGCTATGGTAGCCATAGTTCCTCCTTTGCTATTTTAAACTCTAATATGGGCGTTTAAGCCAAGGGCCTATCGAGAGGCCCCGTACATCCTTTCAAAACGATCCTCATAATCGATGAGTTAAGTGTGCCGGGCGACTGACATTTTGGGCTGGTCGGCATTTTAGTGTGCGGCTGCGAGGATCGCGTTGGCATCTTCGACGCTCATCGGCGGTCCGATCGGTGTGAGGTCGTGGGAGCTGGCCACCCGTGCGAGCTCGTCCGTGGACGGAAAGACCGGCTTCGCAGGCACGATGTGCGCCGTGGCTGGTACCCCCAGTTCTCGGATCAAGTCCCGGAAGCTGGCGTTGTCGTGCACGAGCAGCATCCGCGCTTCATAGTCACCGATGACCCGGAAGGTGTGGGGCATCTCGCGAGGCATCGACACCCAGTACCCGGCACCGACGACCAGCACGTCGTCGCCACATCGTACCACCATCTTACCGTTGAGGATGTACCAGGTGTCGTCAAGGGAGTGGTGCACGTGCAGCGGCGGCGAGGAGCCGACCGGCAGGGTCATCTCGAGCACGACCGTCTTCATGCCGGGGGCGCAACGGTGCTCGACGACAAGGAGGTCGAGGAACCACCAGGCCTGGGCTTGTTCGTTCTGGGGACTGTCAATGACTGCTGCATTCATGGAAGGGCCTCCTTCTGTGATTTTTGATAAGAATTTCCGG
>CAWIRY010000146.1:0-4112 GCA_963838485.1 uncultured delta proteobacterium | reverse complement strand
GAGGGGCGGGGGTGAACTTTATTTTCGCACTAAGTTTTTATTCTCACCCGACAGTCGACTTTTGGCCACAAACAAAGCATCCAGGGCCTTAACCCCCCGGCCTTCGTCAAAAACCATCAAGGGGTTGATGTCAACCTCCTCAAACTGATATCCCAGGTCTTCAATCAAATTTGAAAAATGCACCGTAGCTTGAGTCAGGGCCGGTAGGTCGGCCGGCGGTTTTCCGCGCACCCCATCCAATATAGCCGATCCTCGTAAGGAACGCCATAATTGTTCGGCCTGAAAGATCGTTATAGGCGGCTTGGCGAAGGCCACATCCTTCAGGACTTCAACCAGGACCCCCCCTAAACCGAGAACCAGTAGGGGTCCGAATTGAGGGTCGTTGATCATCCCTAAAAGGACCTCAACCCCTGGTAAGACCATTTCCTGGATAAGCAAACTTTCCTGTTTCGTTGGGTCTTTCAAGGCCGGGAATCTTTCCTCCATTCGGCTGACCGCACGGTCCGTCTCTGTTTCATCTGAGAGGGAAAGGATTACGCCTCCTTGATCGGTTTTATGCCGGATCGCCGGGGAAAGGATTTTGACGGCTACTGGATAACCGATATCTTTGGCAATGGAAAGGGCTTCTGCCTTTGTCTTGGCCACTCCTTCGCGGGTAACCGGGATCCCGAAGTCGACCAAAATCTGTTTGCCCTGGTTTTCATCCAGGGATTCACTCCCAGTAATGGACCGGGATTTCTTCTGCCCCTTTCTTGGCGCGGGGGTGAAAAGACCTTCCTGGGCCTTCCTCACAAAACTGCCGTATTCGATCAGCCCTTTCATGGAGCCCACGGCCCGCTCTGGATTACCAAAGACCGGCAGGCCGAAACGCCGGGTCATTTCAACGGCTGTCCCGGGGAGGAAGGTAACCAAGAGGATCGGTTTTTTATAATCCTCCATGATCCTCTTGGTCTCATTGACGAATGTGCCGTCTTTCCAAAGGTGAAATTCTTTATCCCGGAATCCACCTTTTTGTTTTTCCCGGTCTCGTCCAGACACCCTTTCGGATGAAAGGGCTGAGGTCCTTTTTAAAAAATGAAAGGGTTTGGAAAAAAAGGATTTAATCTTGTGTCTTAGAATCAATCCCTTCCACTTGGAAAGCTGGTTGAGATATTTCTTTAAGCCCGCCAACATGCCCAGGGCGATTACGGCGTCAATTTCATCGCTGGCAGCGAGGGTTCTAAGGACTTCGATATGGGAGCGGCGGTTGGTTGTCCCGGCCAAATCCAAGGGATTTTGATGGCTCCAAAAGGGGGGGAGTAAGGCATTTAAGCGCTCCAACAATGGGGGAGACAGGGCGGGAAGGGACAGACCCTTGAGAGCGGCCGCATCGGTAGTAGCTACCCCCCAGCCCCCTCCCAGGGTGACCACTCCCAGCCGGTCTCCGGATGGCGGATTGAGCATACTAAAGGTCTTGATCAAATCGATCAATTCTTCGGTGGACTGGGCTTCGATTATTCCCGCTTGTTTAAACAAATCGGAAATCATCTTTGGGGATTGGGCCACGGCCCCGGAATGAGAGCGGGCTGCTTGGGATCCATGGAAGGTCTTTCCTGCTTTTAAGGCCAGAATGGGTTTATGGGGGGTTATTTTTTGGGCCTCCTGAAAAAATCTTTCCCCATGGCGAATCCCCTCCAAATAAAGGACAATCGGTCCGGAGTGGTCATCCTGTCCGAAATAGGAAAGATAATCTTCCACCCCCAGCAAGGCTTCGTTGCCTGAGCCGACAAACCGGCAGATGCCCACCCCTTCTTTCATGCCTAATTCCATGATCTGAAGTCCGATGTTTCCTGATTGAGAAATCACATCCACCGGACCGGCTTTAACACCTAAGGGCATGAAAAGGATCTCCATGCCGGCCGGGGTGCTGACCATACCCATGGTATTGGGGCCGACGATGCGGACCCCTTGAGCCATCGCCGCCCGGACCAGTTCGCTTTCCAGCCGGGCCCCTTCTTCACCCACTTCCTTAAAATTGGAGGCGACCACCAAGGCATTGGGAATGCCCAGACGGCCGCATTCTTCAATCAGAGGGACGGTCTTGTCGGCCGGCACGGCCAATACGGCCAGATCCACTTTCTTCGGCAGGGAACCCAGATCCGGGAAAGCCCTTCGACCTAAGACTAAATCCTCTTTGGGGTTGACCAGATAAACCGGACCTGAAAAAGGGGAAACCAGAAGGGTAGCCGACAGATTAAACCCCCATTTTCCGAAACGGTTGGAGGCGCCCACGACGGCGATGGATTCAGGGGAAAAAAGATTTTTTAAATTTGTTTTGTCCATTTTTATTTCAAATCTTAAAACGAAAATAGATCTTAAACCGCCCTCAATCTTTGTCGAGGCTCTGTAGGGGCGGGTTTAAAACCCGCCCCTACGGTTATTTTCATGCTTCGTGGCGCCCCAGAGGGGCATGAGAGCTTTTTACGACTTTGTCATAACTGATTCGGCCATATAACAATGGCCCGACGACCACATCCCGTCAAGAACTTCTTGATGGAAAGAGCTTTCCAAGGATATTAAAGTGGACGGCCTTATTTTCGGGGGTTCCCCTTGACCCCGGTCATGGGAACAAACTGGACGGGAAGGACGTCGGTGACTTCCGGTTTTCCGGATTTTTTAATTATCTTTTTCAATTCCTGGTAGGGATAGGTCCCGACCGGCAGGACCATCCGCCCCCCTTCTTTTAACTGGTCAATCAAGGGCTTGGGGATATGATCCGGGGCGGCCGTAACGATGATGGCATCAAAGGGAGCGGCTTCCGGCCATCCCCGGTAGCCGTCTCCGGCCTTAACTTCAATATTTCCATAGCCCAATTTTTGAAGGCGTTCTTTGGCCGAACGGGCCAGGGTTTCGACAATTTCGATCGTATACACCTTTTTAGCCAACTCAGCTAAGACCGCCGCCTGATAGCCTGATCCGGTTCCGACTTCTAAAACCTTTTCGCCGCCCTTCAGGTCTAAGAGCTCCGTCATCAAGCCCACTATATAAGGCTGGGAGATAGTCTGGCCCTCACCGATGGGCAGGGGATGATCCCCATAGGCCTGGTCCTGAAGATGTGCAGGGACAAACCGGTGCCGTTCCACTTTGAGCATGGTCTTCAAGACCCTTAAATCTTTGATCCCCCTCTCCCTGATCTGGGTCTCGACCATTTGCTCCCGTTTGGCTTTAAATGCCCGTGCCCTGTCTGTCTCCGGGCCATCTTTGCCGATGGCGCCATCAACCAGAAAAAGAAAGGAGGCTATTATGAAAGAAAGACCCATCAACCATCTCTGCATGGTCATCATCCCGGATAATTTCCAGACGGGGGCTTTCAGGCCTGCCACTTTTTAACGACCTGGATTAAATCCTGTAGCTGAGTTTTGACTTTGAGAAAAGGTCCTATTAAATCGCCCTGGATGATTCCACGACTTTCAAGATGAGAAAAAAAATTCTCAATTTCATTTAAAGGGCCTTCTATGTCCCGAAGAAAAATCGCGGCCAGGGAGTGATCCTGGGGCTTGGTTCCATTTCTAAAAAATCCTTCCTTAAGACGATCTTTTCTTTTTTCCAAAGCCATTTGGGTGACCATACGAAGCTCATCGGGCAGGAAGGGTTTGCTTAAGAAATGGGAGGCCCCATGTTGAAGGGATTCTATGGCGGTGCTGACCGTGGCATAGCCGGTAATAACCACCTTGGCCATGGAGGGATCTATTTGGGCTAATTCTTCCAAAATCTCCGGACCCCCCGGTCCGGGCATTTTTAAATCCACAATGGCCAAATCGGGATGAATCAACCTGGCCTTTTTGCAACCCGAAGGCCCGTCACTCGCCGAATCAACCTGATATCCTTCTCTAACCAGGACCTTGGTACAGGACTCCCTGATGACTTCATCGTCATCAATAATTAAGATGGTGACCTGTTTTTCTTGTTCCATAGTCATTTACCCCCAACCTGTTAAAAACAATTGATGGCTATTTTATGCCTTTTAAGTTTTTCTGTCAAATAAAGACCGGAAATAAAATTTTCAATCCTTTTTGAAATGTCGATTGATTCTTTGGAGAATATCATGGTAATCTCCCCAAATATTCAATGGT
>CAWIRY010000145.1:0-12483 GCA_963838485.1 uncultured delta proteobacterium | reverse complement strand
GACAATAGTTCCGGATTAATCTACCCATTCCATGA
Organism: uncultured delta proteobacterium; assembly: GCA_963838485.1. GTDB lineage: Bacteria > Desulfobacterota > RBG-13-43-22 > RBG-13-43-22 > RBG-13-43-22 > RBG-13-43-22. The sequence goes on along the minus strand of CAWIRY010000145.1, from coordinate 12,448 downwards.
AGACCTAGGAACCCGTTTTTAAAGCTGATCCTGGAACCGGCCGAATCAAAGAGGCCGATGACGGGGACCTGCTCCTGCCCGGCCATCTGGACGAGTTCGGCAATCTTCCAGACGCCCTGGTCTCCAAGGGAACCGGACATGACCGTGAAGTCCAGGGCGTAGATCATGACAGTCCGTCCATTCACCTTGGCTGTGCCCATGATCACCCCATCCGAGGGACTCGGTTTCTCCGGACCGGTCAAGCCGACGCGAAATTCCCTGACCCGGGATCCGATCTCTTCAAAAGAACCGGGATCGGCCAGGTGTTCAATCCGTTCCCGGGCGGTCAGTTTGCCCAGGCCATGCTGGACCTTGATCCGTTCTATCCCGCCCCCTTCGAGATTTTCCCGGCGATTTTCTTCCAGCCTTCCCAGATAGCCATTCATCCATTGTCCCATAGTCACCCCCTCTTCTTAGTAGTTCGAAAATAGATATTAAATCGCCCTTAATCTCTGTCGGGGCTTTGTAGGGGCGGGTTTAAAACCCGCCTCTACGCTTATTTTCATGACTCGTAGTGCCCCCTTGGGGCATGAGGGTTTAAAAAAATAGAGAGTTTAAATCCGCTCCCATTGTCGCGGCAATACCGGTCTCATCGGGCCACGACGCTTGCCGGCAGACTGCGGGTCAGCACGTTCACGGCTTCCTCCACCAGGTCTTCCAGGATTTGAGCGGCCGGTTTGATCATTTTGATGAGTCCCGAAACCTGGCCGGAGAAAGGCCCCATGAATTCCTTTTTTTGGGCCTTATTGAACATGTCCGCCAGGGCCGAGGCGAAGATCACCTGGATCGGGAAGGGAAGAGGTTCCAGACCGGAGGCCTCCCAGAGATCATGAAAACGGTTATAGATGGCCCGGGAGGTCTTGCCGGTGTAGAGATACGTCCGCCGGGTGTCTTCATCGGTGGCTGCGAGGATGGTCTCTTTCTGGACGTCTAAGGCCCCGCCTTCCTTTGAAGCCAGAAACCGAGTGCCCACCCAGACCCCCACGCACCCGACGGCCAGGGCCGCAGCTATGCCCCGGCCATCTCCGACACCACCTGCGGCTAAAACCGGTGTCGGTGCGGCGGCATCAACGGCCTGGGGCCACAGGGCCATGGACCCGATCCGTCCGGTGTGACCACCGCCCTCATACCCCTGGGCTACCACCAGGTCAACGCCGGACTGGGCGATCCTCCTGACGTTTTTAGTGTTTCCGGCAATACCCAGAACCTTCATGCCGGCGGCATGGGCATCCGGGACCATGAAGCCAGGATTCCCCAATCCGGAACAGAAGAGGGGGACCCCTTCTTCGATGCAGGTCTTAACGGCTGCGTGGGGCCGGTAGACCGTGGAATCAAGCCTCGCCAGGGCCTCGATTTCCGGGAGATTCAGATCCTCCTTCACTTTCATGATCCACTCGTAATGGGCTTTGGGCAAGGTCTTGATCAGCTCGACCAGGGGGATCTTCTGCGGCCCCTTCCGAACCTGATCCCCGGCACTGACGGTCTGACTGGGAAGCAGCAAATCCACGCCAAAGGGTTTGTCGGTCAATTTCCGAATGGCCCGGATCTCCTCCCGCATCTCCTCCACGGAGAATCCCGAGGCACCCAGCACACCCAGCCCTCCGGCTTCGGAAACCGCCACCACCAGTTCTTTCGGCGTCCCGGTTTTTTCACCCACCAGACTGGGTCCCATGCCGGCGCAGAGAATCGGATATTCGATACCCAGAATGTCGCAGAGTTTGGTCCTCAGAATTCTTTTGCCCATTTCAGTCCTCCTCTTCATGGGTTGCGGTTTGTCCGCTGGCGATGGTGCTTACTCCTTTCAACCCTCCTCAATCAACCAGTTGACTAACTAATCATTCATATTGGTTTTCTTGAAAATATGGGTAAAAAACAAAAAGGTCAATTAAAAATTTTCCCCCGAATCTTTAATAAACGGCCCGCCGTCTTTCCGATGACCAGATATCGGGGTTCATCAATGCCCTTAACCGGAACCTCGATAATCTTATGATCATCCCATAAAGCCTGGTTCTCATAAAATCAATGCCATGTTTTCTCAAATTAAAAACCTTCAGGCTGGGGGTCTTCGGCCCACCAAGGCCCGGGTGGTATAGACCACAACATCTTCGTCCCTTTGATTTTTGATGGCATTCCTGGCTACGATGACGCCCCGTTGGTCGTCCTTTGCCTGAAGTTCCGTCACTTCCACCTCGCAGCGTATGGTGTCGCCGATCTTGACGGCCCCGGTGAAACGGACCTGATCCATGCCGTAGAAAGCAATGAAAGACCTGGGCAGGGCCACATAAGCCCCGAGGCGGAAAACCAGGGCGCTGCCTACGCAAAGGGTCAACATGCCGTGGGCGATCCGCTCACCGAAGGGGGTATTCTTGGCATACTCCACGTTGGTATGCAAAGGATGCCAATCACCGGTAAAGGCGGAAAACAGGACGAGGTCCGTTTCCGTGATGGTTCTGCCCGGTGAGACTAATTTTTCCCCTACGGTGTAGTCTTCAAAATAATCTCTGTCCATTTTTCGGCCTCCGGATTTTTTACTATTTAAATGTTTAGTTCTCATCCGGAAATCCAAAGTTTCCGAATGAAGCTTTTAGCAGTCGGCGATCAGCATTCAGCTAACCCATTAATGTAAACGATTTTGCTGAAAGCTAACAGCTGATGGCTGACCGCTCCATCCGGAAAAATACTGTTTCCGGATGGACACTATTTAGATCGTTATCTCTTTTCCGATAACCAAACTATCTTCTTGTTGAAATTTATAATAAAAAACGGTAAAAAAAGAAAGACTAGTTTTTTTTGACCCAAATCGTCCCGGGTCCAAAGGGGATCACCAAAAATTTTAAACAACAGGGCAATGCATGTTGGAAATAAAATCCATCCGCAATCTGAATCGTTTCAGGCATATCGTCTGGGTCCTTTTAAAGTATGGCTTTGACGATGTCATCCACCGTCTGGACCTGCCCGGCTCTTTTATCCTTAAACGGATCTCCCGCGTCAAGGGCGTCCTGACGGTCAATGAACGGATCCGTATGGTCTTCCAGGATCTGGGACCCACCTTTATCAAGTTCGGACAGATCTTAAGCATGCGCCCTGACCTGGCCCCCGGTCTGTTAGTCCTGGAGCTGAAAAAATTGCTGGACCGGGTCCCGCCGGCCCCGCAACCGGCTGTTCAATCCCTCCTTGAAAAGGCCTTGGGCCGGCCCATGGAGGAAGTTTTTTCGGAATTCGACTGGACCCCTTTGGGGTCGGCCTCCTTGGCCCAGGTCCATCGGGCCCTTTTAAAAAAAGAAAATAAAATTGTGGCCGTCAAAGTCCAGAGACCGGACATCCGCCCATTGATTCGGGCCGATTTAAATATCCTGACCTACATCGCCCAGCGGCTGAATGAGTTGCGCACCTACCAGTTGTATGACTTCCCCGGTCTGGTCGAAGAACTCCGCTTCAGCCTGACCCGGGAGTTGGATTTTACCCGGGAAGCCCGGAACATGATGATCTTTCGAAAAACTTTGTCCTATCCGGACCTGATGTACATTCCCAGGGTCTTTGACGAATATACCACCCCTTACGTCCTGACCATGGAGTTGGTAGAAGGCGTTCGCATCGACCAGTTGGATGATTCCGCCTTTAACCGGGAACAACTGGCCAGAAACGGGGCTAAAATTATGCTGGACCAGATGCTCCGCCATGGATTTTTTCATGCCGACCCCCATCCGGGCAACGTTCTGGTCATGGACGACGGACGGTTGTGTTTTCTGGACTGGGGCATGACCGGCCGAATTACCCGCGACATGCGCCATCGGCTGATAGAATTGATCCAGGCCATCATCCAAAGGGACACCGATACCCTTCTTCGCCTCATCCCCTATCTCACGGCTGATGCCCCTTCAGACATGAACCGCACCCGTTTGGAAACGGACCTGCTGGACCTGATCGATTCCCACTATGGGCTCTCCTTGAAAGAAATCCAGATAGGGGAACTGGTCTTATCTTTGATGAACCTGCTCAATGAACATCGTCTGCGCATCCGTTCGGACTTTGCCCCTTTGAGTCGGGCCATGCTGACCCTGGAAGGATTGGGAAAGGAACTGGCTCCCGATTTTAACCTGATGGAAGAGGCCAGCGTCCTGATCGTTGAACTGGTCAAGGAACGATGGTCCATCAAAAGCCTTTCTCAGGATTTTCGCTCCCAGGGTCTGAATTTTTTTGACCTGATTCAGGATCTGCCGTCCCGGCTGAAAGCCTTCTTCCGGAAAATGGACAAGGGGGACTTGACCCTGACCTTCAAGCATACCGGCCTTTCAACATTGAACAACACCCTGGAGCGGATCAGCAACCGGGTCACCTTCGGGATCATTATCGCCGCCCTGATTGTCGGGTCTTCCATGATCATTACCACCGGTGTCAAACCCCTGCTCTTCGGTTTTCCGGCCCTGGGGGTGGTCGGGTATCTGGTCTCCGGCTTATTGGGAATTTGGTTGATCATTAATATTCTGAGAAAGAAAAAATATTGATTTTTCTTCCCCAATCACCCGTCACCTGTTACGAGGATTAACCAATAATGGATTTCAGGCGGCTGGAAGTTTTTGTAAAAGCCTATCAGCTCAAAAGCTTTTCCAAGGCCGGACAGGCCCTCTACCTGTCCCAGCCAACGATCAGCGAACACATCCGTCTTTTGGAAGAAGACCTCGGCTTGGCCCTTTTTGATCGTCAGGGTAAAAAAATTCTGCCCACCCAGGCCGGTCGGCTCCTTTATCAGCATGCCAATCAACTGATGTCCCTTCGTCGGGATTCTTTGAGGGTCATGAATCAATTTCGGGACAAAGGGGTGGGAGACCTTTTGATCGGGGGAAGCAACATACCCGGCCAGTACCTCTTGCCCTCTCTTCTGGGACGATTCAGAGATCGTTTTCCCAAGGTCCGCATCCGGTTGTTGATCGGGGACACTCAGAATATTCAGAATAAAATTCTGGAAAGTGCCATTGAATTGGGGCTGGTCGGGGCCCAGATAGATCACCGGCAGATTTCCTGTCAATTGCTGACCACCGACGAACTGGTCTGCATTGCTCTCCCCAAGAAGGAAGCGAAAAAACAAAAGGCCCTGGACAGCCAAAAGCTGTTGACCTTCCCATTTATCCTTCGGGAGAAAGGATCGGGAACCCGAAAGGCCCTGGAACAGGCCTTTAGAAAAATGGACCTGGACGTTAAGGACCTCCAGGTGGTGGCTGAAATGGGGAGCAATGAAGCCGTTCGGCAGGCCGTCAAGGCTGAGCCTGGGGATTTCGATTATTTCCAGGCGGGCGGTCCTGGAAGATTTGGAACAGGGACGACTCCAGGAAATAAAGATCAAAAAATTGCCTCTCATCCGCAATTTTTATCTCATCACCCTTAAACAAAGGACCCTCTCTCCCCTGGCCCAGGAATTTAAGGAATTTATTTTGAAAGAGGTTTAGGATGAAAAAGAGGGACATAAGAATTTAATACGAAAGGTTCGATCCCGCCAAAGGCGGAACGGGTTTCGAGGGTTCCAGGGTTTTAATTTTAACGTCTTTCACTTGAATCCTTTACCCCTGGACTCCTTGAATCCTTGTTATTTTAGAAGGAGAATAAAATGATTAAAGAGCATCCTGTCAATTTAGTCAACGGCGCCCGGGCCGCCGGTTGAGCGTCCAAGCTGGGTCCGGGAGACCTGCAGGAAATTTTAGCCGACCTGCCCTTGGAAACCGATCCTAATTTATTGGTGGGCCGGGAGACCTCCGACGATGCCGGGGTCTATCGATTGCGTGAAGACCTGGCCTTGATTCAGACCCTCGATTTCTTTACCCCCATCGTCAACGATCCGTACCAATTCGGTCAGATCGCCGCCGTCAATGCCTTAAGCGATATTTACGCCATGGGCGGCACGCCCTTAACAGCCATGAATATCGTTTGCTTTCCCAAGAAGACCTTGGATAAATCGATCTTAAAAGAGATCTTAAAAGGTGGGCTGGAAAAGATTCACGAGGCCGGTGCCCTGCTGATCGGCGGCCACAGCGTGGATGATGTGGAATTGAAATACGGCCTCTCCGTCACCGGGATCATCCATCCGGACAAGGTAATGACCAACGCCGGCGCCCGGCCCGGGGACCGGCTGATCCTGACCAAACCCATCGGGACCGGCATCATTGCCACGGCCTTAAAAGGAAAATTCGCCTCCAAAGAGGCGGAGGAAACCATGATCTCGGTCATGGTGGAATCCAATAGAATCGGGGCCGAGGTAATGCAGGAAGTGGGGGCCCATGCCTGCACCGATATCACCGGTTTCGGTCTGCTGGGTCACGCCCTGGAAATGGCCCGGGCCAGTAACTGCGGGATGGTGATCTTTGCATTCCAGGTTCCTGTCATTCCTCAGGCCTTGGAATACGCCCGGATGGGCCTGGTCCCCGGAGGGACTCACGCCAACCGCAATTATTGCAGTCATTCCCTGCATGCGGACCCTAATATCCCTTCTTATCTCTTGGACATCCTTTCCGATGCCCAGACTTCCGGGGGGTTACTGATTTCCGTGGCCCAGGATCGAGCTTCGGCTTTGCTTAAGCAATTAAACGAAAAAGGGCTTGGACAAGCCTCTTTGATCGGCGAGGTGATTGATGACCTGTCCGGGGGCATAACCGTCTTGTCCTGAAAATCAGGTGCCCGGCAAGAGAGGGACAGTTCCTCTTTCTGAGTAGGGATTCAAAGCGTGGTAGGACTGACCCTGACCGTCAATTCACCGAATCCGAAAAAAGGGGGTTATTAACAGGATGCGAAAAAACTCTTTTTTACAGGTTGCTCAAAAAGGTCCAGATACAAGGCTCCCGAAACCGGGAACCCGCCCCGAAGGGGTGGGACTGAGCAGCGCCATCGATGCGAAGAAATCCCGAGGAATGAGGCGTACATAGAAGTACGCCGCAATGACGAGGGACGAGGGAAACGCAGCAGATGGGCCTTTTTCAGCAACCTGTTAAACCATAAAATAATTTAATGGATGTCAAACAAAAAGCTTCTTTATTTGCCATTATTTCGGCCTTTATTCTCGCCGGCAGCAAGTTTTCGGTAGGGCTCTTTTCGGGCTCCATGGCCGTGGCTTCTTCCGGTCTTGACAGTCTGTTGGATGTCTTCATGTCGGCCATGAATTTCCTGGCCATAAAAAAGGCCAACCAACCCCCCGACCGCACGCACCACTACGGACATGGCAAGGTTGAAAATCTGGCGGCAACGGCCCAGTCTGTGGTCATCGTCTGCACCGGTGGGTTTATTATTTTCAAAGCCGTTCAAGAATATTTCGGTCAAGAGGGGATTACCTATTCTGGTCTTGACCTGGGGGTTATGGTTCTTTCTCTTATTTTCAGTTTTATGATCTCAACGATCTTAAGAAAGGTAGGGAAGAAAACAGATTCCAACACCTTAAAGGCTGATGCCCTTCACTATACCAGCGATCTCTATTCGAACTCCGCCGCCATCTTGGCCATAATTCTCACCTATTATACCGGGAAGGTTTTTTTTGATCTGCTGTTCGCCGTAGTCATTGGTTTTATCATTATCATTTCGGCTGTAAAGATATTACAGGGCGGGATCCTGGGTCTTATGGATACCCATATTCCCGAGCCTATGGAAAAAAACCTCATTGAAATTTTAGATAAATTGAAGTATCCCTATGCTGGATTCCACAAATTAAGGACCCGATTTTCCGGAAACAAAAAATATGTGGACTTTCACTTGTTCCTTTGTAGAAACTTTACCGTTGTCCAGGCCCACGAGCAAACCGACAGGATCGAGTTGGAGATTAAAAAGATGATACCCGCCAGTGATATTCTGATTCACATGGAGCCCTGCCCGTATCCCTGCGAATTAACAGAAGCCACTTGCACTATCCCCAAAAAGGTTCGGATGAATCCTTAAAGGCATCCGCTCCAAATTTTACAGGTGAAGCAGGTCTTTGGATAATTGGACCCCTATGAAAAAAATGAGCCCTCTTTTCAATCACGAAACCGGCCGACTCGGGCGATCTCCGGGATTAAAGCCTCAGGGGCAATCAAACATAAATTTTCAGCACCGTGTGCTGGAGATTGTACGGGCCATCCCCTCCGGGTTCGTCCTGACCTACGGACAGGTGGCCGCCTTGGCGGATACCCCGCGGGCTGCACGACAGGTGGGACGTATCCTCTACTTTTATGGCCGAAGTGTGCCCTGGCAGCGGGTCATCAATCATTACGGCGGACTTTCAACCTACAAGGTCGGCAGCGGGGAGCTGCAGCGAGCTTTGCTGGAAAATGAGGGCCTATCCTTCAGTCCGGATGGAACGATCGATCTGAACCGGTACCAATGGAGGCCGGGTATTCGGATGATAAAAAAACTGAAGCTACCGGAGGAGATCGCTTTCCAGATCAATGCCCGACTGCCCTTTTCCAAAGATAGATTTCAATGATTCCGGGTTTTTCACTCCACAGGAGTCCTCAGTCAGGACGTGGGGATTCTTCACCGGAAGGAAGCTGGAAATCCGAATAATCTGTCAGAAGTTCAAGGGCTTTGGATTTGAGTGGCCGCTTCAGGCGGCTGGTTGGTCTCCCGGTAGGTTAAATCTGCTGCCGACTTGACGCTGACTACCGTTTCAACTCTTCTGTTTTATTCAGGATGGCAAGTCAAGGATTTCAGAAAACTTCTCAAATTCACAAAAAATTTCCTCCTCCATCAAATTTAAACCCTTCAAACGGTAATTAATCAATGGGGCTTGAAATTTGTTGACTTTTTGGCTATTAAAGGGTAGAAAATCTTAGTTAAATTAACCAAGGTTTTCATGGCGGCAACCTTTACAAAGGAGTGTCAATGGAAGAATAACAGACCCCATTTCTCAAGTGAGATGTGGGGTTTTTTATTTTATCAAGGGATTTTCAGAAAAACGGATACGGGCTTACATGGAATTTTGGATTTCTATGGTTGAGATTACTCGACAGGGAGGGATTGGAGCAACAATGGTGGATATGGCAATTAAGGGGTTAATGTGGAAAATATAACTGAATGAAGTAGATGACATCTCCTTATAAAAGATTGTTTGTATTTTCTGTTAAAAAAATTGACTTGTGGTAAGGCCTGGACATATCTTTTAGCCGTCTAAAGGAGGTCAAATGAAATCATTGGTCTGGAAAGCTTTCCTGCCTTTGCTTTTGGGTATCCTTATCGCCGTGCTCCCCGCCCCGCACGGGTTGAAGCTGACCGCCTGGTATTTCTTTGCCATTTTTGCCACCGTTATCTTTAGCCTGATCCTGGAACCTATTCCCGCGGCTGCGATAGGGTTCATCGGGGTTTTCCTGGTAGCGGCCCTGGGATTAATCGGTCCAAAGCCAGCGGACTCAATCAGGTGGGCATTGTCCGGTTTTTCCAATACGACCGTCTGGCTCATATTTGGGGCATTTATGTTCGCTCTGGGTTATGAAAAGACAGGGCTGGGCAAACGCATTGCCTTGATCCTGGTCGGGCTTTTAGGTAAAAGGACTTTGGGGTTAGGCTATGCAATTGCCTTTTCTGATCTGATCTTGGCCCCCTTTACTCCCTCCAATACCGCCAGGAGTGCCGGTACCATTTTCCCCATCATCCGAAATTTGCCGGGTCTTTATGGTTCTGCCCCCGGTGAGACATCACGCAAGATGGGGGCATACATCATGTGGACGGCCTTTGTTACCACTTGCGTCACCAGTTCCATGTTTATCACCTCTTTGGCCCCTAACCTCCTGGCCCTTGAATTGGTGAATAAGACGGTAAAAATCAGCATTTCCTGGACCGAATGGTTTTTTGGATTCCTCCCTGTCGGCGCAATCCTCATCCTTGTTCTTCCCTATCTCGTTTACAAAATCTACCCGCCTGAGATCAAAATCAGTGGAGAAGTTCAAGCCTGGGCGTCTCGTGAACTGGACAAGATGGGCAAGTTTAGTAGAAAAGAACTGGTGATGGCCCTCCTGGCTATCCTTGCATTGTCTCTGTGGATTTTTGGTGGAACCCTCATGGATGCTACTACAGTTGTAGGAGCAGTCATATCATTGATGTTGATAACCGGAGTGGTCACTTGGGATGATATCCTCAGCAATAAACCTGCCTGGAATGTTCTGGCCTGGTTTGCTACGCTTGTCGCCATGGCAGACGGTCTTAACAAGGTAGGGTTCGTAACCTGGTTCGCCAAGAGTGCCTCCGCTCTCTTAACGGGTCTGTCTCCGATCATCATCATGGTCAGCCTGGTAGTGATATTTTTCATCGTTCATTACATGTTTGCCAGCATAACCGCACACGTTACAGCGGTACTCCCTGTGATCCTGGCAGCCGGTGCTCTTGTGCCGGGGATTCCCATCAGGACTTTTACTCTACTTCTTTGCTACAGTCTGGGGATTATGGGTGTCATCTCTCCGTACGCCACTGGTCCCGGTCCGGTCTATTTCGGAAGCGGATACATCAATCGTAAAGATTTTTGGACTCTCGGACTCATTTTCGGGTTTATTTTCCTCGTTGCATTGATTGGCATCGGCACTCCATATCTACTAATCATTAAATGACTCTATTAAAACGGAGATAAGGACATCTGTATCCTGGAGGCTAAGGGTATTCGAGGGAAACCAGCGCAGCCCTGCAAAGCGGCAGGTCTCAAAGTGGGAGTTCCAGTTTATGCCATAGGAGCGTTGAAGGGATTGGAACTTTCCCTTTCTGACGGCATCGTTGCCGCTACTCAGGGGAGGACCGCCACCCTTCATTCAGACCACAGCGGCCATCTCTCCTGGTTCAGGCGGCGGGGACCTGTTCGATAGGGAAGGTAATCTGATCAAGTAACAATTGAGACCTGAATTACAACCATTGAAGTTCGGTCATCCCTTTGTTATGCTTATATATACTAAATAGGAGAATAATGATGCGACCAATACACTTGGAAATTGTTACCAAGGTGATTACCCATCTTGATCATTGACCGCACTGTGAAGTCCTCTTCGGTGAAGCTGGACTTGACCAAAAGTTCCATCAGAGAGAGATGGAAGAATATCCCTTAGAGTTGAAAGAGGAATATTTAAAACTATCCGACTGGATCAAGGAACTGATCAGGATTTATGATCAACGTCTTATTATTAAACTTATAGATGCGCAATCCATTCTGGGATTCTATAAGTCTTTGCGTCACTGGGTCCGAAAATACCCCACCTTTATTGTTGAGGGAAGGGAAACCTATACTGGTTGGGATAAAGGACAACTAAACAATCTTTTAGTCAGGTTTGGTTTGACATGAGTCCAGCCTCCTGGGTGAAATACCCTTTCTTTAGCCCTTCATCACCTAATAAATCTTTTGATGATTAAGCTGAGGTAGTCCCAAAAATGGACATCGTTGTAAGCTATGAGTATCCTGGAAGGACAGGTATGCCCAATAAAGGAGAGAAGGCTTCCCAAGTTTAAGGCCCGGGTAGTCTAACCATTTATCCAATGTTTATGTAAAATCAAGACATTCTTCCTGTACTCGTTTAAATTGCCAATTCATAAAAACGGCATAGTACAAACAGTAATTGGTGGCCAACCTTCCCTAATTACTGGTCCTATTCCAAGGGAAAATTCTCCTGTTGACTTTTCTAAAAACTGTGTATAATCAATTTTATCCAATGGCCAGATTAGTAAGGTAACCCGTCTTCCAGCAACGCCACATACCCTAAAAAAGGGAGGCAGCATATGGAGGAATTTAAGGAAACCCCGATTCTCAACAGAGAGGTGGGGTTTTTTCAATTTAAAATTTGACTTAGAAACAGCATCTCACTCTAAGAAAATAATGTACCGGGAGATGATTATGAAATGGAGCTTTCAAAAAGTACCGATATATAGCCTCCATAAGGAATCATCCCCTTGTGGAGGCTTTTTTACCGTATCTCCAATGGTTGGATAGACAATTTGCTAAGATCAAATCATAGGAATGTCAACCATTAGTGCGACTTTCTCTTAAGAGCACGCAGGTACAAAAGGAGAATGAACTATGCCTAAGTATCTCGTTCAAGTCAACTATGTCGGTGAAGGAGTAAAGGGCTTGCTTAAAGACGGTGGCTCCAAGCGACGCGCCGTTGTGGAAAAGTTTTTTAAGTCAATGGGTGGCAAAATTGAAGCCTTCTATTATGCCTTCGGCGACACCGACCTGTACATCATCGGTGATTTCCCAGACCACGCCACGGTGGCCGCGCTTGTTCTGACCGTCACCGCAACAGGGACGGTTACCTGCAAAACGACGGTGCTGATGACGCCGAAAGAAATAGATGAAGCGGCGAAGAAAACGCCCACCTATAGCCCGCCCGGAAAGTAAGGGGTAACAATCTTCAACCTTTCCAAGTGAAGTCGCCGCCGACCGGTTATGTAAGGCCGGCGGCGGCTGATCGCAGAGGATTATCGAGTG
>CAWIRY010000144.1:0-18215 GCA_963838485.1 uncultured delta proteobacterium | reverse complement strand
CTACAATGGGGGCCAGACCCAGGGAGGGTTCGTCCAGCATGAGTAGCTTGGGCTTGGCCATCAGACCACGGCCGATAGCCAGCATCTGCTGTTCGCCACCGGAGAGGGAAATGGCCATCTGGTTAATCCTCTCAGCCATCTTGGGAAAAAGGGAAAGTATTTCTTCCATGAGTTTATTCGTCTCTCCACGGGTCGACTTCAACGAACCCATCAGGAGATTCTCCCGGACGGTCATCTTTGGAAACAATTCCCTGCCCTCGGGAACCTGGATAATTCCCATCTGGACTCTCTTATAGGCCGGAATACCCTGAAGGGGGGTTTGATGAAAATATCTTCCCCCGAAAGGGATTGACCAAGCCGGAGATAGTATTGACAAGGCTTGATTTGCCCGCCCCGTTGGATCCGATTATGGAAACGATCTTCTTCTCCTCCACCACCATGGATATATCATGGAGGATGGGAATTTTTCCGTATTTTACCCAGACCCCTTGAAGGCTAATCATGGGTGACCTCCTCTCCCAGGTAGGCTTCGATAACTTTTCTGTCACGGAAGATCTCCTTGGGCGGGCCTTCGGCGATCTTTTCTCCATAGTCAAGAACAATGATGCGATCGGCCAGGGAGCTGATAGCACGGATCACGTGTTCGATTACCATGAAGGTCATGCCCTTGGCATTGAGGGTCTGGATACACTGAATGAGCTTATCGATCTCTCCGGCCCGAAGCCCGGCCATGCATTCATCCAGGAGCAGAAGTTTCGGGTCCGTTGCCAATGCCTTGGCAATCTCCAGCCTCTTCAGGTCGGCAGGACTAAGGTCTCTCCCGAGGGAAGAGGCCCTGCCTTCCAAGCCCATGGTCTGGAGGGAGACCAGGGCCTTCTCCCGAGCCACCTTCCTGTTTTTGGTCCTGGCAAAGGCCCCGATCATTACATTCTCCACCACATTCAGATCCAGGAATGGTTGGGCCTGTTGAAAGGTACGGACCAAGCCTCGGAGACAGATCTGGTCGGGCCGCAGGTGATTAATCCTCTGGTCCTCGAAGTAAATTTCTCCCGCCTCCGTCTGGTAATAGGAGGTAATCAGGCTGAAAAGAGTTGTCTTCCCGGCTCCATTGGGGCCGACGATACCAAGAATCTCCCCTTCCTTTATCTGAAAGGAAACCCGGTTTACGGCAACTAATCCGCCAAAAGATTTTTGGATCCCCTCAACCCTCAGCAGGCTCAAAGTTCTGATCCTCCTTTTGATCCACTTCCTGGGTCTGGAAGCCTTTTAAATACCCGATGATTCCCCCAGGGAAAAAAATGATCGTGCAAATCAGGAGGACTGCGTAAACGATAAGATAAACTCCTCGGAAGCTCTCACCCAGATATATCCGCAGCAACTCCGAGGATGGCACCAGGAGAACCGCGCCTACGAGGGGGCCAAAGATGGTTCCCATGCCGCCCACCACGGAATAGATCAAGATCTCGACTGAAAGGGGGACACCGAAGACCGTGATCGGATCGATGTAGAAGAAATACTGGGCATAAAATGTCCCTCCCAGAGCGGTAAAGAAAGCGCTGAGGGCCGTAGCTAATAATTTATAACGAAAAACGGGGATACCCAAGGCTTTGGCCGAATCCTCGTTCTCCCGGATGGCCGAGAAATAGTATCCCACTCGGTTTATTTTCAGGTAACGAGTCAGTATGAGAATTCCCAGCAGCATGGCAAGCACTATATAGTAGTAGACCTTCTTACCGGCGAACTGGAAATCCAGGGCCGAGTTGTGCAAAGGGATGTTCACCCCGCTGGCCCCACCGAGGCTTTCCAGGGAGAAGAAAACGAGCTTGAAAATTTCAGCGAAAGAAATGGTGATCATGAGGAAGAAAATTCCCTTCAGGCCGTACCTGAAGCTCAGATATCCGACGAAGAGCCCTGTCAACCCTGCCAGCACAGCGCCGATCCACATACCCAGCCAGGGCGTTAACCCCGTGTGGATGTAAAATAAGCTGCTTGTATAGGCGCCAATCCCAAAGAACATGGCATGGCCGAAAGAATGCTGGCCAGCCAACCCGCCGAGAATATTCCAGCAGGAAGAGATGTACCCGAAAAGAAAGATCATGATCAGGACATTTAGGAAAAAATAAGATTTTGTGAACACCGGGAGAAGTAGAGCAACACCTAAAGCAAAGGCAATATAGAATCGGGGCTTACCAAACATGTTAAACTGTCCCTTCCCCAAAGAGCCCCTCGGGCCTTACAATCAGGAAGATAATCAGGAGAATGTAGGTAGCCGCCTGAGGCAAGGATCCAGGCAGGAAAAGGGAACCGATGGATTCGATCAGCCCCACGATGATCCCGCCGGCCAGGGCTCCAATGAAGTTGCCCATACCCCCCAAGACAATAATCACAAAGGAAAGAAGAAGAAAGGTCGAACCTACTTCTGGGAAGACGTAATAGATGGGCAGGACAAGCACTCCAGCGAGCCCCGCGCAGCAGGCAACCAGCCCCATCGATACCTTGAAGACTCGGTCGACGTTCACGCCCATGAGCAGAGCTGCCTTCCTGTTCTGGGCGACAGCCCGGATGAAGCGGCCCATCCGGGTGTAGACCAGAAGCCAGTACAACCCCCCGGTGATGACTAAGGCTTCAAGAAAGGCGATCATCTGGGGAAGCCCGATCATTATCCGGGAGATCCGGAAGCTGCGGTTAAAATAAACCACGTTCAACGCCCGGTAATCGGCTGTGGCCAGAATCAGGGCCACATTAATCAATATCAAGGAGACCCCTATGGTAATCATGACCTGGTTAATGTGGGGTTTATCGATGGCCGGCTTGATGAAAAAGCTATAGAAGCCTACTCCAAACAGAAACATCACCGGAATAACAACGAGGATAGAGAGATACGGATCAATCCCAAGGGCGACGTTCAGGAAGTAGACCAGGTACATGCCAATCATGATAAACTCTCCATGAGCGATGTTGATGATCCGCATCACGCCGAAAACCAGAGTGAGACCGGAGGCGATGAGGGCATAGATACTCCCCATGACCAGGCCGTTGACCAGTGACTGAAGGAGTATATCAAAGCCTATTTTCATGACTTTCTCTGGAGATGAGGTTTCTCGCACCCACCCGAGGGGTTATTTCTTCTTCCAGGCGTCGAGGATGATCGCCTTTTTGCTGGCGAAGCGTTCCGGCCAGATGTTTACGAATTGCCCTCCCTGGATCTGGGTGACCATGGGTCTCCCGTGCGTATTCATTCCGTTCTCGTCAAATTTGATTTTATCAACAGGGAGAATCAAATCCGGCCCCGGAAGGATCTCAATCTTGTGCAAGGCATCATTAATGGCCTGCCGATCGGTTGAACCGGCGGTCTCGATGGCCTTCTTCAGGACCAGAACCAACTGGGAAACCGCGCCCACATTATGAAATGCTTTCTCTTTGTATTTGGCTTCGTAGCGCCTTACCAATTCCCTGGAAACAGGGTTGGGTAGGTCACGGTTCCACTGTGCGAGTACAAAGTCTCCCTCGGCCAGTGAACCGGCCGCCAACGGATAAGATACAACCGCTTTCCCTTCCGCATCCAAAAAAGGGACCTGCAACCCAATCCTGTTGGCAATCTTGGCGATGGAAAGGGAATCCGGAAAATAGGAAGATTGAATCACGAACTGAGGGGCCGCGGATTTTAACTTTAATACCGGAGAGCTGAGATCCGGTGCTTTAGCGTTATATTCGACGTCGGCAACGATTTCGAACCCAGCCTTCGGCAAGAGTTCCCGTTGGGCTTTGGACAGCGATTTTCCGTAGTCCGTGTCTTCATGGATGATCCCTACCTTCTTGATGTTCAGGCCGTAGGCTTTGTTGAAATAGGTGAGGAAATGCACCTGTGTTTCTACGATGTGAAAAGCCGTAGGTTGCAACTCGAAGAAATACTTGAAACCCCGCTTGCATAACTGATCGGCGAAACTGGTTGGGTCGAGGAAAGGAGTCTTCAACCTTTCGGCGCTGGCACTGGCCGCGAGGGTAGTGGCGCTGGGGGGGACGCCGAAGACGGCCACCACCTTTTCCTGTTCAATCAGCCTCTCGGTCTCCGAGGCGGCCACCGCGGGTTTCATCTGGTTGTCCCCGTACACCACCTCCAGTTTAGCTCCTCCTAGACCTTTGAGCCCGCCGGTCTCGTTGATATACTCCACCGCAGTGTCAACTCCCCGTTTGTAACCTTCGCCGTAAGCAGCCACCGGCCCGGTTAACGGAAAAACACAACCAAACTTGACCACTTTAGGCGTCTCAGCATTTCCCATCGAGGGAACCCATACCAAACAAATAAAGAAAGCAATCCCCAATAAAACTGAAATGCCACTTGTCCCGTAAATCTGACCTCGCATCTTAATCATAGACCCTCCTTCCTTTTTTTTCGATAGATACAATTTTTTTTCGAAAAAACATATCGCTCGTTATCCCACCTCTCCCGGGTTCATTTCCCTTCCTGCGCCCTCGAAGCCGATCTCAGGTCTCCCTTAATCACAGCTTTCCCTGTTTGATCATCTCTCGCAATTCATCTTTTTTAATTTTCCCCGTTGAGTTACGCGGAAGTGAACCTATGAATTTGATCAACCTTGGCCTTTTGTAACCCGCTAACTTCCCCTTGCAGAACTCTATAATTTCCTGCTCCTCTATCTGTTCTCCCGGCTTGGCCACCACTACTGCCGTAACTAGTTCTCCCCATTTTTCATCCGGTGTTCCGACCACGGCCGCTTCCGCAACCTTGGGGTGTTCATGGACCACGTTTTCCACCTCAACGCTGTACACATTTTCGCTGCCGGATTTAATCATGTCCTTTTTTCTATCCGTGATATAGAGAAAACCGTCTTCATCCTTATAACCCAGATCCCCGCTCTTGTACCAGTTGTATCCTTCATTTTGCCAGGTTACCTCTGCCGTCCCCGCGGGATTGTTCCAGTAGCCTTTGAATACCGGTCCCCCTTTAATCGTGATCTCCCCAACTTCGCGGGACGGGAGTTCCCGGTCTTGGGCGTCCAGTATTTTTATTTCCACGGAAATCCCGGGCTTTCCGGCCGAATTGATTTTTTCGGGCATATGTTCAGGCCTTATAAAACTATTGAAAAGCGCCTCGGTGATTCCATAGGCATTGGAGATGATGTTGGGCGGGATTCTGAGTTCCTTTTCCAGCCGCACCCGAAGTTCGTCGGGGAAGGGAGCGGTCCCGGTTAAATACCTCTTTAATGAGCTCAGGTCATATTTCTTTTTGTCCGGCATGTTGAGTATGGCAATGGACATGGCGGGGACAAAATAGGCCAACGTGATTTTTTCCCGCTCAATCAACTCCAGCGCTTTTTGCGGGTCAAATTGGCGCATGATCACCTGCGTACAGCCGACCATCGTGGCGCCCAGATGGGTGTTTTCGAGAATCCCCCTATGAAACATGGGCAACGCAGCGAGAAATCGGGCGGTAGAATTGAAATATTCCTCCGAAATGATTGTAGCGATGGCCGCCCAGATCCCCGCATAATGCCGGGTCACGGCCCCTTTGGGAAGTCCCGTCGTCCCCGAAGTGTAGTGGATGCCCGCCTCGTCCGCTTCGGTGACTTCCCAGGGGAATTTCGGTTCGCTGGGGAGATATTTTTCGATCAAATGCTCGAAAGAAAGCAGGTTTTTCGGAACGCGATCCCCGACGCAAATATAATGCGCAACCCCGGGCAGGTCGGCTTGAATCAATTGGACCACATCGGTGAACTCTTGACCGAAAATAAGAATCTTGGCGCCCGAGTTTTGCAACTGGTATTTGATCTCTCTGGCGACCAGGCGAAAATTGAGGGGAACGACCAACGCTCCGATCTTCACAATGGCAAAGTAGCAGCCGAGAGACTCCCAGCCATTGTAAACCAAGTAGGCGACCCGGTCCCCTTTTGTTATTCCCAGGTCGAGCAGGCCATTGGCCAGTTTATTGACGTTCTCATTGAACGCTTTCCAGGTGAATCTTTTTTCTCCATCCACAATGCCTTCTTGATCGGGCCAATTGAGCGCAGTTTGTTTTAAAAAGGTCCCAATATTCAATTTTCCGCAATTCAAATCTCCCCACCTCCATTTCTGATTTATCTTCTCCCAAAAAGTTCATTACTGGAGACCCTGCTTGGAAATCGACGGACTATCCCTAAAGAGGAATTTTGATGTGGGCACTCCCTTATTATCCCCATCGAATAGAATCCGATCGGACTCTGTTCAGGATTTATAAACTTTGCAAGGGATAGCCCCCGAACTCCACTGCACCCTGTCTCCTGATCATAAGGAGGCTCACTGCTGGTAGTACGTTGATATTGGATTTCCGGAACGGAAAAGAGATCTCCCGGTTCTTCCGGAAACCACCATCCCGAAGACGGATATACGAGATGGGGATGGAGATCAGGATCTAACTCCAGAATCTGTTTTACTTTCCCCTTCTTCGATCTCGATGTAGATCCAATCCCCTTTTTTAAGTCCGTATTTCTTCGCCGTTTCTGGATTTAAATCAACCGTTGGATGGGGCCTCAGTTTCCGGGCATACTGCACATGCTTGTACCCCGTCAGCATATACGCGGCTTCTTTGCCGTTGAACATCAATAAGGGGAATTCTTCGGTCGCCTCAAAAAGGAACTTGGATATCTCCGGAAAACTCGGCATGGGGCTATAGCCCAAGTCTTTTAGCGACTGCGAATAGAACTCTACCTTCCCTGAAGGGGTTTTGAATATTCCTTCCTCGTACTTTTCGTATTTCCGATCCCTACGGAGCATCCGTTTCTCTTTCAGATCTTGCCAGGTCAGCCCGCTGGGCTTGAGGACATAATCGAAACAGTCTTGCCAATTATTCCAGAAATGTTCCCCTAACCCCACTTTATTGGCTAGTTCATTGATCCATTCCGGGTCCGGTCGAGCTTCCCCGGGGGGATCGACCACCTTTGGATACGCCCGGATCTCCCCGAACCAACCCGGCCAGTATCCTAGCGTATCGTGCTCAGCCTGCCAAGCCGCGGGCAGGACAATGTCCGCGACAGCGGTCGTCGGAGTCGGAAATAACTCGGAGGCTACGAAGAAATTCAACTTCATGAAAGCTTTGTATGTAGCCTCCGTATCCGGATAACTCACCAGCGGATTGCTAAGCACACAGAGTGCTGCCTTTATCGGATAAGGCTTTTCGTCTAAAAGCGCGCGAACAAGAGATTGCGGGGGGACATAGGCGGCTGGCATTCCCACCTTAAACGGGGAACAAAGCCCCTTCTCCTGTCTCCGGAGAGCCCCTTTTAGCAAAAAGAATTTCCCCATTCTCATGAAGGGGGCAGGATTTCCATAAGAATTTCCCCCGGGCACATTCAGTTCGCCCGCTAAGGCCTCTACAATATAAACTGCCCTTACCGTTTGAAAGGCGTGAATACCCCTTTCCAACGCATTTCCGACCACGAGACACATAGGCTTGTGTTCACCGAAGAGCTTGGCTGCCTGACAGATCTGCTCTTTTGGCACCCAGGTCAGTTTTTCGACGTCATCCAGGGAAAAGGATTTGACATGCTCCTGCAAACTCTCAAAACCGACGGTCCACTTCGACACAAAATCGATATCATAGAGCTTTTCCTCGATCATGACCTTGAGGATGCCCAAGGCCAATATGCCATCGCTCTGCGGCCGGGGACTGAGCCAAAGGTCGGCTCGTTTGGCTATATTGATCCTCTTGGGATTGATGACGACCAGCTTGGCCCCGCTTGAAATTGCCGAACGGAAACTCTCCCTCCTCATCCCGCCCATCAGGTATATCGGGTCTGCCCCCCAAAGCAAAACCAGGCCGGTTTGGGGTCCGGCGTCCATATTGAAGGAACCCCCGAAAGTATAGGTGGCACCTGCCACCCTGGGTACCCCTCAGTAATTTCCAGGGGTGGCGCAGTTCGGCGTTCCAAAGGCACTCGCGAACCGCTGGGCAAAAGCGAATTCCATTCCCTTAGGCTCTCCCAGGCACAACGCCACGCTCTCCGGACCAAAGTTCTTCCTGTAATCCAGGAGCTTTTGCGCAATGGTATCCAGGGCTTCATCCCAGGAAATCCGCTCCCATTTGCCACTGCCTTTCGGCCCCACTCTCTTTTGCGGATATCGCAAACGATCGGGATGGCCGCAAACCTCCTTCATAATTCGTGCCTTGGTGAAAGTGCACCATGCGCTGGGGTAACCACTTTCCCTATCCCGTTCGACTTCGACAATCTTTCCGCCTTCCACAGCTACCTTGCGGGCACAATGGACTGGACATATATGACAGAAAATGTTGTGCCATTGTCTTTCCGCTTTCATAGCGCTTCCCTCCAGATCTTGTTCATCATTTTGATGCCTCCTACTTACGTATTTCCCTATTTCTCCTGGAAATGCAATCCATCTGGCGATTGGCCCTTGCTGGTTGGCCGGCTTGCCCTAGCCCGGGCCCCCCCGACCTTCCCCATTTGGCGGGCGTATATCCCAGGGAAGAAGAAATTTTTTCGGTGGTGGCCAGCAACAGCGGAAGGAATTCCTTGATCAGTTTGTTCCGGCTGATGGCTGCGCTGACAACCGGCATATTGACGGCCGCTTCTACCCGACCCTGCATATTAAATACGGGCGCTGCGATCGCGCGCACACCCAGGATCCATTCCTCATCATTTAGCGCATAGCCTTTGCGCCTGACTTCCTGGAACACTTTGATGAGATGCTCTCCTCTGGATCCGACAACCTTCGCCGCCCCGATGTCTCGGGTAAGTTCCTCCAGGACGTTTTGGAGTTGTTCCTCATCCAAGAAGGCCAGGATGGCCCGACCCATGGAAGTCTGGAAGCAGTTGAGACGGCTCCCGATTTTCAAAGTCACGGGGAAAATGCTCCTCTTTTCCACGCGGCAGATGTACATGACCTCGGTTCGATCGAGGATTCCCAGATTCACGTTCTGCTGAGAGTCCTGGGAAAGGGACTCCAAAAACGGCAGGGCGCTTTCCCGCACTTCCATGGACGCAAGCACGCTCATGCCCAGGGATATAAATTTTGAGCCAAGAAAGTATTTTTTTTGCGAATCGCAGGCAATATAATTACCGCTGATGAGCGTATGAAGGAGACGGTGTACCGTCGTTTTGGGCAGCCCGAGCTTAACCGTCAAGTTCTGCAGAGTGAGCCTGGGTTCTTCGGATGTAAAGGCCTCCAGGATCTCAAAAGAACGGCGGACAGAGTTGATCAGCTTGGGTGGATTTAATGAATCCTCACTCCGTCGGGAAAATGCATTTCCATTTTTCATGAGAGAACACCTCATAGGTGCATAAAAAAAGTACAAAAACAGGCCTAAAAATGCTTGAAGGTGGCTTCCTTATTGGTTAAAGTGAGATTTGCACATCGCAGAAAAACCAAAACAGGAGGCCACCCCAGGTGAAGTATAGCAAAAAGGATATTTTTAGTCGAATGTTTAAAATTCCGGTCATCAAATTTGAAAATCATCAGCTAACCTCCTTTGCCGGGCTGGTTATTTATCAGCCCTTGCTCCGGAGCTTGAATCTCAAAGCGCAGCTAAAAAAATGTTTTGATCATCTGAAAGTTTCTGAGATATTCGGCCATCATATTATTATGATGCTTTTGATCTTTCACCTTTTACTGGGTTTTCGTAAGCTGAGAGACCTGGATTATTATCAAGATGACCCCTTAGTCAAGCGTTTGTTGGGTTTAAAAAGGCTGCCGGATGTTTCTACCGTTTCTCGCACCTTAAGAACGATTGATAACCCGGCTATCGAAAAAGTCCGGCAGTTATGCCGGGATCTGGTTATCGCCAGGCTGCGAAAGCTGGCCCTTTCCCGTCTGACGCTGGATTTTGATGGATCGGTTCTTTGGACCTGTCAACGTCGAGCGGAAGGGACGGCGGTCGGGTATAACAAAAAGAAAAAAGGGGCCCGAAGCTATTATCCATTATTCTGCACCATGGCCCAAACCGGACAAGTTTTTGATGTATTGTTTCGTTCCGGAAATGTTCATGACTCCAATGGGGCCCAAGAATTCATCGAACAATGCCTAAGACACCTGAAAGAAGCTATTCCCGGCGTGATCATTGAAGCCCGGCTGGACAGTGCCTTCTTTAGCGATGAAATCGTCAATTTTTTAGAAGAACAAGGTATCGAGTTCAGTCTGTCGGTACCCTTTGAACGGTTTGCCGAATTAAAACAGATCATCCAGGAACGCAAGCGTTGGAAGAGGCTGAATGATCGATGGTCCTGGTTTGAATCTTTTTGGAAACCCAAGAAATGGGATAGCCGATTTCGGTTCCTTTTTATTCGTCAACGAGTCTCCATAGCCTATCGAGGACCGATTCAACTGGATTTGTTCGTTCCTCGGGAAGAGGGCTATGAGTTTAAAGTTATGGTCACCAACAAGCGGATCAAGGCTAAAAAAGTCCTCATGTTCCACAATGGCCGCGCAGACCAGGAAGGTACCTTTGGGGAGTTAAAATCTCAGGCCCAAATGGATTATATTCCGGTTCGTCGCTGGGGTGGGAACCAGTTTTATACTATGGCGGCGATCATGGCTCACAATTTGACCCGCGAATTGCAAATGGTCGCTCGTCCCAAAGAAAATGGAACCACCGAAAAAAGATCCCCGCTATGGCGTTTTAATGAGTTGAATACCTTACGTCACCTGATCATTCAAAGAGCCGGAAAATTAACAAATCCCCACGGTGAATTGACATTAACCCTTAATGGAAATGAAGCAGTCCAACGGGATTTCTTCCTGTTTCTTGATGCTTTTAAAAAGGCCGCTTGATTAGTCACCCCAAAATTTGCACTTTTTTTTTTATGCAACGTTCGGGAACAGTCTCAATTCATTTCTGCCCTCCCCCTTCCCGGAATGAATGAGAGCGAGCAGAAAAACCCAAAGAAAGGACGACCCCCGCTGATGATGCGGAGATTTTTGCTGAGTTCCATTTTGTGGAACTTCATTCCAAAATTATGCATAGCATAATTTCACTTTCACAAAACCTTGTCAAGAAAAAACGGCTGTTTTCAGTTTAAAAATGAACCTCACCGCAGCTTGCTGCAAGGTATTGAATGGGAAAATTTTTTTTAATCGAGAAATCAAGGGCTTCTCGAACTCATCCTTTTTGGTGCCTCTTAGTAAGCTACAGGGAATTACAAGTTCAAATTATGGTTTTTCACCTCCTTTCGCAAGCATGTTTTTGGATCATTCAGGTAAAGGTTTAGGAGCCCGGTGTCACTAACCGCCCTAAAGGAGCCACCCATGATCAGGTTAAAGGAGCCACTAAAAAGTGAGTTTTTTAGGGTCTCAGACAAGGCCCCATTTTATGATTTTTCACCTCCTTTTGCAAGGGTGTTTTTTGGTTTTTGGGGGAAGGGTTTAGGGGCTCGGAAGCTATCGCCATCAAGGATGACCTGATAGGCTCCGTGACGTAACCGGTCCAAGGTAGCGGCACCCAGGAGGCGGTTGGGAAAAGCTTCTCCCCACTCAGGAAAATCCAAGTTACTGGTGATGATCGAGGCGTGGCGCTCATAACGTTCGGCGATGAGTTCGTGAAAGTCCTCATCCTGGGGGGACCGAATCGGTTTAAGGCCGAAGTCGTCGATGATCAGGAGATCGGCCTTGACCAGGGCCTGGAAGCGACGCTCAAAAGTGTGGGTGGCGTGGGCTGTCTCGTTCGGATCAGTGACAAGGTAATTCTTACCTACTTATATGAATTTCATTTTTATGATACTGGTTATTTTATAAAAATGCATAATGTTAAAATTGTATTTTTGATATGTTTGGATAAGAAGCATAAAATCCTGATTCGGACTTCATCATAGAAAGGAAGCTGGAAATCAGTTGAGGCTATCTGAAGTTGGAAGTTTTAGTTTTGGGTGGTCTCAAGATTGTCTGCCAATGGTTTAAATCTCCTCCGACTCAATAACGATTCGAAATAAATAATCTGTCCCAAAGTCCCGGGACGGCTCCCATCGGATGAAGGGAATATAAAAGAAACCCATAGATGGGTAAGGAGATAATGAAAAAGATCAGTGGGAGGCCTCTTCCATGATGCTCGGATGAAGTCCTTGCTTTCCATCCAGGATATCTTGGATGGATTGAATCAATTCGGTCTGGGAAGAATCTTTTAAAAGATACCCCTCTGCACCGGCCTCCAGTGCGGCCGTCTGGTATTCAGGGGTTTTGTGAACGGTGAAAGCCAGAATTTTAGTCTCAGGCCATTTTTTCTTGATTTCCCCTGTAGCGGCTATACCATCCATCCGGGGCATGGATATATCCATCAAAACCAGATTGGGATGAAATTTTTCAACGGAATCAATGGCTTCAAGACCATCGGCGGCTTCACCAACGATATCGAAAATCGGGGAATGGGAAAGAACGGACTTTAATCCCTCTCGGAGAATGGGATTGTCATCGACGATTAGGATGCGGATTTTGTTATCCATGGTTAAAGAATTGGCTTGAGGTTTCATGATCGCCTTATTGTTGGGGTTCCGAAAGAATCAAATCGAATTCCTCGGTTTTCAAGAGTTGCACGGCCTGTTCGAACGGAATATGGGAACGGATTATACTTCCTGGATGTTTAATAAAATAGGTAACTTTAAAATCAGGATCGATGTGCAGGATTTTAATTGGGGCATTCATTGTTGACCTTTTCTAAATAATGTCCGCCCGAAGCAAAGCCCAAGGAAAAAGCACATAAAAATTAAGATTAGTTTTGCTTAAATAGGTCAATAAGGGAATATAGGTAAGAGAGTATTTTGAGGAAAAAAATACTGTATTTATAGGGGGGTTATTCCATAAAATTTGGAATTTATTATTCCAACAAAAGGATAGTATTCTTTAATTTTGGTTATGTAGTCCTGGTTTGCTATCCATACCAAAGTCCCCGACGGCACAGGCCTTCATAATCAGACGGGCCAAACGGCCCGGATAACCGTCCCTTTTCCTTTGGCGGACTCGATGGAAAAAAATCCGCCTGAGAATTCAACCCGTTCTTTCATGCTGGAGAGCCCCAGGCCTTTTTTCGAGCTATCCCTGGAGGACAGACTTTCCAGATCAAACCCTTCTCCATTATCTTTGATACACAGTTCTATTGTGCCATCCACTTTTCCCAGCCCGAGATGCACCAGGTCCGCCCTGGCATATTTGCCGATATTATTCATCGCTTCCTGGGCAATTCTAAAAAGAGCGATCTTTAGGTATTCCGGCACCTCTTCTTCCTGGATGGTAACCGCTCGTCCAATCTTGATGTCAGAGTAAATCGTTTCAAACCTTCGGCAGAGCCAGGAAAGTGTGGGCAGGATACCCAGGTCGTCCAAAAGGGGAGGACGCAAATCGGTCTGAATCCGGCGGGCCTCTTCAATCGTATCTTGGACAAGGGGGATGAGGGCCTTCAAGGGTTTGGAAGTATCCGAGGGTCTGTCCTTGGGGAGATGAAGTAAGGCCTCTTCCGCCTTGAATTTGATGGCACTCAGAGACGACCCCAGAACATCATGAACTTCCAGGGCGATCCGCTTCCTTTCATTCTCCTGGGCGGAAAGGACTTGGGAGGCCAGGATTCGCAGTTGGTTCTTTGATTCCTGCAAGGCCTGCTCCATCTTCAGTCGCTCGTCGATTTCGATGGTCAGTTCTTCATTCCTTTGTGTCAGTTCTACGGTTCGTTCTTGAACCCGGATTTCAAGTTCTCCATGTGATTTTCGTAGTTTTTCCTCCATCCGCTTGCGTTCGGTGATGTCACGACCATAAAGGTTGGCATAGTTAGTATTGGTGATAGGTGTAATATCAAACGTATAATACTGCTCACCAAATTGAACATCGACGGTTCTCTGAGATTGATCTTTGAAGGCATCAATAAGCAAATTGCACCAGAATGCAGGAGCATAGCCGCCCACCTCACACTGCCAATCTTGGAACAGGACCTTACTGGCTTCGTTCGCATACAGGACAATACCCTCTTGATTTAAACGAAGCACAGGATTAGGATTTTCAGAGGGAAACTTTGCTAAATTCTTAATATCCCCTTCGGTCCACTTGCGCTCGGTTTCTGACTTTTGCTGTTCGGCAACCTGACGACGCAGATCTTCTAACTCCTTGATCAGTTGGGCTTTGGTCTTATGGTTATCGTTCATTCTATAAATCTCCACGGGAATCCGGATTTTATAAACCCTGGCAGTGGCCTTGGGTAGGCTAAAAATGGGCGTGTTTCCTCTTGACCCTGAACCACTGCAGCAAAGATTTTCGGATTTATTTGTTTTTACCATTTTAAGTAAAGTTATCTATTCCTCTGGGCAGTAAGAATGCCCTCCTCTTTAGCCTCCTGGATTAAGGTTGGCGCTATTCAACTTTTTCTGGCAAAGTCAGCGTTTCTCGTTTAAGAGGAGAGGGGACATAGACCAGGTTGACTTGCACCTTTCCAAGGGCCTTTTCCTTGGCAGCTTTTCTTGGGATGGTAACGTCCAAAGACCCCTCGGTAGCTTCTCCAGGCTGAAGGGCCTTCCAAAACGAATTAACTGTCGCTATTTTCTCTCCAGAACCAAAAGGGATGACCTTTCCGGCCTCATCCAGATAATCGAGAGTAATCGCCTGGATGTCCAAAACATCTTCTGATTTATTGGTGATCTTGATATGACCCCCGAGCTTCGGGGTCTCGACGATTTCTTTAGAATTGGTGTCTACGG
Organism: uncultured delta proteobacterium; assembly: GCA_963838485.1. Classification (GTDB taxonomy): domain Bacteria; phylum Desulfobacterota; class RBG-13-43-22; order RBG-13-43-22; family RBG-13-43-22; genus RBG-13-43-22. The sequence continues at coordinate 3,543 of CAWIRY010000144.1, read as the reverse complement.
TCATGGTGACTGCAAGGTCAGTGATTTCCACCCCAAAGGCCGGTCCCTTAATTTCCACCTTAAGTGGAACCAGGTTCTTAGTAATCTGTTGCTGCTTGGGTGCCTCACTCTTCTGATTCTTCGTACAACCCAAAAAACCAATGGCCAGACTTAAAGTTAAGAAGATGAAAATCTTTGTGAAACGCATGGACTGCCTCTCTTTCCTGGTTAGTGGTTAATAGCAAAATAAGCCTAACAAAACCAAAGTCTCTTCCATCCACCTGCAAGTCTTTGCATTTTAGTACGGCGGGTCAAATGACAGGCTTGCCATTTTGGATGTAGATTTGGACAACATCTTTCTAAACGCCTCCCTCTGTGTAATTTACACCTGGAGGTTTTCCTGAGAGCAAAACCTTCCGGGAAGAACATAGGCCGATAAGTTCATAACCTATCGGCCTTCGAAAATATTGAGTTGTCAATAAGAATTACTTTTTCATAAAGATGGATTCTGCCTTATTGGCGGCGCTTTCGGCCTTCTCAGCAACATTTTCGCCGGCCGCTTGCCCATTGGGTTATGCCCTATTCCTTCCGATCAGTGCGATTAGGCTTTCCCGGTTTTGAGTTGCTTGCCGATATTCCAACACTTAGCGATTTCATTGCCCAGCGCCCAGTATTTTTTACTGTTCATATCAAACAGTAACGGTTTTAATTTGGAAACATCAACGCTTTTATCAGAGAGAACCAATTCGTCAGCATAAGTCTGAACAATTTCTCCTATGAAGATATCGTGAGTTGGAAAATCAATAACCCGGTCAAGCCGGCATTCCATGCACACCCTGCATTGTTGTATCATAGGGGCAGTTTTTAGTTCGCCGTAAAATACATCGAATAAAACTGCTTTGTCCGTATTTTTTCCTGTCATTATGCCGCAATAGTCTGTTTCGACAACAAGATTTTCAGAAGGCAGACAGACACTGAAAGTTTTATTCTCCTTAATCCCAGCGTTGGTATAGTGATTTTTTCCCATGCCGAGGGATATATGATTGTGTGTCATAATGCCGATATGAGCAATGGTGATAAAGTTGGGTTTTCCGTTAACCGTAGCACCCACAAGTGTGGTGGGCGTCGGATACAGGGCGTTAATAGCACCAAGTTTTTCTTTCATTATTCTCACCCTTCCTTTTATTGTTGGCATAACATTCGGCTCACCTGGACCCAGCTTCTTGGCGATCAGGTGCAGCCGATGGTTGAACGAAGCCGCTTGCGCGGCAGAAAAAATAAACATAAAAAACAGATAATGGGTGTATAACTCCCGTACCCGCCAACTTCCGGGTACTAAATAAAAAAGGAGAATACACCATGAATCCAAATGAAGTAAATCGATTTAACAAGCTTTATCAATGTCACCTGAGGCTGCTAAAACTTCAAGGAAAAAGCCAAAAAACAATTGACGCCTATTCCCGAGCAATCCGTCGAGTCAGTGAATATTTTGGCTGCTGTCCTGATCAATTGACCCTGGAACAATTTGAAATCTATTTTGCCGAACTGGTGGCGAGCCATTCCTGGAGTACGGTCAAAATCGATCGAAACGGACTGCAATTCTTTTGGAAGTATGTCCTTAAAAAAGACTGGCAATGGCTGACCATCGTAAAGCCTCCAAAGATTCATACTATACCGGATATTCTTACCCCTGCCGAAGTGGAGCAGCTCATCGGGGCCACACGAAAATTACGCTATCGTGTTTTTTTATTGACCACCTATTCCCTGGGACTTCGCCTGGAAGAGGCTTTGTCTCTTCAGGTCGGTGATATCGATGCCGGGCGTAAAAAGGTTCATATCCGCCGGGGCAAAGGCCACAAAGATCGTATGGTGCCATTACCGGATCTGACCTTGCAGGCCTTGCGTGAACTCTGGAAAAGGCATCGTCATCCCTATTTTATATTCCCCAATGCCAATGGCCATCTTAAAACCATCCAGCGGGCAACAACTCATATGGATAGAGGTGGTGCCCAAAAGGCCATGAAAACAGTGGTCACGGAATGCGGCATTAAAAAAAAGTCTCCCTACACTCCCTTCGCCACAGTTTCGCCACTCATCTTCTTGAACGCGGCTTAAGCCTTCGTCATATCCAGGCTCTGCTTGGCCATGCCAGCCCTACCACAACTGCCCGTTATGCTCACCTATCGGATATCACGGAAAAAGACAGCTTAACGGCCATTAATGCTTTGATCAACAGCCTTCATGTCGATCTGAGGAAGGTGTGATCATGGAACTGGCCTCTATCATTAATCAATATTATGATGCCTTTATAACCCGGTATGGCGATACTGTTTTACCCGGTCATCTGAAGGCGATCCAGGCCATTCGCAGTTGCCGTACATCTGATTGCGGTGAACTTTATGTGCATTGTCCCAGTTGTGGCCATGCCCAATGGCGCCCCCTTTCCTGCGGGCACCGCAGTTGTCCGCAATGTCAAAACCATGAAGTCAACCAGTGGATTGACCGGCAGCAGGCCAAGTTGTTGCCGGTTCCCTATTTTATGGTGACCTTTACACTGCCCCGTGAATTAAGGTCATTGGCCTGGAATCATCAGAAAACCGTGTATTCTATTTTGTTTTCCTGCGCCGCCAGCACCCTTAAGGATTTTGGCTTGAATCCAAAAAACCTTGGAGCGGAAATCGGCCTGACCATGGTCTTGCATACGAACAGCCGAAAACTGGACTACCATCCTCATGTTCATGCGGTGGTACCTGGCGGGGGTGTCGATAAAAAAAGGCGCCAGTGGAAAAAGAAAAAAAACAAGTATCTGTCCAACTTAAAGGCCATGGCTAAAGTTTTTCGGGCCAGATTCCTGGCAGAATTAAATAAAGCCAAGCTGTCCATTCCCAGAAACGTTCCCGGAGAATGGGTCGTTGACTGCTCCCCGGTTGGAAAAGGGATAAGCGCCCTGAAATATTTATCCCGATATCTATATCGCGGGGTTATCAGTGAAAATAATATCATTTCAAATCAGAAGGGCCAAATCACCTTTCGATATATTGAAAGCAAAACCGGTAACACGCGATATCGCACCCTTAAGGGAGAAGAGTTTTTGTTTCTCATCCTGCAGCATGTCCTGCCCAGGGGATTTCGCCGGGTCAGGGACTATGGGTTTCTCCATAGTAACGCAAAAAAACTGCTGACTGTTGTCCAATTGATTTTGCGGGTTTTTCTTAAAGTTATCAAAGAGCGGCCAAGACCTGTTTTTAAGTGCTCCTGCTGTCAAACCCCAATGATTATTCTTGGTTTTCGTTATCCTGCACAGGAATCAGGGTAACTTCCCTTTCTGGCAAGGACTGGCAGTAACTTCCATCAGGAGGCTTAAAATTTTATGAAATAATTAAGCTTTTTAATAAGCATGTTCAATGCTAAGGCACTCCTACGTCCTGAAAAAGACGCATCGCGTTTAAGCTTCTCTTAAATCTCCTTCTTAAAAAAAGATATTTCCTTATATAATGTAATCGGGCTCGTTCAACCAAACGGATAAGATTGTGGTTCGCTTCGCTCTCACAATCTATCCTTATT
>CAWIRY010000143.1:0-9502 GCA_963838485.1 uncultured delta proteobacterium | reverse complement strand
TCTTCTGCGGGTTACTTGGCACCGAGTACGTATTGCTACCGCCAGCAGTGCTGACAGCTGGAAGCGCGGCAGAAGACCGGCCTTTGCTACATTTAGCGATGTCGGCGGGTGCGCTCGTTAGTTCGAGTTGCGTCCAAGCCGTAGCCATTTCGAGAAAAATTTCCCGGTCTCCGTCGTTCTCGGCTTCATCTGCACAGCGCAGGCATTGCTGAGCATAGCGTCGGTAGTCTTTTGCAGATAGCACTGGGGATACCCCCATCACGTTTGTGGGTGGTCAGCCTTTCAAGCTGGCCCGGAGTTATGACGCGCGAGACAACTCTTCACCAGACCTACGTGACAGGGGTTTGAAATCTGTAACACCGCCGCCGCAATCATGCTGTGGAAATATGTGACACTTTGTGGAAAACGTCATGTGCAATTCGAAAAAGAACAAGCCCGTTTGCTGGTTAGCAAAAGTTTGCAGATGTGAATGTCGCGTGCAGCAATGCTCGCTACAGCAATAGCTGAAACGAGGACTGCCTCTCTTTGGAACAAGCGCATCCTGCCACGTCCCAATGGCCCATTATTGAATTGAAGACTTCTCCTGCCCCGTTTCAGCAGGCCGATCACAGCCTTGCTTGAAAGTGACTTGCGTATCCGGGGTGAAGGGCACGAACTCAAGATCGCTTGACGGGATTTTTTCCTGTGACACCGACACTGTGGCTTCCAAACGCACCATAAATATCTCTGCCAGCATTACGGCCTCCCCTGTATGGAGCAAGTCCTGACGTGACTTCTGTGAAAGTCCGGTTCTGGCACTGATTTTCGCATGGCACTGATCCTGGCAGTGGCACTGGTGGGTCGCCCTCTGGGTTCGGACTCGGTCCAATACAGCGGGGCCAAGACGCAAGGTGCGGGTGCAGGCGGCTTACCCGGCGCCGAGCCGCGCCATTGCCCGCGAGCAGGAACGAGGCGTGGCAGCTTAGCGGACGACTTCGAAGTCAGCATTGCCGCATTTGCGGAAACGTGGGACCATCGGTCCCGCTTCCCAGAGAAGAGGGGCGGCTTCCATTGGGGGATATTCCCAGCGACCTGGCTCGTATGGCAATTGAGTTGATCGCTAAGGAGTTATGAAGAGGCTCTCGAAAGGGATTCGTCAAAGCAATCAAACCATCCTGATTTTCTTTTGACGGATTACTCTTAAGACGTTAATATGTGGGCCGCTCAGCGAACCCCTTCTTCTCGCTGATTGGGGAGAATAAAGCCAGGGTTACCTGTTGTTCTGAAGCGGAGAAGACTATTTCGGTAAAATAAATTAAAATTTTGGAGAAAAAATGGAATTTGACTATTCGGCTAAGACCCTTGAATTGATGGCTCGCTTAAATGCCTTTATGAATGAATACATTTATCCCAATGAGGGACGGTACTACCAGGAAGTCGCGGAAGGTCGTTTTTGGCCATCTATTGTTGAAGAACTTAAACCTCTGGCCAGATCTCAGGGTCTATGGAATCTTTTCCTGCCGGAGTCCGAATACGGCGCGGGACTTACCAATAAGGAATATGCTCCTCTGTGCGAGATCATGGGCCGGGTTATGTGGTCCCCGGAAGTATTCAACTGCTCGCCCCCGGATACCGGCAATATGGAAGTGTTGGTGCGCTACGGCACAGCGGAGCAGAAAAAACATTGGCTGGAACCGCTCCTGGAAGGCAAGATCCGCTCCTGTTTTGCTATGACCGAACCAAAAGTGGCTTCATCGGATGCCACCAACATACAGTCCTCCATCGTGCGCGACGGCGACGAATATGTCCTCAACGGACTCAAATGGTTTTCCTCCGGGGCCCCTGATCCGCGATGCCAGGTCTTTATTTTCATGGGCAAGACCGACCCGGACAATCCCAACAGGCATATACAGCAATCCATGATCATTGTTCCCCGCCAGTCTCCCGGCATCAAGGTACTGAGACCGTTGCCAGTTTTCGGTTATCTGGGAACACCGGATATCACCGGTGAAGTGCTTTTCGAGAATGTGCGCGTGCACGCCTCGAATATGCTGCTCGGCGAAGGACGTGGTTTTGAGATCGCCCAGGGCCGGTTGGGGCCGGGGCGTATTCATCACTGCATGCGGCTGATCGGACTGGCCGAACGGGCTCTGGAGAAGATGTGCAAAAGGGCTCTATCGCGGGTGGCCTTCGGCAAGCCCATCGCCGAGCAGACGGTGACCTTGGAGCGTATTGCCGAATCCCGCATCCTGATCAACCAGGTCCGATTACTGGTCCTCAATGCCGCCCACATGATGGATACGGTGGGCAACAAGGCGGCCCGCAAAGAAGTCGCCATGATAAAAGTGGCGGCGCCGAATATAGCCTGCCGGGTAATCGACTGGGCTATCCAGGTCCATGGCGGCGGCGGCGTGGTCGACGACTTCGGGTTGGCCTTGGCCTATGCCAATGCCCGTATGCTGCGGCTGGCAGACGGTCCGGATGAGGTTCACCGTAATCAGATCGGCAAACTGGAATTGGCGAGGTACAAACAAACGGGGCCTCAAAAATAAATCAGGAAGGGGAAGATCGGGTTCTTTTATCTTTTTACCTTCGATCGAACCGGAAACGGTGAAGATGGACAGGAAGGGCATACCCCTTTTGCCTCATTCCTTCCTATTATTGGTATAAAAATAGTTCCTTTATAAGTCCGACATTCAAAGTCCCGGCTGCCAAGGTCCTGCCATTATTGGATCAGAAGTTGGAGAGATGCAAAGGCAAAAAAAATTGCCAAGAATAAACGGTTTTAATATGTGCTTGGATTTGGTTTCTATTAACTTTTTCCTTTAAATTTAAAAACCTGATATGACTTATTAATAAGTAATATCAGGTCATTATTTATAATGGACAGATCTAACAAGAAATGCCTTTTTCAAGGCAGGAGGAGAAACCAATGGGAAGGAAAGTCATTGTAACCTGTGCTTTGGTCGGCTCGGCCACCCGGAAAAATCAGAACCCTAATACACCCTATACCCCAAAAGAATTGGCCGAATCGGCTCATATGGCCTACAAGGCCGGTGCGGCCATGGTCCATGTCCACGGCGTTGAAGATGACGGCACCAATGCCACCCGGATCGAGCGCATCAAGGAAAGTCATGATGCCATCAAGGATAGGACCCCGGAGCTGATTGTCAACATGACCTCGGCCTTGGGAATGGGGGCGACGCCGGAGCAGAGAATCGCCCAGATCGAGGCGGTTCGTCCTGAAATGGCCTCGCTTAATATGGGGACCATGAATTTTGCCTCCGTGAACCGGAAGACCGGCGAGGTCATTGTGGACTATACCTTTGATAATACTTTTTTTACCATCTCCAATTTGGCCAAGGCCATGAAGGAAATCGGGACCAAACCGGAACTGGAGGTCTATTCTTCGGCCGGCATCGATAACTATTATTTTCTCTCCCCGAGCGGATTTTTCACCGATCCGGTGAATTTCAATTTTGTCTGGGGCGTATGCGGTGGAGCCTCTTTCCGGCCCGGTAGCTTTGTGGCCATGGTCGGCGCCCTGCCACCGGCGGCTAATTTTTCAACCTGCGGTGTAGGCCTGGAAGAATGGCCGGCCATTACCCAGTCCATCCTTTGCGGAGGGCATATCCGGGTCGGTCTGGAAGATAATATCCGGATGCCTAACGGAGAGTTAGCCAAGGGCAACTTTGAACTGGTTGAAAATGCCGTCCGGATTATTGAGGCCCTCAGTTGCCAACCGGCCACCCCGGACGAGGCTAGAAAGGTATTCGGAATTTAACAGGTAATTATGGCATGATGAATTCGTAAAAAGGCGCCGAATTCTCATTTCCGTCATTCCGAGGCCAGGAGATTAACCGGAAAATACCAGAGCGGAAACATCTAAGTGGACTTTTAAAACTGGAGGCGATCCTGAAGGCAGTCTACGAGTTATGGAAAAGGGAGGTAACCGACCTGACTATTAGAATTATTCGAGGCGATACGGCAAGAAAGATGGCCATTTATTTGATCGAGCAGCATTGTGGATTTACTAGCCAAGAAATAAAAAACGCTTGGGGATTGTATCACAGCGTTATCAGGCAGGCATCTACTCGATTCAATAAAGAGATAGAAAAGGATAACGCCCTAAAATATAAAATCAAACAGGTAATGGTAAATGTCAAGAGATAGTTGCCTGAGCGTAAAAAAGGCAGGGTTGGTATTCAAGGGAATCAAAAGGATGTGTAAAGAGGCCGAGATCGAGGAAAGGGAATTGAGAAACGGCGACCAGGCGGATAGTATCTGAGATACGGGGGAAGATCGGTTATATTTGAATCGGGAGTTAGGGCTTCCGTTGGCCGAAATAGCCAGGAATCTGGGAATAGGTACTTCGGCCGTGGCCATGGCTATCCAGAAACTTTGGGCACGAGTAAATTAATTGAATGATAGGATGTCCCCCTCTTCAGCTTCGGTAAACTTTTTGTTGGGCAATACTTAAGCCCCCATGCATTGCCCAATTTTTAGCAGGCAGAGAGGACCTGTTTCAGAAGAGAATCTGTGGATGTTGCTTCAAAAACTTTTTATTCTCAAGGGAGAATCTCACATAGGTGAAAAAATGCGTCGGAAAGGATTAGGAAAATGGACTTTGGGTACTTTTTGAGAAGACTGGATCAGGGCTGTCATGTGAACCCGGGCAAAGAGGCCGTGATCTTTAAGGACGAGAGGGTCACTTATGGGCAGTTGAGAAACCGGGCTTACCGACTGGCCAATGGCTTGCGGGCCCTGGGGGTTGGCAAGGGCGACCGGGTGGCCGTACTCCTGCGGAATTGCACCGAGTGGTTTGATATCTTCTTCGCCGTGGCCAGCCTGGGGGCCGTCCTGGTCCCGGTGAATTTTCTGCTCAGGTCCAAAGAAGTGGAATTCATCCTCAACGACTCCGGGGCTTCCGTGCTCCTGGTGGGAGAGGACCTTCTGGACCTGGTTGATACGAGCAAGGGGGGCACGCCCGGACTCAGGGATATCATCTGCATCGACAGACAATCACCATCCCCTTCTGTCCTTTCCTATTCGAACCTGGCTGATCAGGCCGAGGCTGCTCCGGTTTTTGAAAAAGTGGAATCGGAAGACCTCTTCCTTTTACAATACACCTCCGGAACCACCGGGTTTCCCAAGGGGGCCATGCACACCCAGGGGACGGTGGCCTGGAATTCCTTCCATCAGGTGGGTGATTTTGAGGTTTCGGCCCAGGAGCATTATCTCTGCGTACCCGGTCTCTGCTGGGTCGCCGGGTTCCATGACTACACCCTGGCCACCCTGTGGATGGGCGGCACCGTGGTGGTGATGCCCAGCAGCGGGTTGGAGATCGGTACCTTGTTGGAACTGATTGAACGGGAAAAAATCACTTTGGCGCTTCTGGTGCCCACTATCGTCAAGCAATTGATCGACTACCCCGGCCTGTCGAACTACGGGCTAAAAAGTCTCAAAAGAGTGCTCACGGGGGCTGAACCGGTGCCGGTCACGGTGATCGAGGCTTTTAACCGGCTGATCCCCCAGACCGCCCTGCTCCAGGGCTATGGCCTGTCCGAAGGCCCCTCCATTGCTATCTTTATGAAAAAAGAAGATGCCCTCCGAAAGATCGGCTCGACCGGAAAGCCGGTAACTAATTGCGAAGTTCTGATCGTCGACGAGGCCATGAACCGGGTCTCCCCGGGCGAGAAGGGAGAGATAGTCATCAGAGAGCCCTGCCACCATGAAGGGCTATTGGAACAAGCCCGAAGCCACCAGCGAGGCCTTTGCCGGAGGGTGGATGCACACGGGAGATCTGGCCGAATACGATGAGGAGGGTTATATCTATATCCGGGGCCGTAAAAAGGACATGTACATCAGCGGCGGGCTGAACGTCTATCCGGCCGAGATCGAAAACGTCATCCTTAAAGATCCGGCTGTGGCCGAGGTCGCCGTCATCGGGGTCGCGGACCAGCGGTGGGGAGAGGTCGGCTGGGCCGTTGTCGTCTGCAAGGAGGGACGGTCCGTGGATACAGGGTCTGTCAAGGCCTTGTGCACCGCTGAACTGGCCACTTATAAAGTGCCCAAGGAGGTCCTCATCCGCCGCGAACCCCTTCCCAGAACAGCCTCGGGCAAAGTGAAAAAATTTGCTTTGAAGGAAGATATGGCCAAAGGATCCTGTTAATTCATCATGTCTCTGTAGCTAAAAGATGGGATCAAAAGGGCCTGTTGCCCAAAATCTATTTTATAAATCATAAAGGTTAATAAAAACTAATCTAGGAGGAAAACCAAAAGGAAATCCTCCCAACAGGATACAACACCAAATTTTATATTTTTTATTAATCCAAAATTTTATTATTAAAGTCGCTGATCAAATTTCTAACAGTGGCTGTTTGTTTGGTTTTTGGTTATTTAACCATCAAGAGAATCATACCCTCCTTACGCTCCCAACCAGCCCCGGCAAGGCTCGCCGTATTCACAGTCCCTACAGATAAAGCTGGGCTTGGGGAAAAACATTTTGTTCTCGATGCTTTTAAGAACCTGTCCGGCCAGATAGAAAAACCGCTGGTAATCGGATTGGTCCCGCCGGGTCTCCAAGGGGATAATCCTGGGTTTCTTGGTTTTAATAAAGTTGACGATCTTGAGATTCTTGGGCGGCCTCTGGTGGATCATCTCATAGGCGTAGCTGTAGGCCGTGAGCTGAACATGATCGTCGGCGTCTTTTTGATCCATGATTTGCCCCGTGGTTTTAAACTCCACGATGGTTTCATCCTTTTCCACGAGGTCAATGTAGCCTTCCAGGTTTATCCCTAAGACTTCGCCGGTCACCGGATTAATGAGAGGGATGGTAAAGGGAATTTCCGTGCCCATGATCTCCTTGAAGGGAAGGCTGACATATTGGCCGAGTAGCTCCTTAGCCATGACCAGGAGCTTCATCTCATCTTCCCCGTTCTTGTAGCGGACCTCCTGATCCACCTTCTGGGCAAACCAGTCGGCCTCCAAAATCCGGTAAACCTTCTCCAAAGGGATTCCATTGCCGTTACCTTTCATCTTTTCCTTGAAAAACCAGGAAAGGGCGGCATGGAAGGCGCTCCCGAAAACCAGGCCGGAAGATTTAAAAGGTTTAGGCAATTTGATCACATACTGAAATTTATATTTCAGGCTGCAAAGCAGATACAGATTGATTTGGCTACTGGATAGATGGTCCATGTTTCAGCCCTCCTATTCCTTCTCCCAGCAACCGTTCAATCAGTTTGCTGGCTTCAAATTTACCCGCCTCGGTTAAGGTATTCACCCGAAAAGCATTCTTCAGTTCCTGATGGGCGATTTCCCCCTGGATGCCATGTTCGGCCAGAATCCGGAAGAGATACCTTTTCTGGGCCTCGGTCATCGGGGAATCGTTGTTTCCCGCATTGATTGACTCTTTTCCTCCTTTCCCTCCTTGATCAAGATTTTGTGAATCCTTGGCGTTATTCTCCGGACCTATCTCTTTTTCTACTAGGCTGAAGCTGAAAATAACCTGCCCCTCGTCGGTCCGCAGTTCAAAACATCTTGTTTTCTCTCCCATGATTTTTCCTCCTTGTTCTGAAGTTTTTAAAGATCTGATTTCAGTTTATCCGGAAGGAAAACAGCCAGTAAGGAGGGTAAATTTGCCTTTTGGGGCAGATTAACCTTTCTTTTCTGAGGGTAAGGAAGAGATTTAAAATGAGGTGATGGAAGGATTGGAAAATATAAAAAACAAAGTCACGCCTTTTGCCGTCACCAACTACCGCGACATCAAACAGTTATTCGGCATCAAGGAAAAGAACCGCCGGGGGCATATGTATGTCATCGGCAAAACCGGCACGGGCAAATCCACACTACTCGCCAATATGGTCATTTCCGACATTCAAAACGGGAATGGTCTGGCTCTCATTGATCCTCACGGAGATTTAGCGGAAGAGGTCCTTCGTTTCCTTCCGAAAGAGAGAATGGATGATCTCATCTATTTCAACGCCGGAGACCTGGAATATCCCATCGCTTTTAACCTCTTGGAGAAAGCCGACCCGGAATACCATCATTTGATCGCCTCCGGGTTCGTTTCGGTCTTTAAAAAGATTTGGGGACCGGCCGGCTTTTGGGGGCCCCGGCTGGAGCACATCCTAAGACACGCGGTCCTTACTCTCTTGGAGTATCCGGGAAGTACCCCTTTGGATATCCCAAGACTTCTCACGGATAAAGACTTTAGAAAAATAGTCCTGGAAAAGGTGAGCCATCAGCAGGTCAAAGAATTCTGGCTCTTTGAGTTTGAAAAGTATTCAGCCTGGATGCGGTCGGAAGCCATCGCCCCGATCCTCAACAAGATCGGACAGCTTTTAACGACCATTCCGATTAGAAACATCGTCGGCCAAAAGCAAAACAGCTTCAATATACGGGAGGTTATGGATAAAGGGAAAATCCTGATTGTCAACCTGGCCAAAGGGAAAATCGGAGAAGATAGCTGCGCCCTATTGGGAGCGATGATAATCACTCAAATCCAGTTGGCCGCCTTAAGTCGAGCCAATCTGCCCGAACAAGAGAGAAGGTCTTTTTATTGCTTTGTGGATGAGATTCATAGCTTTTTAACCCAGTCTTTCGCCGATATATTATCCGAGGCCCGGAAATACGGTCTCCATCTGGTTCTCGCTCACCAATACATTGAGCAATTGGAAGACAATTTAAAAGCGGCTATCTTCGGGAACGTGGGCACGCTCATTTCTTTCCGGGTCGGGGCGGAAGACGCCAAATATCTGGCCCGGGAATTTTATCCGGAATTCAATGAATCTGATCTGGTCAATCTTCCCAATTACCATATTTACCTCAAGCTCATGATCGACGGCCTAAGCTCCCGGCCCTTCAGCGCCATGACCTTGCCTCTGGCGGATAATAAAACTTCCCATTATGAGGAAGTGATTGAACTGTCCCGGAAGAGATATGGAAGGCCAAAGAAAGAAGTGGAAAAGGAAATTTTATTTAAAAGATTTGAAAATACCGTCGTTTCTCCGCCGGATAAAAAAATAACCTTGTTTTAAACTTTATGGCAACCGTAAGACTCCGGTCCGATGAAAAATTAATTTACAAAGCCAATCCGCATCTGTTTTTCCTTTTAGGACCTCTTGTCGGTCTACTTTTCTTTTGGCTGGTTTTATGGCTGGGGAGTTGCCCGACTCTGGATTTTCTATCTCTCAAATCCCTCTGCCATCTCGCCGCCTCTCTGGTGATTATGTTTTCAATCGCTGTCATTTATCTGGATTGGCATTTCAACCGGTTCTATTTAACCAACTATCGGGTGATTAAGGAAAGAGGCATCATTGGGAAAAGATTTGTGTCGGTTTGGAATTACAAGATTCAGGATGTAACGGCTGAGTATGGGATTTGGGGGAGAATCTTTGGATTTGGGGATTTAATCATTGAGTCAGCGGGGACTTTCGGGCAAGTGAGTTTTAAGGGGTTTTCGATGCCGGAAGGATTAAAGGAATTAATCGAAGAAGAAATTCAAAAAATATATTCTTACCTA
>CAWIRY010000142.1:0-11945 GCA_963838485.1 uncultured delta proteobacterium | reverse complement strand
TCCATTGAGGACTTCATTCCTGAAATTTTTTCAATCTCTTTATCTGGCTCGGCCTATCCGCCATAGCGGTTAGCCGATCACCTTTATTTTATGGTAATAAAAAGCCGCTAACAACATGACGAGAAAAAATCCAAGCAATAGGCCTACGTAAGGTAGAATCTCCCCTATTCCGCTGCCCCTTAGGAAAACATCGTAAAAGCCTTCCAATCCCCAATTCAGGGGAGAAAGCCGGCTCAGCTTCTGCATGAAGGCGGGCATGATGAAGACCGGAACCCATATGCCGCCGATCGCTGCCAGGATAACGACGGAAACAGAACCGAAAGAAGCGGCCTGTTCATGGGTTGTGGCCACGGTTCCCAGCAAGACACCATATCCTGTGGCTGCCAGGGCCGTTGATACGGCCAAGACAAGAAGGGCCGGCTTCTGGTGTCCGGGATCCAAAGCCGGAAGACCAAACAAGGGAAGGATCACGATTCCCACCAGCATCATCAGGAAAAATTGGATCAGGCAGACTACCAGGTAGACAAAGATTTTGGAGGAAAGCACATGGGCGTAGGATCCGGGCATGACCCGCAGCCGCAAGGTTGTTCCACTTTCTCTTTCCTTGATGAGATTTCCCGTCAGAGGGATCACAATGAAAAACATAGCGAAGATCGTCCAGGCCGGAACGTTGTGCTGGACAGAATTCGGAACGACCTCATTGTACCGATTGGTCGCGTAGATCTCCTCAATCTGAACGAGATTTCCCGGTTCCAATACGGGCTTCCGGTCCTTCGGCAGCAGAGCGCCAATTTCTGAAGCAAAAATTTGGAAGCTCATCTTGTTTTCGATCCGGGATGTGAAATTCTCAAGGGCATTCCGGATGGATTGTTTGAAAGAACTTTTAATGACCGGGTCAAAAACTAAAATGATCTTGGTAACATCCTTGTTTTTAGGAATGGACAAAGACTTGCTGGAGTCTCCTTGGGAAAGGGTCCCCCGGACTAATCCCTTAGCCCAGGTGCGGATCATCGCCGAGGTTCCCTTAGGGATGACGATGCCGATCTGGTATTTCCCCCGAGCAATTTCTTTCAGGACCTTTTCTTTGGTCAGCCCTGAAGGACCAAGGGTTGTCACTACATGGAAAAAGCCGGATCCTTCCAACCCTTCCCGGACGGCCTCCCCCAGAGAATCCCGGTCTTCGTCGAGGAACAGGATGGACAGCCCGCTCTCGTTCAGTTTGCGGAAGGAAACGTCCTGGATCAGCGTCATGACCAGAATCAATCCCATAGGCATCAGGAACAATATGGCCAACCCGGCCCGGTCGCGGACCATCAGTAAAAATTCCTTCCTTATGGAGGCCAGGAGTCGAAGTATCAATGGTCCCTCAGTTGTCTGCCGGTTAAATGCAAAAATAGGGCTTCCAGATCGGTGGATTCCGAGTTACCTGCTATCAACTCCTTTGGCCGGCCTTCAGTTATAATCCGGCCGCAATCAAGAATAGCAATCCGGGAACAAAAGTCTTCCGCTTCCCTCAGATAATGAGACGTGTAAACGATGGTCGAACCGGCCCGATTCAAATCTCTCAGATAGTCAAGGATAACGGTCCTCGATTGCACATCGATTCCAACCGTGGGTTCGTCCAAAAACAAGATCCGAGGTTTATGCAATATCCCGGCGATCAGATTGATCCGTCGTTTCATTCCGCCGGAATAGGTCTTCATCATTCGTCCTGCAAATTTAAGTAGTCCTAACATGTCCAGACATTCTTCGATCCGCTGCCGGAGGGCCGGGCCTTTTAAGCCGTACATATTTCCGATGAATTGCAGGTTTTCCCAGGCCGTCAAGGTGGGGTATAAGGCGATTTCCTGAGGGACCAATCCGATGATGGGGCGGATCTGAGTCAGGTGCCTGTCCAGTGTCAACCCGTTGATAATGACTTCACCTGCGGTTGGCTGGACCAAGCCGCAAAGGATATGGATAGTGGTTGTTTTGCCGGCCCCGTTCGGGCCGAGCAGGCCAAAAATCTCTTTCTCCGCTATATGGATACTAAGATCGTTTAATGCTGGTTCATCGAAACCTTTGTACGTTTTAAAAAGGTTGTCAATCGTTATGATCGTTCGTTCCGACATCAATCCAACGATATTTTCTTCAGTTTTTGAAATAGGCGCTCTTCCCGGACGGCGATATCCAGCAGGACATCAGCCGCTGTCCGGTAGGATTCGTCCCGTCCGGCCCGGTCCTTGAAAATACGCCCGGCAATGATGCCGAATTCACGCCATCGGTCGCCGTCTTCCGTCATCTCCCGGGAAGCATCGTTCAGCCAGGGCTGGTTTAGTTCCTTAGCGGCCTCCTGCAGGAAAGCGGCACAAATAAAGCGAAAACCGGCCCCTCCCGTGCCGATCTCTTCCAGCATACGGACAACCTGTCCGAGGTAAAGGGAGGCCCTTTTCGATCCCAATTTTTTAGGCCACCCGCACATCCGGCCCGCCAGAAAGCGAATCCCTTTGACCCCGAACAACGGAATAGGGATCCGGAGCATATCGTGGCTGGTCTGCCTGATGCCCTGGACAATCGCTTTTTTAAGATCATAGGAAGAAGGGACTTCCGTTATGAAATACATGCGTCCTTTTGGCGGATAAGGCCCCTGGGCAAAACGCACCCGCATCAAATCATCATAACTCAGCCTCTCGATGTTTTCCATGATCGGGTCGCTGATGAGATAGTGGCCGTTTTCCCGTCCGATGACCACGATATTGTGGGCATTGAAATGAAACCGGTAGGCCTTGGGGAAATAGTTCAGATGGAATACCCCGACCAGGCAACCGGTGGGGATGCCGTTCTCCAGGTTTTTATCCAGGGCTTCCATGGCCTGGCTGGGGGTTTTGAATTTATGGCGCTGATGGCGGATCCCTAAACGGCGGCTGGTCCGGTTAAAGATCGCCCCCGGCCAGGGACGGAAGGAAATCACCGGAAGGTTGTTCATCTTTATGAATGGCATGAAAGCAAAAAACAAACCGGCGCCGATTCCGAAAACCATGGCTTCGCTCAGATCGACCTGGTGGAACCCCAGGAGGTTTGAAGTCACACCGTTCTCGCAATGGGCTGCCTGGCGGTGATTAAAACTAATATGAATATCCCTGGGTTTCATTTCTCCCCGGCGGTTTCTTTGAAATTCGTTAAGGCCTCGACCGGAACATGGAAGATGTCGGCGTAACGGCGCAAGATCGTTTCATCCAGTTTCCCGAACCCGGCAGGCTTGAGGTGTCTTCGGACCTTCCATTTGGGCAACCCGATAAAAGTTGCCAGAAGTTTCACATCCATGATATTCTTTTCCATATAGTAGGCAATCGGGCTGAGCTTGCCCTGAAGGATCTGTTGCCGGGCTTCTTTCATTCTTTCATGGATAACTTCCCAGGGCCTGCAATAAGGCCGCATTTTTAGGGGCCCAACCGTGGCTCGGGACCGTTACATAGTTGTCGTTTTCATCCACCGCATAACAAAGGTCCAACTGTTTATCTTCCAATAAGCCTTCATTATCCTGGGGTACTTCATGCTTTTTCATGGGATGTTTTGCTCAAGCTGCCGGAACATTCTTCCCTTTTTCCCCTAGCCGGGACAAAAGGGGGCAAAAGGAGGTTAAGAAATTATACGACGGTCATTAGGCCGTAGCCATACGAAAACCGGGCACTCTCAGGAACCCCTAAGAGGATTTGTTGGCCTTTTTCCAGTTTATTCGAATGGAAAAGTTCTTCCAGCATGCAATAGATCGATGCCGCTCCCACATTACCCAGACGGGTCAGGTTAGTAAACCATTTTTCCTGAGGGATGTAAACCCCTTGGTCTCGGCTGTCGGTATCGATGCGTAAACGAAAATATTCGGAGGAGATGTGGGGCAGAAAAAATGAAATCTTGTCGAGATTAAATTGGCGTTTTCTAATAATATCTTTCAGAAATTGGTTGCTCAGGCGGATGATGATTTTGTCCAGTAATTTCACATCCTGCTTTATCGAAAATACCGAACGCTCCAGCAGTTCTTGGGCTTCATATTCCCGCCAACCCTTGATTCCACCGTTTTCAAGTTTCTCGCCACCGGCAATCATGCAGGTCTTCAACTGATTGGCAAAAGAAATCGATTCGATCCAGTCGATCCTTAGAGAAAGGCCTTTTTTATTGGGTTTCTCTTGTAAAAGGGCGGCTCCGGCCCCATCGGAAAGCATCCAGCGCAGAAAGTCTTTTTCGAAAGCCATGATGGGTTGCCGATCGAGCGAGTCGAGTCTTTCGGTTTCTTTTTCAAAGTTACGAGCCTGCAACCAATTGGACATCAATTCCGAACCGGTGCAGATGGCATTACTCTTATCTCCGGAAAGGATGGCCAAGTAAGCATATTTCATGGCATGCATACCGCTGGCACAAGCCCCGGATGGCGAAATAATCTCGACTGGTTTCCCGCCCAACTCCCCATGAACCATGGCGGCATGGGAGGGGATCAACTGGTCCGGGGAACTGGTACCGCAAGTCAGGAGTTCGAGGTTGTCTATGGCGAAACGATCATCGAGCAAGGCTCGGACGGCCTCAGCGGTTAGTTGAGCATTGGTATGGGTCAACCGGCCGTTCTCGTCGAGGGCATAATACCGGGTTTTGATCTGGTTATTACGAAGGATAATCCGTCTGGCCTTCGAAGGTCTGCCGTTGACCAGCCGCAGGTATCGTTCAATGGCGTTGTTGGGTACCGGCCGGTTCGGCAAAAATTTGGCTAAACGGGTTATATAGACTTTCTTCGACATCATTTATCTAATGAGATGAAAGGGTCCTGTCAGACATTGCTTGCTAACCATTATTCCAAGTGCGAATAAAAGTCTATGGCCCTAATGGTCTTTTTATAATAAATCTTATTCCCAAACCAGAAGATGAGGGAGACAAAGGGAGAGGCCAGGAAGATTCCCGCAAGCAGGTAATATTTGAAGAGTTTCAATCGACCTTCCCGGGCAGGATGCCCATACCCTCCCTTTCTCAGTACAAACTTAGACCAGACCCCGAATAGCTTCCGCCCTCTTTTTTCAAGGCCCATAAGCACAGGATTAATTTTAACCGCCCCCCTTTTCAGGAGGCGACCCTGAAGCTTATCCAATTGTCCAAGACGAAGGGAATCACCGATCACCTCCCCAAATTTCACAGCTTCCCGAATGGTTCGGTCGGGTATACCGGCTCGGGGGAATAAACGGCCGATCAATCCTTTTCCTTTCGGCTCTCCTTTCATCAACCAGTGCACAATCGTCACCAAACTGACAAGGTTCGGATGAGGGTCCCCAAAAACAATATTTCCAACCAGTTTACCCCCTAAATCCCGGATCTGTTTTTTCACCCTTTCCTGGGCCATGATCCACATATTCCGGACCCCCAGAATGGTAATAACCGGCTTATCTTTCAGGACCTTCCTTGCCGCTGGTGACCGCAGAAAGGCGGTAAACGGGATGGAGGGAGATAGAAACCAGACCTGGTAAGCCAGTATGACCAAATCAAAATCCTGATTCGGATTGAATTGGAAAGGTTCTAACGCACAGGGTATCTCTTGGACGGATTCCGGAAAAGCCTGGAAGAATTCTCTCCATCGCCAAGGAAACGGGAAAGGGGGAATGGGTTTGAGCTCTTCAAAAACCAGATCAACATCTTCCACGAGCGGAGATGTGATGGAATCCGCTATTCTTTTCAACTGACCGGTTTGAGAATAGATGATTACAAGTACTCTTTTCATTTATCGGGTATAATCCTTAATAGATTAACTTGGTGTTGTCAATCTAAAATTTTGTCATTTTGCTTCTGGGAAAGCATAACAGATCGGGAATTTCAATAAACAGGGATTATCACAGGTCATAAATAATATCAGAAATTAGGGCTGGAACCCAAACTTTTATTGACCAACTCCTTGGAATTACGCATAGTTTATTTTTAAAAACCAGCATTGGGGGATATTATTTGATATTAAATATGAAAACTAAATTCATTTTCCATGAAGTTGTTTTTGATGAAAACTTTAAAAAAACAGCATTTTTGCGTGAAAATAAGCTTGACAATTTTATTTTAACAATTTATATATTGTCTATAATTTACTTAATTAATATCAAAAATCGGGGACTCTCTTGCTAAACAAAGACTTCTTCCTCCATCCCCAGGACCCGATGCAACGGCGGTACGAAGCCCTGCGGGCCCTGATTGTCGAGGAACAGAAGACCGAAGAGGTAGCCCAGTACTTCGGTTATTCGATTCACACTCTGCGGGCCTTAATGCGGGACTCGCAAAAAGAAGCCTTCTCCCCCTTCTTTTTACCATTAAAACAAGGCCCCAAGTCGCCACGACCAACGACTATTCACCTCAAAGATCGAATTATTGATCTTCGGAAACGCAATTACTCGATCGATGAAATCAGGGAGACCCTTTCCCGACAGGGGGAAGAAATCTCGAATAAAACCATCTACCTGCTTTTAGAAGAAGAAGGTTTTACCAGACTCTTCCGACGGACCCGTGCGGAACGAAGAGAAGCCCTCCAAACTGGTAGAGAACCGGCGGAGGAGGCCAATGTGGCGGCTTTTGGTGTCCATCCGGAAGTCTCCACGGACTATGGTGGTCTCTTCCTTTTTATCCCCTTAATCGGTCAACTCGGTCTGGATCGGCTTTTTAAGGAGAGTGGTTTTTATGGCTCTCCCCAGATTCCTAAAGTTTCGTATCTATTGAGTTACCTGGTCTTGAAACTTCTGGGCAAAGAACGGCTTTCCCATATTAATGATCTGAGTTTTGATTTCGGGATCGGACTCTTTGCCGGTCTGAATGTCTTGCCCAAAGCGGCCGCCATCACCCAATATTCCTACCGTCATCCTCATCGCCATTGTGTGACCCTTCTCAGAAACTGGGTTCGCACCCTGTTCGATCTGGGCTATTTGAAAGGAGAGCATATCAATCTCGACTTCCATTCCATCCCCCATTATGGGGAGGAAAGCACCCTGGAAAACCATTGGGTCCCCACCCGAGGGAAGGCCATGAAGAGTGTCTTGTCCTTCTTTGCCCAGGACTTGGACACCACCTATCTCTGTTATTCCAACGGTGACCTTAAAAAAGAAGAAGAGGCTGATGAGATCATGGCCTTTGTGTCTTTTTATAAAAAGGCTACCGGACAGCGTCCTCAGTGTCTGGTCTTTGACTCCAAGCTAACCACCTATGACCATCTGGACCGCCTGAACCAGCAGGGAATCCGGTTTATTACTCTGCAACGTCGTGGGAAAAAAATCTTGGCTTCTTTGGAAGCCATATCTTCCTGGCAGTGGATCCGTTTGGATATCCCCTCTCGGAAACATCAACTGCTTAAAATCCATAATGGCAAAACCAGGCTGCCCGGTTATACCGGCTCGCTACGTCAGATCATCGTTACCGGAACCGGCCGGGAACTCCCGATGATCCTGGTAACCAACGATGATCAACGCCCTCCCAAAGAAATCCTCACCCACTATGCTAAGCGCTGGCGGATCGAGAACAATATCCAGGAAAACGTGGATTTTTTTAACCTGAATGCCCTTTCTTCACCGGTGGTGGTTAAAGTCGATTTTGATATTGCTATGACGCTGATTGCCAATACTTTGTATAAAATGTTTAGCAGCCAGATTCGATTATTTGAAAAAGCCAAAGCCAAAACCTTGTTTCGAAATTTCGTCGAAGGTGAAGCCCTGATCCGCTTAACGCCCGGTAAGGTCCAAATCCGCTATGGGAAAGGCTCTACAATCCTTTGATCATGGATTGGCTCCGCCCCCTTCCAGCTACCCCAATCTCTTGGATGGGAAATCGGGTTCTGGAATTCTCCTTCGCTTAAAAGTGATATTATTTAGTGCCTGTGATAATCCCTGATAAAGGAAGTGGTTTTACCGTTAGGATAAATGTGAATACTGGTTTGCCCGGCCTTTATGCGCCGGCAGTGTCCGGAAGTGGAAAAACCGAGAAGTGATGTTATTGGTGGTCCCAACAAAAACAGGCGTCATCAGTCGTCAAAACCTAAGTATGGGAAGTGAGAAGAAACAAGAGGGTGAACATGCTTGAATAAGGGATTTCTTTCTTGGCAATTTTTTTTCCATAAGCCGCAATATTTGGTTTGTGGGATTGGAGTATTAAGACCATGGTTAAAACGGCACTGATCATCACCGGCCAGGCCCCGGAGTAATGGACTATCGTGCCTGAGCCCAGAACCAGGATCATCAAGATTGAACCGATAAAAACCTGGCGAGACAGTCCATAGCCAAAGACCCAAGCCAAGCAAGACGCCCCTGCCAAACCGGGTGCGATCAAGGCGGTAAACCCGAGATAGCTGGCCACTCCTTTGCCGCCTCGGAATCCGTGAAATAACGGCTTTTGGTTTCCAATCACGAGGACAAGCCCTAAAAGAGGCACTAACGGGGCAGGCAAGAAGCGCCCTCCTATATAAGCCGCTGCGCCGGCCCGCCCCATGTCCAGAAGCAGGATCATTAGACCCCAAAATAGGCCGAGCAGCCTGGTGACGTTGGTAGTCCCGGCATTGCCGCTGTAATGGTCCCTGGGATCGCCTTTGCCAAGTAGCTTAAACAATATAATGGAAAAATTAATTGAAGCGGCCAGATAGGTGGCTAAGCTAAGCAATATCACGTTTTTCATCTATCCATCGATCCGGAAGAACATTGGGTTTTCAGGATTTAGTAGGTTGAAGCGCTGTCTCTGTCCCGGAGGCTTCAGGTTTCCAGACTCCATGTTTTCTTAGGCTAACTTCTTCCGTTGTCTGGTGTGCCCTTTCACCGATTAATTGTTCCTAAGGCCCCAAGTTCTAAAAAAACAAACAAAGGAAGAGTCTTCTGAAAAAATACTACGAATTAGCCAAAAAGGGAAGACCAAAATGAGTGCTTCAGGCCAACTAAAAATCTCTAAAAATCTCTTGACAAATAATTTAGAATTGGTTACATATGTACTGACGTATATATAAACTAATTCATATATCATAGAAAGAGAATCATGTCGCTGCCTCATGCCTTGCTGGGATTGATTAACTATCAACCGGCCACCGGTTATGGCTTGAAAACCACTTTTAAAAATTCGATCCATTTTTTCTGGAATGCGGCCCTGCCTCATATTTATCGCACCCTCAAGCAAATGGAAGGGCAGGGGTGGATCTCCTCGACCGTCGAGCACCAGGAAGGAAAACCGAGTCGCAAGGTCTACCGAGTGACTAAGGCCGGTGAAAAGGAGCTCCTTCGCTGGCTGGCCGAGCCACCGGAAACTCCGGAACTGCGGAACCCGATGCTGGTCAAGGTTTTTTTTGGAAACCGGATGCCCTCGGATCAGTTCAAAGAACATCTGACGAAATGGCGCGCCCACTATCTGAGTTTACTCGAAAAATATGAGATGGAAGCACTGCCGGCTATTAAACATTTTTCGACCCTGCCCGGTTCTTCCGCGGAGGCCACCTATTGGGGTTTAACCCTTGATTTCGGAATGCGCCACGCCCGAATGGTTATCGAATGGTGCGACCAGGCTTTGAAAGACCTGGAAAAGGCGAAGAAAAAGAAAAAAAGCAGTTAGACAGGATTTACAGGACAATT
The DNA here is from genome assembly GCA_963838485.1 of uncultured delta proteobacterium. Lineage (GTDB taxonomy): Bacteria > Desulfobacterota > RBG-13-43-22 > RBG-13-43-22 > RBG-13-43-22 > RBG-13-43-22. Next base: position 2,358 of record CAWIRY010000142.1, on the reverse strand, counting down.
AAAGTATTCAACGCAAGCGTCAAGATCGCAAAGGGGGATAATTTATCGATTGTCGGGGAGGGGCCGGCAATCGATAAGCTTCGCTGAAAAACGGGCAATTATGACCAGAAGCCAGAGTCCTGCCTTGGCGCTGAAACCTCAAAATTCTGTTGATCCTGTTCGAAAAATAAAAAAAGGAGAAAAATCATGGAAGAAGAAATCTATCAAAAACTGGCCCGAGTCCTCGATACCTTGCCGAATGGATTCCCTTTGACGGAAAGCGGTGTGGAGATCAAGTTACTCAAGAGAATTTTTTCCCCGGACCAAGCCGACCTTTTTTGCGACATGAGACTTTCCTTTGAAACGGCCGAGCAGGTGGCCGAGAGAACCGGGCGCTCTCTGGAGGGGCTGGAAGACAGGTTGAAAGCCATGGGCAAGGCCGGCCAGCTCTTTACCATTGACTTCGAAGGTACCCGGGTCTTTAAAATGCTGCCCTGGGTCTTCGGGATCTATGAGTTTCAGAACGAACGGCTGGACAAGGAATTCGTGGAATTGTATGAAGGGTACCGGGGAATTTACGGGAAACAGTTCTTTTCAATGACCCCTCAAATGATGCAGGTCCTGCCCGTTGAAAAAGAGATTGCCGTGCATCAGGAAGCTTTACCCTATGAAAGGGTTTCTACCCTTATCGAACAGAATCAATCCTTTTGGGTCCAAGATTGTATTTGCAAGAAAGATCGAGGGTTATTAGGCCACCCCTGCGACCGGCCGATGGAGGTCTGCCTGGCCATTGCTCCCATCCCCGGTGTTTTCGATAAACTCCCTCATGGGCGGGTGCTGAGCAAAGAGGAGGCCTATGCCTTGTTGAACAAAACGGAAGAGTTGGGACTCGTCCACCTTACGGCCAACCAACAGGGAGGAAATTATTACATCTGCAATTGTTGCGGGTGTTGCTGCGGGGTGCTGGGGGCCATCAATAAATTGGGCATACCGGCCTCCAAGGTGATCAATTCCCATTATTACGCCGAGATAGACCCGGATAAATGTCTCAGTTGCGGGATCTGCGCCGACGAACGCTGCCAGGTGAAGGCTATCGAAGAAGGGGAAGAGGCTTACCGGATCGATCCGGAGAGATGCATCGGTTGCGGTCTTTGCATCAGCACCTGCTCCGGCGAGGCCATCCGGCTGATTCATAAGGACCAGGAAAAGATTGTCCCTCCGCCGATAAACGAAGAGGTCTGGTTTGAAGAGCGGGGCCGGGCCAGAGGAGTGGACTTCTCGGCTTATAAATAATAGATCATCTCCGAAGAGTTGGCGATGACTTAGGATTCAAGGGGTCAAGCCGGCCACATCGGCGAACATGACGGTGACGATCTTCCGCTCTCCCTCGATGGAGCTGCGCTGGGTCAGTATTTTTTCGGCTAAGTGTTTTGGGGTGTAGGATTGGGGGGTAGAGTAATCAATCGGAGAGGCCTCTGTCGGCTTGGATAATTGATAACCGCACTCCCCGCAGAATTTCTTGCCCGAAGAGATTTTTTCCCCGCATCCAGGACATACCAGTTCCATCCTTACCCCGCATTCTTCACAGAACTTCACACCTTCCTTGTTTTCAGTCTGGCATTTCGGGCATTTCATATTCCCTCCAAGAGGAAAGCTGTTTAATGAAGGATCATCCTTGTTTTTCTGATAGGCTACTTTTTCAAAATCTCAGCCATCCGAGATCGGACATAACCTGGAAACCGTTCCCCGTATTCCTTAAGAAGTCCGAACGACAAATGTTTTAGATTGATCTCTTCGAGGTCCAAGGAAGCCCTTCCCTTCGATAAAAAATAAACCTGATCCAAAAATGCTTTTTCAGGCGTTGCGATGTTTATTCCGCCCTTCATCTCAAAGCCAAAAAATAACCTCGGGGATATTTGTCGAAATTCCACGTCCTGATTTCGCAGGGTGTACCGCCTGGGTTTTCGCGTCGTGGCGAAGGTCAGCGAATGGGGAATCAGGTTAAGGATTCCATGGCGGGCCAGGGCGGATTCAAAGGATAAATAGTTGGGGATATAAAGCTGGGCGGCGACTTTTTCAATAGATAGGTCGCTCATCGTGGGACAATATATCCCCGTGGCCATCCTTTCCAGGAGTGTACGATTATCGAAGGGCATTTACAACCGGACCATGTCCACATTTTGATCTCGATACCTCCGAGGTACGCCGTATCACAAGTAGTTGGGTTTCTCAAGGGCAAGAGCGCCATTTATATAGCCCGAGCCTATCTGGGGCGAAGAAAGAATTTCACCGGTCAAAATTTTTGGGCCCGAGGATATTTCGTTTCGACCGTAGGTAAGGATGAAGATGAAACCCGACAATATATAAAGAACCAGGAAA
>CAWIRY010000141.1:0-4357 GCA_963838485.1 uncultured delta proteobacterium | reverse complement strand
ATAAAAACCTTTGTCAAGGAAAAGATAGAAATGTACAAATATCCGCGAGAAGTCGAATTCATCACCGATCAAGAGATGCCCCGAACCATTACTGGAAAGATTCGGCGATTCGCTTTGAGAGATAGGGAGAAAGAAAAATCATAAACTGAGTAACCAAAGTGACTCATCGGAGGAAAAAATGGAGATTACCGAACACGGATTCTTTTGTTTTTTTTGCGGAAAACATTGCAGTCTTATTGCCCACGTTCAAAACGGTAAGGTGATCAAAGTCACCAAGGACAGTAAGAGCGGTATCTTATCGGAAATATGCCCTGATGCCAAAGGTCCGGTAACGATTCCCGGTACCTACAACCATCCTGACCGTCTGCGGTATCCGCTCAAACGAAAGGGCGAAAAGGGAAGTGGAGAATGGCAGCGGATAACCTGGGATGAAGCCCTGGATACCATCGCTAAAAAATTCCAGACCTATCGCCGGGAGTTTGGACCTGAAAGCATTGCCTTGGTCCTTGGGGAACCGAAAGGTCTAGAGTTTGCTTTCGGCCAGAGGTTGGGGACCATATTCGGAACGCCGAACGTCATAACGCCTGGTTGCTACTGCGGAGTCCAAACCGGGGCGGCCAATCAATTCACCTATGGATCCATGATGGTCAGCGCCGATAGTGATGTTGAAAAAACCAAGTGCATGATGATCTGGGGAGTCAATCCGAGGCACATCGGGGGTACGTTTAACAGCATGTTTCCGGGTCAAATCGATGCTCGCCTCAAAAACGGCTGCAAACTGATCGTTGTGGATCCGGGGAAGATTGATTACGTTTCCAAAGCGGATATCTGGATCAAACCAAAACCTGGCTTAGACGGGGTCTTAGCCCTGGGCATGATCAAGGTGATCATTGAAGAAGAGCTTTATGATAAAAATTACTTGGACCGCTTTAGTTCGGGTTTTGAGAAACTCAAGGAACATGTTTCCACCTTCTCTCTTGAAGATGTGGAAAGGAAAACCTGGGTTCCCCGTGCTCAGATTGTCGAGGCAGCCAGGCTGTTTGGACTAAATAGTCCGGGTATTCTCGGTTTCGGAAACGCCCTTGAGGGAACGGTTTCAGCGCTCCAAGCCTCACGGGCCGTTATGATTTTAAGCGGTCTTACAGGAAGCGTGGGTCTTCCGGGGGGCCTGATCATAAGGAAGCAGGATAAGTTTGTCAGACCGGGGACCTTTTATTTCCCCAAAGGGTTTAAAAGAATTAAGGGGAACTCGATTGCCAAGGATTATATCTTGGCCGTCGGTTCGGCCTACGTTCCCACCCAGACCCTGGTCAATGCCATTCTTGATGAAAAGCCCTACCCTATTAAGGCCGGGTTTCTTTCCGTCACCAATCCCCTTTGTACCTATCCGGATGCGGTTAGAACCTATGAGGCCTTTATGAAGCTGAATTTCATGGTCGTGGCTGATATTTTTCATACTCCGACAACAGCTATAGCCGACATGGTGCTGCCTGCGGCCCTCCCTGGAGAACATGCCACGATAGCTTATTGGCCGGCATGGGGCGGGTATGTAAAGTGTGACCCCAAGTTTATCGACCCACCTGGAGAGGCCTGGCCGGACATGAAGATGTTTAATGAGTTGGCTAAACGATTGGGGCTGGGGAAGTATTTTTTTGAAGATGTAGATGATGAGAAGATGCTGGATTTCTGGCTTAAGCCCAGCAATATCACCTTTGAAGAATTTAAAAAAATCAGAATATTTTACCCTGACACCATCTATCTCAAGGATAATGAAGATACCTTCTTCCAAACCCCCACCGGTAAAATGGAGATTTATTCTGAACACATGGAGAAACTCGGGATTAGTCCCTTGCCCTATTATAATGAATTGATCAAGGCCGGGGAGGTGTCCAAGCAATCGGAGGAATTTCCGCTCATCATGACCAACAAAAAAGAAACGGGCTTCATGTTGTCCGGCTATCGGTCAGACCCCGGCATGCGGAAACGTTATCCCGAACCCTTAGTTGAGATGCACCCGGACACGGCCGAAAAGGCCCGGGTAACCGAGGGTGACATGGTCTATATCGAGACGCGAAAAGGAAGGATTACCCAGAAAGTGAGGCTTAATAGTGAAATGGATCCGAGAGTGGTTATGCCGGCTTTTGGCTGGTGGTTCCCGGAAGGAAAAGCGGCCAACCAGTATGATTGGCGGAAGGCCAATATTAATGTTTTGACCGATGGTTCCTATGAAGAGCTTTCAACGGGAGCCGCACAATTAAGAGGGGTCCCTTGTCGGATATATAGGAGTGACGAAACGTTATAATTTTCGGAAAAACGGGTAGATCATAAAAATAGGATCAAGGTCTCTGTAGGAGCGGGTATGCTGAAGTTGCCATCGAAGAGATGGAAAAAAGTGCGAGTCAGGCCAGAAGGCGGAGGAAGATACACCCTATTTTTCCTTTCGCCCATTAATGATGATGATGAACTGAAAGAAGTCGTAGAGGATGATATTGAAGAATGCTTATCCGAAGGAGATCGAGTGATTAGCCGGCAATGGGATACCAGGTCGGCGACCTTGGAGATTTCCGATTTCGAGTCCTTTAAACGAAGACTCTTATACGTAAACATGACTATCGAGGAACAGTAAAAAATACCACCACAAAAGGAATATTAATCCTTTGGACAGGCTAAAATCAGTTTACTTCATGTCGGTGGCGGATTAAATCCGGAGACCATGGCATGCATGAGCTAAGGAGTCTTCTGGAACAACGGAATTATTTTTCAGAGCTAACCAAGAGTATTTGCCCTGTATGTTTTAAGATAATTGATGGCGCCCTCCAGGAATCAGAAACCGGACTCTTCATGGAAAAGACCTGTTCCGAGCACGGAATGTTCAGGACGATTATTGGTACTGATCTGCCAAGGTATAAAGAATTATGTTTCTCTGAAAGAAAGGTAACGAAGCCTAGGGAATATGGGGTGTCTTCGGATAGAGGCTGCCCTGATGATTGCGGCCTTTGTCCGGCCCACGAACAGCACACCTGTCTGGCCATCTTAGAAATCACCTCAAGATGCGACCTCGGTTGCCCGGTTTGTCTGGCTGGGTCCAGCCCGGATGGGAAAGACTTAAAACTTAACGAGATTGAGTATGCTTTGAGAAGTCTCAGGAATTATGAAGGGGCCTTGACGCCGATTCAGATCAGTGGCGGAGAACCTACACTGCACCCCCAATTAATCGATATTGTCAAACTAATAAGATCTCTTGGCGGTCATGGGGTTGAGCTAAATACTAACGGAGTGGCCCTTGGCGGCGATCAGCCTTTGGCCGAGAGGCTCATTGAAGCCGGCCTTTCCAGCGTCTATCTGCAAATGGACTCTTTGGACCCGACCGTTTCGAAATTTATCCGGGGGAAGGACTTAGTTGAAACAAAGGTAAGAGCCATTGAGAACTGTCTGAAAGCAGGGATGGAAGTAATTCTATCTGTAACCATCGTACCCGGGGTCAACGACCAAGAGCTTTGGGCCATGGTTCGGTTCGGCCTGGACCATCAAATCACCGGTGTCAACTTCCAGGCCTTAACATTGGCCGGGCGGTATCCGAAGGAAGTTGGGAATGGAGAAGATCATTTTACGGGCGGGCATTTTCTGAAGGAAATGATAAGGCAAAGCCAGGGAGAGCTGCTTGAGGGTGACCTGTCCCCCATACCCTGCCCGGACCCTCGCTGTGGCCTGATTTCTTATGCGCTCGTCCACGATGGGACACTCCTTCCACTGAATAGACTCCTTAATAAAGATACGCTGATCGATTGCCTGGCAGATCTTAAAGACTGGCCTCAAACGCTTAAGCATATCAGGTCCCAATCTTGCGGTCCTTGCTGTTTTACAGGAGATGGACAAAAGCTGGAAGAATTTTCAGACATTCTGTCTCGTGCAGATTTTTTCTCTATTGGCTATCATGGAATGATGGACGCCTATTGTCTGGATCTCGAAAGGGTGAGACGTTGTTGTGTTCATGAAATAACACCTGATGGTAAACTTATTCCTTTCTGCCTCTATAATATAAAATACCGGGGGGTCAAAGAACTCTAATATTTGCAATCCGTTTCAGAACTTATCATGGATGAGTTATATCTATTATTGCCACCCAGAAAGTCTGCCATTTACTTCGGTTGTCGCTCCCAGTTACGTCAACCATTTTTCGGACGTTATCAATATATAACATGGTGGCCGAGCCGTCAAATTAAGGAAGGTTATGGCCAGCATCAAAACGGCCACTTACCCAGTTAATATTTCCAAAGCTGTCTCCTGCTTATGAAACCGTATCATGGGTTTGATTGGGTTGGTTTAAGGAGGAAGCTTGGGAAGTAGAAACACGAAA
>CAWIRY010000140.1:0-78620 GCA_963838485.1 uncultured delta proteobacterium | reverse complement strand
GATTTATCTCTCCGCTGACCACGCTCTCGCCTAATCCCCAATTGCCTTCCACCACCACCTTGGAGACGTCTCCGCTGGTCGGCAGGACCGTCAAGACCACCCCGGCCGATTTGGCTTCAACCATTTTCAGGACGGCTATGCCGATGGGGGCCTTTTCCATGGCCATCCCTTTTTCCAGCCGGAAGGCGATGGCCCGGGTGGTAAAGGCGCTTCCCCAGACCTGGATCACCTTCTGGACTACCGATTCTTTCCAGCGGACATTCAGATAAGTCTCCATCTGACCGGGCATGCTCACGGCTCCGCTGGAGCGAACGGCCACGGAAAGCTCCTTCCCTCCGGCCCGTTCTTTGAGCTCGTCGTAATACCGGAATAATTCCTCTTTCATATCCGGCGGCATTTCCTTGGACTCGATCATGTTCCGGATGGCCTGGCTGGCTTTGATCTGCTGTTGTACTTGCTTTAAATGATCCTGATTTTCCCGGACGTAGCGACGGATTTCCTCACCGGCCCCGGTTTCGGCCATAAACCGTTCATACCCTTCGACGGATATGGCGAATCCAGGGGGAATGCGCATGCCGAACCGGGTCATCTCACCGAGATTGGCACACTTTTTCCCCACCAGATCGTTATGGCTGCTGTTCAGTTCTTCAAACCTGTAGAGCCATTTCGTACCCATGAATTCACTCTCCCGCTGCAAAATCCCCGAACCGTCAAGATTAAACTATCCCTATACGCCCGCGGGTTCCGACTCTGCGATCTCAACGCCTTGGCGGTGAAAAATTATTTTTTGGTTTGGGTGTAAGGTTATTTGTCCAGAATAAACACGGCCCCCATATTGGCATCCACCTTAATCCTCTGGCCTGACTTGATCTTGGCCGTGCCCTCAAAGACGTTCATGACCACCGGGATCCCGTATTCCCTACCGACAATGGCCGCATGGGAGAGACTGGCCCCGCGATCGACGACCACGCCCTTGATCATGGAAAAAACCGGTGTCCAACTGGGCGAGGTACTGGCCGCCACCAGGATGTCTCCCTCTTCGACCAGGTGGAGTTCATCTTCGTTCAAGATGACCCTGGCCGGGCCTTCGGCCACTCCCGGGGAACCGCAGGTCCCATAAAGATCGGCCTTGAGTTCCGGCCGGACCTGGGGCATGGAACCGACGACGACCTTAAGGGCGATGGGATCCATCGATTGGACCAGGATTCCCATGGCCATATCCAGGTCAAAACCCTCTTTCAGGAAGGCCGGCGGGTTGGGAGTTTTTTGCCATTCCTGCCAATCGGCCTTTCGACGATCCACAATGTAGCGCAGATTAAACTGGTCGGGATTGATACCGGCCCGGCGGACCTCATCGGGGATCAGAAAGAAGATATCGTCGGGATCGTTGATGGTCTCTTTCTGGGCGAAACGCCGGCCAAGCCCTAAAGCGCTTCGCCGCATCATGGCATGAGTATATAGATCCAGGTAATGATCGTGTTCTTCGCTGAAGACCCCGCTCTTCTGGGCCAGGACCATCAAGCGTTCAAACCAACTCCGTTGCTCCTGGGGGATCTTGGACAACACCGCCTTTTCCGCCTCTTGGCGCTGCTGGGTAATTTTTCCCCTCTCTTCATCGAGGTTAAAACCGCCTCCTTTTTGGAGAAACTGTTTGACATTGACTAAGGCCGGGGTCGGATCTTCCACCCAGGTCGGCATATTCATCTCCGACATGCGTTGCATGCGCCAGCCGTCTTCATTCATGAAGGCCGTGAAGTCCTTCATGAAATCACTGCCCTTGGGTGATTCTTCGAGACGGCTCGGATTTCAGAGGGCTTGCTCTCCAGGAAGACATCGGCCAGTCCATCTTCCCGGGCCTTTTTGGAAAACTCCCAGAGGTGGCGATCCACCTGGAAAACCTTGTTATCAAATCCTGAGACCAGACTATGAAAGAGTCGGCGATGTATCGTCGATTCCGGCCATTTCCCGGCACATATTTTCAAAGAGGATATAGGCCGTATAGGTGCCGTACATCATATACATATGGATTTCCCACATGCGTCGACAGGTGTCGATGGTCTCTTCAAAATTGTCCAGAAGTTCGATGTTGGAAGCCTTGTCCGGATCCAGGGCCTTCAACTTGTCATAACGCCCTAAAATCTCCTTGACGAATCCTCCCCACAAACCATCATAATCTTCGATAAAAGGGAGGATGGCCTTGCGAAATTCCGCTTCTCTCCTTTGCTTTTCCTCTTCGCTGTGGACCAGCAACAGGGTCAGGTATCCACCCCCGTTGTGGAAACGCCAATCCCAGCCCTTGACCGTCGGCAGGCTCAACTTTTCCGCCCCGTATTGCATACCGTGGCGGCAGAAGTTGATCCAGAACCAACCAAACATGGGGGTCCAGGGCGGGACGGAATGGGTGCCATCCAGAAACCAGGCTGGCGATTGGGCAAAATCTCTTTCTGGGTCAAATTCCAAACCGGGGACGACATCATACACTTTCATGGTTCTTCCTCCTTATGGTGGTTATTAATAGGGTCTCTATGAGACCCGGGGTTGCCCGAATCGTTTAACCAGTTGAATGAACACCCTGCCCTGACTAAGGTTTTGTGAACGGACGCCACCCACTTCCCTTGGCCTAAGGGGATTGGGGTTTAATGCATGGCCCGGCCTCCATTGATCAACAGTGTCTGACCGGTAATAAAATCACTTTCCGCAGAGGCCAAGAAAATGGCGGCCCCCACCAGGTCTTCCGGCCTTTCCAATCTTTTTAACGGGGTTTTGGAAACTTCATATTTGGAGACATCGGCGATACCCCGGCTGGCCTCTGTATCGGTGAATCCCGGGGCGATGCAATTGATACCGATATTATGGGGACCTAATTCCACGGCCAGGGCCCGGGTCAGACCGATGATACCCCCCTTGGAGGCCACGTAATGGGCAAAGCCAGTGGATCCGGTAAAAAAGACTTCCGAAGCCAGATTGACAATCTTTCCATAGCCCCGATCCTTCATGAACGGGAAGACGGCCCGGGTGGATAAAAAGGCCCCTTTGACATTCACGTTCATAACCAGGTCCCATTCCTTAAGGTCGATCTCAAAAAAAGGTTTTCTTTTGATCCCATCGTAAATGGCCGCATTATTGATCAGGATATCGATACGGCCGAATTGGTTTATCGTTTCCCGGGCCATCGCCTGGGTATCTTCCTCAATGGCCACATCGGCTTGAATCATTTCCGCTTCCCCGCCCAAGGAGCGGACCATCTTGACGGTTTTCTCCACGTTGTCCATGTCCTTGCGGGTCACGGCCATGACTTTTGCCCCCTCGCGAGCCAAACCCAGACAAAAGGCCCGGCCCAGGCCCTTGGCCGCACCGGTCACCAGGGCTACCTTGCCAGTCAGACGCATACGATTTCCTTCCCTTCCAAAATTAAGGTGCAAGGTGCAAGGTTTAAGGTTTAAGAAAAACCGCGCACCGCGCACCGTTGTTGATCTTCTTTTCGTTTGTTGACCCTTCATGGCCTGTCAGGGCACCACGAATCATGAAAACAGGGTCCAAGGGGCCGGGGGGTCAAGGATTCAAGTGAAAAGCAAGGAAGTAAAACCCTTGAACCCTCGAATCCTGGAATCCTTGAACCCTTTTTTCGTACTAAGGGGAGATTAATCTCTGTTTTCCTTAATAAAGCAAGTTCAATGCCAAAAACTGCAAAAAGAAAACTGATCAAATTCAGTGTGTTATTCTGAAGGGTGCCTGTTTGACTGCTGATGGTCCTGGAAAATTCTTTACCAGGCCCGGTAAGATCTTTGCCGGTTTATCGTTAAACTGAAAGTTTATACTTTTGAATTTTAGTCCTTAAAGTAGGCCGTGAAATTTTTAACAATTTGGCGGCCTGGGTCAGGTTGCCTTGCGCTGTTTTTAACACTTTTTTTATGATTTCCTCTTCGGCTTGGCCCAGGGAGGAAACAGGCGGACGATCATGGGGAAGACGTTGGCTGCGATTAAGAATCTCTTTGACCGTTTCCTCTAGGATGACCTCCTCCTTGCCCAGGATGCAGGCCAGGGTCAGGAGATTTTCCAATTCCCGCACATTTCCCGGCCAATCATATTCGATCAACAATTGAACCGCCCGGTCCTCGATCTTTAAAACCCCGGTATGATGATCCCGATTGATTTTGTGCAGGAAGTGCTGGATCAGCAGAGGGATGTCTTCACGACGTTCCCGTAACGGAGGGATATAAGCGGTCAGGACTTTGAGCCGGTAATAGAGGTCTTTTCGGAATTTCCCCTGAGCGATGGCCTGATAGAGGTCCCGGTTGGTGGCCACAACGATCCGGGCATTGGATTTTTTTTGAGAAGTCCCGCCGATACGATGGTATTCTTTGTCCTGCAGAAAACGCAAAAGTTTGCCCTGCATGGACAGGGGAAGATCGGCGATTTCGTCGAGGAAGATGGTCCCCTCCGCGGCCATTTCAAACAAGCCTCGCTGACTTTCAATCGCCCCGGTAAAAGACCCTTTTTCGTGACCGTAGAGGGTGCTCTCCGAGAGGGTCTCGACAATGGTGGTACAATCCACGGTAACAAAGGGGCCTTCCCGATGGGGGCTGTTTTGGTGGATCACCTGGGCCATCAGTTTCTTGCCCGTTCCCGTCTCCCCTCGGATGCCGACCGCGGCGGTCGTATTGGAAATCATGCCGATAAATTTATAAATATCCCTCATGGCCTTGCTCTGGCCGATCAGGGTGAAACCGGGCAAAGAAAAGGATTCCGGTTCTTTCAGAGGAGAAATTTTTTCGTTTAAGGTCAGGACCCGGATGGCCTTTTGTATTTTGTGGTCCAGCTCTTCCAGATCGATATCTTCCAGGACATAATCGTAGGCCCCCAATTTCATGGCCTGGATGGTCGTATTCATATCCTGATGGGTAGAAAAGAGGATGGTCTTGGATTGGGGTAATTCCTGTTGAAGGCGTTTGAGTATCTCCAGCCCGATCATATCGGGTAAATGAGCGCCCAATAAAACCATGGGTGGCTTGCAGGTCCGAAGCATGGACAAACCCTCTTCCCCGGAGTCCGTTATTTTAACTTGATAGCGCTCCTTAAAAAAATGGGAAAGCCTTTCCTGAAAAGAAGGACTTCCTCCCATGATCATCAGTTTCCGCATTATCGGTTTCCCGGGGTTGTCCCGGGCTTCACGTTCTGACACTTTTTCCTCCCGCATATTTAGTTTTCATAGCATAAATTCATAAAAACGTCAATTCAACCGGGATGATTCTGGCCGTGAACCTTCGGACTGTATTATTAACGGCCTCGTTATAGAACAAACATAAAAACCCTGGATTCCGGGTCGAGCCCGGAATGACGAAGGAAAATTTCTCGCGGTTCGTCACCCCGGCGAAAGCCGGGGTCCAGAAATTGTTGTCTTTTGAATATGGCAAAGTGTCGGTCCAATTATGGGACCGTTGTTATCTGTCTTTTTCCCGCTTGACCCTAAATCTTGGCTATCGTATAGTCCATTACCATGGAATGGTCTGAGTTTATTGCAGAGCTTTTTCGGCTGGCCGAACCCTACCTGACTGTTCGGAACGACCTTCCTCACGCTCAAATTTCCCATCGATATTCCCTGAGGTTGTTAAGCGCGGAAGGGGGGGGCAGGCGGATCGTTGAGCCGGCCGTCATTCTCCACGATGTGGGCTGGTCGAAACTGACCCCGGAACAGATCAAAATAGCCTTCGGGGTCCGGGCCGGCGGGGAGGAAGCCGACCGGCTTAATAGCATCCATGAAGTCGCCGGTGCTGCCTTGGCCGGCCGACTGTTGCAATCTCTGAACTATGATCCCATCCTTATTGAACAGATCACCCGCATGATCGAGCGTCATGATTCCGGGGACTCTCCTGATTCCCTCGAGGAAAAAATACTCAAGGACTCGGATAAGCTCTGGCGTTTTTCCGGCGTTGGCTTCTGGAAGGAGATTGAAAGGCAGAGCCTGGATTCCCTTGAACTCTATCGGTATCTTGCGGAGCGGCGTCCGACTTGGTTTTTTTTACCTACCGCCCTGTTTCTGGCAGAAGAAGAATTGAAGGCTCGAGCCCGGGAAATTACCGATCGATCCGGTCCCGCTTCCCCTTGAGGTTCATTCTTCCAACGGTTCTTCAAAACATCGATCGGTCACCCGGTCGAGCGTTTGATCCAACCGGCTTTTGCCGCCTTTTTTGGATAATTTCTCGCCGTTACATCAATTCTCTTACCCGTTCATCCATAAATATTTTCTGGATCAGGACCATACTCAAAAACCTCCATTTTTTCCGAGGTTGACCTATTAGGGTGGCATTCTTTGAACGTTAAATGACGGCGGAATTTTTTTTCTTGACAGAAGAACGCATGGGTTTATTATAGTGAACAATAATTCACTATACGAGTCGATCATGCGAGCCGAAAAACAAACCAGCGAAGTTCGAAAAAGGCAGATTGCCAAGGCGGCCATGGCCCTGATCGCCGGCCAGGGGATGAAGGGACTTAGTGTCGCCGCCGTGGCCCGAAAGGTGGGGCTGGTCCCTTCGGCCCTCTACCGGCATTTCAAGGGGATGGAAGAAATCCTGGAGGCGACCATCGAGCTGGTCCGGGACCTGCTGCTGGAAAATGTCCGGGTGGTGCGGCAAGAATCCAACAGGTCCATGGAACAACTCAGGCTGCTCTTGATGCGTCATATCCAAATGGTTCGAGAATTCCAGGCCATTCCCCGAATCCTTTTTTCCGATGAGATATCCGCCTCCCATCCGCTGCGCAAGGAGGCCATCTATAAAATGATAACAGACTATCTGGGACAGGTGGCCGAAATAATCATCCAAGGACAACGGCTCGGCCAAATCAATTCCAGTCTTGATCCGAAGGCGGTATCGGTTATGTTTTTGGGGCTGGTTCAACCGCCGGTTGTACTCTGGTACTTGAGCAACGGCAAATTTGAGATGCTTAGACAGGCCGAGCGGGCCTGGGAGATCTTTAAACAGGCCATCCAGACTAAAAACCTTAAGGCCGTTCCCTTTAAAAAGAAGGCCCTTCAAAGGGCCAAAAATAAATAAGGAGGTTATCCCATGTTACCGATAGGTCCCCTCATGATCGAACACCGGCTGATCGAAAAAATGTTAGCCGTAATCCAAAAAGCCATCGATCGCGGTGAGCAGCAAAACAGGATAAACCCTGAATTCATCGATTCGGCCGTCGAGTTCATCCGGATGTATGCCGACAGGTGCCACCACGGAAAGGAGGAAGATATCCTCTTCCGGGACCTAAACAAAAAGCCCTTATCAGACGAGCATAGACGGATCATGGGTGAACTCGTCGAAGAACATCGGCAAGGGAGGAAGACCGTGGCCGATCTGGTGGAAGCCAAAGGACGGTACTTGAACGGGGATCCGGAAGCCCTGCCTCTTATGCTCAACCGGATGAGATTTCTGGTGGACTTCTATCCCAGACATATTGACAAGGAAGATAAACATTTTTTTCTGCCCATCATGAATTATTTCAGTCCGGATGAAAAAGAGGCCATGTTGCAGGAAGAATGGGAATTCGACAAGAATCTGATCCACCTGATTTACAAAGACAGGGTGGCCGAAGCGGAAAATAGGTTGATTTCCAAATAACCATTTGAATCCGATAGAAAAGAGGACCCCATGAAGGTATTCATCGATGAAGACGAATGTATTGGCTGTGGAACCTGTGTCGAACTTTGCCCGGATGTTTTTCAAATGAACGAAGAAAAAGAAAAGGCCGAGGTGATTCTGCCTGAAAGATGGCCGAAAGAGTGCATCGAGGAAGCAATCGACTCCTGTCCGGTGTCCTGCATCCATTGGGAAGAAGAGGAATAAGAGTAAACCCCCAAAAGGCCTTTGATAAAGGATCTAAAGGATCACAGCCATGAAGAAAAAAATAATCATCCCTCCTCTGGTGGTCATCGCCGGGGTGGTTGCCGGGGTTTTCTATTTTGAAAATCATCAGACCCCGGTACAGAATGTCGTCCGCGTTTCGGGGAATATCGAGATTACCGACGTGGAAGTCGGTTTTAAGATTCCGGGAAGGGTGGAAAAACGTCTGCTATCCGAAGGGGAGATGTTTAAGGCCGGGCAAGTCGTGGCCCGGTTGGACAGCCAGGACTTGGCCCAGGAAGTTGCCCAAAGAAAGGCCCAGGTGGCCGCCGCCCAGGCGGCCTTGACCGAGTTAAAAACTGGTTCCCGGCCCGAGGAGATCGGCCAGGCAGCGGCCGTTTTGGAGCGGACCCAGGCCGACGGGGAGCAGGCCAGGATTGAATTCGAAAGACAAAAAAAATTATACGAACGGGAAGTCATTTCAACCCGGGAATACGACCTGGCCAAAACCAACTTTGAGGTAACCGAGGCCCGCATACGGGAAGCCAGGGAAGGTTTGACCTTGGTCCGAAAAGGCCCCCGTCAGGAGAAAATCGACCAGGCCAAGGCCGCCCTGGATCAGGCCAAACAGGTCCTGGCCCTGGCTGAAACTCAGATGGGGTATTCGGTCTTGATAGCGCCCCTTTCCGGGATCGTCCTGTCCGAGAATGTCGAGGCGGGCGAATATGTCTCCCCGGGTACGCCGGTTATCACGGTTGGGGACCTCAGCCGGGTCTATTTACGGGCCTACATCAATGAAACCGATTTGGGACGGGTTAAGCTGGGACAAAAGGTGCGCGTCCTTACCGATACCTTCCCCGGCAAGGCCTATGAAGGCAAAATTACCTTCATCGCTTCCCAGGCCGAATTTACCCCCAAGAATGTTCAAACGGAGAAAGAACGGGTAAAGCTGGTCTATCGCATCAAAGTAGATATCCCCAACCCTCAACTGGAGCTAAAACCGGGTATGCCGGCCGATGGGGAGATCCTGCTGAAATAAACTTAGAAGAACCTCCCCTTCTTACGAGTTAAGGCTTCAAAAAATCCCCCCCTTTTTCAAAGGGGGGAACGAAAAAAGAAAAATTCTAAGATGGCGGCTGCGATAAAAACCTCCCGACTTACTAAAGTATTCAGTGGGACAACTGCGGTTGATGCCCTCGACCTGGAAATCACCGAGGGCGAGATCTTCGGACTGGTGGGGCCGGACGGGGCCGGCAAGACGACGACCATGCGTTTGCTTACGGCCATTATGGAACCCACCTCCGGGGAGGCCTGGATCGTCGGCCGCCAGACCGTAAAAGAGGCCGAGGCCATCAAGGAAGAAATCGGCTACATGAGCCAGCGATTCGGACTTTACCCGGACCTGACGGTCATGGAGAATATCCAATTCTATGCTGACATTTACGGGGTTCCAAAAAATGAACGGAAAGAAAAGATCGACCGTCTGCTGGGTTTCAGTAATCTGATCCCCTTCAAAAAACGATTGGCCGGCAATCTCTCCGGAGGGATGAAGCAAAAGCTGGGCCTCACCTGCGCCCTGATCCATACCCCCCGGGTACTCTTTTTGGATGAGCCGACCAACGGCGTGGACCCGGTGTCCCGGCGGGACTTTTGGCGCATCCTCTATCAGTTGCTCCAAGAAAAAGTAACCATTTTTGTCTCCACCGCCTACTTGGATGAAGCGGAACGGTGTAACCGCATAGGACTGATGCATCAAGGGAAGATCATTGCCCTGGGGACACCCGCCGAGGTAAAGCAGTTGATGAAGGGGACCATCCTGGAGATCCGCTGCAACCAGCCGCGAAGAGTTAAGGCCTTGTTACGGGAACAATATCCCCCCGATGCGGTGGGTCTGTTCGGCGACCGGGTCCATCTGGTAACGGAGGAAGCGGAAAGGGATTCGCAGGCAGCCGAAAAAATGATTGGCAAGTCTGGATTATCCTGTTTGGGCATCCGCCCTATTGAACCCTCCCTGGAAGACGTCTTTATCTCTGTTCTGGGTGAAGAGAAAAAGGAACCGGGCGATGGACCCAGGGAATAGCCCCAAAGCCGTGGTTGTTAAAGACCTGGAAAGGCGCTTCGGCAGCTTTCTGGCCGTGAATCGCGTCAGCTTTGAAGTGGACCGGGGAGAAATTTTTGGCTTCCTCGGCCCCAACGGGGCAGGTAAATCTACGACCATCCGCATCCTTTGCGGGATCCTGGCCCCAAGCAAAGGGTCGGGAACGGTGGCCGGATTCGATATCATCAAAGAGGCGGAAAAGATCAAGGCCCATATCGGCTACATGAGCCAAAAATTTTCCCTTTACGAGGACCTGACCGTAGAGGAAAACATCAACTTTTACGGGGGTATTTATAATATCCCCGAGGCCAAGAAAAAGGACCGCAAGGAATGGGTCATTGAGATGGCCGGTCTGAAGGAACACCGGAAAACCCGCACGGCCCTGCTTTCCGGGGGCTGGAAACAACGTCTGGCCCTGGGCTGCGCCATTCTCCATGAGCCGCCGATTATTTTTTTGGATGAGCCCACCTCCGGGGTGGATCCCATCAGCCGCCGCCGGTTCTGGGATTTGATCTATGAGCTCTCCGGCGAAGGGGTTACGGTTTTCGTAACCACCCATTACATGGATGAGGCCGAATATTGCGACCGCATCGGTTTGATTTATCGGGGGGAACTGATCGCCCTGGGCACTCCCGAGGTTCTCAAGACCCGGTTCATGAAGGAAGAAATTCTGGATTTGCAGGGCGATCGTCCGCAAGAGGCCATGGCCGTTATTGAGAAAGTCCAAGGGGTTAAAGAGGCCGCCCTTTTTGGTAAAGGGATTCATATCGTGGTGGAGAAGGCCGACAGCGCAGTCGGGATTATCAAACAAACTTTGGCGGATCATAATATTGAAGTGTTCCGAATAGAAAAGGTCATCCCCTCCCTGGAAGACGTTTTTGTTTCCCTCATCGAGGCCCGGGACCGGGTGGAGCAGCCCCAATCAGAGGTGCGGACATGAGGTTGATGCGCGTCTGGGCCATAGCCCGCAAGGAATTCATCCATATCTTTCGGGATCCCCGAAGCCTGGGCATGGGCATCGCCATCCCGATGATCATGTTGATCCTCTTCGGCTATGCCTTAACCCTGGATGTGGACAAAGTCCCTCTGGTCATCTGGGACCAGAATCGTTCCCAGGCCAGCCGGGAGTTTATCAGCCATTTTTTAGGTTCCCGTTATTTTTCCCTCGAGGGATATGTGGACCGGTATCAGGAAGTGGAAAAGGCCATCGACTCCCGCCGGGCCATAGTTTCCCTGATTATTCCGACGGATTTTGCCGGTCGTCTGTCGGCCGGCAAAACGGCCAAGGTGCAATTGATCGTCGATGGAAGCGATTCCAATACGGCCACCATAGCTTCCGGCTACGCCGAAGTGATCGTCACCACCTTTTCCCAGGATATTGTCCTGGAGCATTTTAAAAAGAGGGGGGGCGGCGCCCCCATCATCCCCTTTGAGTTAAGGCCCCGGGTCTGGTTCAATGCCGACCTGGAATCCAGGAATTATATCATTCCCGGGCTGATTGCCGTCATCATGATGGTCATTGCCGCCTTGCTGACCTCCCTGACCGTAGCCAAGGAATGGGAACAGGGGACCATGGAGCAACTCATCTCCACGCCGGTCAAGTCCCAGGAGCTGATCGTGGGTAAATTATTGCCCTATTTTTGCATCGGCCTTTTTGATATCCTCTTGGCCGTACTTATGGGAGAGTTTCTTTTCCATGTACCGCTCCGGGGAAACGTGGCCTTGATCTTCGGCCAGGGGGCCATATTTCTGGTAGGGACCTTATCCCTCGGTCTATTGATCAGCATCCTCACCAAAAGCCAATTGCTGGCCAGCCAATTGGCCATGGTGGCCACCTATTTGCCGGCCTTTTTGCTTTCCGGTTTTGCCTATCCAATCCGCAGCATGCCCACTGTATTGCAATGGATCACCTATCTCGTCCCGGCCAAGTATTTCGTCATCCTTTTAAAGGGCATTTATCTTAAGGGTGTGGGCCCCAAGGTTTTGTTTGTCGATTGGCTTTTTTTGGCTTTTTTTGGCTTTATCATGTTTATCCTGGCCAACCGGAAATTCAAAAAAAAGCTGGTCTGATCATGTTCGGACGGCTTAAACAGATCCTGATCAAAGAATTCATCCAGATCTTCCGGGATCCCCGGTCCCGGGGGATCGTCTTTATCATGCCCATCTTCCAGATGGTTATATTCGGGTACGCCGTGACCACCGATGTCAGGCACGTGGCCACGGGTATCTATGACCTGGATAACAGCGTGGCCAGCCGGGAAGTGGTCGCCCGGTTTATCCGTTCCGGTTATTTTGATGTCGAGGCCTGGGTCAACCGGGAGGACCAGATCCAGAATTGGTTGGACCAGGGCCGGGTTCAGGCCTTGATTCGCCTGAATAAGGGCTTTGAGAAAGACCTGAAAGCCGGGAAAACCGGTGTCATTCAACTCATTGTGGACGGTACGGATTCCAATACGGCGGCCATCGTCCTGAACTATAGCAACAAGATCGTGGCCCAGTATTCTCAGGAGGTCCTGATTCAACGATTCTTGCGGCTGGGCGGTTCCAGCCGGAAACTGAATCAGGTGGAATTGGAGTCCCGGGCCTGGTTCAATGAAAACCTGGAAAGCCGGAATTTTTATGTGCCCGGAGTGATTGCCCTGCTGGTCATGATCATCACTCTGTTGCTGACCAGCATGGCCGTGGTCCGGGAAAAAGAGATCGGGACCATGGAACAGATCATGGTCACCCCCATCACCCCCAAGGAATTTATCCTGGGCAAGACCCTTCCCTTTGCCCTGATCAGTTTGATCGATGTCATCCTGATCACCCTCGTGGCGATTTTTTGGTTTGAAGTGCCCGTCCGGGGAAACCTGGGGCTGCTTTTTTTGGCCACCAGCCTCTATTTGATGACCACCCTGGGTGTGGGACTCTTTATTTCCACGATCAGTCTGACACAACAGCAGGCCATGATGAGCGCCTTTTTTTTTATATTCCCGGCAGTGCTACTTTCAGGGTTTGTTTTTCCCATTGCCAATATGCCGGAAGTGGTCCAGTGGCTCACCTATCTTAATCCTTTGCGTTATTTTCTGGTGGTCATCCGAGGCATTTTTCTAAAAGGAGTGGGTCTGGATATTCTTTGGCCAAACCTGCTGGCCTTGGCTGTCATGGGCCTTCTGGTCCTGTGGATGGCCTCAAAACGATTTCGAAAGACTATGGTTTAAAATTGGAGGGAGACGGGAATGTTGAAACGAGGCATCAATATAATAATCATAGCGGGGATGGTCCTTTGGGGGACCATAATGGCTTTCTCCGAAGAGGTGGAGCCGACGAAAGAACCACCCCTGACCCTGCCCGACTGTATCCGGATTGCCCTGGAAAAAAACCCCTCCAACCGGATCGCGAGTGAAGGGGTGATCTCGGCCAAAGAGTCGGTCGGCGAGGCTGGGGCCCCCTACTATCCGGAGCTGGGTGTGCAGACCGCTTATAAACGCTGGCAAAGCCACGCCTTTCTTCCGAGCGGTCTTTCACTACCCGGCCACACCATACCCACCATTGTCGGCCCCACCGACGACTGGATGGCCGGACTCAATGCCCGATATACCCTGTTTGACAGCGGTCAGCGGCAGGCCGAATATCAATCGGCCTTAGCCCGACAAGGAGTGGCCGAAGAGGAAAAGACCAGGATCAGGCAGGATCTGATACTCAGTGTTCATCAGGGTTTTTATGGATTGGCAGCGGCCATGGAAACCCTGGACGTGGCCGGAAAAAACCTGAGCCGGACCAAGGATCATCTAAGGCTGGCCCAAGAACGCAAGGCTGCCGGAGCGGTTTCCCGGGCCGATGTACTCCGAGTCCAGGTAGAGGCCTCCAACGCCCGGCTGGAACTGGTAAGGGCAGAAAGCCTGGTCCGCATTTCCAAGGGCAGTTTGAATACCATCATGGGCTTACCCGCGGAAAAGGTCCTGGAAGTCGACCCAAAAACAGAGGAGATTGATTCTCCGGATTCGATAGACCTATTAAAGGCCCTGGATCAGGCTGTCCATAACCGCCCGGAAATTAAAGCCGCCCTGAAAAGCATTGAAGCCCAACAAGGCGGCGTGGAAGCAGCCAAGAGTGCTTTTGGTCCAAAGGTACGGGCTGAAGGAAGTTATGGCTGGAGGGACTCAAACTTTCTTCCCAAAGATGAAGAGTGGTTGGCCGGGATCACCATCGAATGGCCTCTCTTTACCGGTTACTCACGAAAACATCGACTGGCCAAGGCCAAGGCCGAAGTCTTTAAGGAAGAGGCCGATGCCAGGCAGCTCCTTTTAAAGGTAAAACAAGAAGTCTTGAGTGCCCATTCCAGACTGAAAGAGACCTATGAGGCGGTTCAAACCAATAAGGTTTTGATTCAGGATGCCGAGGAGAGTTTGCGCCTGGCCAGGGAACGCTACGAAGTCGGAGCCGGAACCATCACCGATCTTTTGGATGCCCAGACCGCCCTGACCCGGGCCCAGGCCACCCGGATTGAAGCCGAATGGGACTATCATACGGCCCAAGCCGTGTTCCGACGCGGCCTGGGTCTGATCGATCAGGCCCCCAAATCTCAGGAAGAGGGTAAATAAGGGCATCTTTAATCTACGGAGACTTAACTGTGACACACGATCCTGAAAAATTGTTGATCAAAGAATGGGGCTTCATGAGCAGGAAGGATTACGAAGAATTCATCGGGGGAAAACTCAGGGATCTCGACATCCCCGCCCAGGAACTTAAGCTTTCCTTCGATAAAGCGGTAGCGCGTTGGGCCGAGGAATGTCTGGCAGGACAGACAGACCGCTTTGTGGCCAGGGTCGAGTCCCCGCCACCCAGCCGCGATGGGGTCGGGGGGAGCAACCTCCTGAAACGACCGGCACGGATTGCCGAAAAGGTCCTTAAATCCTGGTTGGACTATGGAGAAAGGGAAAAGGCCACCCAAGAAAAAGGCCGGAATAAACCCATCAAAAGACATCATCCGCAGAAATTCCTGCTGACTATCCCCGACATCGTGCGATTTAGAATCGTCTGCAATTATTTGAAGGATCTTAGACTTATCGATGAAAAGCTGAAGACCTTCATCGAAAACGATCAAAGACTTCAAGCCGAGAACCGGGAAGACCACATTACCCTCCATTATCCCGGGAGCAGGGTCGGCCACCGCGCGGTCGAGCACACCATCCGTTTTAAGGAAATGAGGGTCCACTTTCTTTTTGAAATCCAAATTATGACCCAGTTGCAGCATGCCTGGGACAAAAAGGACCATCACCTCGTCTATGAGCATGTCCGAGCGGGCAGGGGAGATCGGATTCCGGTTCACCTGAAGAACCGGGTGACGGCCATGAGTGAGCTTCTCTACGTGGCCGACACCATATTCGATGAATTGTTGGAAGAAATTACCCAAATTATGAAAGAAGGTCCCCATGATTAGAATCAGCCAGTCAGGCCACCTGGTCAAAATTCGGAGCAGAGTGACCCAAAGGGAAGAGGTTCTCTTTTTATATATTACCGGAGAAGAACCCTCAGGGGCCTATAAGGCGGTTATCAAGGGTATTCGGGACCTCAAATTACCTCCCTCCCTGAAAGAGAAAACAGAACTGCGGGCCGACGCGGTTGAGGATTTCTCCTCGGTCGAACAACGGCTCTCTGGAATTATAGATTCCCGGATCTACCGGCTCCCCATTATGGCCTTCTACGACAGGGGGGAAAAGGCCTTCAAAGAATCCCTGTTTCTCAGCGGCCTGGGCAATATCGTCGAAAAAGAGGGCACCTTTTTCCCCGTGAATCGCCTTACGGCCGTGGCCACTGGATCGGACTTTTTTGACCGGGAAAGAATTATCAATAAAATATGGGATCAGTTAGCCGGCCAGGAATCGGTCTATCTGTACGGTCCGAGGCGATATGGCAAGACCAGCCTTCTAAAGCAGGTAGAAAGGATGGCCTCTTCAAGCCCCTATCGGCCGGTCATGGTCGATTTGGAAAATGTGTCCGGCCCTGGGGAGTTTATAGCCCGATTGGTCTCGGAAATCGAGGGCCTTGGCCTCTCCGAGCTGAAAAAGGAGGAGAACTGCTTCGGCCTTATTGATTCCTGGGGAGATCCATGGATGGATCAAGGTTTTGCCCACCTCACGAAGGTCCTGCACAAAAAGGGCCCCCATCTCCTGATCCTTGATGAATGGCCCTATATGCTGGACACCTTCCTTTGTAAGGAGGAGGGAAGCCAGGGCGTCGACCGGGATAAGACCGAGGAATTTTTGAAAAAGTTCAGGAAAATGAGGGGTTCCCTCAAAGGCCGTGACCTTTTTCTCTTTTCAGGTTCTATAGATCTTAAGGTCTATCTTATGGATAACCATCTGAGGCGTGACTCTTTTTCCGACCTGAAGGAACTAAGAGTTGACTATTTTACCATGAAAACCATCCGGAATTACCTTGAAAGCCTTCTTCTCGGCCAGGAAATCGTCCTCTCCGAAAAGGTTATCCGGTATCTTTCCAAGCTGGCCCGGCCAGGAATCCCTTACTTCATTCAAATCTTAGACAACAGAGTCGTCTCCCTCTTTCAAAAAAACCCCCGTTTATCCGTCCGGGATTTGCAGGAGGCCTATGAAACCATCACCGGCCCGGAAGGAAGAAGATATTTCGATACCTTTGAACGCCATTTTAAATGCTATGGCCAAAGAAAGCCCGGTGCAAAGGCGGTATTGAAGGCCCTTTCCAAGGCAGGAGAAAGAGGCCTGGAAAAAGAAACCCTCCGCAGGACCTACAATGCCTCCCTTTATCCTTCTTCCGTAACCATAAAGGAGTTCGATATCGTCCTTAATTACCTGGAACATGATTTTTATATCGAAAGGGTTAAGGAGACCGGCCGTTATCGTTTTGCCAGCCCCCTGCTGAGGGATTACTGGCGTAAGAACCAATAAAGGATTCCTCCAGCGGTTTTCCTTGACAATTTTTTCTCCCGTGACTAATAGTGGTTTACAGTCATTTTCTGCCGCTCGCCGTCATCAAGGGCATCCTGAAAAGCCGGAAAAGGATCATTCAAGGCAGTGTTGAGGGAGGCCAAAGTCGGTGAGACAAAGAAAAGGATTACGGTAGATCGCCTTTTTAAGAAATCGATTAAACCATTTTATTTTATAAGAAGACCGTTTAAATCCGAACAGGAGAAAGAGGAACCATGAGAACAAAGGAACAATATTTCCAAGGGTTGTCCAAGATGAAACGAAATCTTTATTTCGACGGCCATCTGATCGACCGCACCGATGAGAACCAGATGGACTGTCTCAACACCATCGGCACTACCTATGATGAAGCGGCCAAGCCGGAGAACCAAGACCTGTTGACGGCCGTCTCCCACCTTACCGGGGAGCGGATCAACCGTTTTACCCACATCCATCAGAACGCCGAAGACCTGCACAAAAAACAAGACATGACCCGCATGCTCTGCCAGAAGGTGGGTGGCTGCATCCAGCGCTGCATGGGCATTGACGCTACCAATTCCGTTTATAACGTTTCCTATGAAGCGGACAAGCAGAACAACGGGGCCACCCAGTACCATGAGAACTTCAAAAAGTGGCTCACCCGCTTCCAGACCGAGGACCTGGTGGGCTGCTGCGCCCAGACCGACGTCAAGGGCGACCGGCTGCTCCGGCCGGCCGACCAGCCCAACCCCGATGCCTACGTGCGCATCAAAGAAAGACGCAGCGACGGCATCGTGGTCAACGGCTGCAAGCTGCACATTTCCGAGGCCTCCGTGGCCGATGAGGTGCTGGTGGTGCCTACCCGGGCCTTGCGCCCCGAGGACAAGGATTATGCCGTGGCCTTCGCCGTTCCGGGCGACTGGGACGGGTTGAAACAAGTCGTCACCGTCCGCAACTTCAGGCACCGGGAAAATTTCAAGCGGGGGTTCGCCCAAGGTTCTACCGACTCTTATATGATCTTCGACGACTGCTTTGTGCCCTGGGAAAGGGTCTTTTTAGCCGGCGAATGGCAGCACGGCGGGGTGATGGCCCTGCTTTTCGCCTTGTTTCACCGCCACTCCTATTCGGGCTGCAAGCCGGGGCTGGGCGATATCCTGCTCGGGACCGCGGCCCTGGCCGCCGAGGTGAATAACGTCCATAAGGCCTCCCACGTGCGCGAAAAGCTGGCCGAGATCATCATGGTTACCGAACTGGGTTATGCCGCCGGGTATACGGCTTCCGACCTGGGAAAACCCGAGGTTTACATGCCCGGGGTGGGCTTTGTCCCTTATGGCCCCGGCTCCTTCATCCCTCACTCGATTTACTGTAACGTCGGCCGCTGCCTGTCGGGCGAGGCGGTTTTCCGGGAAGCGGAGATCCTTTGCGACATCGCCGGCGGTGTGGTCGCCACCTTCCCTCACGAGAAGGATTTTATGAATCCGGAGATTAATGCCCTGCTAAACAAGTACACCAAACGGAATCCGAACATGCCGGTGGAGGATCAGGCCCAGTTCTGGCGCTACCTGGGCGACGCCCTTTGTTCAGCGAGCGGCGGAGTAGCCAGGATTGGGGCCTACCATGGCGGCGGCTCTCCGATCATGGAACAGATCGCCATTACCACCCAATATGACATCGAATCCCGGAAGAAACTGGTCAAATACATCGCCGGGATGAGCGGCGGCGACCGCGATGCCTTGAGCAAAGAAACCTTAAACAAAAAGGGAAACCGGTAACCCAAAGGGATCTTCAGGTATTTCAAATAAAAATGTTGTACCCTTAAAAAAAATATGGTATAAAAGAAGTTAAAATTTATCCGCCCTTAAAGAGTTCCCGGCCCGGTGGCTTAAGATCTCTTTAAGGGTTACAAACCTTTAAGGAGGTTCTATGCCCAGCAAATTGTATGTCGGTAGTCTCCCTTATTCTGTGAATGATGAAACCCTGGCCCAACTTTTTTCTTCTTATGGAACGGTTGAATCCGCAAAAGTGATCACCGACCGGGAAACCGGTCTCAGCAAAGGCTTCGGGTTCGTTGAAATGGCCAGTGAGCAAGAGGCTACCGAAGCGATTAATAACTTGAACGGCACCGCCTATGAAGGACGGACCCTTACCGTTTCCAAAGCCCGTCCCCAAGCCCCTCGAGAAGGCGGAGGGGGGTTCCGCGGGGGACCGGGCGGAGGAGGCGGCGGTAAAGGAAAAAGACCGGGCGGTCGTAGTGGGGGCGGCGGATCGCAAGGCGGCCGCAATCGTTGGTAGATCTTTTAGTTACGATCATCTATTGAACGTCTGCTATTAGCCTGCTGACCGGCTAAACCGGTCAGCAGGCTTTTTACATTCTTACCTTTCTTATAATCTTGAACTATAAAGGAGCAGGAATAGTTGTCTAAAGAAGACTTGGCCAAATTTGAAGGCAAGGTTGTCAAGGCCACCGGTGGTGGTAACTATATGATTGCATTGGAAAACGGGACAACCATTTCAGCCAAATTGTGCGGCACGATGAAGCGTTTTAAAATTCGGGTGATCGAGGGAGACAAAGTGACCGTAGGTGTCTCCTTGTATGACATTTCCCATGGATTGATTGTCTTTCGTCATAAATCCTGACCCTTCCTGACAAAAATCTCCTCTCTTTTTTCACCAAGATTATTTGAGTGGATTCCCGGGTTTCTTCAGGTCAGCCTAAGACGGGCCTGATCATTTTACGGGTCCATCGTTATTGTTTTGCAAAATACAGTATTCATAAAAATTAGTTATTTTTCTTCTTGACATAATAAAATTTAGTCGATATTTGTAGGGTCTGCCTATTAGATGTTGACAAATTTCAACAAGGTAGTTTTTTCTTTATCCGAGAAAAACAGTGGAAAGATAACTCATCATTTCATCTAATCTTAATAAAAAGAGAAGGAGTTGTTTATGATAAAATCAAGACTTTGTGACCTGGTGGGGATCAAGTATCCCATCATCCAAGCCGGAATGGGACCTTTCGGGACCAACCAATTATGCATTGCCTCGTCCAATGCCGGGGTGCTGGGGCTGATCAGCTCGAGCGGCATAGCCTCCAAGGATACTCAGCCGGAAATCTATGACTATTTCTGTCGGACCGGCGGGGCCGATCCTGCCGACGATCCTGAAACTATTTTGGGAACCATCTTTCAAAAGACCCTGGAGCAGACCCGGGAAAAACAGGGCATCTTCGGCGTCAACGTCATGGTGGCCGCCGAGATGCGGGACATCGCTCAGGTGATCGTCAAAACCATGATGAAGGTCCGGGAAGAAAACCCGGAAATGAAGAAACGGTTCAAGGTCCTGGTGACCTCGGCCGGAGATCCCCTTCCCTGGTCGGAGGCGGTTAAAAAGACCGATCTGATCTGGATGCACGTCATGCCTTCGGTCAAAGCCGCTTTGCGCTGCAAGAAGGCCGGTGTCGACGTGATCATCGCCTCGGGCCATGAAGGGGGCTTCCATACCTCCTGGGAACCGGTCCATTCCATGGTCCTGCTCCCGGCCGTGACCGAGGCCGTATCCGATGAGAAGACCCTGGTTGTCGGGGCCGGCGGATTCTGCGACGGAAAAACCCTGGCCGCTTCTTTGGTGTTGGGGGCCGACGGTGCCCAGATGGGGACGCGGTTCCTGGCCACGGAGGAAAGTGATTTTCATCAGATGTGGAAAGAGGGCGTGGTGGCCGCCGGTGACCGGGGAACCTTAGTGGCCCGCGGTTTTGTCGGCCCGGCCCGCTGGTTGAAAACACCCCGGAGCATCGAGCATCAGAAAAATACCTTGAAGAAGTCCCCCGGCGTTTTCTTGGGTGCGCCCGACGACTACACCACCATTGACATGTCTCTGATCAATTTCGAGATCGAATCCATCAATGCCGTCTACAAAGGCGACAAGGAAAAGGCTCTTCTGGCCGCCGGCGAATCGGCCCAGCGGGTCAACGATTTGCCCAAGGTCAACGACCTGGTCCAGGAGATCGTCACCGAAGCCGAAGCCATCTTAAAGAGCGTCCAAACAAAATTCTTGGCCTAACAACTTCAATGAAGAAAAAAAAGCCGGGAGCCCTTCTCCCGGCTTTTTTTTAGCCGGTAATCTCCTCAAAAAAATCTTTAGGCCCCAATCCTCTCGATACCGAAGATAACCGCATTGTCATTATCGGGACATTGTAACTCTCTTTTCCTGTTGATCCAATCGCTCTCCGGCGTCTCCCGGCAGTAGGCGGTCAGATAAGGAAGAAGGGCCGGCAGGGCAAACATGCAGAGTCCCCTTGGTTCTCCTGCCTCGATCATCACCCCGCCCCGGATAAAAAAATGGTCCCCCTTCTTATACCCCGCCGAGCAGGACCCCTTGACCGATTTAACGGTACACTTGATGTCAAACAAGATCATCACCTCTCTTTTCTTCAGTTGTTATAAAATACTCTTAAGTTCATTTTATGCGCTTTTCATATCAAAGCAACCTCTCTTTCAATTTCTCCTTTCGTTTTTTCCTTTTTCGGTGTATCTTATTTTATAGTGGTTCCTCTTTTTGGGTTCTTCCGCTACTTTTTCCCCTTGAGGTAAAAACCATGCAATATTCGCAAGCCAGACAAGGGCGTATTTTTATTATCCGCCTGGAAGACGGAGAGATACTCCACGAGACCATCGAAAACTTCGCAACCGAACAGGGTATCCGGGCCGCCTATATGATCGTCCTCGGAGGGGCCGATTGCAAAAGCCGATTGGTTGTCGGACCGGAAGATGGCCGGGCGACTCGTGTTCATCCTATGACTCATATGCTCAACAACGTCCACGAAATCGTTGGGTCGGGAACGCTCTTTCCGGATGACGAAGGTAACCCGAGCCTGCACATGCATGTGGCCGCGGGGCGAAACGATTCCACCATCACCGGTTGCGTGCGGGCCGGGGTGAAAACCTGGCAGGTGGCCGAGGTGGTTCTTATCGAGCTGCTGGACAGTACGGCGGTACGCCGCTTGGAACCCGATTTAGGCTTTAAACTTTTGAAACCATGAAAAGACACCGGTACAAGGTATAAGGTTTACAGTACACGGTTTTTCCTTAAACCTTCAATCCTTGAACCGTGGCCTTGAACCTTGGACCTTAAACCTTTTTTTATGCGACAGATACGCAATTTCAGCATCATCGCTCATATCGATCACGGCAAATCCACTCTGGCTGACCGCCTGATCCAATTGACCGGCTTAGTGGATCAAAGGGGGTTCCGGGACCAGATCTTAGACACCATGGACATTGAACGGGAACGGGGCATCACCATCAAGAGCAATACCGTTACCCTGCCCTATACCAATAAAAAAGGAGAGGAATTTGACCTGAACCTGATCGACACCCCGGGTCATGTGGATTTTTCCTATGAGGTCTCCCGGGCCTTAGCCTCCTGCGAAGGGGTTTTACTCCTGATCGATGCTGCTCAGGGGGTACAGGCCCAGACCCTGGCCAACATGTACGCCGCCCTGGAACAGGACCTGACCATCATCCCGGTCATCAATAAAATCGACCTCCCTTCGGCCGATATCGAAAGGGTCAAGGAAGAGATTGAAATCGACCTGGGTCTGGATTCGGAATCGGCCCTTTTATGCTCGGCCAAGGAGGGGATCGGGATTGAGGAGATCCTGGAGGCCATCACCGAGCGCATACCGCCGCCCAAAGGCAGCATTGATGCCCCCTTGACGGCCCTGATCTTCGACGCCCATTACGATCCCTTTCGCGGGACCGTTGTCAGTTGCCGGGTCTTCAACGGAGCCGTCCGTCCGGGGGATACGATCCGCCTGATGTTTTTTGGGGCCACCTATCTGGTGGAAGAGGTTGGGCTCTTCCGGTTGGTGCGCGAACCCCGGAAGGATCTTTCCGCCGGCGAGGTGGGCTATCTGATCGCCGGGATCAAGACCGTCAGCGATACCCGGATCGGGGACACCATCACCCTGGATAACAATCCGGCCCCGGCCCCTTTGCATGGTTTCAAAGAAGTCAAGCCGGTGGTCTTTTCCTCCATCTATCCCATTTCCTCCGAGGACTATCAGTCCCTGGCCGAGGCCCTGGAAAAATACAAGCTTAACGATGCGGCCCTGGTCTATCAAAAGGATTCTTCCGCGGCCCTGGGCCAGGGTTTCCGCTGCGGCTTCCTCGGTCTGCTCCATCTGGAAATCGTCCAGGAGCGCCTTGAACGGGAATTTAACCAATCCATCATCATGACCGTGCCCAGCGTTCAGTATCGCTATCTCCTCAAAGACGGCCAGACCGTCGTGGTCGATAACCCTCAATATTATCCCGACCCCATGACCATAGAAACCTCGGAAGAACCCTTTATCCGGGCCACGATTTTAATTCCCGATAGCTACCTGGGCAATATCATGAGCCTCTGCCGGGAACGCCGGGGATTGAATCCCCAGATACACTACCCGACACCGGGCCGGGTGGAACTCAAATCCGACCTGCCCCTGGCCGAGGTCATTTATGATTTTTACGATAAGCTGAAAAGCCTGACCCGCGGCTACGGTTCTTTTGATTACGAGCTGATCGGCTACCGGGAAAGCGACCTGGTCAAATTGGATATCCTGGTCAACGGTGAAAAGGTAGACGCCCTATCGCTCATGGTCCATCGGGACCGGGCCAGGGCCAGGGCGGTCCAGATCTGCGACCGGCTGAGAGAGGAAATCCCCAGACAGATGTTTAAGATCCCCATCCAGGGGGCCATCGGCGGCAACATCATCGCCCGATCGACCGTTTCGGCCTTTCGAAAAGACGTGACCGCCAAATGCTACGGCGGGGACATCACCCGAAAACGAAAGCTCCTGGAGAAGCAGAAAAAAGGCAAACAGCGGATGAAGATGGTCGGCTCGGTCGAAATCCCCCAGAGCGCCTTTGTCGCCGTCTTAAAAACGGATACGGATTGATTTTTGACACTTTTTAAAATATTTCTGCTATGAGAGACTCTTTCAAATCTCTTCTTCCTTCCCAACATCGTCATTCCAGGCCAGGGAAAGGGCGCCCGACAATTTGACAATCCTCTTCAAAAATGATAACTTATTAAAATGTCAAATTTAATCCGGAATATTCTGGAAAGATATTTTGGTAAGGAAGCTGGACGCTTTGGAATCGCTTTGGCTTTTCTCTACGGATCTCGATCCAGAGGAATTCCCCGGCCGGATTCGGATATTGATCTAGCTGTTGTTTTTAAAGACGAAGGCCTTTCCACTGAAAAAATTTTTCAGCGGTTAACCGCCATGTCCGCCTCTTTATCCGAATTAACCGGTTTGGAAGTCAGCCTCATACCTATCTATCCGGACTTCAGAAAACCCATGCTTTATTACAATGCCATAGTCTTAGGGATTCCGGTCTTTCTTCAGGACCCTGCACAATACATCCGCTTGCGGAATGAGGCCATTCTTCAGATGGAAGATTTTCAAATCTTCGGTCCCGAGTGGTCTATCTCGATCACCCGAAGAAATTTAGAGGTTCTTAATCATGGCTGAGTTTACTTACGCCAAAGGAAGGATACTCGATTCCGTTCGTTTTATTTCAGATGAGATGAAAGAATTCCAGCAGGATTACGCCGGAAAGACTTGGAAGGAATACCAGGAGGACCGGAAGCTTCAAAAGCTAATGGAACGAACGGTTGAGAATATTCTTACGGCCTTGATTGAGGTATGCGGCACTTATCTAAGTGAAAAGGGTATAGCCGTTGAAAGCTATGGGGAAGCCCTGAAAGAAGCCGGCAAGTCCCTTGGTTTTTCGGAAGAAGAACAAGGTAATTTAGTTAAATTGGCGGTTCAGAGAAACCGTTTAGCCCACCGTTACCTGGATTTTCGTTGGCAAGCCATAAAAACCTATGCGGATCAAAGAGATTCAATCGCGCGACTGATAACTCTGGTTCTGGAAAAAGAGGAAGAGAAACAGCCAGGGATACCCGCCTAAAGACCTCCTTAAGAAAACCCAATCAACCGTACTTCCCCCTGATAAACTGGGCATTTCTTCGGCCGTTGGATAAGGAGCAAAACGTTTAGGGGTACCTCGATAATCGATTATTAAGCTGTGGGTGGCTGAACGACTGAAACAGGCATCTTGAGACTAAGAATTCCAAGCCGGTTGATACCAGGTCAAAGCCTGCCGAGAGCGGAACGATCCTATAAACAAGCGAAGGAAAGGCTCTCTCCTAAAAAAGGACCTGCAGAACCGTATCGATCTCCTTCAATCCTTTCTTGAACCCTGCGGCTGCCGCGGGTTCCAGGGCGGGGATGTCGAGCCCGGTAACAAACCCGCTTAGCCGGTTGAAAGCGGCCCGGGTATTGAGGTTGTCATCCATTTCCCGGCTGAAGAGGTCTTTGATCTTTCGAATGCTCCCCGGGTCCGCCTCTTGCCGTCGGCCCCTGACGGTCAGGGCCTTGACCTTTTCCTTAAACCCCCGTAATTTTTCAGCGGCGGTCTTCATGGCTTCATCGGAATAATTTAATTTCTCCCTATACGGCTGACCGAGGAGAAAGAATCTCAGTTCTTCCCGGCTGTACCCCTGACTTAGGACGGTATCGGTATAGAGGATATTTCCCAGGCTTTTGGACATCTTCCGGCCCTTGACCAGCAGTAACTGGCCGTGGAGCCAAAATCGGGTCATCGGATAGGGTCGCACCGATTCCAGGATGGCCCGGGTATAGTCATGATGGCGGAAGAGGTTATCCCAACCGCCACAAAAGATCGAAAGGGGCTCGTCGAAATATTTGAAAAGGATGCTGGCATCCTGGACGTTCCAGGAAGGCCTGCCCCGGCCGATGGCCGTCTCCCAGTAAACGCTACCCGCCTTGTCCCCGCCGTGCCAGAGAATAAAATCCCCCAGGTTCCATTGCGTACCCGGATAGGTGTCCTTATGAAACCTTCTTGGGTTTTTCGGCCAAAGACTCAGGTCCAGGCCATAAATTCGGCCGAACCCGGGGAACTTCAGGGGATTGAAATAAACACTCCCACGGTACCAATAGGCGATACGAAGGCCGAGTAGTTTTTCGATGATCTTGACGGCCTCGAAGGCATGTTCCGAAGCCCGGGACAGACGATCCGGAATTTTTATCTTCAGAAGGTCCACCTCTTTGAGAAAGCCCCGGATGTTCCTGTCGGTCAGCTCTTTCAGGGTGGTCTGCTCCTTCTCGGCCGCTTCGATGGCCTTATCTTCCACGTCGGTAAATATCAGGCTCCGTTCCACCCGGTAACCCGAGTACTCCAGGTAACGCACCAGAATGTCTTCGAACATAAAGGTCCGAAAATTGCCGATATGAGACCTTTGATAGACCGAGGGGCCGCAGGTAAAGATCCGGACCACTTTTTTATTAGCCGGTTTAAAAGGCTCTAATTGCTTGGTCAGGGTGTTAAACAGTTTTAACATGTTTGAATCATCTCCGAAAATAGCCAGTCAAGGCGCAAGGCGGGCTGATGGCTGATCGCACCATCCGAAAAATCACTGTTTCCGAATGGAAACTAACTATAATCGAATTCTTCGTTTAGCTCAAGATAAGAGTCATGGAAATAGCTGATTCGGAAAAACTTTGACATGCATATCTCTGTCATATACCATAACATCAACAGACTTGGGTCGCCTCCATGTGGTGATATTTACGAAGAGAGACAGTCTGATCAGAGTCATCTCCGCACGAACCATTAACGGCAAGAAGAAAATGATTCGCATTCCGGAAAATAGACCACCGACGCATCCAGGCGAGATGCTAATGGAAGAATTCCTCAAACCGCTGCAAATGACACAGGCGGAATTGGCGGAAAAACTCGGGGTTTCATATCCACGAGTCAATGAGTTGATCCATAGGAAAAGAGGCGTTACTCAGGACACGGCACTCCGGTTGGAGCGGTTGTTTGGAATGGAGGCGCAGTTTTGGCTTAATCTTCAATTGGCTTGGGACTTATACCATGTCGTCCATTCTCTGGCGGTCAAGGAAATACAAAAAATTAGACTTTTACCCGCTCTGGATCGAGCGGTAAACGAATAGGTTTTCAGCGGACCTTTCAAGGCACTATTTTAGGGATCGTCAATCTTGTCCTTTTCGATGAAGCACCATTCAAACCCTTAAACCTCCGCTGTTCTCTTAGCTTCTTCAATTCACCCTGTGTCTAAGAAAGCAAGGGCCTTTTCCTCGCTGTGGGCCTCCATCACAAAGTAAGCTCGATTCCCGTCGTCTCCACAATGCCAGAGACTTATCAGGAATAACCCACCGTCGTGCTGCGCGGCGGGATTTAGGCCGCTGCAACTTGTTGATGGCCGAAAGAGATTTATTCCATCGCCTCAGCCAGCTTTATATCGCCTCTAAGAAGATCATTTACCACCGAGGAACGGTCTCTCGGGCATGCTTGTCCTTTAAACCCATAGAATCTGATCCCTTCCCACAGGTCTCTTGCACCTACACCATTTCTAATCCTTTCTCTTTTTCGAAGGCATACAGTTCTTCAATAACAAACAGGACATATTTTTCACAGGTATCCTTCCAAATCCCTGCCTCTAAAAACTTCTGGTAGGCACCGGGTTCGTTAAAATCCAACCCCAGAAGACCCCGACAGGTGATGTCCCCGAATTGTTTGTTGAAATCCCCGACCAGTCTTCCGGGCCTGGAGGCGAATAGTCGTTCTGGCCTTTTTGGCTTTCTCTTTGTCCGCCAAGGAACACCGGTGTCTCAACCCCAGGCATACCGCCGCTCCCGAAACCGCACCGCAAGGGGCTTGCTGTTGTCCGCTAATCCCTCCATTAAATGGAATACCCGCCCAAAGAAAATCTTCATTACCCATGTCATCGGCATGTCTTAACCTCCTCATGATTGAGAGTTACTGCTGATCCTTCAGGCAGTCTTTTTTTCATTAACATTTTTTATTACGAAGAGCCGCTGATTCTTTGATCGGCGAATGCATCTTCTTATTCCTTTATCCCTTCTGTCTGTAAAGTTCAAACCTGCAAAGTCCCATTTTCTTCGGGAGACCCCCTTTATCGAAGACCTAAACTTACTTTCAATTCTAATATAGCAGTGCTATTATATTCGTCAAGAGAGGAACTCCTTATGTTTCTAAAAAGTAAATAAAGGGGGGTGAATATGACTAGCCAGAAGCCTTAATCGTAATCCTGTTATATTCGTATCATTGATAATTATAGCACTATCATTTTTATATTACTTCGCCATTTATTTACCTCAGCAAAAGGAAGAAAAAGAGAAAAAGCAGCAAGAAGAAGTTAAAAAAATTAGGGATCAAAAAGGATTGGAATCATGGAAAATTAATAACGAATATGCAAATTGCAAGGATTGGGCATATGTGGGTTATCTAAAACAATGGCGAATGGAAGAAGAAGCTAGAGGAATACCACGTGGTTCAGCTCTTCCGGCTTATCTAGCCGAACATATAAGTAATAGCTTTCAAAAGGAAAAAGAGCGATGTATGGATGAATATAAAGTCAAAATTGAGTCATTAGAAAAACAATATCCTGGTATCCCTGCAAATCCATTTCCCGCTAATTAATCTAAGGAGTGTCCATCCGGAAATGGGCATTTTTAAACGTCTGTGTGTAGAGTAAGAGGCTCCAAATCCTTGGGAAAAATGGATATCCTACTCAATTTAGATACAATTGATGATTTATTTTAATCTGATAAAAATTTTGACTGATTTATGAAACACTTCTCCTGCACTCTGCGATTGGTAGTGGTTGAAGGATTGACCGCTTCGTAAAAAGTCCATCTGCTGTGTTGCGCTGCATCTTTCGTCATTGCGGCGTACTTCTATGTACGCCTCATTCCTCAGGATTTGCGCGCCTTGCATCTGGAGCTTTTTACTGTGCCGTCCAATTTGATGACTTTTTACGAGTTCATCAAGGATTAAGCCTTGGCCGATTTGAGTTTGGCCAAGACAGCCAAGTTGTAGGAGACTACCGCACTCCATACGTATTGCTTAAACCCTTCCCATTCGGTCCAGGTGCACCGAGTCAATCCAAAAGCTCTCTTCAATCTGGAAATGTTGGCCTCAATTCCGGCTCGAAAATTCTTAAGCTTCTTGTAAACCCAGAGGCTTTTGACCATCTCCAAAACCGAAAGTCCCCGTTTCTTGGAGAAAGAAACATCTTTGACGCCCAACTTTTTGGCACGATTCAGATTGTCCAAAGAGGCAAAGCCTCCATCAGCAGCCGTCTGAAGAGGCGGCTTTCCATAAAAATGTTCCTGTCTTTCCAACATCGGAATAAACAGATCCGTGTCCGCCGGATTACCGCTCTCAATCAGACAATCCAAAATCAATCCCGACTTTCCCCCGGTCAAAAATACCTTATGGCCATACACAATCTCTCGTTGACCTTTCTCAATAATATCCGTATGGTCTTCAAAAAAAGAAACCACTTTCTCGCTGGCCGGGACTTTCTCCCCATAGATCACTCTACGTCTGGCTTGATCCATAATCCGCTCAAAAAGGCCAATGACCCGCTTCAATCCTTCCGTCAGATTAGAAACAAATATAATCTGTTCTCCCTCACTGGGATAGGAACCCAAAGCCAATATAGCCGCCAAGGCGTATCCTCTCACCCCTTCGGCTATCCTTGTACGCCTTCAGCCTTTCGGCCGGCTTCTTCGCATCTTTGATCTTAAGCACTCGTCTCTTCACGACCCGGGTATGATCCGAAAAACGGTAAGCCGGTTTTGGAATCAACTGATATCCATCCATCAGCAATCGCGTAATCACCCGGATTCCATCTTGAAGGAGCGTGGCGTCGGTAGGATAATGGATGTTGCTTTCCACTCCCGTCGAATCAAGACGAACTTTCTGACCTTTTTCAAACCCTTTCTCTTGCGCATAACCGGTTACCAGTTGATTAACATATTACCAGGTTTCTTCTTTAAGAGCTTTAATATTCTCCTGAAGAGTAGAACCACTGGGATATTGGCCCATCGCCATTCGGGAGAAGGCTCGAAAAGATTGAGAATCTTCCAGATGAAAGGACAGCTCCTCATAGGTCAGATTGCGATGTTGCTTCAATATGGTACACCGCAAAACTTGCTCAGCGGTCATGCCTCTGCGACCCACATCAGATTTATTTGTGCCTATCAGATCTTTAAAGACTTGGTCAAGAACCTTCGGAGTTTCATCGAGAATTTGCGACATGACCTCCAACTCTTTCCCGATGTCCTGTTTAAAAGAAGCATGAAATATGTTCATCTGAGATCTTCTTTTTGGACGCATCGCTGTGCTCTCCAAACTTATTCAGTTAATAATATCAGTAGCTTGTATTAGCAATGTGCCAAAATATGAAACAAAAAGCAAGTAAAAAATGAGTCACTTGTTTAATAATTTCAATATATTTGCAGTTTCCGGATGGAAACTAAG
Organism: uncultured delta proteobacterium; assembly: GCA_963838485.1. Classification (GTDB taxonomy): domain Bacteria; phylum Desulfobacterota; class RBG-13-43-22; order RBG-13-43-22; family RBG-13-43-22; genus RBG-13-43-22. The sequence goes on along the minus strand of CAWIRY010000140.1, from coordinate 48,391 downwards.
GAGCTTTTAAAATGAAAAAAAGCAGGGGGGGTAATCTCGCAATCACACATATTATCCCTGCATTTCAGAATTATATCCCCTTTGCTGGAATCTGTTGAACAAGAAATTTTATTGTCTTGAGAAAACCGATGACTGATTCGTCCTCGGTATTTGACTTTTTCTCATAATCATGAAGAATGTCATTCGCAATATTTTTTTTACTTCGCATGGATAACTTTTGAAGGTTTGGAAATTTTCTCTCTGCAAGGACAATAATCTTCTCAAGGTTTTTTTCCTGGATACCATAATATTTTTTTAAAATATGTTCCATGAGCGCCCGACACATGACTATTGAGGCTACTTTATTACCAAAGGTAAAGGATTTGACGGCTTCATTATAGAGATCTATGAGTCGTTCCGTATTAGTGGTAGCATGAACATGTATAGGGATAAATAATTCAGGAGAATTTTTCCATCGTCTGTAAATACCTTTAAGGTCAAGTCCTATAGATTCTTCGTAAAAATACCATGCTCCAGTGGCTTTATCATAAAACTCGGCATCGGAGCTTCTGTCAACGATATACTCCTTAAGTCTATCCATCAATGAAGCCGGATCGTCATTTAATGGATCGAATGAACTGCCAAGAGGTCTTAATTTCTCTACCCATTCATCTATTAAATGGTCGCATTCCTCCTTGGTCTTTCCAGTTTTCAAGCAATCCATCTCAAGCCATTTAATAATGTCTTCTAATTTTATTTCATGGTTTTCCCTGGCGGGCTCGGCTGCGATTGAAACGTGCTTTTGGTAGTTCAACTCATATTCCTTACAATCCTTTTCAAAAGGGACTTTAATAAATGTGTGTTTGATATCTTTTGTCGCCAGGAACTTGGCAATCGTTTGATAGTTACCTTCCAGTTCATAGCAGAGATCCTGGATATCATCCCTCTCTTTGGCGAGCCAGGAAAGAGTCTTAGGGGAATTATTTACCTCTTTTTTAAGCCTATTAAATCGGGAAAGGAAAAGGGCAATTTGTTCTTCCATCATAGCACTCCTTTTTTTGCTATAGCGCTTCCTTTTAATGGGCCAACTCAGAGCTTATCACATTGTCCAGTTTTTGGGGCCACCTCAGCCTGCTTTGTGGCCGGTTCGCTGCACGGGACTGCAGGTCTTTTTGGGGCTTTGCGAGTTCCACCAACTGGTTTATATTGGAGGCAGCCAAATGAATGCACTCTTCAACGATTTTTTCGTCGGCGAAATAAGGATTGAAAGGATCAAGTCCCTCCTTTTGTATGTCCTCTGGATCGGTGTACCCCTTCCATGCTTTATCGAAGGCCATCTTTTCTTCGCTGGAGAGGTAAGGGGACAATTTTATATAGGCTTTCGTGTGTCCTTTAATTGAAGATTTGATAATGTCAGGAACGTAGCCCGGGGGAAGGTCTCTTTGGCGAAGTGCGTCATTCAAAATCATAATATCCTCTATGAATGCGGCACGAAAGGTAGCAGCGGCTTTGTTCCGTTCCTGAAGATTGATTAGTTCGAAGGACCCTTTAATGGTTTGCTCGGTATTTCTCTTAGTAACCATCCAAGCGATCCAGCCACTACAAATAGCCCCTACAATGGCACCGATTACTGCAGAGATGGCATTAGGAACTGTCAATAAATTACATTTACAATTAGGCACATCCCCTTGGTCGAATTGCATAGTTCCATTCGCCATGGAATTTTTCGGGGACAATATTGATGGTGGCCATTTCTGTGTCACTGACTTTACGGCCGATACGATATTTTCGTCGATCAAGCCGACAAACCACAGCTAAACCCTTGGCGGTAGTGGTTTTGGCAATCAACTGGACTATCGTCTCATAGTCGCGCAATGGTTCCCCACGCCAGTTGGAGGAGATAAATGAAAAGAGGCGGTGCTCCACCTTGTTCCACTTACTTGTTCCCGGTGGGAAATGACAAACCGCAATGGGTAGACTGATCTCATCCGCCATTTTTTGTAATTCAAATTTCCAGAGTCGTAGCCGATACCCATTGCTGCCTCCGCTATCGGCGGTAATCAGTAGTCCGGTCGCCTGGGGATACAACCGTCGCCCCTCGTGCCGCCACCAACCCCTGACCGAGGCTACCGCGAAGGCGGCGGTATCATGATCGGTACCGACGTTGACGAAGCCCCGGTTCAAACCCAGGTCATAGATGCCATAGGGGTAGGCCCGGGGAATGGATGGATGCGGAAAGTCATGCCCATTGACCTGTTCCGCCTCCTTCACTTTTCGCCATTGCCTGCCTTTGTTGTCGAAGTTACCGATCAACTCTTTCTTCTTGGTGTCGACGGAAATGACCGGATTTTTAGAAGCCATCGTCCTGCGAACTTTGTTGTTGATGTACCTGAATTGCTCGTCTCGGTCGGGATGGTCGTCACCCTCTTCGGTCTTCCGGTTGCCTTGAAGGCTGTAATTCATGGACCGAAGTAATTGAGCAACCTTTTCGTGGCTAATCGAGTGGTCTTGACTAGCCAGTTCCTTGGCGAGTGCACGTGTGCTTTTACAGGTCCAGCGTAACGGCGATTCCGGGTCACCCCGGGTCAACGGCTCCACTAAGGCTTCCAGTTCCTCCGGCAAGTTCGGGTCGACTGATACCAGACTGGGTCGCCCGGCACCTTCCCGCCGTACCCGGGTTGTCGGAACCGTTTCGTCTCCCAATTCGCGAATGCCTTTGGTGATGGTGACGCGAGATAGCCCGCTGGAACGACTCACCAGAGAAACGCCACCGCGTCCAAGTTGTACCGCTTCGGCAGCCGCGACTAAACGACGCGACCGTTCATTTAGATGAGGCCAAATATGTGATAACTTTTGTCTCAGGCGTGATTCATTATCCATGTCCAAAAGTATATCATTTTATAGTGAAATGTAAAGTTAATTTGTTGACGCTTTCTAAGTCATCTGTCTTTCCTCCTATGGAATCGCGGTGAGTAATATAAAGGCTTCCTCTCTACGTGCTCCTGTTTTGCATACTCCTTGCCCTTCTGAAGCAAATAAGCACCAAGAAGCACAACCAATACGATCACCACAATCCCTATGATTAGCTGCAAAACCATGAAATTGGGCAAATAGGAACAGGATACAAGCTGTGCAGCTTCAATGATGGCTTTGGAGATCTCGGTGTTCAACATCTTCCTCTCAGGCTAACGCGGCGTTGACCCGTGGCACGAGGCCTATGGGGCCAAAGGCCCAGGCAAGCAAGTGCTATCGGTGTCCGATGGCCTGGTTATTGCCGTCTGCGGCGACGCCAATCGGGGCATAGCCACAAATAGGGGGCAACGCTACACTGGCGAAACCGCAGTCGGCGCCAAAATAAGCTAAACGGGAGGCCGACTTTATGGCCAATCCTCTTAAGCGGCTGATTCGATGGTCATTGGTATTTCCTCAAAATCCGTCATGCTTCTTTTTCGGTCGAACGCTTGCTCTTTCTTTTGCGTGTTCTGGCAGCTTCTCGCCCTTCTGCCTTTGAAAGGATCCAGGTCTTTTCATCTTTTTCGTGATCTGGGTCTTCAAACGGTTTGACGTAGACCACATTGGCAGATTCTCCTATTCCTTCCTTCAATCGGCGGCTAAGAGCCAAACCTTCCCTATGAAACGATGTCCAAGGAAAACCAGGGTTGTCGAGTGCACCTCTCTCGAATAGCCCTATCCAGCGGGCAAAGTCTTTCTGAAGGCTATCTTTGATGTCGAATTCGGTCATGCCCGTATGGCTGTTGGCTATGTTAATCCCTACGTAATCAGACTCATCCGATGCGTCCTTAAGCCAAGCGTAGGGTCCAAATCCGAAGTCAGCCATGATGGTGATCGTCTTATCAGGTTTCATCTATTTTTTCTACACCGAACGTTGGCGCTCAGCGGTGAGGATTCTCCGCGTCCGTTGGAGGGCATTTTTGAGCATTTTGTATATCCCACACAATAGTATCGGAACTAAAATCTTGTTCGTGTGGCCATGTAATTCCGTAGTGGGCGGGACGGACGAGGCGGAAATACGATTCATCCGTGAGTTCCTCAAAAGCACTTCCGTGCAGATAGGGTTTCACATCAAAAATTCCAGAAATGCCACTACTTGTGAGGATATCGATTCGGAAGTCATTCAATGGAATAGCTCTTATGATTTTTTCCATTTCTGTGCCCCCTTTTATCTCAATGGATCAATCTTGAAAACAGGTTCACCTGCGACGGCCAATTTCCAGTCAGCCATTAGATCTTCTTTATGAATTTCAATCCATGCCTGCACAAGTTTCATCTTGGATGGCGGCAGGCTGCCGCTCAGGACTTCTCCATCGTCTATAGCTACTGATGCCACATAGTCCCCATATTCTGCGTGAATGTGCGGTCGAGCGTGCTTTTTATCGTCATAAAAGTACATCAAGATAAGTATTCCGTAAAACATGGATATCGTTGGCATGGTCTAATCCTCTTGATTGTGTTATCTTTACTCGATTACACCTGTCTCTTTCAATGGCGCCCAATGCGGATTGATCCGTGGCACGAAGCCTGCGGGGCCGGAGGCCCATTCAAGCGAGTGACATCGATGTCCAATGGCCTGTAGTGCCACCCCTTGCCAAGATCCGGTACAGCTATTCGTTAGGTGCCAAATGTCAGCACATCGGTTACCCGAAAATGTCAGGACATAGGTTACTTTTAATGCCACTTTCTGTATCAGGACATCGGTTACCCTGGGATTGGATCTTAGATACGAGCATCAAAATATCTAAGCTCCTTTTGGATAAAATTGGAAAAATCCAAAATTAGTTTTGGGGAAGGTATTAAAATCTCTAATTTGGGTAACCGATGTCCTGACATTAAAACCCTTTGTCCCAGGGTAACCGATGTCCTGATATTTAGGAGTTAGGCGTCGACTATTTTCAGTCCCAAGAACTTGACCATCGGATCGAAGTCTTTATCGTCATGCAACAAAGGAAGCCGGTAATGAATACAGAATGTTCCTATCATGACGTCTATCGTTTTCCTTACTGTGGCCTCTTTTTTCCTGAGAGCCCTGTAGTTAAGGGCGCTTTGTATAGATAAATCACACCCCCCCATTTCCATAATAGGCATTTCCAGGAGGAGGTCGCGTACGACCTTGAAGTCCTTGTCCTTTTGAAACCCCTTAAGCACTTCGGTTAGAATAAGGTCTCCTACAATTATAGGGATATTCCCAAGCGAAGAATCGAGCCAATTCGTCTGAGGTGTTTTTTTACCATTAAAGTAGTCGATCCAGACGGAGGAATCAACAACGATCATTGTCTAACCGCATCTCATCAAGGTTGCCGGTCCACTTAAGTTTTCCTCTAAGGCCCTTAATTCTTTCCTGGCCTTTTAGCTTTACCAGCAGCTTGAGACCCTGTTCTATGGCAGCCTTCTTTGTTTTTGTTCCCGAAGCCCTGAGGGCGGACTCCATCAAGTCATCATCTATCACCACATTTGTTCTCACTAAGCCCCTCCCATGTGTATTCATGTCTTCCATTATACACATTCTCGAACTCTTTAAAATGGTTATTTTGTCTTCCTGGCCTAAATTAGATAACCTATTATAAATTTTAAACATTACCTTGACAAATTATTTTATTCTTCATAGATTTAAGTTAAAGCTTCTCAGGTTCCGGTCCGAACTTCCTTCGGAAGTCTCCTATAGCTCGGCAAAGCCGAGCGCTCCGGAATGACTTTTTGGGGTTTCGATGGTTTTTTACGAACTTGGTTTCCCAGATTAACAATAATAAGGCCGGTCTTTATGTTCATGTTCCTTTTTGTCGGAACAAATGCCCCTATTGTGATTTTTATTCCCATACCGACCAATCTCTGATTACTCCCTGGTTGAATGCCCTTGAAAGGGAAATCGGATTCTATCGAAATCAGTTCCCTTCCTTCGATACCCTTTATCTGGGAGGGGGCAGCCCGTCGATTCTTTCCGAAGAACAGCTCGGTCGCCTTATGGAGATGATTTTTGATCGGTTTCATTTTGAGTCCGATTCGGAAATGACTATCGAGGCCAACCCCAATGACCTGAACCCGATTAAATTAAAAAGGCTTCATGCGTTGGGAGTTAACCGGATCAGCCTGGGGGTCCAATCCTTCGATGATCAGGAGTTATCGTTTTTAAGAAGACGGCACACGGTCAAAGATGCCGAGCAGGCCTTGGAAGGGATCAGGGAAGCCGGATTCATGAATCTTGGAATCGACCTGATTTACGGCCTCCCGGGGCAAACCATAAACCAGTGGCAAACCAATCTGGATAAAGCCCTGGCCTTTAATCCCGAACACCTTTCCTGTTATCAACTGACCCTGGCCAAAGGAACCCTCTTCTGGGGGCTGAAAGAAAAAGGAAGCCTCACGCCGATCAGTGAGAAGGAGGAAGCCGTCTTTTTTCTGGCCACCTCCGAGTTCTTACAAGATCATGAGTATAGCCATTACGAGATCTCCAATTTTGCCCGGGAGGAAAAATATTTCTCCAGGCACAATCAGAAATACTGGCAGCGGCAAGCCTATCTGGGTTTAGGACCTTCAGCTCATTCCTTTCAGGGGAATCGCCGCTGGTGGAATATACGGTCGATCAATCGATACTGTCAATCTTTGGAAGAAGGCAGACTTCCAGTAGAGGCACAAGAGGAACTCAGCGAAGAGCAGGTCCGATTGGAAACGATCAGCCTGGGTTTGCGAACCGGGCCGGTCTAGACCTCAAACACCTTGTCGGCAGCCCGAACATTGAAAAAGCCTTATCCAGACTGGTTGAATCTCAATTGGTCTCCGTAACCGATAACCATATTTTTCCGACCCTGAAAGGCTTTCTGCTGGCCGACCGTCTGCCTTTATTTTTTGATTGAAAAAGTTTTTGTTTGACAGGATCTACAGGATTTACATGTTTGGGTTTCGTTTGTCTGACGAATTGGTTTTTGCCTTTCTGCAGGAAAGGCAAAAAAATCCAAGTAATCCGGTAAATCCTGTCTAATAAGAAGGTCTTTAATTCATGGCTGAAAAAAATCCGATAGAATATCCCATTGACGGCATTCTGGATTTGCACACCTTCAGACCCAACGAGGTTAAGGACCTGATCCCTGAATATTTAACGACCTGCCGCGAACGGGGTATCCTTTCGGGTGCGCATCATCCACGGAAAAGGCACCGGGACCCTACAGCGGACTGTTCAGGCCATCCTGTCGCGCCTTCCCGAAGTCTCTTCGTTTCAAACGGCCGGTGAAGAAGCCGGCGGCTGGGGGGCAACCATCGTCACCTTAAAATCTCAATAAAATTTGTCTAATCCGAAGGGATCGGGTTCCATTTTTCTGCGACCCAAATCGTTTTTCCGGCCCCCCTTGACTTACCATCGTCATTTTTTTATACTTAAACTTTTGGGGAACAAAATCTTTGCCCACCTTAATGGTATTATCTTTATAATCGGTGAGATCGACCATGGGCCGTAACAAAGTCAGGGAATTAAGCGTAAAGGCCTGGTTAAAATTTTTTATACCGGTCATTTTGATCATGGCGATCTTTGGCTGGGCCAGCCTTCGTTTTATCCAGCCAATCCCGCCAAAGACCCTGGTGATAAGTATAGGCAGCGAAAACGGGGCCTTTGCCTTCTTCGGTGAACGCTATCGGCGGATACTGGCCCGAAATGGCATCCGGGTTAAATTGCTTCCATCATCAGGGGCGGTGGAGAATTTAAGACGCCTGAGAGACGAGTCCCAGAAGGTCGATGCCGGTTTCGTCCAGGATGGCATGGGCCAGACCGAGGGCCTGTTGAATCTGGTCTCTCTTGGCAGCGTGTTTTACACGCCCTTGTGGGTCTTTTACCGGGGTCAGGAAACCCTTGATGATCTCTCCCAGCTTAAAGGCAAAAGGATTAACATCGGGCCAGAGGGCAGCGGCATCAGAAAATTCGCTCTCGATTTATTGAAAGTGGCCTACTATCCTGATTCCCCGACCCGGTTATTTGAATTACCCCATGTCGTTTCAAAAAGGGCGATGATGGAAGGCAGGATGGATGTGGTTATGGCTTTTGCCACGGCCGGCAGTCCATTGGTGCAGGAACTGCTTTATAGAAAGGATATCAAGCTGATGAGTTTCAGCCAGGCAGAAGCCTACACCAGGCTTTTCCCCGGTCTGTCTCACGTGATTTTGCCAAGGGGAATACTGAGCCTGTCCGAAAAAACCCCGCCTTCGGACGTCCACCTCCTGGCCTCGACGGCCAATCTGATCGTGCGCAAAGACCTGCATCCGGCCCTGGTTTATCTTCTTTTGAAGGCCTCAGTGGAGATTTACAGCGGCGCCGGGTGGATCCACAGGGCGGGGGAATTCCCCTCATTGAATACCCGAGATTTTCCGATCAGTGAACAGGCCCGGCGGTTTTACAAATCGGGCGGGCTCGGTCCTTTATGACTCCCTGCCCTTTTGGGCCGCAGCCTTCATCGACCGCATGCTCCTCATACTCATTCCTCTGGGAGTGATCCTGATCCCCTTGATCGGGATCATGCCCTGGCTGTATACTTGGCGGAACCGTTCGAAATATTACCGCTGGTACAGGGCGCTTAGAAATTTGGAAAAAGAAATAACCGAAGATTTCCGGCCGGAAGACACCCACGATTATCTGGACCGTCTCGGTAAATTAGAAATGGCCGTCGACCGGATTAAAATTTCGGTTCCTTTTTATGATGAGGTTTTCATTTTAAAGGAGCATATACAAATGGTGCGGAAGAAGCTTATCCGGTTGAATCGTTCCTTACCCGAAAATTCAGGTGAATTGAAGCCAAAAGACCGGGGCGCTAAAGAGAAGAGTGACTCAGCGGGGCCATAATTAAAAGCGGGACCTTAATCCAGCCCAAATATTTTTTTTGTTTCCGGCCCGGGTCCTAAATGGAAGAACACTATTCTACTGCCCTTGAGGGGGAAATAATCATCACTAAAGAAGGAGGAGACTGATGAAGAAGCTTGTTTTAATGAGTGGGGTGATTTGCTTGGCGAGTATGCTGATCTTTTCGGCTGCGGGGTTTGCCGAGGAAGGGGTAATCAAGATCGGAACGATCTTTTCCAGAACCGGCCCTTTGGCCAACCTGGGTTTGGAAAGCTGGCGTGGGGCGGAGCTGGCCCGCATCGTCCAGAATCAGCAGGGGGGGATACTCGGGAAAAAGATTGTCTTCGTCAACGGGGACGCGGTCGATCCCAAGACCGCGGTCAGCGAGGTGGAGCGCCTGTGCACGGTGGAGAAGGTCTCGGTGATCCTGGGCTCTTTTTCCAGTTCCATCAGCCTGGCCGCCAGTGCCAAGGCCGACCAGCATAAGGTGGTTTACTGGGAATTGGGGGCCGTGGGCGATGAAATTACCAAAAGGGGCCTGAAGCATGTCTTCCGGACCTGTCCTACGGGCTCCGACCTGGGCCGTGATCAACTCCGCTTTGCCCTTGAGGTCCTGGCTTCGAAGATCGGAAAAACCAAGTCCAACATTCGAATCGCCAGCATCTATGAAGACTCGGCCTATGGCACGGCCTGCGCCGAGGGGATCAGGGACTTGGCCAAGAAAATCGGGGTGAACCTGGTTTTAGATCAATCCTACAATTTCAAGACCAACGATCTTTCTTCCCTGGTGATGCGGTTGAAAGCGGCCAACCCGGATGTCATCCTGGAGTCCTCTTATGAAAATGACGGGATTTTGTTTTTCAGACAATCTGAAGAATTGGGTCTGAAAGTCAGGATGATCGTCGGTTCGGGAGGGGGCATGAACCTTCCCGGATACCAAAAGGCCTTGGGCGGAGCCATCAACAACAAGGTCTGCAATGTGGGCTATCCCGGTTATAATATCAACCCAAAATACGCCCAGGGGATCGATAAGATGGCCGATCTCTATGTAAAAACCTTCGGCCTTCAGCCGACGGCCGTCTTTTCCGTCATCAACTATATGGGAACCATGGCCTTGTGGGATGTGATCAAACGAGCCGGATCCATGGATTCGGAAAAGATTGTCCAGGCGGCCATCAAAACGGATATTCCCGGGGATAAGACCCTTCTCCGCTATGGAATAAAATTCTATCCGCCGGGGAGCCCGAACATGGGACAAAACATGCTGGCCCGTTATTTCGTGACCCAGTGGCAAAACGGAGAACTGGTCATCGTCGACCCGGAAGAAGCGGCCTCTCCGGGAAAACACCTGGTGATCCCCAAATAATATTCATCCGGAAACATTGGGTTTCCGGCCGGGGATAAAAACCTATAGCAAACAGCAATCAGCAAAGGCCATTTTCCAAAAGCTGATTGCTGTTTGCTATCATCCGGTTTGATTTTTTTCGGGAGAGTGATTTCACGATGATTCTGTTGCAGCTTATTGTCAACGGGTTACTGCTGGGGGGGATTTATGCCTTGATCAGCATCGGGTTGACCCTGATCTTCGGAGTGGTCCGGGTGATTAACTTCGCCCACGGCGAATTTCTGATGCTGTCCATGTATATTACCTACTTCAGCTACACCTTCCTGGGCCTGAACCCTTACCTGTCTCTGGTCATCGGCATCCCCCTGATGTTTCTGGCCGGCATGGCCATCGATCAGCTCATCATCAGGCCCCTGCGCGAGGCCCCGGCCTATATGCAGGTCTTTGCCACCGTGGGGCTTCTCGATCGTGCTTTTGAATCTGGCCCTTTTTCTGTTCACCGGCGACTACCAGAGCATCCGTATGCCCTTTGCCGAGAAGACCCTTCATCTTGGGGTTCTTTCTCTGTCCTATGCCAAGCTGGTCATCTTCTTTTCGGCCATCCTGGTTTCCATCGCCCTTTTTCTCCTGCTGAAATATACCAATCTGGGCAAACAGATCAGGGCCATTGCTCAGGACAAGATGGCCGCCAAGTTGGTGGGCATCAACCTGAACCGAATCTATATGCTGACCTTCGGCATCGGAACGGCCTTAGTCGGGATCGCCGGCGGCTTGATCCTGCCGGTCTACTATGTCTTTCCTTCCGTCGGGGTCTATTTTGTTTTGACCGCCTTTGTGGTCGTTGTCCTGGGCGGCATGGGTAATATGGTCGGTGCCCTCCTCGGGGGGTTCATCATCGGAATCACCGATTCCTTGAGCGGCTATTACATCGACCCTTCCCTGAAGGAGGTCATCTCCTTTCTTATTTTTCTGGTCGTCCTGCTGATTCGGCCCTCGGGTTTGATGGGCATCGTCGGTGCTGAAGAAATGGGGATGAAGTAATGGTCTTGGGCAGGCTCAAGGCCGTCGGAGAACCCAGGGTCTATGGTCCGCTTTTCGTCTTGGCCGCCCTTTTGTCGCTGCTTCTTCTGACCAGAAATGAGTTTTATCTTAATCTTTACTTCCTGGTCTTCATGTTTGCCGGACTCTCCAGCGCCTGGAACATCATCGGCGGTTTTGGTGGGCAGCTCTCCCTGGGGCACAGTGCCTTTTATGGGCTGGGCTCTTATACCTGCAGTCTCCTGTTTGTCAAATACGGGCTGCCTCCCATGCTGGGCCTGATGGCCAGCATGGGGCTTTCCATTGGTCTGGCCTTGATTATCGGATACCCTTGTTTCAGATTGAAAGGACCGTTCTTTACCCTGGCCACCATCGCCATTGGCGAAGTGCTGCTGCTTTTGGCGGTTTATTTCAAAGGGCTGACCGCCGGCTCCGAAGGTCTCTCCATTGCCTTTAAGCCCTCCCTGATCAATCTCTGTTTTGAGTCCAAGGTTCCCTATGCAATTGAGGCCTTTTGTTTTATGCTCTTTGCCCTCGGCGTTTCCCTCTGGGTCAAGAAAAGCCGCCTGGGATATCAATTAGTGGCTTTGCGGGATGAGGACCAGGCCGCCGAATCGTTGGGCGTGAACACCAGCCGGGCCAAGATGACCGGTTTGATCATCAGCGGTGGATTGACGGCCCTGGGCGGCGGCCTCTTCGCCCAATACGTCCTTTTTTTAGAACCCCATTCCGAATTCTCCTTGAATACCTCGGTCAACCTGGCCCTGACCTCCATGGTCGGTGGGCTGGGTACCGTCGTCGGTCCGGCCATCGGGTCCTTTTTGCTCATCCCCCTCCAGGAATTCCTCCGGGTCTGGCTGGGCACTTCCTTCCAGGGGCTTTACTTTGTCATTTACGGGGCCTTGCTTATCCTGGTGGTGATGTTTATGCCCAAGGGTATCCATGAGTTTTTCTCCGGCCCCTACCAGAGGCTCCTGGGAGGTCTTCCGGTCTTCGGTCCGGGTGTCGCTGCCAAGGATAAAGGCAGCCGGGTCAAGGGGTCCGAGGCTCGAATCAGCCGGATTGAGAAGACCGGCCAACCCGAATCGCTTCCCATCATCGAAGCGGAAGACATTTCCAAAAGGTTCGGGGGACTATGGGCCATCAGCGGTCTTAGTTTTTCCGTAAAGTCAGGGGAGATCTTCGGGATCATCGGGCCCAACGGCGCCGGGAAAAGCACCCTGTTCAATGTCCTTTCCGGTGTTTATCGCCAGGACGGTGGAATCGTCAGGTTCAGGGGTAAGGATTTGGCCGGCATCCATAAATCTCATTTGATCTGCCGAATGGGGATCGGCCGGACCTTCCAACTGGTCAAGCCCTTTGAAAACATAACCGTGTTGGACAATGTCATGGTCGGGGCTTATTGCCGCCAACACAAAAATCGCCAAGCCACCGAATCGGCCCTCGCGGTCCTTGATTTTGTAGGTATGCTGGACAAGAAAGATGCCCTGGGCCATACCCTGACCCTTGCCGACAAGAAGAGATTGGAATTAGCCCGGGCCCTGGCCACGGGACCCGAGGTCCTTCTCTTGGATGAGGTCATGGCCGGGCTGACCTCTTACGAAATCGGTGAAGCCGTGGAGTTGATCAAAAAGATCAGGACCCAAGGTCTGACCGTCCTGGTTGTAGAGCATGTCATGCAGGCCATCATGTCTCTGTCCGACCGGGTGATGGTGCTGGCTGAAACCAGAAAGATTATGGAAGGAACTCCGAGTGAAGTGATTCATGATCAACGAGTGATTAAGGCCTATCTGGGTGACGGTTATGAATCTGCTTAGCCTTGAAAAGGTAAGCGTAAGCTACGGGGACGTGGCGGTCATCAGGGAGGTCTCCTTATCCGTTGAAGAAGGGGCCATCACCTGTCTGGTGGGCTCCAACGGGGCGGGAAAGTCGAGTCTTCTTCAAGCCCTTTCGGGGATCATTGCCTGCAAAAAAGGGACGATTGTTTTCGATGGAAAGGACATCACCGCCTGGCCCTCCCATCAGCGGGTCGGGATGGGGCTGGTCCAGGTCCCCGAAGGCCGCCATGTCTTTCCCTACATGAATGTCCTGGAAAATCTGGAATTGGGCTCTATCCTGCCCAGGGTGCGGAAGAAACGAAAAGAAAATTTGGCCAAGGTCTTTGACCTCTTTCCCAGGCTTTTGGAAAGATCCAGACAGATGGCCAGGACCTTGAGCGGTGGGGAACAACAAATGCTGGCCATCGGCCGGGCCTTGATGTCCGATCCCCGGCTTTTAATGCTGGATGAGCCTTCCCTGGGCCTGGCCCCCATGGTGGTCAAAGAAATTTTCGCTGTTTTGGCCAGAATAAACGCCGCCGGGGTAACGGTCCTGGTGGTGGAACAGGACGTTAAGGCCTCGCTGGAATTGGGACGATGGGGTTATGTCCTGGAAAACGGGCAGGTCGTCCAATCTGGTGATGCTAAAGATATCTTAAAAAGTGACCGGGTGCGCAAGGCCTACTTGGGGTTGTGAGTGGACTCCAGCAAAAAAAGGATTCAAGGAGTCCAGGGGTCAAGGATTCAAGTGAAAGGCCTTGAGATTCAGACCCTCGAATCCTGGAATCCTTGAACCCTGGTTTTTTATTAAAGAGGAACCATCATGTGGAACGGACCGACAACCATCCAGCAGGCCTTCCAGAGAAACCTGGAGGCCTTTCCCGACCGGGAGGCCTTGTATGCCGTCAACTACCGCTCCGGCCAGTGGCAAAGGTTGACCTGGCAGGAGATCAAGGAAATTGTCGACCGCCTGGCCGCCGGCCTTTACGACCTTGGTGTTCGGAAAGGGCAGAAACTGGCCTTTATGAACGCCTCCTATCTGGAAAACGTCTGCTTCTATCTGGCCGCCCGCAAGGTGGGGGCGATTTTCATCCCGGTCAATGTCCGTCTGGTGGCCCGCGAAGTGGAGTATATCGTGGTCAACAGCGATACGGAGTATCTGGTTTACGGTCAGGAGTACGAAACCCTGGTGGACCAGATACGGGAGAAGGTCCCGCAGCTCAAAAAAATTATTGGTATCGAAAAAGAGGGGGAAGCGGTTCCGGAGTGGGCCATTCCTTACGGACAGCTCCTGAAGAACAGCGACCCTGCGCCTCACGTTGAAATCCACCCGGAAGACGAGGCCGATATTATCTATACCAGCGGCACCACCGGACGACCCAAAGGCGTGGTCCTGACCGAGGCCAACAAGCTGGCCTGCGGCCGGTTGCACGGCAATGCCTGGGGTTTTCACCGGCTCCATTACGGCTATATGAAACACCAGACCCCTTTTCCCTTTTTCACCTCCACGGGTGTCAGCTCCCATATCATGACCTGGCTCTGGTACGGCTATTATCTGATCTGGGAGCCGGTCTTTGATACGCTTCAATCCATGCGGCTGGTGGAGCAGGAGAGGACCACCTCCATCTGCCTGGCCCGACCATGATCATCTTTATCATGCAGCACCCGCGGTTTAAGGAATTTGATATGTCCAGCCTGAAGATCATGTCTTACGGCGGATCGGCCATGCCCGAAGAAGTCATCCGCCAGGCTTTGGAGGCCTGGCCCGGGCTGAAGCTCGTCAATATTTACGGCCTCACCGAGGGGGGCGTGGGCGGAACCCGGCTCGGTCCCGAGGACCACTTGTCCAAGATCGGCTCCATCGGGCTTCCCTGGGCCCCAGACATGGAAGGGCGCATCGTCGATGACCAGGACAAGGATGTGCGGGTCGGCGAGGTGGGAGAACTGATCTTCCGCGGCCCCAATGTGATGAAGGAATATTATAAGAATCCTGAGGCCACCGAGGAGACGCTCAGGAACGGCTGGCTCCATACCGGGGATCTGACCTATTACGATGATGACGGCTATATCTTTTATGTGGACCGCAAAAAAGATATGCTGGTCCGGGGCGGCTACAATATCTATTCCGTGGAGGTGGAAAGCGTGCTTTATGAGCACCCGGCCGTCCAGCAGTGTTGCGTCGTGGGCAAGCCCCATCCCAAGCTGGGCGAGGATGTGGCCGCCTTTATCGTCCTTCGGGAAGGGATGAAGGCCACGGCCGAGGAGTTGATGGAATTTTGTAAGGACAAGCTGGCCGATTTTAAGCGTCCCCGGGACATCCGTTTTTTAGAGGCCCTTCCGGTTACCGCCATGGGTAAAATGAATAAAAAAGCGATCCGGGCCTGCTATTTCGGGAAATAGAGACCTGCCGAACGATATTAACCGAAAAGGGACCAACGAGACATGAGGCAGAAATTTCTTAAACCATCGAACCAAGCTGTAATTCATTGTTAATTCGAGTACCTAAAGAGATTATGGTTTGATTGGATGGAAACGGATTTAAATTTAATTTGACAAAATAATAAATTGAAAGTAATTATACTAACTTCCCCTTGCTCCCATTAGGGGGCTTTTATAATCCATAAGGAGGAAGTATGAGGAGATATGACCTTATTTTTATCATTCAATCGGAGTTGAGTGAGGAGGAGACCAAGGCAGTAACGGATCGGTATACCCAGATCATTATTGCCCAAAAGGGTACCATTATTAAAACCGAGGACTGGGGCAAGCGGCGGTTGGCTTATGATATCAACAAACAATCCAAGGGGAACTATATCCTGGTTGATTTTTACGGCCCCGGCTCCATGATCCGGGAGGTTGAACGGAACCTCAAAATCGATGATAAGATCTTAAAATTTCTCACCGTCAAGACCCGTGATCCCTTCAATCCCGAGTCTCTGGAAGAAGAACGAAAAAAAGAACAGCTCCTTCAGGAGGCCCAGATCACTTCCGAAGAACCTGAACCGGCAGAAGTTCAGGAAACGGAAGTGGAACAAAACGAAACGGAAAAGGAAGGAGAATAGGCCATGCTTCAACAAAGAAGGAAAAAAAGAATTTTCCCCCGCCGAAAGGTTTGTCGTTTTTGCGCCGATAGTTCTTTGATCATCGATTATAAGGATTCCAAGACCTTAAAGCATTTTACCTCGGAGCGGGGAAAGATCATCCCCCGGAGGATCACCGGAAATTGTGCCAAACACCAGCGGGAACTGACGGTCGCCATTAAAAGGGCCCGACAGATCGCCCTGTTGCCCTACCTGGCCACCTCCATTCAACATTAAACGGGTCCTTATCGTTGAAGGATTTCTTCAACCTATTGTTAAGTTTCAAGAGAAGAAGGGGGGCTTTTTTAAAGGCCCCCTTCCTTTTTTCCCTTGGTCAAAGCCGTTTTCCAAAAACTTGCTTTGCCGGGGAAAATTAGATAAAATTACCCCATCATCTTCAGGAGGTTAGACAATGAAGGTCATTTTAAAAGAAGATATTGCTACCTTGGGGAAGGCCGGTGACCTGGTAGAGGTGGCCCGCGGCTACGGTCGAAATTTTTTAATCCCCCAGGGGAAGGCCCTGGAGGCAACCCCACACCACCAAAAACAGTTGGAGGAGCAGAAACGGATCATTCTGAAAAGAAAGGCTAAAGATCTAGAGGATGCCCAAAAGCTGGCCGAACTATTTGGGACCTTGACCCTGGAATTGTCGCGCAAGGTGGTGGAAGAAGGAAAAATATATGGATCGGTCTCAACCAAGGACCTGATGGAAAAATTGGCCGAAAAGAACATTTCCCTGGACCGGAAAAAGATCCTTTTAAAGGAACCGATCCGAACCCTGGGTGATTTTGAAGTGCCCATCAAGTTAGATTCCGAGGTCACGGCTACCCTCAAGGTCAGTGTGGTAGAAAACAAATAAAACTCCATGAAAAGCTCGAACGGAGCGAATCTAAAAATTCCCCCCCAGAATATCGAGGCCGAGCAGTCGGTTCTGGGGAGTATCCTGCTCGAACCGGAGGCCATCTCCAGGGTCCTGGAAGTTATGACCGGAGAGGACTTCTACCGGGAGACCCACCGCAAGATCTTTAATTCCATGCTGGATCTCTATCAAAAAGGGACCCCGGTAGACCTGATCACCTTGATGGAAATCCTCCAAAATAAAGGACACTTGGAGGATATCGGCGGTGCCAGCTATTTGACTTCCCTGGCCGATGCTATCCCCTCGGCCATTCATGTAGATGTCTATGCCCGCATCATCCGGGAAAAGTCGGTCCTGCGCCGCCTGATCAATCGGGCTACCGAGATTGCCAGCAAAGGCTATAACTTCGCCGGCGATGCCGAGGACCTGCTGGATGAGGCTGAAAAGGCCATCTTTGAAATCTCGGAAGCCAAGATCAATCCCCTGGTCTATCCCCTCAGTCAGGTCATTACAGAAAGCATCGGAACCCTTGAACAGTTATACGACCGAAAAGAAACGGTCACCGGGGTTCCCTCAGGATTTCCCCAATTAGACAAGCTTACCTCCGGCTTTCAAAACTCGGACCTGGTTATTATCGCCGGCCGTCCCAGCATGGGGAAAACCGCCTTTGCCTTGAATATCGCCCGCAATGCCGCCGTGGATCATGAAGTCCCGGTGGTTATCTTTTCTTTGGAAATGTCCAGGCAGCAATTAGCCATACGAATGCTTTGCAGCGAAGCCAAAGTGGATTCCAATAAAGTACGGACCGGATTTATCGGAGAATGGGACTGGCCCAAGCTGACCGCGGCCGCCGGAAACTTATCCGATGCCCCGATCTTTATCGATGATTCGCCTACCATGAGCGTCTTGCAGATGCGGGCCAAGGCCCGGCGTTTAAAAGCGGAAAAGGCCTTAGGTTTGATCGTTATTGATTATCTCCAGTTGATGAAAGGCAGAGAAGGATCCGAAAGAAGAGAACAGGAAATATCCGAGATCTCCAGATCATTAAAGGGTCTGGCCAAGGAACTCAATCTTCCGGTTATCGCCCTGTCGCAGCTCAATCGAAGGCCCGAGGGCCGGGATGATAAAAAGCCGGTCTTGGCCGATCTCCGGGAGTCGGGGGCCATTGAGCAGGACGCGGATTTAATCTGTTTTCTATTCCGCGAAGAAATGTATAATGACGATTCCAAGCAAAAGGGGATTGCTGAAATTTTAATCCGAAAACATCGTAATGGACCCACCGGTTCGGTTTCTCTGAAATTTTTCAATGAATATACCCGCTTTGAAACTCTGGCCGCCGGTGTTGAAGAACCGTATTAGGAGGAATTAAGGATTAACCGTATTTTTGGACAGACTTCGGGCCTCAAAGCCCTTCAATTAAAAAAACTCGAATCCCTCTACCGCCGCCAGGTAGATCCCTCCCAGATTGTTTCTCCCGAATTGGCCCATTTTATAGGCCAACTTTCCCTCGACCTCAATCGTCAAATTGGTCTTTTAATCGATCGTAGGGGCGGGATCGAGACGGTGATCCTGGGCACGGACCAATCCATTGTCATTCCGCCGCTCACCCAATTTCGGGCCGGTTTTGGCCGTCTCAAAGGCCTTCGTTTGCTCCATACCCATTTGAAAGGGGAGCCGATCAGCGAAGAAGACAAAATGGACCTGGCCCTACTGCGCCTGGATATGGTAACCGCTGTTGGAATCAATAATAAAGGCCAGGCCCAGTGGTTGTACACGGCTCACCTCCGGCCCGACAATCCAGATGGTCAACAATGGATGATTCTGGATCCGGAACAGGTCGGACAATCCCAAGTCGATGTCCTGAGGCTGATTCGTTCTCTGGAGGATGAATGGGGGAGAAAAATTTCCTCTCAAGGGATTCATTCTCCAGGAGAACAGGCCATCTTAGTCAGTGTGACCACCCAACCCAGGTCGGTCGCCCTGGAATCCCTGAAGGAATTGGAGGAATTGGCCCGTTCGGCTGGTCTATCGGTCCTGGAAACCGTGATTCAATCCAGAAGAGAGATCAGCCCCAAATTCCTGATGGGCAAAGACCGCTTAAGCAGTTTGTCCATCCGGGCCCTTCAATTAGGAGCTTCCTTGCTGGTTTTTGACCAAGACCTGAATCCTTCCCAGGTTCGTTCTCTGACCGATTTCACTGAACTGAAAGTGATCGATCGAACCCAGTTGATCCTGGATATCTTTGCCCAGCGGGCCAGGACCAGAGAGGGAAAACTTCAGGTGGAGACGGCCCAATTAAAATATATCCTCCCCCGTTTGGTCGGACGGGATGATGCCCTGTCCCGTTTGACCGGGGGGATCGGGGGCCGGGGGCCGGGAGAAACCAGGCTGGAGATCGATCGACGCCGGGTCCGGGAAAAAATCCAACGCCTTCAAAAAGAGTTGGAGGCCATTCGAACCCAGCGAAAGGAGCGGCGAAGGAAAAGAAACCGGAGGGAATTACCGGTGATCTCCATTATCGGATACACCAACGCCGGCAAATCCACCCTGTTAAATACCCTGACTCACAGCCGTCTTGCGGCGGAAGACCGCTACTTTGCCACCCTGGATCCGACCAGCCGCCGGCTGAGACTGCCCAGGGATCGAGAAGTCATTATTACGGATACGGTCGGATTTATTAAAAACCTGCCCAAGGACCTGCTGAGCGCCTTTCGGGCCACCCTGGAAGAGCTGGAAGAGGCCGATCTTTTATTGCATGTAATCGATGTCAGTAATCCCCGGTTTGAAGAGCAGATGACGGTGGTGGAAAATCTATTGACCCAACTTGAGCTTTCCCAAATCCCCATGGTTCGGGTCTTTAACAAAGGTGATCTCGTTTCCAAGGAATATGCCCGCACACAGTGCGCCCGTTATCAGGCCTTCCCGATCTGTGCCTTACGAGGTGAGACCCTTGCGGAATTGTTGGCCGTGATTGAAAAGAGGATAGGGTTACCTTGTACTTTTTTTTAATTATCCTTGTGATGCAACAGGATTTCTCCTTCAAACAATGCAATCTCATCCTGTAACTGTTGAAACCGGGTCCCTATGACGATGGCCACATTGGTCATAACCCGATATCCGATCAAGGCCTGGGCCTCGAAGACCTTGAGCAAACAGTCCCTATTGATCTCAATAAGCTGGCAGCCTTTGGAAGAGCAATACGAAGAAAGTCTTAATTTGTAAGGCGGGACAAAACTGGACCACCCAAAGACTTTTCCTTCGGTGATAGTGGTGATGGTCATTTCTTCGGATGATTTACGTCCAGGGAGATCATACCGCAGGTCCACGCCGCCTTCGATAACCGCCCCGAGAAAAGTGGCCTCCTCCCCTTCTCCGGAAATCTTTTCCCCTTCCACAAATTTTTTTATTTGGCAGCAATCTTTTACCGTATTCAGTTGGTTTTGATCTAGCCCTTTAAAAACCTCCACCTTGCTTAGAAAATCAATCAGGTTCATCATTACCTCCTTTTTTTTGTTCCCCGGGTTTTGGATCAAGAGGATTTGGTTAAGAAGGAAAAATTTCAATTAGATTTAATTTTAAATAAGATATTGGGGATGTCAAGTGAAAAACCCCGGATTTACAAGTGAAAAAGGGAACATGCCCGGGTTGAACGATTATTTTTCAAGGTCATCCAAAGATAAATCGGACGATCCAGACCGACATCAGGATACTGACTCCATCGGCGATAAGGCCCGCGGGAACGGCCTGGCGGGTGCGGGAGATTCCCACCGAACCGAAATAAATAGCCAGTACATAAAAGGAGGTCTCACCGCTGTCCATCATGACCGCCGCCATGCGGCCGATCGGGGAATTGTGATTACTTCTGCCTTCCCTAAAAGGGTAAAGGCCTTTATTAGAAAATTTTCATTGACCAGCGATTGTAACCCATTTATCTTATTTTTTGAAAACTTGTTTTCTCGAGGAAGGGTTTTTCTACTGCCCGTTTATGAAATCTTACCGAATGCTCCTGCCTTATTTCCGCCGAGGGCTGATCCCCCTGATCGTGGGTACCGTCTTGCTCTTGTCCGTGGATTTTCTCCAGCTTATTATCCCCCGGTTTATAAAAGGGGCGGTCGATGAGCTAACGGCTAAAAGGACCATCGGCCCGGGGATTACCAAATATTGCCTGCTGATTCTAACTACGGCACTGCTGATTTTTATTCTCCGGATGATCTGGCGCCGGCTGATCTTCGGTCAGGCCCGCCGGGTCGAAGAGGCCCTGCGCAACCGTCTTTTCGGCCATTTAATGACCCTCTCCCAATCCTATTACCATCGGACCGCGATCGGCGATTTGATGGCCCATGCCACCAATGATATGGAGGCCGTTCGCATGGCCCTGGGCATGGGTCTGGTTTCCTTAGTGGACTCTTTGGTCCTGGGCTCTGCGGCCATTGCCTTCATGGCCTATATCAACCTTAAATTGACCCTCATTTCCCTTTGGCCCATGCCTCTGGTGGCCTTTATGACCCAAAGGTTGACCCGCTTGCTCCATCAGCGATTCGAGATGGTCCAGGCGACCTTTTCTAAAATTATGGAAAAAGTCCGGGAGAGTTTAGTGGGGATCATGGTCGTCAAGGCCTATACCCTGCAGGAACGGGAGGAGAAAAACCTGGCCCGTTACAGCCTTGAGTACCAGGACCAAAATATCCGTTTGGCCCGGATCACCGGCAACCTGTTTCCTTTGTCGATCCTGAGTACCAACTTGAGCCTGGCGGTCGTTCTCTGGCTTGGCGGGAGACAGGTTTTGGCCAAAGTGATCACCACCGGTGATTTTGTGGCCTTTATCAGTTACCTGGGGCTCCTTTCCTGGCCGGTCATGGCCCTGGGTTGGGTTATCAATCTCATCAAAAGAGGGGCCGTTTCTCTGGAAAGGATCGAGCGTATTCTTAACGAACGTCCCGAGATCGCCGATCTTTCCGGCCTGACGGCCCCGTCACTCCTTGGGGCCCGCCTGGAGGTTAAAGGCCTGACTTTTTCTTATGCCGAGGGAGAAAGACCCGTCTTGAGGGGGGTTGGTTTTGGTCTGATCCTGGGTCGCACCTACTTGATAACCGGAAAGACCGGCTCCGGCAAGACCACCCTGGCCATGCTGATGATCCGCCTCTTGGATGCGCCTTCGGGGAGTATTTTTTTAGACGGCCATGAAATCCATTCCCTTCCCTTGTCCGGGCTCAGAAAAACCATTTCCCTGATTCCCCAGGAACCCTTTCTTTTTTCCGACACCATCCAGGCCAATTTACTTTTGGCTAAGCCCCAGGCTGGGGAAGAAGACCTCTGGGAATGCCTGGCCGCTGCGGCCTTTCAGGAAGAAGTCCGGGCCTTTCCCCAGGGGTTGGATACCGTGGTGGGAGAAAAGGGGGTCTTGTTGTCCGGCGGGCAGAAACAACGGCTTTCTCTGGCCCGGACCCTGCTGATAAACCCCCCGATCCTGATCCTGGATAATACCCTTTCTTCCGTGGACCTGAATACCGAAAAGATCATTAAAGAAACCTTGGGCCGTTTTCGAAAAGGGAAGACAACGGTCTACATTTCCCACCAATTGATCGGCCAGGAAGAAGTGGACCAGATTTTTCTTTTGGAAGCCGGAGAACTGGCCGAAACCGGGACCCACGAACAATTACTCCAAAAACAAGGACTCTACTTTCAACTTTACCAATATCAGCGATTGGAGCTGGAATTGCGTCAGGGGGTCTTTTAAGTGCCTTTTAATGATTTCGGGTATATCGAAGGCGAACAGCTTGGACGGCCTTATGACTTCGGCCTGTTGAAGAGGCTTTTCCCCTTTTTGTGGCCTTGGCGTAACTGGTGGTTCCTGGGGCTGTCCCTGTCGGTTCTTCTGACTTTGCTCGACCTGGTCCCGCCCTATCTGACCAAGCAGGTCATTGATCACCATATCCTGACCGGGGATTGGAATGGCTTAAGGGCCGTGGCTTTCCTGTTGCTCCTGATCCTGGCCGTAAACTTCGGACTCCAATATATTCAGGTCATGGTCCTGGAACGGTTGGGTCAACGGGTCATGCACACCCTGCGCATGAAAATTTTTTCCCATCTCCTTACGCTTTCCCTGTCGTTTTTTCAGCACAACCCCGTAGGGAGGCTGGTCACCCGGGTCACCAATGATATCGAAAACCTCAACGAGATGGTCAAGTCCCTCTTGGCCACCCTGGTAAAAGACCTGTTCCTGGCCTTGGGGATCCTCAGTATCCTCTTATATCTGGACGTCCGGTTGGCCCTGGTGACCTTCACGATGATCCCTCTGATTTTTATCAGCGCCCGTGTTTTCAGCAGTAAGGCCCGGGACGCCTTCCGGGACCTGCGCCGGCGGGTGGCCCAGTTGAATGCCTTTCTCCAGGAAAGCCTGTCCGGCCTGGCCCTCATCCAGATCCTGGTCCGGGAGAAAAAAAGAGTCGATGATTTTGAGCGGGTCAACCACCAGGCCTTTCTGGCTGGTATGAAACAGGTCCAGGTCTTTGCCCTCTTTATGCCCTTGATGGAATTGATCTCGGCCACGGCCGTGGCCCTTCTGATCTGGTACGGCGGCGGCCGGGTCATTCGGCAGACCCTGAGCCTTGGCTCCCTGGTGGCCTTTCTTTCTTATATCCAGATGTTTTTTAAACCCTTGAGGGAAATGACCGAAAAATACAGCGTCATGCAGGCGGCCATGGCCTCTTTGGAAAGGATTTTCGCCCTCATGGATGAACCGGCGGAAGAAGGGTCGGAAGACCAGGCCCGGGAGACGGCCGACGACCTCAAGGGAGAAATCCGGTTTGAAGATGTAGGATTCGCTTATGTTCCCGATCATCCGGTGATTAAGGACCTTTCCTTTACAGTCAAACCCGGGGAAACGGTGGCTATTGTGGGGATGACCGGCGGGGGCAAAAGCACGCTGATTCAACTCCTGGAAGGATTTTACCACCCTCAAAAAGGACGTATATTGATTGACGGAAAAGACATCCGCGCGTTTTCCAAAAAAATGCTTCGCTCCATCATCGGCCTGGTCCCCCAGGAAAACTTTCTTTTTGCCGGTGATCTCAATGAAAATATA
Organism: uncultured delta proteobacterium; assembly: GCA_963838485.1. Lineage (GTDB taxonomy): Bacteria > Desulfobacterota > RBG-13-43-22 > RBG-13-43-22 > RBG-13-43-22 > RBG-13-43-22. Next base: position 24,356 of record CAWIRY010000140.1, on the reverse strand, counting down.
TTTCTTCAGGAGGCTACGGTTTCCGGGAAAAATGAGAAAGGACTTACAGAGAGCGGGCACCTGGATTTCCAGATGGCCGGGATGGAAGGCCAACAGGTCGATTCCCTTTCTTCCGGGCAGCAGCAATTAGTGGCCATGGCCAGGGTGATGGCCCGAGATCCTTTGATCCTGGTCTTGGATGAGGCCACTTCGCAGGTCGATGCCTACACCGAATCCCTGGTCCAGGAGGCCATCCGAAGATTGCTGGAAGGGCGGACCTCCCTGATCATCGCCCACCGGATTTTTACCCTCCGGCAAGCCCGGCGGATTTTGGTGATCCATGAGGGAAGACTGGTGGAAGATGGGACCCATGAGGAATTGATGGGAAAGAAAGGGTATTATTATCGGTTGTATCAGTTGCAGTTTAAAAATAATGTGACGACTGTCGAGTGAGGGTTGACGGGCCATCCGCTACAAAATTCGAGCTATCAGCTTTTGAGCTTGAGTTGTTTTCTCCAAACTCCCAACTTCTTTTCATACTAAGGAGGTCATATGGACTTAGGCATCAAAGATAAAATCGCCCTGGTCTGCGGGGCCAGTAAAGGCTTGGGCAAAGCCGTGGCCCTGGGGCTGGCCAAGGAAGGGGCCAGGTTGGCTGTCTGTTCCCGCAACAAAGAAAATATTTTTACGGCCGCGACCGAAATTTCTAAAGCTACCGGGGTGGAAGTTCTGGGAATAGCGGCTGACCTGTCCAAGGCTGAAGAGGCCCGGGGATTCTTCAAAGAGGCCCTGGATCATTTCGGCCGGTTGGATATTCTGGTGACCAACGCCGGAGGACCGCCGTCTTTGCCCTTTGCCGAAATTACCGACGGACAATGGAAATCGGCTTTTGATCTGACCTTGATGAGCGCCGTCATCCTGATCCGGGAATGCCTGCCCTTGATGAAGGAACAGCGGTTCGGGCGGATCATCAATATAACCTCGGTGGCCGTGAAGCAGCCCTTGGAGGGATTGATTCTCTCCAATGCCCTCAGGACCGGATTGATCGGGTTGGCCAAGACCCTTTCCAATGACTTTGCCCCATATAACATTTTAATCAACAATGTCTGCCCCGGCGTCACCCTGACCGAAAGGGTCAAAGAGCTTTCCGGGGCTATGGCCGCCCAAAAAGGGATCTCGCCGGAAAAAGTGATTCAGGAATGGGAGGCCCAGATCCCCATGAAACGGATGGGGAGACCGGAAGAATTGGCCAACCTGGTGGTCTTTCTGGCCTCGGAGCGGGCCTCCTATATCACTGGGACGACCACGCAGGTGGATGGCGGGTATTATAAGGGGCTGATGTAGTTGCCTCTTACTACTCATGATAAATCAGCACCAATACGATCATCAGATAGCGTAGGTTGTTCAGGAAAGGGACAGGTATCGCATCTGTTCCAGAAACTGTTTGAATAGGCAACCTTAAACCAGGGGGTGCGGACCTTTGGATGATTTTTTCGTCTGATGATTCCAAATATTTTGGGGACATTTCATGCCCCCAGCCCCTAACTTATCAGCTAAGCCCCCGGCTATCCCGGTTAGGTGTTGCTTCCCCGGGGTATGATGCCGGTGGCCCCCTTGGCCATGGCCTCATACCGGTCCAGGGGCGATTCGGCTAAGATCATCATCTTCTGGGCGGCCATAGATCCTTCGGCATGGACAGTGGTCACCTCATGAAAGGCCGATTCGTGAGAACAGACATGCCGCATGGTCTCATGGATCATTTTCAGACGGTCCAGGGTATCGTACTTTTCCGCTCCTCCCAGATAATGCTCCAGGTAATCGTGGATATCGGGATTCTCCCAGTCCTTTTTGTCCGGGGAGGTGGCAATGATGCCGCCGCAGATGTCCTGAATCAGCTCGATAAAGGCGTGATATTTGCTGGCGAAGTGCAGCTTGGCCATATTGGCGATCAAGGGATTGGGCACGGCGATGTCGCCGTACATGACCGGGTCCTGGGCCGCGGCATTGGTCAGGGCCCGCAGGGTCTCCACATAGGCGGCGATGTCGGCCAGCTTGTCCCGGATATGTCCAACCTTGAATAATCCGTTATACTTGGCCATGGCCACGGCGCAGCCGGCCATCACTTCCACCGAAGGCACCTTGTAGCTGATGGCCGTAAAACGATGGAAGGTGGCAAAGGTATAGGCCAGCAACATGGAAAATTGCCATTCACCGCACATGAAAACCCGCTCCCAGGGGACAAAGACATTATCGAAGACGATCATGGCTTCGGTCAACTCCCGGACCGGCCGGTCGGCGTGAAACTCGTGGTCCGACCAGGTCCCGCGCCCGCTGCGGCAGATAAAGGTGACCCCTTCGGTATTGGCCGGCACGGCAAAGCTGACCGCATAGTCTCCCTCGTTTTCACGCATCTGCCGGGTGGGTACGACGATGATCTCATTGGCCGCGGGGGCACTGGTGATATGGATCTTAGCGCCTTTGACGGTGATCCCCTGTTCATTCTTGTCCACAACATGGACGTAATAATCAGGGTGTTTCTGCTTGGACGGTTCCTTGGACCGGTCCCCTTTGACGCAGGTGACGGCGCCGCAGGTATGGAGATCGTTTTTCCTCAAGTGTTCCAGAAAATTCCGGGCGTTTTCCTGATATTGCTTCTTGCCCATCTGGCCGGCCACCACGAAGGTGGCATCGAGACAGTCGGTCCCGATATCCTTGCCGAAGGGAAGACCTCCGATAATTTCTATGGAACGCTGAATCATCCGGGTTCTGTTTTTCAGATCTTCGGTATTCCGCGGGGTGATGAACAGTCGGTTGATTGGCTCGCCGGTTTCCGGATGGGGGGCGACAAAAAGGTCCCGCACGGTCGGGTCTTCCGAGGCGGTCAATTCATATCCGGCGCCGATGGTGTCACAGGTGATGCCCAGGATCTTGTGCTTGGTAATATCTTCCACCTTTTTACCCCGAATATAGACTCGCCTTCCATCCCTAAGGCTTTCCTTGTACTCTTCAACGGTTCGAATTCCCATTCTTTTTCTCCTTTAATTAAATTTTCGGAAGGTCATCAAGCTGGTCTTTGATGAACCCTTCACCTGCCGGATCGGTGCGGAAGCCTTCAACTGCGGCGGAGCGCAAAGAAGGAAGCCGAGGTCCTTCGGATAATGCGCCATGATTCGTATTTCATGCAGGGCAAGTCAGTTTACGATACGGCCGGCAACCACTACGCCTTGCGGCCGCTGACCCCTTTCGTCGATGCGGTGATGGTTTTCGCTTTCTCCTTCGGACGGAGGGCACGGACTGCTGCCCCGGCGCGCCACATCTCGGAGTCGTGGATCTTCCCAAGTTCCTTGGCGAGCTGTTCTTGATAGTCCGGATGGCTTAATGATGAGATGACACGACGGGTCTCAACGCCCGACTCCACCGATTGATAGAGTTTCTTAAACACGGGCAGGGTGGCCTTCTTGAACCGCGGCATCCAGTCCAAGGCGCCCCGCTGGGCGGTCGAAGAACAGTTGGAGAACATCCAGTCCATACCGTTCTCGTCGACCAGACGGATGAGTGACTGAGTGAGCTCCTCAACGGTCTCGTTGAAGGCCTCCGATGGACTGTGGCCGTGGGCGCGGAGGGTGTCATACTGCGCCTCCATCACACCCGCCAATGCGCCCATCAGGATACCGCGCTCACCGGTAAGGTCGGAGTAGACCTCTTTCTGGAACGTGGTGGGGAAGAGGTAGCCTGAGCCGATGCCGATGCCGAGCGCCAGGCAACGCTCCCTGGCATGGCCGGTTGCGTCCTGGAAGACCGCGTAGGATGAGTTGATGCCAGCGCCGGACAGGAAGTTGCGTCGTACCGAGGTGCCTGATCCTTTAGGGGCCACCAGGATGACGTCCACATCTTTGGGCGGGATAACTTTAGTCTGTTTCTGGTAGGTGATGGAGAAGCCATGGGAGAAGTACAGGGCGTCGCCCTTTTCGAGGTGTTTCTTGATCTCCGGCCAGATCTGGCGCTGCGCAGCGTCAGAGATCAGAAACTGAATTACGGTGCCCCGCTCTGCGGCTTCGTCAATGTCGAAGAGGGTCTTGCCGGGCACCCAGCCATCCGCCAACGCACGGTCCCAGTCGCGCTTGAATTTTGGGGATTGGCCGATAATGACTTTGAAACCATTATCCTTGAGGTTGAGCGCCTGGGCCGGGCCCTGCACCCCGTAACCGATGACGGCAATGACTTCGTTCTTGAGTACCTTGCGGGCCTTATCGAGACTGAACTCCTTGCGGGTGATCACCGTTTCTTTCTCGCCACCGAAATTAATGATAGCCATAGACTAAATCCTCCTTATTGGGATAATAGGTATTAAAAATAAAATATAATATAATTTTTTGAAAGAGAAATCAAGTATTAACCCCTCGTCCCCGGAAACACACCCCGGAAACAATCCTTGACAGGGGATAACGCTTCATATTAGATTAATTTATAATCTGCAAAAAAAGACCCATGGGCCGGAGGGGACTATGATCGAGATTTTGCGCTCCAGGCGGAGCATCAGAAAATATGAGAAGAGGCCTATCGACGGAGAGTCCCTGGAGATAATAAAAGAAGCCTTGCTTCGATGTCCCTCTTCGCGGGGGAACAATCCCTGGACCTTCATTTTTATCGATGAGGCTGAGTTGCTCGACCGGCTTTCCAGGGCCAAAGAGCACGGTTCGCACTTTGTCAAAAACGCCGCCCTGGCCATTGTGGTCTGCGGGGACGAGACCCGTTCCGATGTCTGGATCGAAGATTGCGCCATCGCCGCCATCACGGCCCAACTGACGGCCCACTCCCTGGGCTTGGGAAGCTGCTGGATTCAGATCAGGAACAGGCCCCATTCGGCGGAGAAGACCTCCGAAGCCTATATCCGGGAACTTCTCAACATCCCTGAGAATCTGAGGGTGGCATCGATCATCAGTATCGGCTTTCCCGGAGAGACCAAGACGCCGGTTCCTGCCGAGCAACTCGATTACGGAAAGATAAAACACAATCGATTTTAAGAGTCCCGGCGGGCAGGCTCGACAATCTGATAAGGAGGCTTCAGTCATGAAGATCGTGCGCTATCGGTATGACGGACAAACCCGGTATGGGATCGTTGAAGGGGACCGGGTCCATCCCTGTGATGGAGATCCCTTCACGGAACTCACCAAAAGCCAGAAAGCCATCGACATGGGTTCAGTTCGGTTACTGGCACCCGTGTCTCCACCTAACATCCTCTGTCTGGGCCTCAATTACCGGAAACATGCCGACGAAGGCGGCATGTCCTATCCGGCCGCGCCGTTGATGTTCCTCAAGCCGACGACGACCCTCTGCGGACCGGGAGATCCGATCGTTCTTCCCGAAGCCTACCAGGACAGCATCGACTATGAAGTCGAACTGGTGATCGTTATCGGGAAAAAGGCCAAGAATGTTTCCGAAGAGGAAGTTCCCCGGGTCGTCCTGGGCTATACCATCGGAAATGATGTCTCCAACCGGACCGCCCAGTTCAATGACGGGCAATGGGCCCGGGGCAAGAGCCATGACACCTTCTGTCCCATAGGCCCGGTCATTGTGACTGACCTTGACGGCGACAACCTGAACCTTTCCTGCCGCCTGGGAGGGCAGACCATGCAGGACTCCAACACTGCGGATATGATATTTTCCTGTCGGCAGATCGTGTCCTACCTGTCGAGGTCTCTGACCTTACTCCCCGGCACGATCATCATGACCGGCACGCCCTCCGGGGTCGGCTTTGCCCGAAAGCCCCCGGTATTCCTTAAGGCCGGGCAGACCGTGGAATGTCGCATCGAAGGCATCGGCCTGTTGGCCAACCCGATAGTCGGCCCGAACCCCGGTCCATAGGGGAAGGGCCGAGCAGAATACGGTCTAGGTCTTTGACGGGCCAGTCACAATCCTTTATCGCTCACACCGGCCGAGGCGAAGGTGGCCATCTCGTTATAGACCTTGACGGAAGCCTCGATGACGGACATGGCCAGGGCCGCACCAGTCCCTTCTCCCAGACGCATTTTCAAATCCAAAATGGGCGCTACTTTAAAGATCCGTAAAAAGGTGGCATGGCCGGCCTCTTCGGACAGGTGGCTGAAGAAGAGATAGTCCCGCACCGGCGGGCATAATCGGCAGGCGGCCAAGGCCCCGGCTGAAGAAATAAAACCATCGACCACCACCGGAATACGGGAGGCCGCCGCACCCAGACACAGGCCGCAGATGCCGGCAATCTCCAGGCCCCCCAGGGCCGCCAAGGCGCTCAGCGGATCAGACAACCTTTCTTGATTGACTTTCAAGGACTGTTTAATGACTTCAATCTTTTTAACCAGCCCGGCGTCATCAATACCGGTGCCTCGGCCGGTAATGTCTTCCACCGGGCAAGGTAAAAGGGCGGCAAAAAGGGCCGATGATGGGGTGGTGTTGGCAATGCCCATTTCTCCGGTTCCGAGCAAGGTCACCTGGTCTTGAGCCGCCGACCGGGCCAGTTCGATCCCGACTTCTATGGCCTGTCCGGCTTCCTCAAGGCTCATGGCCGGCCCCTTGGCGATGTTGTTTGTGCCGGATTTGACTTTGCGGCGGATCAAGTTTGGGGCCTCGTTTAAAGGATCATCCACCCCGATGTCAATGACGGCTACTTCGGCCCCGGCATGCCTGGCCAGGACATTGACCGCTGCCCCGCCAGATAGCAAATTTCGAACCATCTGAGGAGTTACTTCTTTGGGATAGGCCGAGACCCCCTCTGCAGCCACCCCATGATCTCCGGCAAAGGTGTATATCCTTTTCCTGCCCAGAGAGGGTGTTAATCTATTGGTGATCAAACAATATTGGGCGGCCAAGTCTTCCAGCAGGCCGAGGCTTTTGGGAGGCTTGGTCAGTTGATCCAGGTGGGCCCGTATGGCCGGCTCCAAGGCCCGATCTGCGTATTTGATGGATTCAATGGTCTTGCTGAGTGTACTCATGCTTTTTTCCTTTCCAACCTTAATTTTTCCAATGGCCAAAAATAAAAATTCCCGAATCTCAAAAAACCAGATCGGGGATACCGTTTTTTATACCCTCTGTTTTGCAACCGTCCCCCAGTCCGCGAGGGAAATATCCGGTTACCATTTTGGGCAGGTCTTCTGACTTCCCCGCCTTTTCAGCGGCCTTCCCCTTCCACCCTGAGTGGAAAAGTGACGCACGGAGGCTAAAAAGGTCCCCTTTCAAAACAAAAAGGGCGGGGTTACAGCGGCGGGTCCGTGACGGATTTACACCGTCTTCCCTTGAAGTCCTTTCTTTAAGGACATCCCAAATCTATAAACGGAATCTATCTTTCCTTGAAGAGAAAGTCAAGCAGAAAAAGGACAAGATCGGGCATCGGAATGGCCAAAGAGACCTAATGGGTGGTCTGGGAATGAGATGGCCTTTTTGACCCAAGGGCCGGGTCCAGGGTCCGGGCCGGGTTGAATTCCTGCTGCGTCCATTTGGGTGCCCCTTTTAATTCCAGGGCCATCCGGGCCAGGACCGAGGGAGTATGCCACTGGGGAATTACCGTGGTCCTAAACTCCCCATGCACCCGGCCGGAAAAGATCAGGTCCATGGATTTTTTGATCTCTGCAATGGGAGTGGGCACTCCGGCACACCGTCCATACATTTCCTGGTCTAAGGGCCCTTTGATATCCATGGCCAGATAATCAATCAAGTTTCGGGAAACCAGAGAATCCAACACCTCCGGCCGGGTGCCGTTGGTGTCCAATTTGACCAGCAATTCCAGGTGACGAATTTGATCCAATAGCTCGGGCAAATCGGGGTGCAGGGTGGGTTCGCCCCCGGTGACGCAGACCCCGTTCCAGCCAGCTTCGCAGGGCCGATAGCCTTTTTTGAATGTGATCCCAGGGATAGGGCGATAACCATTCCGGATGAAGGACCAGTTCATAGTTGTGGCAGAAAGGACAACGCAGATTACAGGAGGGCAAAAAGAGGACTGCACAAATCTTCCCGGGCCAATCCAGAAAAGAGGTTTCAATAAATCCTTTAATTTCCATACTGATGACTCAAGAATTTTTTAATCGGAATGGCCCCGACAACGGCCGTACTGTCATCTAAGATCAAGATGGGTAATTCTTTTTGCGCGGTTTCGACCAATTCGTGCCAGGCCAGATGGGCCAAGGCCTCGGGATTATCCTCGCCCAGGATTTCTTCCTGAATTCCAAGAGAAGGAAGGTTAAAATGGGTTTTGATATAAAGACATTTTTGGCAATTCGTTTTGGTGAATAAGGTCATGGGAAACCTCCTCAAGAAAATGATGATAGATGATGGATGCTTGACATCTGAAAATTAATACATCCGCATCAAGATGGCAATTCCGTTGCTTGATTCCCCTGGAAATAAGGGCTGTTTCGGTATCGATCCTTGAGTTCTCCGATCTTTCCCTTGTTCCAACTGGAGATTTTGGTAAAGTACCCGGTAATACGGGTAATCCCATCCACATCCGAGGAATGACAATAAGGGCAGCTTTCTGCTAATCCCCGGGAGGTCTGACCGCAGGCCCGACAGGTGGTAAATTCCGGGGAAAAGGCAATCTGATCGTTCTTGGTCATTTTGAAGGTCTTGACGATAAAATTGGCCAAGGATTCCTTGTGGGGCTTTGATTCCCCAATCCAGATGTGGGTCAGGGCCCCAGCCTCAATCAAGGGATGAAACATACCTTCATAGCGGACCCGGTTCATCGGGTTCAGGGGAACCGAGACATTAAAGAGGGTCGAATTGGTGTAGTATACCTCCCCCCGGGCGTTATCCCCTTTAACCACCTTTCCGGCCTGCTCCGGATATTTTTGAAGGTCCAGTTTGGCAAAACGGTAAGCCGTACTTTCGGCCGGTGTCTGTTCCAAAACAAAACGCATGCCATATTTTTGACTGAACCGTCCGGCTAAAAGCTTCATGTAGGCAATGACTTTCAGTCCGAACTTGATCGATTTTTCTGAGTGATGAAGCTCTTCCCCCATATGGTACTGAACCAGTTCATTCAAGCCCACCATGCCGATTAGATAAGTGGCCCGTTCCAAGCGAAGATAGGGGCTCCCATCCCGGTCCATGGTCAGCAATGACAGGGGGCCTTTTTCCCCGAGAGAAAGCAGTTTGAGGATAAAGTCCCTTTTTTGCAGGTGGGCCTCTACGGCCAACTCCATCGCTTCCGCCAATTTGGCAAAGAGGGCGGTGTCGTTTCCTTCGGCCAGGTAAGCCAGTCGGGGGAAATTAAGGGTCACATTTTGTAGGGCGCAGTAACGCATCTTCCAAGGTTCATGGGCATCTAATAGATCCTGGGCCTCCAGTTTAAAACTTAAACGGCAACATTCGGAAATTTTGGCTGTCTGACCCCGGTCAAAGACAAAATAGGTGTTTCCTTTCAGACCGGCCACCTCACAGATATGATCCAGAAACTCCTGGTGGCCCGGGGTCTGGAAAAATTTTTCGGTGATATGAACCAGAGGCTTGGGAAAGAAAAAGGGACGTCCGGACCCGTCTCCCTCTTTAAAGACCTCAAATAAAAGCCAGACAAATTTTTGGGCCAAAGGCAGATAATCCAAGTAAGTCTTTCCCGTGTACTCCCCACCGGGGCCGATGGCCGGAACGCCTTCGAAATGGCGGGGTACTTCCCAGTAGAGATTGATGTCCGTGAAAATGGCCTGTCCGCCCCGGGCCACGGCCTGTTGCGAAAACTCAAAAATCATCATCTGGGCCAATTGTTTGATTTCACGATCCGATAACCCTTCCAGGTAGGGGGCGAAAAAAAGATTAACCGCATCCCAGCCGATGGCCCCGGCAAAATGACTTTGAAGAGCAGCGGCAAATTTAACCATGTGGGCCAGCAAGACCTCGGGGTGCTTGGCCGGTTTGGCCATGGACAGGGCATTGGGCAGGTTTAACCCGAACTTTTTGATATATTCCAGGGATTGTCCTGAACAATAAGGCCGGTCAATAAAACCCAGGTCATGAAGGTGGATATCACCCCGCATATGGGCGTCACCGACCTGGTGGGCAAAGACGCTGAGCAGGGCGTATTCCTTCTTGATCCCCTCGGCCAGGGTCAGGTTGGTGGCCTCCGGCCCGTGGGGCACATTGGCGTTTTCCTTGTTGGGCTGGAGGATCATCCGGTCCACATCGTAAAGAGGGACCCCCAGGCGGGTGTGCATGATCCGGGCCTTTTCCAATCCCCGCTCAATCAATTTCGAGTCCACCAGTTCCCGGATCAGGGGGGCGGTGACCATGGAGATCTTGGTGGAAAAGATGAATTCCTCCACTTCCCGGCTGATGGCTTCGGCGGTATCCTGATCGACAAAGGTTTCTCGAACCAGGGCGTCTACGATCCGCCGGCGGTCCCAGGTAACCAGATCTTCATTAGAAGTGCGAACAAAAAGGGCCAGATCTGTGGTTTCTTTGACTTCCGGTGTCTTTGGATCCTGATGCAATTCAACTATCGTCCCCATGGCCGAGTCCTTTCTTTTCATCCTTTATCTTGTATGATTGGAAGGTTAAAATACCAGATATGGTATGTCAAGCAAAAAAATAAGGGGCTTAGGGAGGTTTTCCCTAAGCCCCTTTAATCAGGATGATTTCGGCTGAGGATTTTATAGGGGGGTCAACCAGGAACGGTAGCGGTCTTCTTCTCCCTTGACGGCCTTAAAGAAAATATTTTGTATTTTCCGAGTGATAGGTCCTGGAAGGCCCTCTCCGACCAGGCGGTTATCCACTTCCCGGATGGGGGTGATTTCCGCCGCCGTTCCGGAAAAGAAAGCTTCATCAGCCAGATACAGCTCATCCCGGGTAAAGCGCTGCTCGACCACTTCCATCCCCAGTTCCAGGGAACAAATTTGCCGTCGAGCCAGATTTTTTTTCTTTTTCCATCCATCAACCCTTCAATCGGCCCACGGCAATGAGTTCCTGTCGCAGTCGTTCCCGATTGGCCGGCCGCATGGCCACCAGCGGGAGTCGGACCGGTCCTGACGGAAGCCCCATCATCTGCATGGCTTCTTTTACCGGAACGGGGTTGGTCTCTATAAACAAGGTCTTGACCAAAGACAGGGTGTCATAATGAATCTTCCGGGCCTCGGCCCACTTCTCTTCTTTCATGAGCGTACACATGGTGGTGTATTCCCGGCCGATGACATTGCCTACGGCGCAGATGACCCCATCTCCGCCTAAGGCCACCAGGGGGTAGGTCAGGGAATCTTCACCGGTAAGGACGAAGAAGGTCTTCCCCTTTTTTTGATGCCGGCGATAATGTCCATGGTTTGGGTCATGTCCCCGCAGGCATCTTTAAGCCCGATGATATTATCTATTTCGGAAAGCTTGATCAGGGTTTGAGGATCGATATTTCGCCCGGTCCGTCCCGGGATGTTGTAGATCAAAATAGGCAGCTTGGTATGATTGGCGATGGCTTCAAAATGGGCCAACATGCCATCCATGGTCGGCTTATTATAGTAGGGCCCTACCTGCAAGGTGGCGTCGGCCCCAACTTCTTCGGCATGTTTGGTCATCATGATCGCTTCCTGAGTACTGTTGGACCCGGTCCCGGCTATTACCGGAACCCGGCCCCGGGTCTCTTTGACGGTTATTTCGATGACCTTGTTGTGCTCTTCGTGGTCAAGGGTCGGGGACTCGCCGGTGGTTCCACAAGGGACCAGTCCATCCACCTTTTCTTCCTCTATCAAATAATTGATCAGGCGGCGGAGGCCGTCTATATCCAACGAATAATCGTTTTTAAAGGGAGTGACTAATGGAATGTGGCACCCGGAAAAATCTCTTATTTTCATAATACACCTCCTAATAAGTATGGATATAGGCCTCTACAGCCTGGTCTTCCTTGCCTTGGATAAGATAAGAAAAATGCCCTTGGGGATAGTTTAAAAAAGCCGTGGCAGGTCGGCCACGGCTTTTCAACATTCCCCTAATTTCCCTATATCCGAAAGTCCAGGCCATGTCAATATTTTAAATAATATTGCAAAAAGGAAATGATTAAATTAGACTAATTTAGTAATCGGCCCCGAGGTATCGATCAATTTCCATTAAGGATGGGCCGGGTCGGCCCAGGGGACCTTGCAAAAACAATTTATGAGGCAAGGAGGCTAAATGAGGATTCGTTGGGGGATCATCTTGATTGGTATTCTTTCCCTGTGTTCCTGGGGATGCACCACTTTTAAGACCATTGACCTGGGGTATTCTCCGGCCAAAGTCCCTACGCCTCTGCCCGGTTCGGTAAAAATAGCGGTCATTCCCTTTGAAGACCAGACCCTAAACGGCCAAGAAAATCCCAATTGGGTAGGCCAGGCCTCCCTCTATGGAATAAAATTATACGCCCCCAACAGTATATCTTATTTGGTCACTCGGGGAGTTAAAAAAGAGATGGCGTCCTATGGCTATCAACTGAGTACCGACGAAATTTATTCCATCCAGATCAATAGTAATGACATAAGAACATTGCTCAAAAAGCTTCATTATATCCAGGTCGACTTTTTGGTGGGAGGGACGATATCTCATTTTTTTGTCCAGCAAATTGGCCGGTATATTGCCGAGGTGGAAATAGAGGCCTACCTGATCCGTCCCCCCGACGGTGCGATTGTTTGGAGCAAAAAAATCGGCCATCGGGAAGTACGGGTCCCCTTTACCCCGGATGATTTTTCTCCGGAAAGCGAGCAAATTTTAAACAACCTGTTGCAAAAGACCTTGACCGAGCTCTTCCGAAGTTCTGATTTTAGGCTGCATACGTTAAGAGACCAGAAAAAATAAAAGCCATGGGGACCCGGGTAAGACAGATCATCCATCTGGATATGGATGCTTTTTATGCCTCGGTGGAGGTGCTGGATGCCCCGGCCTTAAAGGGCAAGCCGGTTATCGTCGGCGGTCCCAGACAAAGGGGTGTAGTTTCGGCCGCCTCTTACGAGGCTCGAAAATACGGAGTTCATTCGGCCCAGCCCATGGCCACGGCTCTGGGTTTATGTCCTCAGGGTATTTTTTTGCCGGTTCGGATGGCCCGATATAAGGAGGTTTCCGATCAGATTTTCGAGATCTTTTTCCGCTTCACCCCTTTGGTGGAACCCCTTTCAATTGATGAGGCCTTTCTGGATGTGACCGGTTCCTTAAAACTCTTCGGTCCGGCAGAAGGGATCGCCGGGCAGATCAGAAAATTGGTTCGAGAAGATATCGGTCTGACGGTTTCCGCCGGTGTCGCCCCTTCGAAATTGGTGGCCAAGATCGCCTCCGACCTCAATAAGCCGGATGGCCTGACCGTCGTGCCTGAAGGGAATGTGCGTTCATTTTTGGACCCCCTCTCGATTGACAAACTCTGGGGAGTGGGAAAGGTGACCCAAAAGGACCTTTCCTTGTTGAATGTCAAGACCATCGGGGATTTGAGCCGCCTGCCCAAAGACCTTTTACAAAGGAGATTCGGACAACAAGGGCTTCAGTTATATTTTCTTTCCAAAGGAATTGATGACCGGGAAGTCCAGCCGGAGAGAAAAATAAAATCCCTTGGGCGGGAAGAGACTTTTTCGGAAGATATTTTGGAGAAGGAAAAAGCCGGGAAAGCGCTTTTGGTTTTAAGCCACCGGGTGGCCAAGCGATTAAGGAGGCACGGAGTGGGCGGCCGGACCATTACCCTCAAGGTGACCTATAACAATTTCCTCCAGATTACCCGATCCCAGACCCTGCCGGCGGCCACCGATGACGGAAGGACTATTTATCGTTCCTGCCGGGACCTCCTGGAAAAGACCGAGATCGGCAGGAAGCCCGTCAGACTCTTGGGGATCTACCTTTCCCTGTTAACCAAGCCCGGTGGAGGCCAGTTGCCTTTGTTCGATCAAAATGGATTAAAAAAAGGGGCTCAGCTTAACCGCGCCCTGGATGCGATTCAGGACAAATATGGAGATCAGGCCATCCGACCGGGGAGCCTCATGGATTATTAGTCGCTTTCCATCCCATCCATGCCTTCCTTTCCCAGACAAAAACTCATTTCCTGGTTCCAGAAAAATCAACGGGACCTGCCCTGGCGCAAACAGCGGACACCTTATTCCATTTGGGTCTCTGAAATTATGCTTCAACAGACCCAGGTTGGACAAGTCGAATCTTTTTACCGCCGCTTTATGACCCAATTCCCGGATGTCCGCACTCTGGCCAAGGTCCCTCTGGAAAAAGTCCTTAAAGCCTGGGAAGGGATGGGCTATTACGGCCGGGCTCGAAATCTCCATCAAACGGCCCGCCTTTTAGTCGGCCGGTATCAAGGAGAAATCCCCACCGGGATGGAAGAGCTCCTCAAACTGCCCGGTATCGGAAGATCAACGGCCGGCGCCATCCTGAGTCTGGCTTACGGACAACCCTTTCCGGTCCTGGATGGAAATATACAAAGGGTGTTGATACGTTTTTTTTATATCAACCAGGATCCTGGGAAACGGGAGACTATTCAAAGGCTCTGGGACCTTTCTGAAAAAATACTTCCTCTTAAAACGGCCGGCCTGTTTAATGAGGCCTTGATGGAGGTAGGGGCTTTAATCTGCACTCCCAGAAGTCCGGATTGTCTGAAGTGTCCTCTAAAAAAAGAGTGTCAGGGTTATCGCTCCGGCCAGCCGTCCTTGCTGCCCATAAAAAGGCCCAAGAAAAAGATCCCCCATTTCGATGTGGCCGCGGCCGTGATCAGGCAGAAGAAAAAGATCCTCATCACCAGGCGGCCGGAAAAGGGTTTGTTGGGCGGCTTATGGGAATTTCCCGGAGGAAAAAAAGAACTCCAGGAGTCCCTGGAGGAATGTTTAAAAAGGGAAATCCGCGAAGAATTGGATATCGAAATCGAAGTAGGAGAACCTTTTTTCGAAGTCCGTCATGCCTACACCCATTTCAGAATCACCCTGCGTTGTTTTTTTTGTCGTAAGCTCAAGGGGCGAATTCTTCCTCTCGGGGTTATGGACTACCGCTGGGTACGTCCACAGGAACTGGACCTTTTTCCCTTTCCCCGGGCGGATCAAAGAGTGATTGAATATTTAAAGGAGACCCTATGGAAAAAATGATCATTACCGTTGGAATAACCGGATCCCGAATTACCCGCGACCAGACTCCCTATATTCCGATCACGCCCGAAGAGATTGCCCGGTCCGGCGTCGAGGCCTGGAAAGCAGGGGCCTCGATACTCCACATTCATGTCAGGGACCCCAAGAGCCGATTGGGGACCCAGGACACGGCCATCTTCAAAGAGGTGATTGACCGGCTGCGAAATGAGACCGATGCGGTTTTGTGCTTGACCACCAGCGGTATTCCCGGCAGGAATCTGCCGGTCGGAGAAAGACTTCAACCCCTGACCCTGAATCCGGAAATGGTTTCTTTTGATGCCGGGTCCATGAACATGGGGCCCAATGTCTTTTTAAATCCCCCTGAATTTTTAGAGGCCCTGGCTAAAGCCACCCTGGCCCAAGGGATTAAGCCGGAATTGGAGGTTTTTGATGTCGGCATGGTTTATACCTGCTTGCGGTTTCTGGAAAGGGGCCTTCTTAAACCCCCCCTGCACTTCCAGTTTGTTCTGGGGGTCCAGGGCGGGATGCCGGCCACCTTTAAATCCCTTCTTCATCTTACTGAAATCATCCCTTCGGGGTCCACCTGGTCGGTGATCGGCGTGGGGGCCAGTCAGCTCCCCATGGCCGTCATGGGCATGATCATGGAAGGCCATATAAGGGTCGGACTGGAGGACAATATCTATTATTCAAAGGGTGTATTGGCTGAGAGCAACGCCCGGTTGGTTGAAAGGGTTGTTCGAATCGCCAAGGAGTTCGGTCGGGAAGTGGCCACCCCTTCTGAAGCCCGAAAGATTCTGAATTTGCCGGTTTAGGTTTCAGGGGTTGATATATTTTCCCCTTCGTAATCGACGAAGCTTCTGCTTGCGGATCTTTTCTGCCTGATGTTGACGAAGGCCTTTCCCCGTTTGGTGTTCTTCCACTTTCTCAGCCAGGAGCCGCCAGGCCAGAAAGCGGTTCAGGGCCTGGGAGCGCTCCTTTTGCATTTTGATTTCAAGCCCGGTGGGGAGATGTTTTAAATAGACGGCCGAGGAGGTCTTATTGACCTTTTGACCCCCGGCCCCTCCGGAGCGGATGAATCGTTCAAAGACATCTTCTTCCCGGATACCTAATCTTTGCAGGGTCTCCTGCAAGGCTTTTTGTTTTTCAGGACTTATGGCCATCCTTATCCGGTTTTCCTAAACAATTGGGATTCCACCTATCAGGGCGCTTCACTTCAGAAAATCACGGAAAGTTTTTGGGGCAGAATTTGGAAGCAGGCCGGGAGGCGGCCGACAAGCTCTCCGTCAAGATCGATCAGGACCTCTTCCTCGGAGGCGAGCTCGACGGTCCTGGCTTTAAAGATTTTTACTTTGGGATGCTCGGCCAACGTCCCCCGATAAAGACGTCTGGTATTGGCCAGAACATCCATTTTTGAGACGTCTCCGACAATCACCACCTCGAATAAACCGTCGTTCAAGCGGGCTTCAGGGGCCACCCACATACCGCCCCCGAAGTATTGGCCGTTGGCCACCACGATGGAGCTGGTCCGGATTTTTAATTTTTCCCGGTCATCAAGAGTAACCTCAAGGTTTTTATTTTGATAATGGAAGAGGGTCACCAAAAGGCCTTGCAAAAAGCTGAGTTTCCCACCCAGCCTTTTTGAATGGCTGTTCACATAGCGGACCAGGTCTCCGCCGAAACCCACATCGGTGACATTGGCAAAATACCGCCGGGCCGGCCGACCTTCCAGATCGGTAAATCGGGCTTGACCGATATCAATGGATTGGGGGGACCCCTGCAGGGCCTGTCGGGCGGCTTTTAAAAGGGAATGGGAAATGCCCAAGGTGCGCACCAGATCGGCGCCGGTCCCGTTGGGCAGAAGGGCCAGGGAAGTTTTATTTTCTACTCCGGTCAAGAGCCCGTTGACGACTTCATTGATCGTGCCGTCCCCTCCGTGGACCGCTACAGTAGCAAAGCCGAGATCAACGGCTTTTTGGGCCAGTTCCCGGCCATGTCCAGGGTGCGTCGTCTGCCAGGCCTCGAAGGGGGGTAACAGGCTTCTCAAAAGAGGTTCATTGCGCGGCCATTGCCGGCCCGTGCTGCCGCTGGCACTGGCCGGGTTGACGATAATAAGCCAGAAAGGTTTTCCTTGGGAAAGGGGGGATTTCATGCTTGGTCTTTTTTAGAGTTATAGGTCTTGCAAGGCCTTCCCGACCTTCCGGCCCAGTTCCACGGCCGCTTCGATCCCCTGGGAGTCGGGAACGAACTGGACCTTCAGACCCGGATCGATCAATTCAAATTTCATTTCTGCCAATTCTTTATTGATCTGCTTGAGGGCCTCGCCGCTCCAGCCGTAGGACCCGAAGGCGGCGGCAATTTTCTTGTTGGGTTTCAGCCCTTTCATATAGCATAAGAAATCGCTGACCGTCGGGAAAAGACCGTTGTTCAGGGTCGGGGAACCGACCAGGACGGCCCCGGCATCCAGGACCTCGGTCATGATATCGCTCCGGTGGCTGGCCCGGAGATGCCATGGTTTGGCCTCAATGCCGAGTTGGCCCAGACCATCCACAATGGCCTCGGCCATTTTCTGCGTACTGTGCCACATGGTATCATAGACGACGACGGCCTTCTTTTTGGGCTTTTGCTGGGCCCAATCCACGTAGGCCTTGAGAATTTTTCCCGGGTCCTGGCGCCAGATGATGCCGTGGTCCGGACAGATGGTCTTCAGCGACAGACCCATCTGAGTCACCTTTTCCAGCAACTGGAGGACCAGAGGGGCATATAACAAAAGGATATTGGCAAAGTATTTCCGGGCATGAAACATGATGGCTTCGCCTATTTGATCGTCAAAGCGTTCCCGTCCGGCATAATGTTGGCCAAAGGCATCGCTGGAAAAAAGGAGCTGATCCTCTTTGACATAGGAAAACATGCTGTCTGGCCAGTGGAGCATCCGGGTCTCCAAAAAGGTCAAGGTCCTTCGGCCTAACCGGAGTTCCCCGCCGTTTTCCACCGGCTGGTAATTCCATTTTCCCGGAAAATGGCGGGAGAGGTTTTTTTGTCCCACCTTGGAGCAATACAGGGGCTTGTCTTCCCCGATTTTATGCATGACCCGGGGAAGGCCCCCGGAATGGTCCATCTCGGTGTGATTGCTGATCACATAATCAATTTTTTTGGGATCCATAATCCGGGCGATGTTTTCGAGCAGTTGATCAGCAAACTCTTTTTTGACCGTATCGATCAAGGTGACTTTATCATCCAGGATCAGGTAGGCATTATAAGTCGACCCCCTGGGGATGGCATATCCGTGAAAATCCCTTACGTTCCAATCAATGGTTCCCACCCAATATATCCCTTTGACAATTTCTATCGGCTCCATGGTCGTCCCCTTATTTTTGTCTTTCTTGCAAAACCCATTATGAAGGAGGCTTATTTTTTACGATTTTAAAAGCGGCAAAGTTACCCTGACCGTTGTTCCTCTTCCTTCTTGGCTGTCTATGCTCAGTGACCCGCCGGGATGGTCCTCTATAATCTTTTTGGAAACGCTAAGACCGAGACCGGTTCCCCGCTGTTTGGTCGTAAAAAAAGGGGTGAATAACTTGTCGCGGTCTTTCTGCTGAATCCCCGGACCGTTGTCGGTAATGGTTATGATCACCTGTTTTTCCAGAAGGTCGGACTGAATAATTAGGTCGCCCCCCTTCTTTAAAGCTTCCATGGCATTTTTTACCAGGTTCAAAAAAACCTGTTTTAATTTTTCCCGATCCCCTTCAACAACCAGGGGTTTCTTGGCCTTTTTTAATTGAATGGCGATATGTGACCGTTGGCAATCCTCTTTGGAGAAGGAATAGATCTCTTCCAATAAGGTATTAATATTTATCGGCTCGAGGTTTAGATTTTGGGGCCGATAGATCTCCCTGAGTTCCATAAGAAGGTTTTCCAACCGCCGGACCTCGTCGGAAATAATTTTCAGTTTGTTCAGGCTCTTTTCGTCTCGGGTGTTCCTGGTCAACTGGCGGGAAAATCCGCCGATCGTCACCAAGGGATTTTTAATCTCATGGGTGATTTCGGCTACCAATCGGCCCAGGGCGGCTAATCGTTCCGATTTGGCGATTTGTTCCTGAAGGGCCTTGGTTTCGGTCAAGTCTCGAATGATCCCGGTAAAATAAAACTGGCCCCCGATTTCCGAGACGGAAAAAGAAATGGAGAGAGGAAACCGCTCTCCATTCTTACGGATGGCCATAAATTCGGTCTGGTGGCCGATAAGCTTGGGCTTTTTTGTCCTTATGAAGCTGGAAACCGCTTTTTTGTGACCCACTGTACATTCCGGGCCCAAGACTATTTGTAAGTCTTTTCCGATTACCTCCTGGTGGGTGTAGCCAAAGATCTTTTCCGCGGCCTTATTGAAAACAATCACCCGATGACGTTCATCGATGGTGACAAAACCTTCGTTGGTGTTTTCAATAGCCCCTTGAAGAATAATCAATTCCCGATCGGAACCGGAAAGATCACCGGGATTTTTCATGGAATTAGACTCGTCCCTGTCGGCCTGCTATTCCTTTTCAAATTTGTCCTTAGTGGCCCCGCAGACCGGGCAGGTCCAGTCGTCGGGAAGGTCTTCAAAACGCGTTCCGGGTTTGATGCCGCTGTCCGGGTCTCCGGCTGCCGGGTCATAGATATACCCGCAAATCGAACAAACATATCGGTCCATTTTTAACCCCTTTCTATTTTTTTAAGATACTACTTCGTAGCCTGCTTTTTTAATCCGTTCTTTGATCAAGGTCATATCCACCGGCTTGGTTTCATTAAAAGAGGCTTCGCCTTTTTCCAGATTAACCGTGACCTCCTGAAGTCCGTCGATTTCCTTTAAGGCCTTGGTTGCCGCCATTACACAGTGCTGGCAGGACATGCCTTTTATTTTTATAGTGGTCATCATAATACTCCTTTCCACAAATGATTTAAGGTTCATGGTATACGGTTTAAAGTACAGGGGAAGGGAAGGATTCGGGCGTTGGTCGTTGCCTTGTACCTTTAAACCTTTTTTTTATACAGGGGCGACATTTCCCTCAAGGTTCGAACTACCGTTTTTAAGACCTCCAGAAATCGATCGATATCGGCCGGGGAGGTTTCCTTCCCAAAAGTGATGACCAGGGTCCCCTGGGCGTCGGCGAAATCCCGGCCTATGGCCAAAAGGACGTGGGAAGCCTGAAGTGCCCCGGCCGCACAGGCCGAGCGGGTGGAGACCAGGATCTTCTCTTCATCCAGCATGAGGACGATCCCTTCGCCCTCAATATATTTTATGGACACTGACACCAGATTGGGCAAAGAAAGTCCCGGATGACCGTTGAGATAGATGTCTTCGATATTTTCTTGCAGGCCTTGGATCAATTTCTTTTTTAAACCCAGGCAATGGCTGATCCGGGATTCCATTTCCTGAGCGGCCATCTCAGCCGCCGCCCCCAGACCGACGATGCCGATGACATTCTCGGTCCCGGCCCTTTTGTTGTTTTCCTGGACCCCTCCATCCAACAGCGGCCAGAGGCTGGTTCCCGAGCGGATATAAAGGCCGCCTACGCCCGAAGGGCCGTAAAATTGATTGGCGGAAAAGCTGAGCAAGTCCACTCCCAATTTTTGGACATCGATGGGGACAACCCCGGTCGATGTCACGGCATCACAATGAAAGGGGATTTTTTTCCCCCGGGTGATTCGGCCGATTTCTTCGATTGGCTGAATGGTGCCGATTTCATTGTTACTGTGCATGATGGTGACCAGGATGGTTTGGTCGGTGATGGCCTCGGCGACTTCCGAGGGATTGACCCTTCCGTTTCCATCCACGCCCACCGATGACACCTTGTAATCCATCATCCGCAATCGCCTGAGAGTCCGGAGGACGGCATTGTGTTCAATATTGGAAGTAACAATATGATTCCCTTTTTTTCTGTTGGCCAAAGCTATCCCTTTGATGGCCTGATTGATGGACTCGGTTCCGCCGGAGGTAAAAACGATCTCCTGGGCCGAAGGGCTGTTGATTAAACGGGCCACAGACTCTCGGGCCTTGCCCAGGGCTTCGGCGGCCCGGTCTCCCAACTGGTGCGGGCTTGACGGGTTTCCATAATTAGTCCGGATGGCCTCAATCATAGCTTCCTGGACCCCCGGCAGGATGGGGTTGGCCGAGAGATAATCGAGATTGATCAGTTTCATCAGACACCTTCCCGGATTATTCTACTGGATCTGTTGGATCTGTTTTAAATTTTTACCGCAACTGGTACAAAAAGTCATGTCTTCCGTGACCTCGATGTTGCAGTAGGGACAATAACACTTGCTTCCTTCCTGATGATCGTGATCATGTTCGTGTTTGTCTGCTCTCTTAACCGTCGGTCTGACGATACCGGCCTTTTTGTCCTCATAATTTTGAATAGCCAGATGCAGGGCGTCGGCCCCCAGGTTGGAACAGTGAAGTTTGTTTTTAGGCAGGCCTTCCAGGGCTTCAGCCACCGATTTATTGGTTATTTTCTTGGCCTCTTCCACGGTCTTGCCCTTAGCCATCTCGGTGAGCATGCTGGATACGGCTATGGCCGCCCCGCAGCCGAAGGTTTTGAACTTGATGTCTTTGATCGTCTCGTCTTCGATTTTCAAGTAGATGGACATCATATCCCCGCACAAGGGATTGCCCACTTCCCCTAAACCGTCGGGATTTTCGATTTCTCCAACATTCCGCGGGTTTTTAAAATGATCCATGACGGTGCTTGAATACATGTTTCTACCTCCCGTTAAGCGCTAATCATATTGGCTCTGAAAATTATATCTAAAATTTTAATCACTTTCCGATTCTTTGTAAAGAGAGGCCGATAAGTTT
Organism: uncultured delta proteobacterium; assembly: GCA_963838485.1. GTDB lineage: Bacteria > Desulfobacterota > RBG-13-43-22 > RBG-13-43-22 > RBG-13-43-22 > RBG-13-43-22. The sequence continues at coordinate 2,510 of CAWIRY010000140.1, read as the reverse complement.
TTACTACGAAAATAGATCTTAAAACGCCCTTAATCTTTGTCGAGGCTCTGTAGGGGCGGGTTTAAAACCCGCCCCTACGGTTATTTTCATGATTCGTGGCTCCCGCTTCAGGCGGGCATGAGAGCTTAGTACGAAATTAGGGTTCGAGGATTCTAGGATTCGAGGGTTCAAGGGTTTTAACTTCCACGCCTTTCACTTGAACCCTTGACCCCTCGGCCCCTCTTGAACCCTTTTTCATTTTTCGTTGTGCCCGCTCCGAGCGAGGCATGAAAATTAGTTTGAATCCGGTTTTTAAAAGGGGAAGGCCGATGATACGTTAAAAGGACTGTTTGGACAGAGGCCTCCTTTCCGGGACATAAGGATGAGGGCCTTCGGACCCATTCCATTCTTTGGAAACATAAAGATTACAATAACAACTCCCGTACTCCGCCACATCCGGGACCCGGTAAATACAAGGGCAGATAATGTCTTCGTCCTTTTTCCGGTCACCGGAGGCCAACCGGCAAGGACAGCCCATGTAGCCGTAGCGCTCTTTATTGAGGAGGAGACTCCTGAGCAGGTCGAAAGTTACCTCTAAGTCCTTGTTGAAAAAATATCCTTTGGGTTCCTGGATTTTCTTCAATTGTTGGTAGAGATCTTGTTCATTCATAGGCCCAGGGCCTCCTTGATTTTATCTTCTTTGAAGCCTACAATGATTTTATCGCCGACAAGAATAGTCGGGAAGGAACAATTGGGGTTATATTTTTTGACCTCTTCAATCATGTCGGCCCGCTCCTGGCCTTGGAGCATATCGATATCGGTGAAGTCATAAGTGACGCCGCAATCTTCAAGGAATTTTTTAGTTCTCTTGCAGTGGCTGCAGGTGCTTAAGGTATAGAGTTTAACCGGCGGCATAGATCCCCCTTTTTATGAACAATAATTTTTAGTATACGATAAAATGAGTATAAAGGCAATTGGTTTCTGCCCGTACTATTCTCTCTTTTCCCTGAAAGGTCCGTAATACCAGCGGGCCAGATGATGGGGTGAAATCCCCGCCCAATAGGCCGCCAAGACGATTTGATTTTTAAGGCTCGTTTTTAGGACCCCTGAATTTTTCCAGCGTCGGGACGAGGTAATTACCGGAACAGGGGCGATGACCACAGGTCCCTGGCTTCTCAAGCGGCGGATCAGGTCCACATCTTCCATGATCGGGATCTCGGAAAATCCACCCAAGGCTTTGAATCGTTCGGCCCGGAGAAAGAGGGTTTGGTCCCCGTAGGGCAATTGCCAGACCCTGGCCCGCCAATTGGCCAACCGCTCGATAATCCCCAGCCCTGGAAGCGGCGGATCGAATTTAAGTTGAAAGGCCCCGGCGGAAATTTCGGGTCGGGAAAGAATTCGGCAGACCTGGTCGGTAAACCCCTCGGGCAGGCGGGTATCGGCGTGAAGGAATAAGAGGATTTCCCCCTTGGCCTCCCTGGCAGCGGTGTTCATCTGGCAGGCCCTGCCCCGGGGAGATGAAAGGACCTTGGCTCCCCAAGAGGCCGCCAAATCCGGTGTTCCGTCGTGACTCCCGCCATCGGCTACAATAACTTCAATGAACGGAGTTTTGGGAATCCGGGCCAGGGAGAAAGGGATATTTTCAACCTCGTTCAAGGTAGGAATAATGACGGAAAGGCCGGGCCGGGACCCGTCAAGAAAGTCATTTATTCGTTCCCATAAGGACAAGTCCTCCGGTCGATCGATATCTTGCAGGGTTTCTAACAATAAAACGTCCAGCCCAAGGGCCTGGGCCTTTTTCTGGGTCAGGTTGAATACCTCCGCACTTCCCCAGGGGATATTGGTAAACAAGAGTTGCGGTTCTTTTAATCCTATTAAGTAATAACCTCCATCCCGGGCCGGCCCCAAAATGAGGTCATTATTTTTAAGGCCGTCAAAGGCCTTCTCTACTATTTTTGCGGTTCGGTCTGGACAGTCCGAGCCGATGAGGACGACGGACTTAAAGCCGGACTGGAAGGCCTCTTGAAAGGCCCTTTCCATGCGAAGGCCCAAGTCGCCTTGGCCCTGAGGAGAAAAGCATAAATCCGTCCCCAGCCATTCCTGCATTGAGTTTTCATTACCTCCCTCAAAACGAACCTCGACGGACAGAGAGCGGAAAGAAGAGAGTTCTCTGAGTTGTTTTACGGCCAACTCGGTCATCCGCCGATGCAGTTCACAGGCACCTTTCGGGCCAAGGGCCGGTATAAGTCGGGTCTTGACTTTGCCTGGTTCCGGATAGCGGGTAAAGAGGATGGCCCGTTCATGAACCTCGTTCTTCGGTTTCGGCGGTCCCAAAAACATTAAAAAATCATTCCCCCGAACTCCTGAGAACTAATCCCATGCTCATTCCCATCCGAAGATGTATTTCCTGATTGATGAATTCGTAAAAAGTCGAAAAATGCCCTCTTCAGTCTTATCGGCGAAACCTGCCTGCCCCAATGTTCGCCAGAGGGGTGACGGCTTTGAAACTTTTTGCGAGTGGGTCATTCTTG
>CAWIRY010000139.1:0-20010 GCA_963838485.1 uncultured delta proteobacterium | reverse complement strand
CGGCCCATTTGATCCCGGCCACGCCCCCGGCCAGGTTGAGGGTATTTTTTATCCCGGCCTCATCCAAGAGTATTTGGGCCTCGTAAGAGCGGACCCCCGAGTTACAGACCAGGACCAGTTTTTCCGCCCGGGGCAGTTCATCAAGACGATGGGAGAGCGTTTCCTGAGGGATATTGATCCAGCGAGGGCCTAATTGTTGGACATAAGGCTGGGCATTTCGCGGCCCCCGAACGTCTAAGAATATCACAGCTTCTTCTTTTTTACCTGAAAAAAGCCCCTGAAATTGGTCTATGGGACAAGGACGGTTCTTGCCTTCCAGGTGTTTTTAAGGGTATTGGCTACGGCATTCAGGATATCCATAGCGGCTGCAAAAGGCGGAGAATAGGGTATTTCCAGATTGGCCACATCTTCTATGGTCATTTTATAGGGCAAGGCCCCGGCTACGGCAGTGAGGCGGGCCATCAGGGCGTCTCCATTTTTGGCTACCCCGGATATTCCCAGGACCCGCCGCGTTTTTCGATCGGCCACGAGCTTCAGGGCCATCAATTCCTGGCCGGGATAGAAATCAGCCCGGTCAGACTGAATCACCAGGGCCTCTTCGGCCTCAAATCCGGCTCGACGGGCAGCGGCTGTGGTCAGGCCGCACCGTCCTGCCGAGAGATCGAATACTTTGATGGCCAAACTTCCGATAACCCCGGGAAATGTTTCCCGGCCCCCGGCCACATTGGAACCGATTACCCGTCCCTGTCGGTTAGCTATGGAGCCGGAGGGGAAAAAACAGGGTTGACCGGTAATGAGATGAGGGACCTCTATGCAATCTCCACCGGCATAAATACAAGGGTCCGAGGTCTGGAGGTATTCATTAACGGCTATCCCGCCGGTATTACCGATAACCAGCCCGGCCTGCTGGGCTAAAATCGTATTCGGCCTGACCCCAACGGCCAGGATAACCAGGTCGGCAGGCAATGCTTTGTTTTCGGTAATCACCTTTTGAACCTGCCCTTGATCATTTCCCAGAATTTTGAAGGCCCGTTCTCCAAGAAGAACGTCCACATTATGGCCCTTTAATTCCGTCAACAGCATTTGGGCCAAATCCGGGTCCAGGAGTCCAGGCAAAACTTGATCCTGAATTTCCAGAACGGTTGTTTCCACCCCCCAAAGATCGGCAACAGCCTGGGCCATCTCTAGTCCGATGGGACCGGCTCCGATGATGACACAATGGTTGACTTTGCCTTGACTGAGGGATTCTTTGATCCTCAATGCCTCGGCGGGATTGGAGACGGCAGTAACCCCTTTGAGGTTTATCCCGTCGATGTCCGGCCTGACCGGAGAAGCCCCCGTGGCCAGTACCAGGTTGTCGTAGGACAGTTCTTCTTCCGTTTCGTTGCCCCTGTTTCGAATTCGAACCAGCCGTTGTTCGCGGTCAACAGCCAGGGCCCGGGCTTGACTGTGGACTTGGACCCCTTTAGCTTCTCTAAAAAATTGCTCATTGCGGACCAGATGAAAGGAAGTGGACATGAGGGCTTGAATGTCGCTGATGTCTCCGGAAATATAAAAGGGGATGCCACAGCCCCCATAAGAGAAATGACGGCTTTGTTCGATCAAAATCACCTGGGCCGTAGGGTCCATCCTGCGGGCCCGGCAGGCAACCTTGGGACCCAGGGCGACAGCCCCGATAATGACTATTTTTTTTGGCATGACTGAACCTCCAATGATAAACGTCTGAGATGGATACCGGGTACAAGGTTCAGGGTGCAAGGTAAACCTCTTTCCTTGGATGACCTTAAACCTTATACCTTGTACCTCATACCTTAAATGGGATCATAATACCTGAAAGTCGTCCGGGGCGGTGGTGATCAGGCTGAGTCCTGTTTCGGTCATCTGATAGGTGTTTTCGATACCCACCAGGCCGTATTCGGGCAGGAACATCTTCGGCTCCAGGGCAAAAACCATTCCGGCCTCTAAGGGCCAATCAAATTTTTGGCCGATGCATAGGGAGTTCGTCCAACTCCAGTCCGAGGCCATGGCCGATATAAGATAGCGGGAAAAGGCCGGTGCGCATGAATTGGGACTTGTATCCCAAACGGTTTGCTTCTTCAGTAGCCCAGAAATAAACCTGCTCGCAGGGGACCCCCGGTTGGGCCTGCAGCCTGATGGATTCTTGAATTCGGATAATGGCCTGAAAGGCCTTTTTGACCGGCTGCGGCGGATCGCCAAGGGAAAACATGCGGGTTTGGTCGACCAGATATCCGTTATAGCAACCCACATAATCAATACTGATCGGCTCCCGGGCCCGGATCGGCTTGCACCCGGCCCCCTGGCTAAAGGCCGGACCCACACCCATACCCCCGGAAGGGGAGTCCATATAAGAAGGTTTAAGGCCTTCCGGCCCGGAAAGGAGGTGGCCATAGAAGATTTCCTGATTAAAGCCCCGGCTTCTGATAAACCCCTGGTGCCCTTCTTTGCGCAGGAAGGCCTCCAGCAAACCGGCCAGCTCTATTTCCATCATCCCCGGTCGCAAGACCCTGGGGACCTCGAGGACCATCCCGGCCATCATTTGTGCGGCCCGGCTCATCTTTTCGATTTCCCAGGGGGATTTAAGCATTCGGCACTTGCGGATCAGGATAGAGGCATCCATGATCCGGGACTTCTTATAAATATTTTTCAATTGAAGATACCCGTTGGCCGGCAGGATATCCATTTCCAGGCCGAGGTCCTGGGGTTGGGGAAGGCCCCTGTCGGCCAATAAAGAAGGGATTTCCTTGGCAGAGGATATGGCCACAATGGTATTGAGAGTGGATTCTTCCAGGGCCCGCTCCCTGTTTTTTTTGGACAGGAATATGGGCTCTTCTTCAATCGGGACATAAAGAAAGCCCGGCTGCATGGTGCCGGAAAAGTAAAAAAGGTCCACGTTCTGGCAGATCAGGACCCCATCCAGTCCTTCCTGGGCCATCATTTCCTGAAGACAGCGAATCCTTGTTTCTATCTCAGAGGAAGGCACAAATAAAGGAGAAGGTTCGTTGTTGGGGTGCATCTTTATTTACCTTTCTTCTGTTGTCACTCCAATGATAAATTATACCACAGTCTTCAAACTTTATGATACTATTTCCGCCAATGAATAATCAACCCTATAACCGGTATTCCTCTTATTTGACTCAGGTCTTCGGCTGCCGGGTTCAGAAGATTTCCCTGGATGCGGGTTTGACCTGCCCGAATCGTGATGGGACCAAAGGAACCTCAGGGTGTCTGTATTGTGATTCCCAGGGTTCCGGTACAGGGGCCTATTTGCGGACTCCTTCGATAACCCGGCAGATCATCCAAGGGAAAAGCTTTTTGAAGAAACGGTACGGGGCCTCTAAATTTATCGCCTATTTTCAATCGTTCTCCAACACCTATGCCCCTTTGGAGGTTTTGGCGCCTTTGTATCAGGAGGCCCTGTCCATAGAAGAGGTGGTCGGATTGTCGGTGGGGACCAGACCGGACTGCATCAACCCCGGATCCTGGATCTCCTGGCCAGTTATCAAGCCTCCCATCTGGTTTGGATTGAATACGGCCTTCAGTCCTTCCGTCCTCAAACCTTAACCTTGATCAACCGGGGGCACACGGTGGAAGATTTTGTTCGGGCTGTTAAAGAGACCCGGAAACGCAAGATTAATATTTGCGTTCATGTCATTCTGGGTTTGCCTGGAGAGGGGCCTGAGGAAATCCTTTTTACTGCCGACCGATTGGCCGAACTGGATATTCAGGGAATAAAAATCCATTCACTTTATATCAACCGGGGGACCTTGCTGGAAACCTGGTACCGGCAGGGAACCTATCATCCTATCGGGCAGGACCAATATGCGGATTGGGTCTGCCGGTTTTTGGAACACTGCCCGCCATCCTGGATCATTCAACGCCTGACGGGAGACCCCAATCCTAAACAACTCGTGGCCCCCCTTCGGGTCTTGAAAAAACAGGAAACCTTAAAAATGATCCAGGATCGTTTCCGGGAAACAGGCGGTTTTCAAGGGTCCAAATGGAAAGGTTAAAAACGGGAGGAGCGATACATAAACTTTTAACATACATTTCAGGATGTTATAATGAAAGGATATGATGAAAAGCAAAACGGTATACTATGACAGCAAACAGTTTCCGGCCTTGGGGAGAGTCTATGTGGCGGCCACGGAGAAAGGGGTGTGCGAGCTCTCCTTTCCGACCCATTCGGTGGAATCCTTTTTTCAAAAAATCTTGACTCATTTTCAGCCCAATTTTTTTACCCAAAATCCTGACCCCTTTGAGGATCTTTATCGACAATTGGATCAATATCTGACCGGCAGGAATGTTGCCTTTGCCGTCCCCCTGGACCTCCGGGGGACCCCTTTTCAACTTCAGGTCTGGGAGGCCCTGACGAAAATCCCCTACGGAGAAACCCGAAGCTATGGTGAAATAGCCAGGACCATCGGCCGTCCCAAGGCCTGCCGGGCCGTGGGTCTGGCCAATCGTAACAACCCGGTCCCCATTGTGGTCCCCTGCCATCGGGTCATCGGGGCCCGGGGAGATTTGGTCGGGTTTGGCGGCGGGCTGCCCCTCAAGAAAAGACTCCTGGCCCTAGAAAAAAATCCATCGTTTTTCCTTGCTTGAAAAACCATTTTTAAGTATAGTATAAAAATTTACTAAATTCTCACGCTTTTTTGGCCTCTTGGGTGAAGCTTTAAAAAAGGGGAGAAACTTGTTGAAAAAGCGGCGGAATAACCCAAAAGGAGGAAAATTATGTCTTATGTTTCGATGAAGCAGTTATTGGAGGCCGGGGTTCATTTCGGCCACCAGACCAAACGATGGAATCCCAAAATGAAGCCTTATATTTACGGGGCCAGGAATGGGATTTACATTATTGACCTGCAAAAAACCGTCAACCTGTTTAAAATCGCCTATGATTTTGTAGTGGATACCGTGGCTCAGGACGGATCGGTTCTCTTTGTGGGCACCAAAAAACAAGCCCAGGATGCCATAAAAGAAGAAACCGAGCGTTGCGGGATGTTTTATGTCAATCACCGCTGGTTGGGGGGGACGTTGACCAATTTTGTGACCATTCGTTTGGGAATAGAACGGTTGAAATATTTGGAAAGGATCAAGGCCGACGGAACGATTCAGAGGTTTCCCAAGAAAGAAATCATCACCATGGATCGAGAGTATGTCAAGCTGCTCCGCAACTTGGGTGGCATCAAGGATCTGGAGGCCCTCCCTAAGGCCATTTTTGTCATCGATCCTCGAAAGGAGCGGATAGCCATCCTGGAGGCCAGAAAATTGGGGATCCCCTTAGTATCGGTTGTGGACACCAACTGCGATCCCGATGAAATTGATTATATCATCCCCGGTAATGACGATGCCATTCGGGCCATCCGGTTGATTACCTCTAAGATGGCCGATGCCTGTCTGGAAGGCAAGGCCAAGAGGGAAGAGGCGCAACAGGCGGAGATCGACAAAGAGGTCATGCCTGAAGAAGCCGCCGTTGAAACACCCCCATTAGGCGTTAAGAAAGGGGAAAGTCCTCAAGCTCCGGGAGGTCCGGAAGTGATCATTATCCGAAAGCTCGAAGAAACGTCAATCCAGGGAGGTACGGAAAGTTGAATATAACATCGGAATTAGTCAAGGCCCTGCGGGATAAGACCCAGGCCGGAATGATGGATTGTAAAGAGGCCTTAAAAGCGGCCGACGGTGATATGGAAAAAGCTGTTGACCATTTACGTAAAAAAGGCCTGGCCACTGCCCAGAAAAGGGCCGGGAGGACCACTTCTCAAGGACAGGTGGGTTCCTACATTCATGCCGGCGGGAAGATCGGGGTGATGGTGGAGATCAATTGTGAAACCGATTTTGTCGGCCGGACCGAGCAGTTCGGGGAATTGGTCCACAACCTGGCCATGCATATCGCCGCCGCCAATCCGATTTGCCTGCGCCGGGAAGAGTTGCCGGCTGAACTCTTGGAAAAGGAGAAGGAGATCTATCGGGCCCAGGCCAAAGAGAGCGGAAAACCGGAAAAAGTCGTTGAGAAGATGGTAGAAGGTAAAATGGAAAAATATTTTAAAGAGTCTTGTTTGATGGAGCAGGCGTACGTTAAGAATCCGGATATCACCATAACCGATCTGCTGAATGAAAAGCTGGCCCAAATCGGAGAGAACATCACCATACGGCGTTTTACCCGGTACCAGTTAGGGGAAGAATAACAGCTTAAGGCAAAATATTCAGGTAATCCGGTAAATCCTAACTAATTCACATGCCCCAGGGGGCACCACGAATCATGAAAAACAGGGTTCAAGGGGCCGGGGGGTCAAGGATTCAAGTGAAAGGCAAGGAAGTAAAACCCTCGAATCCTGGAATCCTTGAACCCTGGTTTTCGTATTAAGGGTTATGAAAATAACCAATATGACCACGGATAAAAAGAAATATAAAAAAATTTTGTTGAAGCTCAGCGGGGAGGCCCTGGCCGGCGATAAGGGATTTGGTATCGACGTCAAGGTGGTGGCCAAGACCGCCGGGGAGATTAAAGAAGTCGTCGCCCTGGGCGCCCAAATCGGTGTCGTTGTCGGGGGGGGGAATATCTTCCGCGGGGTCGCCGCCAGTGCCCGCGGTATGGACCGGATTCAAGCCGACTATTTGGGGATGCTGGCCACCCTGTTCAATGCCGTGGCCATCAAAGAGTCTTTGAAAAATGAAAAAATTGAGGCCCAAGTTTTATCGGCCTTGCCGGTCCAAGGTCTGGCCGAAGCTTATGTGCCTCAATCGGCTAAGGTCCTGCTGGAAAAGGGGACGGTCCTGCTGCTGGCGGCCGGAACGGGAAACCCTTTTTTTACCACGGACACCGCCGCGGCCTTAAGGGCTTCTGAACTGGGGGCAGAAGTGATTTTAAAGGCCACTCAGGTGGAAGGGGTCTATGATCAGGATCCAAAATTGAACCCCGGGGCCAAGATCTATAAGGAAATAAGTTATTCCCACTTCTTACAGAGTCACCTTCTGGTTATGGATGCTACGGCCGTGTCTCTGGCCAGGGAAAATAACATCCCGATCATCGTTTTTAACGGTTTGATAAAGGGTAATTTAAAAAAGATCCTCCTGGGTTCCCGCATAGGGACCTTGATAAAGGGGTGAATCATGGTGGACAAGATATATAAAGAGACTAAGGAAAGGATGGAGAAGGCCATCGAGGCCTTAAAAAAAGACTTAAGCCGGATTCGCACCGGACGGGCCTCCGTTTCTTTGTTGGACGGACTTCGGGTCCAATATTACGGTAGCCAGGTTCCGTTGAACCAGGTGGCCTCCATTGCCGTGCCGGAAAGCCGGTTGATTACCATTCAACCCTGGGATATCAAGGCCATTGGTGATATCGAAAAGGCTATCCTTAAATCGGAGCTGGGACTCAACCCGATTAATGATGGAAAGATAATCCGCATCAATATACCTCCCTTGACCGAAGAAAGACGGCGCGACCTGGTCAAGGTGATCAAGAAAATAGCCGAAGAATCCAGGGTAGCCTTGCGGAATAGCCGCCGGGAGTCCAACGAATCATTGAAGGAGCTGAAAAAAGACAAGACCATTTCCGAAGACGCATTTTTTAAAGGGCAGGAAGAGGTCCAAAAAATCACCAATGACTTTATTGAAAGGGTGGACCGGATCAGTGAGGAGAAAGAAAAAGAGATCTTATCCTTTTAGCGGCTTCGTAAGAGCCTGACCATTCACCAAGGGCGGATTCCACTTCCCCTTCTCCATTCCCGATGAAATCAACTTATTCCGAAAAAATACCCAGGCATATTGCCATCATTATGGACGGGAATGGACGTTGGGCCCAGCAGCGATCCCTGCCCCGGGTGGCCGGACACAGACAAGGCGTGGAATCGGTTCGAGAGGCGGTGAAGACCTGCCGGGAATTAGGAATTCAGGTTTTGAGCCTCTATGCCTTTTCGAGGGAAAACTGGAATCGCCCTAAATGGGAGGTTAAGGCCTTAATGCAGTTGCTCTCCCGGTATTTGAAATCCGAAATCCAGGAATTGAAGAAAAACGGGATTGCCTTAAAGGTCATCGGTAACCTGGAACAGCTACCTGAGAAGCTCCAGCCGCAGTTGATAAAGGCCATTGAACAAACCCAGGAGAACAAGGACATGATCTTAAATGTGGCCTTGAGCTACAGCGGGCGGGCTGAAATCCTTATGGCTGTTCGGAAGGTGGCGGAAGCCGTCCTGAATAAGACCCTCTCCATTGAAGATATTTCTGAGGCGACTTTTGAGCAATACCTCTATACCCAGGGTCTGCCCGACCCGGATTTGCTCATTCGAACCAGCGGGGAATACCGGCTGAGTGATTTTTTGATATATCAATTGGCTTATACGGAAATTTATGTGACCCAGACCCTTTGGCCTGATTTCCGCAAAAAACACCTCCTGACCGCCATTCAAGAATTTCAAAAGAGGGAAAGACGTTTCGGCTTGACCGGAGATCAGGTTCGCCGGAAAAATCCCCTGCCTCTCCGGGAACGTTCCTAAGGAGCTGCTTTGGGTTTTCAGTCACCTACTTCTCACGGTAAGCGCGTCATCACCGCTTCGCTGATTATACCCTTGCTTTTTAGCTGCCTTTACTTCGGGGGGCCGGTCCTTTTTCTTATATTGATCTGGGTCGGTTTTTTTTTGGGGAACCGGGAATTTTTTTATTTGCTTTATGAAAAACCCCCTGCCCATATCCTATGGCTTCATTGGTTTATCGGGACCTTGACCCTTGGAAGTGCTTATTTTAAAGGGCTAAACGGCCTTTTTTCAGCCTTGACTCTGGGGGCGATTCTTTGTTTTATACAATTGATGGTTTCCTTCCCGAACCAGAAACCCTTTTTTGATTCCCTTGGCAAACAAATATTCGCCCTCTGGTACTTGCCGCTCTATCTTCCTTTTTTTATCCTCATTCGAAAGGAAGACCATGGCGTCAATTGGCTTTTTTTCCTGTTGGCCGTCGACTACGCCGGGGATACGGCTGCTTATTATGTTGGACGCACCTGGGGAAGACATAAACTGGCCCCTTTGATAAGCCCCCGAAAAACCATTGAGGGGTCTTTGGGTGGCCTGACGGCCAATTTCTTGGTGGCTTGGATTTTTCAAAAAACCCTGTTCTCTCAATATCCTGGAATCCATATGATCGGCCTGGGTTTGCTGATCGGTGTGGTCAGCCAATTGGGTGATTTGTTGGAATCCATGTTTAAACGGACTGTCCGGGTGAAGGATTCGGGTTCCCTTTTCCCGGGCCACGGCGGGTTTCTGGATCGCGTGGACAGCCTGCTGTTGCCGGCGCCGTTGGTTTATTTTTTTATCGTGTTTTTTCAGAAATGAATGGATTCGGGGAAAACCCTGTTAGGATTGGATTGCAGCATTGAAAGCATTATCCCTCTTAGGCAGTACCGGTTCTATCGGGGTTCAGGTCCTTTCTCTGGTGAAACAATTTAAGGATCAATTTCGCATCATCGGACTGGTTGCCGGGAAAAATATAAAACTCCTTCGCCAACAAATCCTTTATTTCAAGCCTCAAGCGGTCTCAGTAGCCTCGAAGAAAGAAGCCGCTGAATTAACCGATGGCGGGTTTCCAGGATTTCCATTAAAGGTCCTTTGGGGGACTGAAGGCCATGAAGAAATTGCCGCCCTGGAACAGGCAGATATGGTTGTCTCGGCCATGGTCGGGGCGATTGGATTAGGACCGACCATGGCGGCCATTAAGGCCGGGAAGACCATCGCCTTGGCCAATAAAGAGCCCTTAGTGATGGCCGGCGCCCTGATGGTGGAAGAAGCCCGGAAACATGTTGTGACTATTCTACCCATTGACAGCGAACACAGTGCCATTTTTCAAGTTTTACAGGGCCAGCAGAGAGAGGCTTTACGAAGAATTATCTTAACCGCTTCAGGGGGCCCTTTTTGGAAATGCTCCCTTGAAGAGATGAAAGGCATTACCGGCCGGCAAGCCTTGAATCATCCCAAATGGAAAATGGGCCCGAAGATTACGATTGACTCGGCCACCCTGATGAATAAAGGCCTGGAAGTGATGGAGGCCCAGTGGTTATTCGGCGTTTCTCCGGACCAGGTGGACGTTTGTATCCATCCTCAGAGTATCATCCATTCCATGGTCGAATATCAGGACGGTTCTATCTTGGCCCAGATGGGAAACCCTGATATGATGATACCCATAGCTTATGCCCTTTCTTATCCCAAGCGGATGCCCTTGAATCATGGGTTTTTAGAGCTATTCCAAATGCCCGGTTTGACCTTTTTCAGGCCGGACCTGGAAAGGTTCCCTTGTTTGAGGCTGGCCCTGGAAGCGGGAAGGGTTGGAGGAAGTATGCCGGTGGTTTTAAATGCCGCCAATGAAGCGGCTGTTTTTTCTTTTTTAAATGGGGACCTGTCATACGAGGGGATTCCAGCCGTAATCGAGGAGACTATGGGAAATCATCGGTCTGTTTCCCCGGCCGGTCTGGAAGAAATCCTGACTATCGATGCCTGGGCCAGGAAGCTGGCCGGTGCCTGGATTGAAAAGAAAGGTTCAAGGTTCAAGGCATAAGGTTCAAGGAAAAGCCTTATACCGTGTACCTAATACCTACTAAACGTAAGGAAGACATTCAATGGACTTGATTATACTGCAATTGGGAAATTTTATCTCTGTCCTTTCCGGAACCGCCGGGGCCCAGCCTCTGTTTTATGGGTTTCTCTTTAAGCTGGTCCCTTTTATCATCGTCCTCGGGTTGCTGATCTTTTTTCACGAGCTGGGACATTTTGGGGCGGCAAAATTTTTTGGGGTGAGGGTGGAGAGTTTTTCTTTCGGCTTGGGCCCCCGTCTAATAGGTTTTAAATGGGGGGAAACGGACTACCGGATCTCGGCCTTTCCCCTGGGGGGATATGTCAAAATGGTGGGAGAAGGGCTGGATGAAGAGGTCTCAGAAGAAGAAAGGGCCTTTTCTTTTTCCCATAAGTCCGTCGGGAAACGGATGCTCATTGTCCTTTGCGGACCTCTGTTTAATCTTTTTTTCGCCGTCGCCGTCTTTTGTTTGGGGTTTTTATTCGTCGGGCAGGTCATGCTGACCAGTGAGATCGGGGAGGTAAAGCCCAACTTTCCGGCCTATAATGCCGGTCTTCGTCCAGGAGATAAGATTATCCGGATGGATGGTAGGTCTATCACCACCTGGAAAGATTTGCCCGATATAATAAGGAAAAACCAGGGGAAACCCATTGCTATGGTCTTTGTCAGGGGAAATCAGCAATATAAAACCGAGGTTACTCCGGTCAGAAGTACGGTTAAAAACCTATTTGGGGAAGACGTTCAGGAAGCTGTTATCGGAGTTACCCCTTCGGGAAGATATATTACCAGGGAGTTGGGCTTTTTTGAGGCCTTTCAAAACGGGATGGCCCAAACCTGGGGGATTACCAAAATGACCGTGGTCAGTCTGGTCAAGCTGGTGGAGCGGAAGGTGCCTCTTGAGACCTTGGGAGGACCGATTTTTATTGCCCAACTGGCCGATCAGCAGGCCCAGGAAGGATGGGCCAATCTCCTGTTTTTTACCGCCTTGTTGAGCATAAACCTGGGAATCTTGAATCTCCTTCCCATACCCATTCTGGATGGGGGACATTTATTCTTTTTCGGACTTGAATGGATCCTGGGCAAACCCCTCAGCTTGAAGAAACGGGAGGTAGCCCAACAAATCGGAATGTTTGTTCTGATTCTGCTGATGGTCTTTGTTTTTTACAATGACATCGTCCGCATTATACAGCAATGATGATAGGTTCAAGGCTCAAGGTTCAAGGCTCAAGGAAAAAACCTTACGCCTTGCGCCGTGTGCCTTGCGTCGATTTTTTGGACCATCAGGTTTCCAAACCTTTATAAGTTGAGTCTATCAGGAAGGAGAAGAACCTGAAGATACTGGCCTTGGATACTGCGACCGAAACCGGAGGAGCGGCCCTCTTGGAAGGGGAAGTGGTTCAAGCCCAGGCCCAGGTTCGGGTGGCCAAGACCCATGCCAACCAGTTATGGAAGATCGTATTGTTTCTTCTGGAACAGGCAGGATGGGACCTTCATGAGGTCGATCTCTGGGCCGTGACCGTCGGCCCTGGAAGTTTCACGGGTCTCCGCATCGGGATTGCTACCATAAAAGGCCTAGCCTTTGCCACTCAAAAACCGGTTGCCGGAATTTCCACCCTGGAAGCCTTGGCCTCTTCCTTCGCCTTTTGTCCTTACCTGATTTGCCCCATTATCGACGCCAGAAAGAAAGAGGTTTTTTGTGCTTATTTCCGGGCAGATCCCGAAGGGAAAATAATTTCAGCCGGGGAACCGAGGAATATAAAACCTCAGTATTTGGTTCAAGAAATCAAAGAGCCGGTCCTTCTGGTGGGCAACGGGGCCAGGCTTTATCAGGGTTTTTTTAAGGAGGCCCTTGGTTCAAAGGCCTTGTTCCCCGAACCCCATCTGCATCTTATTTCTCCAACCATCCTGGGGGCCCTGGCCTGGTCCCGATTTCAGCAAGGCTTTCAGTCCACCGCCGAAGAACTCCGACCCCTCTATATCCGCCCTTCAGATGCGGAACTGAGAGTAAAGACATCATAACCGGGATCTGACTCATCAGTGCCCGGTTTATCATTTCAAGCCCCTTCTCGTTGTTATTAACATTCCCCACCTCAATCCTCCCCCATCAAGGGGGAGGAGGTTAATTTGGTTCCCTCTCCGATTAAGCCCTTTTCACTTCGCGATTATTGATCACCAATACCCCGGCTTTCCCTTCTAAAGGGCATTTGTTTTCACAAATGCCGCAGCCGATACATAATGATTCAAGAAGATAAGGTTGTTTTATCGTCACCGTTTTCCCCTGGGGATTAATCACGGCAGTCTCCCGGAACTTAATGGCCTTATCCGGCGTGGGACAGTGCTCTTCGCAGACGATGCAGGGAGTCCCCTTGGCATAGGGGAGACAGCGGTTTTTATCGAAATAGGCGACGCCGATAACGGTTTTTTGTTTCTCCATTAAAGGGAGTTTTTGGATGGCCCCGGTCGGGCAGACCTGACCGCAAAGAGTGCAATTGAACTCACAATAGCCAAGGCGCGGAATGAGACGGGGAGAAAAGAGGCCTTCTACACCGCCCTCCAGCCAGCAGGGCTGAAGGGCATTGTTGATACATACCTTCATACATTCGCCGCAGCGCACACATCGATTCAGAAACAGGCCCTCTTTAAGGGCCCCCGGAGGGCGGATTAAGACCGGATTCGGGATTTTGGTTTCAGCCCGGACGTTCAGAAAGGTCGGAAGTATGAGTCCTGTCGAAAGCGTTCCTATAAAGGCCCTGCGGGATACGCCTAAGGGTGCTTGCCTTTGTTCCGGTTTATTAAAGACAAAAGAGATGGCCTTATCCGGACAGCGGTCCAAACAATCCAGGCAAAGGTTACAGTCTCCGGCGGCGATACCTCCGTCCTGATCTATGGCCTCCATGCGGCATATTTGGGTGCAGACCCCACACCCCCGGCACGAATTCTGAACGTGACCCCGAAGCCAGGAAAATCTGGATATTAAGGACAGAAGTCCTCCCAAGGGACAAAGATTTTTGCACCAGAAGCGCCTTTCAAGGCGTTCCAGGGCAAAAACCGATAAAAGGATAAAAAGGGATAAAAGGCTTAGGGTAAAAACTTTTTGATTATAGGCCAAGAGGGTATCCTTGAAAAAGGAATAGATCGATTCGCTGATGGAGGAAAGCCAGACAGGACCGAGGCGATATAAAGAATCAAAAAGGGAAACAACGGTAAAATTAAAAAAAGGATCTATTGATACGGCCATTCCTCGTACTAAGAGGGAAAAAGGATCAAAATAGCCGGCTGTCGGGAGACCGAAAAGGGCAGCTACGAGAATAAACCCCAAGAGAAGATATTTCCAGGATCGGCGATGGACGTCGGAGGTTCTTTTTTTAGGGCGAACAAGCGGATGTGTTAAGTCCAACAAAGTGCCGAGAGGACAAAACCAGCCGCAGAAAAAACGCCCCAGAATAAGGGTCAGGCCGATGACGATCAGGGACAGAAGGAGCAGGGAGATCACGGTCCTGGCGGCCAGCATGGCCGCAGCGGCCACCAATGGGTCGAGGCGGAAAAAGATATTGACGGCATAAGGGATTTGGTCCACACCTCTATAATCGGTCAGACGGAAAAGGACCAGAAACAAAAGCAGAAAAAGGGTTTGGGAGATGCGTCTCCAATAGAGGAGAGGAAATGTTTTATTCTTGGGCATTTAAGGTCTGTCAGAATTAAGTTTAGATTACAATGGTTTTTTAGCGCCGAACGCTGATCGCTATACGCTGAACGCTTTTCATGTCTTTATTGTCTTGACTTTCTTCAGATCTATCTCACCCAAACCCAATTGATAGGCCGCCTGGGTGGATTCGATTTCCTCCGGTTTCAGGTGGAAGAGGGTAGTGGTGGCATAGGCATCGACCGCCACTGTGTCGGTGGAGGCCATCAGGGTATTTAAGACCTTGACGTCTTTCAGGTCTCCTCCCTGAGGGCCGTTCCGGAGCAGGATTCGGGTGGCATCCATGACGGTCAGATGGGGTTTTAGGACCGTGTTCAAATCAGCAATGCGCTGTCCTAAAGAGAAATGGATCTTGCCCCGGTATCCGCCGAGTATGCCCATGATGTTTTTCAGGCCCAGGCTTAACCCTGCGGAAGAATGGTGTTTGGCCACCGGCACATTGATATAGCAATCGGCCTCCAGGGCCTCCTTATAAAACTCCCATTCGTTGATGGATTTCCCTTTGGCGATTCGAACCGGTATGAATTTACGATTGTCCATGTAGGGGCAAAGAACCCGGCGATCTCCGATGGATTCAACGGCCTTTTTAATTCCGCTGTTGGTATAGCACCTTCGCTCTTCATTGCAGGGTCGGTCAAAGACCTGTACCTGCGAGGCCCCGGCCTCCAGGGCCAGCCGAACTAAGGCCTTGACCACCTCCGGATGAGTATCGGCCCCCTGTTCCGGGGTGCGGTCCCAGCCGATGTTGGGTTTAATAACCACCTTGTGGCCCTTTTTGACAAAGGTCTGCATACCCCCCAAAGGCCCGAGGACCTTGGAGACCAGGGCCCCATAATCGGTCCCCTCGGCTAAGGAGACGAGCGATGACCGGGTTTGGGCGTTCAACTCCGGAATCAGGCGGAATAAGGGTGGTGACAGGGTCAGACCCGCAGACCACAAAGCGACCTGTTTTAAAAACTTGCGTCTATCCATAAAAACATCCCTTTTAGTCGTGAAGTGTGAATTTATGATAGGCATCCTGCAGGTTTTTTTCAAGCTAATCTTAAAAAAATATGGTTTGAGGAGGTCTATTGACTTTTCAGTGAAAACATTTTATCATCAATTTAAATAAATAAAGGAGTAACCCATTGGATTATCAAAAACTTCTTAAGGTCCTTAAAGACTATTTCACCGGTCAGTCCGATGTCCTGGTGGCTTATTTGTTCGGTTCCCAAGCCGACTCACGGGCCCATGGCAAAAGCGATGTGGACACGGCAGTGCTTCTGGCGGGCCATGAGAAGCCAGTCCGGCTTGATCGGCGGCTGCAATTGATCGACGAAGTCAGCGAAATATGCGGACGCAAGGCGGATGTCATTGTTCTGAATGATGCTTCCCCTTTGTTGCGACAACAAGTATTAAAAAATAAAAAAGTCATTTTTGAACGTGACACCCTTGAACGGATTGAATTCGAAGTCCGTGCCGGGAAAATATATGCCGATTTAAAGCCAATGTATGATTTTCATACTGCCGATGTGATCCAAAAAATTAAAGAGGTGGGCCTAAGTGGGCGTCGACGACGTTATCGCCAATCGGTTGAAGTTGCTGGCTGAGTATCTGAACGAGCTTCAAATTTTCAGGAAACAAGCCAACAGTTTTAAAGTTTATTTAGGGGATACGCTTCTTCGCCGAGCGGTAGAAAGGACCCTTCAAATTGCCGTCGAGGCCTGTCTGGATATCGGTCGGCGTTTAATTTCCATAGAAGGATTTCGTTACCCTGAGGATAATAAAGATGTCTTTCAGGTCTTGATCGAAGAGAAAATCGTTTCAAAAATGCTATCTTTCCATTTGTTGGATATGGCTCGTTTCCGGAATTTAATGGTCCATGACTACGCCAAAGTCGATGACGCCAAAGTTTACGGAATTCTCAAAAAAAGACTAAGCGATTTTGATCGATACGCCGGGGCGATTGTTTTATATTTTGAGAAACAAAAGTCCTGTTAATCCTGGTGGACTCGTAAAAAGTCGTCATTCCCGCGCAGAGCCTGTCCTCGACCCGATCGGGGACGGGAATCCAGGCCAGGCGTAACCAATTAAAAACACTGGATTCCCGTACCCGATTAAGGCATTCGAGGACAAGCTTCCACGGGAATGACTAAAATGGGGGCTTGCGGACTTTTTACGAAGCCGTCAATCCTGTCAGCCGAAAACGTTTTAAAGGAAAACCTATGATTAATGGCGTCATTCTCCAAAACCTGGTGACTCATGTGGACGAACGGGGTTTTTTCCGCGAGATCATCCGCCTGACCGATGATTTTTTTACCGAAGGCTTCGGCCAGTGGAGTCATTCGCTGATGTACCAGGGCGTTGTCAAGGCCTGGCATATCCATCAGGTGCAGATAGACTGGTGGTATGTGGGCGTCGGGGTCTTAAAGGTGGTCTTACATGACACGCGTCCGGACTCACCCACCTATCGAGAGACCATGGAGATCATGATGGGCGAAAATCAACCGGCCAGCGTGCTGCGCATCCCGCCCGGAGTGGCCCACGGCTGTAAGTGTATCAGCGGTCCGGCCCATTTGTTTTATGTTACTTCCAGAATGTATGATCCCTCTGATGAGGGGCGAATCGCCTATAATGATCCGGTGATCGGTTATGACTGGCTGAAAGGGCCGGAGATCAAATAATCTTACCCACAAAAACAGGGTTCGAGGATTCTAGGATTCGAGGGTTCAAGGTTATTAAACTCGATGCCTTTCACTTGAATCTTGGTTTCACAATCCTTGATGCCCCAATTAGGCATGAGGTTTTACCAAAAATCAATGACCGGATGTTCCCCGGCAATTTTTTACAGAAAAAATAGGAGGCCGAGCCATGAAAATAAGCGTCTGCCTGGCCTCCTATAATGGAGAAAAATACATTGCCGAACAGCTTGAGTCCATTCTTAAGCAATTGGGCGAAAGGGATGAGTTGATCATCTCCGATGATTCTTCAACGGATCAGACCCTGGCTATTATCGACCGTTTTCATGACCGCCGTCTGAGGGTCTTTCCCGGCAATTCATTCTATAACCCGATCTTCAACTTTGAAAACGCCTTGAAACAGGCCACCGGCGAGGTGATCGCCCTGTCCGATCAGGACGATGTTCTGGCTGGAAAATAAACTGGCTGTCATCAGGCATTGTTTCCAAAATAAGCCTTCAAAAATATATACCATTGTCCTTGACGGCTTTGTCATTGATGAAACAGGGGCCGTGATCCAGGAATCGATCTTCGACATGATTGCCTCAGGCAAAGGCTTATTTAAAAATCTTAAACATAACACCTACATGGGTTGCTGCCTGGCTTTTTCCCGGGAACTGATAGACATCGCTCTCCCTTTCCCTAAACAAATTCCCATGCACGATTCCTGGCTTGGTCTCCTCTCGGAACTCTTTGGCGTCGTTGACTTTGTCCCGGAGAAGACGATTCAGTACCGGAAACACCAAGAAAATCGGAGTCTGCAAGGATTCGAACTCTCTCAAAAAGTGAGATGGCGATATTTTCTTGCGGTCAATTTGTTGAAAAGGTGGCTGAGGCATAAGTTTTAATAAGGTTTCGATTGACGCAAAAAACCATCATAAGGAACCTGCACGCCCTTGATATTCGAATTCTCTTTTATGAAGGGCGAAGGTCAAAAATGAGTTTGAACATAAAAAGCCAATCCATTGAATAAGATTCTTAAAATACAGTCTAAAAATGTCCTTGCGAAATGAGGTGAAAAGTCATAAACTGAGACCTTTCTGAGACCCAAGTTGGCCCCTTTCCCAGAGGCTCCTTTAACTCGATTATGGGTGGGGCCTTTAGGGTGATCAATCACACCCCAGAACAGATCAATAAATCTGCTATTGAAATCTATCTGGTTTTTTTCCCTTTGCCCGCTTTATCTCTTCTAAAGATCCTCGAAACCTTCTTCTAAAAGTCATACCTGGTTATCCCGAACAGGCTTTGTTTCTCTTCATCAAAATCTCCAATTAAAATAGCCTGGCAAAATTACAAAATTTGTCTGAATTTATTAAAAATTTGTATTTTTTATCTTTCCTCAAAGGCCTAGCTCATGTCCAAGGTCTATTGCATTTATTTTGACAGGCATAATTTGTATGGATTATCCTTCATTTCCCCTGATTTTTATATGAAGAACCGGACAATTTAATAATATTCTCCCTGACCTTGTTAAAATTAAACCTTATTTTTCAATAAGATAAATAGTTGGTACATGCTTTGCTATTAAAAGTCTGTGACCTTGATATTACCACGTAATTGGTTTCGACCAGGTGAAAACATTTCTTGTCTGCGAAGGAGAAGGGACTTTTCCTATTTTTGAGGAAGCCGTTTATTATTCCCTAAAGTTGGGGACATAATTGGCCGATAGGAAGAGTGACTGAAAAGGGCAAACCATCCGAAAGGGTGGGACGCAAAGCCACTGGCCTAAGTTTTACCGCGGGTAGGATAGGGCAGCAGGGTTGCCAGGCGCAGCATCCTCGTGCTGTTGCTGGCGTTCAAATTTTTGTTAAGTGCGGGGGTGCTGTCATGACACGGAATAGTAGTAGTCGATCCAATAGATCCACCAGCCAAGGTTACTTTCTTTTGCTCACACTCTTCTCATTCCTTGTCTTTACGTCTCTACTGATCTTTCCTCTCCAAGAGGGCCATTGCGCCCAGGTCACGCTGGCCTGGAATCCCGATAGCGTTTCAGACCTGGCCGGTTACAAAATTTATTACGGAACGGCATCCGGAAACTATCAGTGGAACGTCAACGTGGGTAACGTGACCAGTTACACGTTAAGCAACCTCACTATAGGAGCTACATACTATGCGGCGGCCACCGCTTACACTACAACCGGACTCGAAAGTACCTATTCTAATGAGGTGATGTTCACGATCCAGTCCGGCACCAACACCATACTATCTTCAAGTGCATCCTCTCCCGCCTCAAGTCCGCTAAGTATTCAAAATACAATCAGGAATGATTTCAACAATGATGGGCAGACGGATATTTTGTGGAGGAACAATGTAAGCGGAGCGGTAGCCGTCTGGTATATGAACGGGGTAACGTTTAACAGCGCGGTGGTGATCAACCCAGGAGTCGACCTTAACTGGGAGATTGCCGGGATAGGAGATTTCAATAATGACGGGCAGACGGATATTTTGTGGAGGAACAAGGAAAGCGGAGCGGTAGGGGTCTGGTTGATGAACGGGACTCAGACGATCAGCACGCAGGTGATCAACCCAGGAGTCGACCTTAACTGGGAGATTGCCGGGACAGGAGATTTCAACAATGATGGGCAGACGGATATTTTGTGGAGGAACAAGGAAAGCGGAGCGGTAGGGGTCTGGTTGATGAACGGGACTCAGACGATCAGCACGCAGGTGATCAACCCAGGAGTCAACCTTAACTGGGAGATTGCCGGGACAGGAGATTTCAATAATGACGGGCAGACGGATATTTTATGGAGGAACAAGGAAAGCGGAGCGGTAGGGGTCTGGTTGATGAACGGGACTCAGATGATCAGCACGCAGGTGATCAACCCAGGAGTCGACCTTAACTGGGAGATTGCCGGGACAGGAGATTTCAACAATGACGGGCAGACGGATATTTTGTGGAGGAACAAGGAAAGCGGAGCGGTAGGGGTCTGGTTGATGAACGGGACTCAGACGATCAGCACGCAGGTGATCAACCCAGGAGTCGACCTTAATTGGGAGATTGCAGGTTGATAT
>CAWIRY010000138.1:0-29338 GCA_963838485.1 uncultured delta proteobacterium | reverse complement strand
GTTACCTTTTTTTAAGAAAGTTTCATTCATATGTGGCCCTGGTGGCCAAAAAATGTTAGAAAGAAAAAAGAAGAAGCGGATTTAATTGAAGATTCCCTGCGCCAAGATGCAGGGAATCTTCCAGGTAGACGAAGGATACCGCGCAACACAGCCGGTGGAGCTTTTTACCAAGCCGTCAAGAAGGTTGAAAGGAGGGCAATGGCCAAGGGAGTATCTACAATAATTGGAATCGACCTGGGAGGCACGCGGATCAAAATAGGCCTGATCGATATCCAGGGGAAGGTCCTCTTTTCGAAAGATTATGCGACAGACGTTAAAATGGGAAAGGAACGCGTATTAAAAACGATCGTGCAAATCATTAAGCAGCTCGTCACAATATCCAAGGGAAAATGGGCCTCACCGGGATTAGTCGGCCTGGGATCTCCGGGTATGATTGACCGTGAGGAAGGGATTGTTCGCCTCTCGCCGAATTTCCCGGACTGGAAAGAAGTGCCTTTAGCCCGTTTCATATCCAATGAGGTCGGACTACCTACTTTTATCGATAACGACGCCAATGTGGTAACCTATGGCGAAAAATGGGTCGGGGCCGGAAAGGATCTGACTCATTTTGTCTGCTTAACCTTAGGAACCGGCGTAGGTAGCGGACTTATCCTGAATGGGCGGCTTTGGTACGGCGCTCAGGGGAGCGGTCCGGAATTGGGTCATACCACCATTCTGCCAAAGGGAGAACGGTGTAGCTGCGGCAATCGGGGCTGCTTAGAGACCCTGGCCTCAGCCACTTATCTGGTAAAAAAGCCCAAAAGGGGTTGGATAAAAAAATTCCCACCCTCCTTAGGGAAACCCTCTTGGAAGGGTCAAGGAAAATTTCGGCCAAGCTCCTTTACGAGACGGCCCGGCGAAGAGATCCTTTTTGCATCTCCCTCTTTGCCGAAATGGGGAAATTTCTTGGAATTGCCCTGGCCAATCTCGTTCATACCCTGGGGATAGAAGGGGTAGTCTTGGGAGGCGGTGTCAGCAAGGCAGCCACAATTTTCTTGCCATATCTGGAAAAAGAATTTAAAAAACGATTGACCATGGTGCCCCCAGACCGGGTGTCAATCCGGGTTTCGTCCTTAGGAGAAAAAAGCGGCATCCTGGGGGCCGCCAAGATGGCGATGGACAGAAGCAAAAGATAGCGGAAAGCTCAAGACTCGAAGATGAAATTAACACCTTTTCCTCTGAGCTTTCAGCAACGAATT
The DNA here is from genome assembly GCA_963838485.1 of uncultured delta proteobacterium. GTDB lineage: Bacteria > Desulfobacterota > RBG-13-43-22 > RBG-13-43-22 > RBG-13-43-22 > RBG-13-43-22. The sequence goes on along the minus strand of CAWIRY010000138.1, from coordinate 28,100 downwards.
CTGAACGATTAAAGCATAAGAAAGGATTTCATGGCCAGGAAGAAAAAAATCACCAGAAAAGAAATGCTGAAAAGACCCGATGAGTTCCTCACCTTTTTCACCCAGGTTCTGAGTTGGGTGAAAGACAACTATCCAAAAGTAATCTGGCTGGGCTCAGGGGTGGTCTTACTTTTAATTCTTTTTTTTGGGTATTCGGCTTATCAAAACCGTCAGGAAAGACGAGCCCATGAAAAATATTTTACCATCCAAGAATCAACCGATTCCAATCAGAAAATAAAACAGTTGGAGGCTCTTGTCAAAGATTACCCCAGGACCAAGGCCGCCTTTGCCTCCTGGGTGACTTTGGGACAGCTCTATTACCAAAAAAAAGATTTCCCCAGGGCCGCCTGGGCTTACCGGTCGGCCCTCAATCAAGGGAAATTCCCATCTTCCTTCAAGAGCCTGATCTTGGAGGATCTGGCTTATGCCTACGAGCAACAGGGAGATCTCCAGCAGGCCGCAAAAATTTTTTCAGAACTTTCCCAGGGAAAAGAGAATTTTTTGAAAGAGGATTTCCTTTTAGGTCTGGCCCGGGTTTATCAAAAAATGGGCAAATCCCAAGAGGCCAAAGCCACTTACCTGAATTTCCTCCAATCCTTTCCTAAATCGACTTATGCCCCCATGGTCAAAGATCTTTTGGGAAGATTGAAAGGTTAGATTTTCCCTTGACAAGGAGTTCTTAAAGAGATAGCGTAGCTACAATATAACTATTTATGAACAACCCAAAACTCGTTTGAAGCCCCTGCCAGCCTCAGTCGGATAAAGAGTGCACGTGTCGGGTATTTTGAAGCTTCCTGCACCAAGGTGCAGAGAATCTTCCATGTAAGGTAGAAGTTTATTTTTTGGTGTTCGCTCGCTAACCCACGCAGTCCCGCTGCAAGCGGGACGGGGAATGCGCTCGCTATCCATGTTCAATCGAAGGAGTAAGACCATGCATGAATTATTAAAAGGAAAACTAGGAGATAAGATGTTGTTGTTGGGTAACGAGGCCATTACCCGAGGGGCCATTGAAGCCGGATTGGCTTTTGCTACTGCTTATCCGGGAACCCCCTCGTCGGAAGTGGCTTTAAACTTTTATCAAATCAAACAGGAATCGGACCTCTATTTTGAATACTCGACCAATGAGAAGGTAGCCCTGGAAGTTGCCGCCGGTGCGGCAGTCTCCGGTTTGCGGACCATGGTTACCATGAAGCATGTGGGACTGAATGTGGCCGCCGATCCTCTGATGACCTTGGCCTATACCGGGGTAATCGGCGGCATGGTCATCCTGACGGCCGATGATCCTTCTCTCTTTTCCAGTCAAAATGAGCAGGACAACCGTTACTACGCCCGGATCTCCGGGCTGCCTATGCTGGAGCCGACGACGCCCCAAGAGGCCAAAGACATGACCCTGGCCGCCTTCGACCTGTCCGAAAAATTAAAAGTACCGGTGCTGCTGAGAACCACAACCCGCATCAATCATTCTCGGGGTATAGTCACCCTGGGCGAAATCAAACCCAGGCAAACCCAAGGATTTTTTAAAAAAGACCCCTTCAGTTATGTCACGGTGCCGGCCGTGTCCAGAAATCTGCATGTAAAACTCATAGAGAAATACGATCAGGCCTTACAGATCTCCAACCGCTCTCCTTTTAATGAAATCATCGGAACCGGAAAACGGGGAATCGTCACCCAGGGGGTCAGCTTTGCTTACGTACAGGATGCCCTGGAAGATCTGAAGGTCATAGATTCTTTTACCGTCTTGAAGGTCGGGTTTTCTTATCCCTTCCCGGAAGAAATGGGCAAAAAATTTCTCAATAAGGTCGACCAGGTTTTGGTGGTGGAGGAGTTGGAGCCCATCATGGAGGAGTCTTTGCGGGCCTTGGCCCAGACCATGGGAAGGAACATTCCCATCCAGGGCAAAGGGATCGGTAAGCTCAGCCGTCTCTTCGAATATGAACCGGCCCGTGTCCGAACCTCCATCGCCCAGTACTTTGGTCTGACCTATCAGGGTCGATCCCCGGTGGATCTTTCCGATATACCCATCCTCCCCGGCCGGCCCCCCAATCTTTGTCCCGGCTGCCCCCATCGATCGACCTATTATGCGGTCAAGAAAGTGGCCGGCGAGGAGGCCATCTATCCATCGGATATCGGCTGTTATACCCTGGGAATGCTCCCGCCCCTGAGTATGGCCGATTTTCTGATCTGCATGGGTTCCAGTGTCAGCTCGGCCGCCGGGTTTTCCAAGGCCACGGGGAAGCGGGTCATTGCCTTTATCGGCGATTCCACCTTTTTCCATTCCGGTATCACCGGCCTGGTCAACGCCGTGCACAACAATCACAAATTTACCCTGGTCATCTTAGACAATGAAACCACGGCCATGACCGGTCATCAACCCCACCCCGGCGTGGATATGGCCCTTCTGGGACAACCCAATACCCGAATCTCCATCGAGGAGGTGGTTCGGGGGATCGGGGTGAAACAGATCTCCGTCGTGACCCCGCGGAAGGTCAAGGAGACCATGGAGGCCGTCCAAAAAGCCTTGGATTTCAACGGGGTTTCGGTAGTCATCTCCAAAGAGATCTGCCCTCTGTACGCCAAAAAGGTGGCCCCTTCGGCCAAGTCACGCACCTTTATGATCAACCAAAGCCGGTGCAAAGACCATCGGGACTGTGTGAACTTATTCGCCTGTCCGGCTTTTTTTGTTGAAGAAAATCGGATCAAGATCAACGAGAACCTGTGCATCGGCTGTGCAGTCTGTGCACAGGTCTGCCCGGAACATGCCATTCTGCCCAGAAAATAAGAGGAGAGCTTATGGATATCAAACGGATCGTCTTTGTCGGTGTGGGAGGACAGGGAAATCTGCTCTCCTCTCGAGTCTTAGGTGAAGCAGCCTTATTAGCCGGGATTCCGGTCAACGTCAGTGAGGTCCATGGCATGGCCCAGCGGGGCGGCGTAGTCGAATCGGCCGTGGTCTTGGGCGGGGCCTTGAGCGCCATCGTTTCCGATGGAGAGGCCGATGTTTTGATCGGTTTTGAACCCTCGGAGACCTTGCGGGCCATGGGGAAATGTTCGAATGAGACGACAGTGATAACCAATGTCACCCCCTTGATCCCCTTTACCGTAGCCGTAGGCAAGGGAGTTTATCCGAATATCAAAGAGGCCCTGGGTCTGATTCAAAAGAAGGTCAAGCGGTTGATCGCCTTGAATGCCGACGCCCTGGCCGAAGAGGCCGGATCGGCCATGGCCGTCAACGTGGTCATGCTTGGAGCCTTGGCCCAAAGCATGACCGTTCCCGTCACGGCCGATCAAATCAAAGAAACCCTCAAGATGAACCTGAAGCAAAAGCTATGGGCCATCAATCTGAAGGCCTTTGACCTGGGCTTTGAAGCGGCAGGCAAATCATAAATAATCGGTATAAGGTCCAGGGTTCAAGGTAAAGACATTAACCAAAAGCTTTACCCTTATACCGTAACGCTCAGATCCCGCACTTTGCTTTTTAACCTTTTACCTTAAACCTCGGACCTTTTCTTTATTTAAACCTCTCTTCGATCGCCCGGGCATGAAGCGGCAGGCCTTCCTTTTTAGCCAACAGGGTGATGGTCTTCTTTAGACCTTGTAATCCATTCCGGCTCAGGTATTGAAAGGTCGGCTTTTTGATAAAATCATCGACGGAGAGACCGGAGAACATCCTGGCACACCCACCGGTCGGTAAAACGTGATTGGTCCCCGAGGCATAATCGCCCGCCGGAACCGGTGCGTAGGGACCCATGAAAATAGAACCGGCATGGTTTATCATGGGCAGGATGATCCAGGGGTCCTCGGTAACAATCTGTAAGTGTTCGGCAGCATAGGCGTTGGCAAAATCGATCGCTTCCTTGAGAGTAGAGGTAACCAAGACCGCGGAATGACGTGTCAAGGCCGCCTGAATAATTTCCCGCCTTTCCAGTCCGGGCAACTCCCGGTTAATCATCTCACAGACCTTTTCAGCCAATTTTTGAGAGGGGGTCACCAAAACAGCCCCGGCATCCGGATCATGTTCGATTTGGGAAAGAAAATCCCAGACCATCCACTCCGGCCCGGCGGTATCGTCGGCAACAATGAGGGCCTCACTCGGGCCGGCAGGAGAGTCAATATCCACCATCCCAAAGACGGCCATCTTGGCCGCGGTTACATATTTATTCCCCGGGCCGACAATCTTATCCACCTTGGGCATGGATTTGGTGCCATAGGCCATTCCGGCGATGGCCCAAGGCCCGCCCACCTTGAATAGGTAATCAGCTCCGGCAATATCGGCAGCCACGATCGTGACAGGGTCGGCCTTCATCCCTTTTTGCGGCGGCGTGCAGGCCACAATGGTCGATACGCCGGCTACCCGTGCAGGGATAATGTTCATAAGTACGCTTGAGGGGTAATTCGCCTTACCTCCGGGAACATAAGCCCCGATGATTTCCATGGACCTTCTGACCCTCCCGGCTAAGACCCCCGGTCTGACTTCAATGGCCCACATTTCCCTTTCTAATTGGGCCCTATGGAACTTTTCGATATTTTTGGCTGCTTGTTTTAAGGCCTGCTGGACGGGCTTGTCGACCTGTTTATAGGCCGTTTTGACTTCTTGGGGCTGGACCAGAATGTCCTTTGGCCGAATATCGGATTTATATTTTCGGTAATGTTCTAAAATAATCCGGTCTCCTGATTTCTGGATGTCATGGACAATGGACCGGGTCTCTTCATAAATACCCGAGATGTCTTCCATAGACCTCTTGAGCAGGGCCTCTTTCCTCTCATTTGATAAATCCGTCAGTCTTTCGGGTTTGATGAACTCCACGTTACCCACTCTCCTTATCTTTTGAATAGCAGAATCGAGATTGATGAACTCGTAAAAAGTCATTAAAGAGACGGCACAGTAAAAAGCTCCAGATGCAAGGCGCGCAAATCCTGAGGAGTGAGGCGTACTTATATGTACGGTGCAACAAGCCTGCCCCGGCGAAAGGCGGGGCAGGATGCCGCGCAACACAGTAGATGGACTTTTTACTGTGGCGTCAAGATTGAAACGGCATTTCTAACCTGCCTTGGCCTGATTGACAAGAAAAATTTATCCTTAGGGAACAAATTTTTGCCGGGGTAAGGCAAATCGTTTCCTGTAATCTCTTAGGGCCTCCCGGGTGCTGGGAAAAGCCAGGTCTTCCCAGGGGATTCCCTCATATTGGAACAAGCCGACCTCCAGTGTTTCATCACGGGCTTCCGGAAAACCGGCCATGGCTTCTGCCAAATAAGCCACAATCACTACGGCCTTTCCAGGATAGGAATAGACATTCAAAAGGCTGATCAACCGGACATGGAGACAAGTTTCTTCCAGGGTCTCCCGAATAGCGGCCTCTTCCAAGGTTTCCCCCCGATCTACAAACCCTCCCGGGATGACCCACTTCCCATACCCCGGCGAAATTCCTCTTTTGGCCAAGACAATCCGGTTTTCAAAAAGGGTCACGGTTCCCGTCGCCACCTTGGGATCGAGATAATAGACAAAAGAACAGAGGCTGCAAACCAAACGATCCGGCTCCTGGGGTTTTATCTTTTTTTTGTTTAATTTTCCGCCACATAAGGGACAGAAACGGAATGGGGGATCGATTTCGTGCGTCAGGTGGTGATCAGACAAAAATAGTTGGTCCATACTTATGGATATTATTTTTAATTTTAAAAAAAATAAAGACTTTTTTCTTGATTCCTGCCTCTAATCCCGTTATGAAAGACAACACGGCCTTATTGAGGCTCAATCGGCCCGACAATTTCCTAAGGAAGAAGGACTCCTTCCCGGTCAGGCAATCTGAGGGGTCTTCTTGACAGAGTAGGGCCAATAAATTAAAATAAAAAATTGTTCCCGTATTTTCGGGGCTTAAGGGGCGTTTATTGTTGAGGTCCGAGGCGTTTAAATTAAACTCCTCCTTCAAGCGGAAACGATCCTCTTTCGGTTACAGGAGGACTATTTGGAAAAAGAAAAAAACAGGAAGCCAGGACCGGCACGAAAAAAATCCGTCGTCCGGGAATATGCCGAATCCATCATTATCGCCATTCTCTTGGCCTTATTGATACGGGCCTTTGTGGTCCAGGCCTTCAAAATTCCCTCTGGATCCATGAAACCGACCCTATTAGTGGGAGACCATATTTTAGTCAACAAGTTTATTTATGGAATAAAGCTAAGAGTCCCCTTTTCTTCCCTTAACTACACCTTGATCCCCATCAGTTCTCCCAAAAGAAATGATGTGGTTGTCTTTATTTATCCGGTGGACCCGAAAAAAGACTTCATCAAAAGGGTTATAGGACTTCCAGGGGATACGGTCCAAATCAAAGACAAAAAGATTTATATCAATCACCTGCCCATGGCAGACCCTCATGGGGTTCATTCCGACCAGATGATCATCCCGGAAGTGGAACAACCTCGTGACAATACCGGCCCGATTATTGTCCCGCCCAATAAATTGTTTGTCATGGGGGACAATCGCGATGAAAGCTATGACAGCCGATACTGGGGCTTCGTGGACCAAAAAGAAATCATCGGCCAGGCCTTTATCATCTACTGGTCCTGGGACCGCACCGAATTCGGGGTTCGTTGGGGGAGAATAGGAAAGCTAATCCATTGAAACCAATAAGTCCAGCCCCCCCGAGCATCCTCCTGACCAATGATGATGGTATCTTTGCCCGAGGACTGGAGGCCCTGGTCCGGGTTTTTAAAAAAAAGTATCCCCTTTGGGTAGTGGCCCCGGAATCCGAGCAGAGTGCTGTGGGCCATGCCCTGACCTTGACCCAACCCCTCAGGGTCAGGGAAATTTCAAAAAATGGGGCCTTCTTCGGTTACGGGGTCAGCGGGACCCCGGCCGATTGCGTCAAAATCGCCCTCAAAGAACTGATCGTTCCCCCACCCCGCCTGCTCATCTCCGGCATCAATCTGGGACCCAATGTGGGAATCAATGTCATTTATTCCGGCACCGTTTCGGCCGCCACGGAAGGGGCCATGATGGGCCTGACCTCGATTGCCGTCTCCATTGATTCCTATAAGACCCGCGAATTTGAAACCGCGGCCCAAATCACGGCGGATCTCGTGGACCTTCTCATCAAAAGGCCACTGCCACCCGGGGTTTCTTTGAATGTCAATGTCCCGGCCCGGCCCCTTTCTGAGATTAAGGGGATCCGCTTGGTCAAACAGGGGACCTTCCGTTTCGTGGAACGGTTCGAGCGACGCATTGATCCCCGGGAGAACATCTATTACTGGCAGACCGGGATCCTGCCACCGCCAGAAGAGGCCCCGGACACCGATCATGCCCTTTTATCGTCCGGATATATCACCCTCACTCCGATCAGTTATGACCTGACCCATTATCCTTCCCTGGGCACCTTGACCTTTTTGGAGAAAATAGTTTTAGAGGACTAATCGGTTTTACCTTTATTCCTGCCTCTCTTTACGGCGACAATAAAGGTGATCTTCATGCCGCCCATAAAAAAAACCCACTCCCATCGAGGGAGAGGGTTTTCAAAAGTTAGGTTAGAATCCGGTCGCCTTTAAAAGGCCTCTTCCGGAATGTCCAGGGCCGAGAAATCTTCCTGCTGAAGAGAAGTATGCCGGGCAAAGACATTAGGCAGGATATTCCGGCAGAAAAATTTCACGGTCTCTATTTTCCCCCGGTAAAAAATCCCATCAGACGAGCCGGTCTCAACCTCTTTGAGCCGGTCTCGGGCCACAATGCCCTGTTCCAGCATGAGGTGGGCCATGAGGACCTCGGAGAAACAATCCAGGAAACGGGTGGCCGTCAAGCCAATCAAGCGGACTTTTTCTCCCTGGAAATACTGCATAAACCGCAGGGTAAAGTCGCCGGTGGCCTGAGCGGCCTTAAAAAGGAGTTTACAGTCCGGGGCAAAATCCGGGTCTTCTTTATGCTGACCGGTAAAGCCCATGATCCCCTGGATCCAATCTTGAAAAACCTTGCCCCCTTCCATACCCAGCTTGCGGCCCACCAAGTCCAGGGCCTGGATGTAATTGGTCCCTTCCCAGATGGAAACGATCTTGCAGTCTCGGGCATACTGTTCCACTGGAAACTCCGAGCAGTAGCCGACCCCACCCAAGACCTGCATGGCATCGCGGATCAGATTGTATCCAAAGTCCGAGAAATAGGCCTTGACCAGAGGGGTAAGCAACTCCACCTGACGAAAGGCCATTTTCCGGTTCGTTTCCTCGGGATCGTACTCGGCGATATCGATCAGGTAAAAGAGTTTACCGATCACGGCCCGCATGGCCTCGGTGCCTGACTTGAGGTTCATCAGCATACGCCGCACATCTTCATGCTGAATAATCGGCACCCGTTCTCCCCTGCGGTTGGTAAAAAGAGGGCCCTGGATCCTTTCCTTGGCGTACTGACGAGCGCAATCGTAGGCGCTGGCCGTTAAACCCAGGGCCTGGATTCCGCAGCCTATCCGGGCCTCGTTCATCATCTGGAACATCTTGGCCATGCCGCTGTGGGGTTCACCCAAGAGATAGCCGCGACAGCCCCCGTTCTCACCAAAGTTCAAGGAGCAGGTGGATGAGCCATGAATCCCCATCTTATGTTCAATGCCGCTGCAAAAGACGTCGTTGGGTTCCCCAAGAGAACCGTCGTCATTGACCCAGATCTTGGGAACGATAAAGAGGCTGATCCCCTTGGTCCCCGGAGGGCCTCCTTCGATACGGGCCAGGACCAGGTGGATGATATTATTGGTCAGATCATGTTCTCCGCAGGTGATGAAACGTTTGCTCCCCTCGATCTTATAAAGGCGCGGATTCCCCGAGACCTTTTCCGGCACTGCTTTGGTCCTCTGCCAGCCCACATCCGAGCCGGCATCGGCCTCGGTCAGACACATGGTTCCCGCCCAAACACCGGTATTGAGTTTTTCGACAAACAGGGCCTTATCCTCCTCGGTTCCATAGTGTTCTATGACTGCGGCATTGGCGATGGACAACCCTGGATAGGTCATAACCGACATATTGGCCGCCAAAAAAAGCTCGGTGATCAATCCGCTCAAAACAGCCGGCAGACCCTGCCCGCCAAAATCCGGCTTAGCCGCCAGGGCGATCCAACTGTTCTCAGCCATTACCTTCCAGCATTGATGAAAGGACCCAGGGACTTTGACGACCCCGTTTTCGTAGGTACACCCCTCCCGATCCCCATCCTGATTGGCCGGACCCAAGACTTCTTTACCGACTTTGATGGCCTCTTGAATGATCATCTCGAAGTCATCTTTACTGAAGTCCCGAAAGGCTTCATATTTCAAAAGTTCGGCCACCTTCAGGTATTCAAAAAGCACAAACTTCAAATCCCGCACGTCTGGATTAAAATAATTTTTCCCCATTTTTCCCCTCCTATAGATTTTAAAATTATCCTCTGAGAATTTATGTTTAATTTTTCAAAAACGCGAGATCAACCGCGTCTGACAGGACGATACGGGATACTGGATGCTGGATAATTCCGCTTAATTAGTCCGAAACAAAGGGTTTATCACGAACCCAGTATCAAGTATTCAGCATCACCTCAAAAGATCGTACCATTTTTCACGTATTAATATTGTAATACTATAAATAGATTAAAAAAGAAAGCAAGAATTCTTTAAACCAACCATTTCCCCTTGTTTGCAGTCCCATCTCATCTGTGATAAGGTTCTTTTCCGTTATAAAAAATTTTTATATCCCTGAGGGTGGCACCAGTAGCAGGAAGGTATTAAACGCTCATGCCCCAAGGGGGCATCACGGAATTTAAGAAATAGTTTTCTCCGAACTCCGAACTTTTAACTCAGAACTCTAATTTCATACTAATGGTACCTATGCAGCAGCGTTTTAAATTGATTTCCGAATTTCAACCCATGGGAGACCAGCCCACGGCGATTGAACAATTGGTTCAGGGGGTCAGACAGGGATTGGAACATCAGGTCCTTTTGGGGGTCACCGGCTCGGGAAAAACCTTTACCATGGCCCAAGTGGTGGCCCAGGTGCAAAAACCGACCCTGGTCCTGGCCCCGAACAAGACCCTGGCGGCCCAGCTTTATGGAGAATTCAAATCCTTTTTCCCGGAAAATGCCGTGGAATATTTCGTCAGCTATTATGACTATTATCAACCCGAGGCCTACCTTCCCCAAACCGACACCTATATCGACAAGGATTCTTCCATCAATGAGGCCATAGACAAAATGCGTCATTCGGCTACCCGGTCCCTGTTGACCCGTAATGACTGCCTGATCGTGGCCAGTGTCTCCTGCATCTATGGCCTGGGTTCACCCGAGGCCTATCAGGGAATGCTCCTTTCTTTACAGGAAAATCAAGAAATAGCCCGGGAAGAGGTCTTGGGCCGGCTGGTGTCCATGCTGTATGAACGAAACGACTTTGACTTCCATCGGGGCACCTTCCGGGTCCGGGGGGATGTGGTCGAGGTCTTTCCCGCCTACGAAGAAGACCGGGCCCTGCGTATCTCCTTTTTCGGCGATACCGTTGAAGGCCTGGCTTTGATCGATCCCTTAAGAGGGAAAATTCAAAATCGGTTGAAAGAGGTCCATGTCTTTCCGAACAGTCATTACGTGACCGCCCAAGAAGGGATGGACCAGATCTATCGGGCCATCGAAGCGGAACTTATTGAACGGGTCGCCTATTTTCGCTCGCAGAATAAACTGATCGAAGCCCAGCGGATCGAAGAGCGGACCAGGTTCGATCTGGAGATGATGAAAGAACTGGGTTATTGTCACGGCATTGAAAATTATTCCCGCTATCTCACCGGCCGGCTGCCCGGCCAGCCCCCGCCTACCCTTCTGGAATATTTTCCAAAGGATTTTATCCTTTGCATCGATGAAAGCCATCTGGCCGTTCCCCAACTCCAGGGCATGTATCGGGGAGATCGCTCCCGAAAACAGACCTTGGTGGACTATGGTTTCCGTCTTCCCTCGGCCTTAGACAACCGCCCTTTAAATTTTAAAGAATTCGAAAGCCTTGTCCGCCAGGTTATTTATGTTTCGGCCACACCGGCCGAGTATGAACTGACCCAATCCGGGGGGGTGATAGCCGAACAAATTATCCGGCCTACGGGATTGATGGATCCCCAAATTCGGGTCTTCCCGGCCGACAATCAGGTGGAACACCTGAAAAAAGAAATAGAAAAACGGGTCTCCCGCCGGGAACGGGTCCTGGTGACTACCCTGACCAAACGCCTGGCTGAAAACCTGACCGAATATTACCAGGAATTGGGAATAAAGGTCCGTTATCTTCATTCCGACATCGATACCATGGAACGGGTAGAGATCCTTCGCGATTTACGTCTGGGGGTCTTTGATTGCCTGATCGGGATCAATCTCCTGAGAGAAGGGCTGGATTTGCCCGAAGTGAGTCTGGTGGCCATTTTGGATGCAGACAAAGAAGGCTTTTTGCGCTCCACGCGCTCTTTGATTCAGACCTGCGGCCGGGCCGCGCGAAATCTTTCGGGAGAGGTCTATTTCTATGCCAACCAGATAACCCGGTCCATGAAGGAAGCCATGGAGGAAACGGAAAAACGCCGGGCCATTCAGTTGGCCTACAATAAAAAACACAAAATAACCCCGGCCTCGATTAAAAAGTCGATCCAGGATATCCTTTCCTCGGTTTACGAATCCGATTACGTTACCATTCCCATAGCCGGGGAGAAACAAAAAGAGTTCGCCGAGCCCGGGCAGATCCCCCTTTTGATCAAACAACTCCGGAAAAAAATGAAGGATGCGGCCACCCGCCTGGACTTTGAGGAGGCGGCTGAGTTGCGGGACCGGATTAAGGTTTTGCAAGAGGAAGAATTATTATGGAAATAAGAAAAGGATGGGGCTATTAAAGGACTCGTCCAAACTCGTCATTCCCGCCTGCGCGGGAATGACGAGTTTGGATTTTTTCCTTCGCTAACCCAGGCAGCAAGCTGCTATGGATGCACTCGCTATTCAGGTTCGAATCCTATCGGAAGAGGAGTCTAACATGAATTTACCCCCTCTACTTTGGGGATTGGCCATTGGCCTGGTTGTCGGGGTTGTACTCGCCTGGCTGCACTTTCGTTTGAAAACAGCCCAGAAAATTTCCCAGGCTATCCAGCCTTATCAATCGGAATTAGCGGTTTTGGGGGAGCGTCTGACCGGTCGAGAGGCTGATATTCAAAGTTCGCTGGCCCATCATCGGGAAGTGGTCGAAGAAAATGGACGACTTCGACAGAGTCTCTCAGAGGAAAGCCAGGAAAAAGCAGCCGCCCAAAAAGAAGCAGAGCAATTAGTCGAACTGAAAGACCGCCTCCAGGAACGTGAAAAGGAAACCGGGGGATTGAGGGAAGAAATTACCCGACTGAAACAGGTCCAGGCCGAGTTGGAAACCACTTTGTACAAGGACCGCCAGGCCATGGAAGAAAAAATCGTCTTTTTGAATGAGTCCGCCAACAAAATGGAGGACGCCTTCAAGGCCTTATCCGCCGAGTGTTTACGGACCAACAACCAACAATTTTTGGACCTGGCCAAGACCACCCTGGAAAAGTATCAGTCCGAAGCCAGGGGCGATCTGGAACAGCGACAAAAGGCCGTGGAGGGCACCATAGTTCCTTTGAAAGAAACCTTGGAACAATATATTCAACAGGTTCAGGCCATGGAAACCGCCCGTCAGCAGGCCTACGGGAGCTTGAGTCAATACCTGGAAACCATGGCTGCCACAGAGCAGCGCCTTCAAACAGAAACAGGCAACTTAGTCAAGGCCTTGAGGGCCCCCCAGGTGCGCGGCCGCTGGGGAGAACTGACCCTCCGGCGGGTAGCCGAACTGGCCGGCATGTCCGAACACTGCGATTTCGTCGAGCAGGAATCGGTGGCCGCCGAGGAAGGAGAGATTGCGGCCTGATATGATCGTCCGTTTGCCCAATAAAAAATGGGTGGTCGTGGATGCCAAGTCCCCCTTACAAGCCTATTTGGAATCCCTCGAATGCTTGACCGAAGAGGATAGAAAAAATAAACTCCGGGAACACACTCGCCAGATCCAGACCCACATGCAGAAACTTTCCTCCAAGTCCTATTGGGATCAATTTCCCGAGGCCCCGGAATTTGTGATCCTTTTTTTACCTGGGGAGAATTTTTTCAGCGCCGCCCTGGAACAAAATCCTAACCTGATCGAGGAAGGGGTCAATCAGAAGGTGATCCTGTCCACCCCGACGACCCTGATCACCCTGCTGAGGGCCGTGGCCTATGGCTGGCGTCAGGAGGCCCTGGCTGAAAATGCCCAGGCCATCAGTGAACTGGGCAAGACCCTTTATGAACGTTTGGTCAAACTGGCCGTACATTTTGGAGAGCTGGGGAGATCATTAGACAAATCCGTCCATTCCTATAATGAGGCCGTCGGGTCCCTGGAAAGCCGGGTTTTGGTGGCCGCCAGACGCTTTAAAGAATTAGGCATCAGTTCCAAAGCCCACCTCCCGGAATTAAGCCCTGTAGAAAAAACCGCCCGGGGTCTTCAGTCCCTCGAGTTTTGTACCGAAATAGAAGAGAAGATATAAAAATCAGAGTTTTTGCGCGTTCGACCAAAATAAAAACCCAGCCCCACCTTGAAACAATTTCTACCCTAAAATACATCCTTTTTCTTCCTTAAATACAGATTCGCCATTATTTCTTTTTCCCCCCCGACTAAGGTAATTTATCATATAAAGAGTTAATGCTGTTCATTAAAAGTCTTAGAGGGAGAAATGATGAACGTCCCGGTAAAAATCCTGCACATCGATCCTGATTTTAAGGTCACTTACTTTATTTTTCGATCGGGGGCATCAATCCATTCTTCCGTTCCCTTGCGACAAGCCATTGAACTTTTAAGAACCAAAGATTTCGATTTGATTCTTTCGGAACCGCACAATAGGGTCATTCTGAAATCTCAGACCTCTTCGGATGATGCGGGATTACCGGCTATGTCATGGAGCAATAATGGAATAAAGATCAAAGGAGGCAGATGCGAATGGACAAAATGAAAAATGTTGATTATTTAAATTCCCCTTTAATGACCCCGGAGGAAATTAATTTTATTTTATTGGAACCGGCAGTGGATGAAATTCATTCTTCCGATCTGAAAAAGGGGTCAGATCCGAAATGGTCGATATTTTAAAAAATGACCTGACTGGAATTCTTTTGCTCCCTTTTCTAAAAACTGAAATCCAATAACAGGAGGTCCGAATGTTTGCACCGAAAAATATTCTCGTACCCACGGATTTTTCCGAATACTCGGATAAGGCCTTACAAGAGGCCATAGATATCGCCAGGCAATACAAGGGTAAGATCACTCTTTTGCATGTTATCGAATTAGTCATTCATTGCACGGTCGATTATTGCCTCGACCCCCAAACGATAACCCAGGTGGAGATGGAAAGCATCACGGCCTCAAAAAAGATGATTCAAGACCAGATAAACAAATTTCCTGAGGCCAAGGCGGTTGAGGTTATTACCGATATCAGGAAGGGGGCCCCTTACGAAGAAATCTTAAAAGCCCAAGAAGAAAAAAAGTTTGACTTGATCGTCATCGCCTCCCATGGGCAAACGGGTTTAATGCGTTTTCTCGTGGGTAGTGTGGCGGAAAAGGTCCTCAGACATTCAAAGTGTCCGGTCCTTTTGGTAAGAATTTAATCGGACACTTTTTGGGGCTAACCTGCGGATAAACCTCTCTTTATCAATCCTTTTTCAATGGCATAGGCGGTCAGGGCCGAAACGCTATGGAGGTTCAATTTCTCCATGATATTGGCCCGGTGTTTTTCAACCGTATTAGGACTGATGGACAGGGAGTCGGCTATCTCCTTGTTCTTTTGTCCTTCTCCGATCAATCTAAGGATCTCCCGCTCCCGGATGGTCAAGGTATCCCACGGAGACTTGATTTCCCGTTTATTTTTATTTTTCAGATAGCCCTCAATCACTTTTTCCGAGATGCCCGGACTAAGAACCCGATTCCCGGATAGGATATCCCGGATGGCGTGGAGCAGCTCGGCGTTAGTGGAATCCTTTAATATATAACCGTCGGCTCCGGCCTTAAGGGCGGCCAGGACATACTCTTCGGCGTCGTTAACGGTCAGGGCCAGGATTTTGATCTTAGGCCATTTTTTTTTGATCTCCTTAATGGCTTCTATTCCATTCATCCGCGGCATGGAAAGATCCGTCATAACCAAGTCCGGAAGGAGTTTGTCCACCTTTCGGATGGCCTCCAGACCATCTCTGGCCTCGCCGACGATCTCCATGTCCGGCTGGAAGGCGAGAAGAGAGCGTAATCCCTCCCTGAGAATGGTTTGGTCTTCAACAATAAGGATCCTTTGTTTCTCAACCATGGCCCTGATCTCTACCCCTTCAATGGGCTTTCCTAAAAAAAAGTAGAATGCAAATTGTATTGATAGTCGGAAACCGGTAAATCTACTTTTCAGGTTTTATTTTAGCGACGTACCAGAATTTGGAAAATAGGGTAAATACCCTATATTGCCAGTTGCGGTACCGTATTTTATCGGTAAACATTAACGATGGCCGATTACCCCCTCCGTCGATGCGATAATGGGAAGGTCCTCATAGAATGGAAAGCCTCCATTCCTATGAAGGTCGAGGTTCTTCAGGGAGGCAGCTCGGCGTCAAACGGCCGAAATCTTCAATCTACCAGCAGAAGGCAGTAATCGTTTTGCGTTTCTGTTTTGTCTTTTAAGGGCCGGATGGGAAATCCGTTATTGCGGGCAGTCTGATAAACATCTATGCCGCAGGCTTCCATGGACGGCCGGGCCTTTGTTCCGAACAGACAGGCCGTGCCTTTTATTTTACCGCATTCTTTGCAAAGATGGCAAGGCCCGGCCAAAAAGACAAAGGCTTTATAAAAGCCGTCTTTGAATATCTCACCTTCCATAGAGACCAGGGCATCGAAAAATTCCCTTAATTTCTCCAGTCGATTCTCGCCGGGAACCTTGGCAGATTCATAATGGAAAAGGACGGCTCGCTGGTAGCAGTCGAGCATCTTCCTCGTTTCCTCAAAGGTCGGCGTTTCCGGCGGACAACAATAGCCTTTTCCGTATCCGGTACATCCATAGCGGCATTTCATCCCCACCCAGGGGGCGGTGACGACCGTTCCGGGATGAATCAGTTTGGCCTCAGCCGGTCTGCCTTCGATGACTTGACGCCAGTACTTCGCAAGTTCTTTCATTTTTTTCTCTCCCCTGCTTAGAAAAACTTCTTCTTTTTTTGCCTTTCCTTTGAGCTTTGACCCTCAGCTTCTTATCAGGATTTCTGTTCCTTCGGCGGGCTGACTGTGGCCTGGCCGTCAAGAACTACGGTCCCTTGCTGATTGGTGCAGGTGGTCTTCAAGCGTATCCGCTTTTTTTCGGCCAGGACTTCCACTACTTCAACCCTGGCCGTGATCGTATCGCCCATCCGGACCGGGGCCAAGAATTCCAATTCCTGCCTGATGTAGACCGTTCCCGGGCCGGGCAACTGGTTGGCAATAACGGCGGAGATCAATCCGGCCGTCAGCATCCCGTGGGCAATGCGGGTTTTGAAAAAGGTCTTTTGGGCATAGACTTCATTGACATGGGCTGGATTAAAATCGCCGGTGATGCCGGCGTAGAGATAGATATCGCTCTCCGATATGGTTTTTCCGAATTCAGCGCCGTCTCCTACCTTGAGTTGATCAATCGTTTTTCCGATCATAAACACGGTCCTTCCTAAAATAAAGTATTGAAGCTCTTTCCAAAAAATGGACGTCTTCAGATAGAAACCTATATTAATCCTTTCTAACGGGTTCGTCAAAAAGATAACCAGGATATTTCCGGGAGCTGATTTTCCTTGCCCCCCTTCCTTTCCTTCTTTATAATCCACTGCATTAATCCTAGCGAAGGTGGCCCTATGCTTAAACCCAAACCTGAATTTCTTAAAAAGCTCTTCCCATGGGAACAAAAGGAACTAAAGGTCAACGGCCGCACCATGGCTTATCTTGATGAGGGCCATCCGGAAGCCCGGCCTGTCCTGTTGCTCTCTGGCAACCCTACCTGGGGGTTTCTCTACCGAGACTTTATCGAGCCCCTGACCAAGGCGGGTTTCAGGGCCATTGCCCCCGATTGGGTGGGGTGTGGTTATTCCGATCATCCCCGGGTGGATGCCTCACTCACCTTGGCCCACCATATTGCCGATTTGGTCTCCCTCATCGATCAACTCAAGCTGCGTGGTTTTGTCGTGGTTGGGCAGGACTGGGGAGGCCCTCAAGGGGTCGGGGCAGCCTTGCAGCGTCTGGAAAGACTTTCAGCCCTAGTCCTGATGAATACCTGGCTTTTTACCGGCTACGTGGGAAAATTTCATTCCTCCCCCCGGCCCTGGACCACCTGGCATGCCCCCCTCATCGGCCAATTTTTTATGAAACGGCACAAGGTCCTTTCCCATCATGGCCCTTCCGCGACCACTCGCCGGGGGATGACCGAGGAGGAAGCCTTGGCCTACCATCATGTTTTTGACGAACCGGATTCCGACCATGTAGTCCTCACCTGGCCGCGTACCATCCCCATACGTCCGGGAGACCGCGGTTGGGCCGATATGCAGGCCATTGAACGCCGGCTTCCCGAACTGATTGATGTACCGACCCTGCTGCTTTGGGCCCCGGATGATAATGTCTTCACTGTCGAATATGCCCATCGCCTCAAAGAACTTCTGCCCCAGGCCCAAGGTCCTTTTCTGTTCGAAAGAGCGGCTCATTTTCTGCAAGACGATCGCGGACCGGACCTGGCCCGGGCCATAGCCGAATTTCTCGGCTCCTTCGTCAAGGAGGCCTCATGAACTTCATCACCCCCCCTTACGAAGAACTTTCTTATCTCCGGGCCGATCCGCTGCTTTGGGAACAGGAGTTGGATGTGCGCCCGGAATGGGCCGAGGCCATTGAAAAAGCCGTGGGACTTCGTGGCGGCCTGGTCTTCTGGCGCTCCGGACACGATCATCTTTACGCCCTGGAGTTGAACGATCTGGGACGGGGTCGGCCTTCCATGGCCATGGTCCTTGGATATTGGGATCGCTATGAACCGCGGCCTCCGGAGCACGAGATTGACGCCGACCTGTTGGACTTCCTGTCTTGGACGGCTAAAGTCTCAGGGCTGGACCCCGAAGATATTGCCCGGGTAGCTCGGTTCGCCGGCATATTCCCCTCCTGGCCGGAAGGGTCGGTGCTTCGTACCCCGGAAGATCGTTTTGCCGATTTACCAGGCTTCCCATACGACCCTCATTATGCGGAAATTGAAGGCTTACGTCTGGCCTATGTCGAGCAGGGACAGGGGGATCCCATCTTGATGCTTCATGGCGAGCCCACCTGGGGATATCTCTACCGGCACATGATACCCTCCCTGGCAGAGATAGGGCGGGTGATCGTTCCGGACCTGATCGGGTTCGGACGGTCTGACAAGCCAATGATGGATAATGCCTATACCTACAAATCCCACGTACGCTGGGTCCGCAAATTCATATCTGCCATGGGTCTAAAACGGATCACCCTGGTCTGCCAGGATTGGGGAGGGGCCATCGGCCTGAGGGTTCTCAGCCAAATACCGGAACGTTTTCAGCGGCTGGTGGCCATGAATACCGGTATTGGGGCTGGTTTTTCACCCGGCGAAAGTTTCAGGCAATGGCGGTCTTTTTCGCAGCGGGTAAAAGAACTGGATATCCCGGCCTTGATGGGCCAGGCGGTTTTGCGCAGGAAATTGACTGATCTGGAGGTCGCCGCTTATGGGGCTCCTTTTCCAACAAGGGCCTTCCAAACCGCCGCCCTTGTTTTTCCCCGCCTGGTTCCTACACGGCCGGACCATCCCGGTGCCTATGACAGCCGGGTGGCCATTGAAAAACTAAAGACCCTGGATTTGCCTGTCCTTTTACCCTGGGCCGACCAAGATCCGATCACCGGCCCCTGGGAGGGCTTCCTGCGCACGCTCTTTAAAAACGTGGCCCTCCCGCTCACCATTCGGGGTGCCGGCCATTTTCTTCAGGAAGACGCCGGAGAGGAAATCGCCGGGCACATTGGTCGCTGGATGGCCAAAACCCGTTGAAAAGGCTATTCCCGGCCGAGAGCCCTTTCGACCTTGTAGAGGGCGGTAATATAATTATATAAAGACTGAATATAATTCGTTTCCGACTGGACATAAGAACTCCGGGCATCGGTTATATCCAGCATGGCCCCTATACCGGCCTTATAACGTCCATTAGCTAAATCCAAATTTTCCTTAGCACTGCGGAGGGCCTTCTTAGTCACATCAATCTGTTTTTCAGCCAGGACCTGATTCAAATAGAGGGTTTGGATGTTACTGACCACTACCAGTTTTTGAGATTCCTCATTCGATTTGGCCTGGCTGAGAGACGCTTGATTTTCAGCTACCTTGGCCCGGTTTAGAAACCCGGAGAAAATAGGAATATTGAGCTGCAGACCCACAAGCCAGGTTTCATCATTGGAATAATTGGTCCCATTGTTATACCCATAGCTGGCCGTACCGGCCAAGGTCGGCCAATAGGCGCTTTTGGCCTCCTGAATCTGGGCCTCCCAAAAGGAAATGGTCGCCCGCAGTCGGTTTAAAACAGGGTCCCTTTCCACGGTCTCTTTTCGTAAATCTTCCAATTTCCAGGTCACCCGGTTTGTTCCCAGGTCGTCCTTCAGAGTAACCTCAGGCGGATAGTCGAGACCCATGGCCGAGGCTAAGGTGACCCAGGCCACCCGCACATCGTTCTCGGCCTGGCGTAGGGCCGATTGAGCGGTAATGACCGCCACCTCGGCCTGGGTTACATCGATCTTGGCTTTCAGGCCCACCTGATAAAATCCCTGAGCTTGTTGCAAATGCTCCTGGGCATCGGTCAGAGATTCCTGTCGGACCTGGACCACCCGCTGGGTCAGGAGCACCCCGTAATAGGCCTGACGGATATTATCGATCACCGAAAGCCGGGTATCTTTTAAGGTCCATTGAAAAGTCTTTAAATCTTCTTTGGATATCTGGACATTATATTTTGTCCGACCGAAGTCATAGATGTTTTGCGACAGCCCTAAAGAATAAGTCGTAAGATCGGTAGGCCCGGTATTCAGGCTGCTCAGGGTGTTGACCGAAGAGGGGTTATTATAGCGGCTGTAATCGGTCTGGGCAAAAAGATTGGGATAATAGGCCGCCTGGCTTTCCTTGACCCTCGCCTGAGCTGCCTCGATACCCTTCAAGGCCCCATGAATATTAGGATTCTTTTTCAGACCCGTGGCCACGCAGGTCTTTAAATCCCATTCTTCAGCCCATCCCCCCTGGTATAAAAGTGAACAGAGCATCAAAGCAATAAATGGACTCCCCTTCTTCTTCATTTAATATCGTTCCTCTTTCTAACCGTCCCCCCTTCAGAAACTATCCTGTCTTTAAAATCAGCTTCTTCGACCCAGGGGTGGATGATGGTGTTGCCCTGAATTTTTGTCCTCGGAGGGATAGACGCCCCTTTGCCGATTAAAGTTAGACCTTCTTTTAACTGTTCAGGAAATTCCCGGTTCGGAATTGCGGCTTTCCCTGTCAGTCGGGCTTTTGCCCCTACCCGGGCCCTTTTATCGGCGATCACCCGGTCCAGATAGGCTCCCGGCTCAATTCGGCAATCGTGCATAATGATAGAATTTAATACCTGAGCGCCCTTCCCCACTTTGACCCCGGGCGAAAGGACCGATCCTTCCACCCGGCCTTCAATGATGGTATCGGCCGAAAGAAAGGAATGGATTACCCGGGCATTTTTTTGAATAATGACCGGGGGACGATCCCCCTTTAACCCCTCTTCTTCCATGTTGGTTTGAATCCCCCAGGCTTCAGGATTTAAGCCGGACTTAGGATTTAAGAGATCCCTATGGGCCTCGAAATAAAAGGCCAGGGTCCCCACATCACGCCAATATCCGGAAAAGGGATAAGCAAAAATGCGATCCCGGCCCACGGCCGAAGGGATCAGGTGTTGTCCGAAATCCATAAAAAGAGGATTCCGTAGGGCTTTTAATAAATAGGGGACCCGGAAGACATAGATGCCGAGGGAGGCCAGGGATCCCTTGGGATTTTTCGGCTTTTCTTCCCAACCGATGATACGTCCCCCTCCCCCTGTTTGGGCAATCCCGAAATGAACCGCCTGGTCTCTGGGCACCTCCATCATAGCCACGGTCAGATCGGCTTTTTTTTGTCTATGAAAGGCGATCATGGGGGCATAATCCATATAATAGATGTGGTCCCCGGAAACGATCAGGATCTCTTCCGGGTCATAGCGGGTCAGGTAATCCATATTCTGACGTAGGGCATCGGCCGTGCCTTTATACCAGTCCGAATCCTTTTCCCCGGTATGGGGGGGAAGAATTTTGATACCCCGGTTCCGGCCTTCGAAATCCCAGGCCTGACCGGATCCGATGTGACTCATCAGGGAAAGGGGTTTGTATTGAGTCAGGACCCCGACCCTCTCCAGACCGGAGTTCATGATATTGCTCAAAGTGAAATCGATAATCCGATAATTTCCACCGAAGGGAACGGCCGGCTTGGCCCGGGCCTCGACCAGGACGTTCAATCGACTGCCGACTCCGCCGGCTAAGAGCATGACTAAGGTTTTTCTCATGATAGGGTTGCTCCGGAAGAAATTTTGCCCGAAACAAAAAAACTCTCCTCCAGATTTGGATAAAGGATGGAATTGGCCCCCACACGAATCCCGGGGGGAAGGTGTGTGTTCCGCCCAATGACCGTCAGACCGGAAGCAAGCAAATGGGGAAAGGTCTGATTGGGTATGGGCCGGGACCCACCGCCGATTCGGGCCTTCTCTCCGACCCGAACCCGCTTGTCGGTAATCACTTTTTTGACCTTGGCCCCGGCTTCAACAACGGTATCATAAAAAAGGATTGAATCCTCCACAATGGCCCCTTTCTCTACCTGGACTCCGGGAAATAGGATGCTCCTCTTGACCGTACCCTCAACCAAACAGCCGTGAGTCAATAAAACTTGATCTAAATGGGCTAGAGGGCCGATCATGGCCGGCTGTCGTTCCTGAATCCGTTCGTGTTCCAAATTGGTCCGTATCTGCCAATCCCTAAGGTTGATCAGGGAATCGGCCCCCAATAAATCCATATGGGTCTGCCAATATTCGTCCAGGGTGCGGGTGTATCCCCAATAACCGGAAAAGACATAACCGAAGACCCGGCAGTGATGAATGAGGGAGGGCAGGATATCCCGGCCGAATTCGATGGCCTCCGTGTGGGGGTGAGTGGCCTTAAGTATTTCCAGCAGGACCCGAGTCTTGAAGAGATAGACGGTTAAGGAGGCCCATCGGGATATGGGTCGGAAAGGTTTTTCGGCATAGGCGGTCAGCCGTCCACCCGGCAGGCCGTTTTTTTCTTTCATGACCCCCAGCCCGAATCGATGGGCCTCGGTTTCAGCGACCCTGATAAAGCCCACGGTGACATCGGCTTTTTGTTCCTGGTGAAATCGGATCAATTCTCGGTAATCCATCCGGTAAATGTGGTCGCCGGAAAGGATCAAAACCAGGTCCGGGTCGTGTTCATAGATGAATTCCAGGTTATGGGCCACGGCATCGGCCGTGCCGTTATACCAGTCGGAATTTTTCTGGCTCTTAGATGGGGGCAGCAGGGCCACTCCGCGACGTCGTCCGGTCATGTCCCAGGGAGCGCCGTTGCCGATATGGGTTATTAACGAGGCCGATCGGTATTGGGAAAGAATCCCCACCCTGCCGATCCGGGCGTGCATCAGATTGCTTAAAGCAAAATCGATGACCCGAAAATTGCCGGCAAAGGGCAAGGCCGATTTGGGCCGGTCTAAGGTCAGGACGCTCAATTCATCCACTCGGCCGCCAGCCAGCACAAAGGCCAGGATATTGGCCATTCGACACCTTCCATCACAAAACTTCTTGCCAAAAAAAAGTTGATAATGTTTAATCAATAAACAGAAACCCAGAGGTTGTCAATTGATAGTTTTAACGTCCTTCTTTTTTAAGACCACCCAAGACCTTATCTATGTTCAAGATACTGGATATTTTTAAAAAGAGTAAAGCCGGCGACCGGGTAACGGTCCAAAAAGGATTTCTCCTGCATCAGTACGATCATTTTAAGGCCGTCCTGACCGGAAACAATAAGGCCCTGGACATCATCGCCGACCTGGAACATTTATTCTATGAAGACCGTCCCTTTACTTTGAATTATGTCCAGACCCAAATCAAAAGGTTGGTCGAAGTGATCTGTCATATTGCCGAAGACCTGAATGCCCTGGCCAGGGCCAAATATCCTGAACTTTTTGAGGCCGTCGAAAAAGTGGGGCTGGCCATTGAGCAAGGGCTGGACCGGAAAAAATCCCTGGCCGAGACTCCCTTGGTTTTGCCCCTGAATCAGGTCACCCTGGAACAGTTTTCCGAAGTCGGCGGCAAGGCCGCCAATCTCGGTGAAATTTTGAACCGGGTAAAACTTCCGGTCCCCGGAGGTTTTGCGGTTACCGCTTACGCCTGTCAGCATTTTTTGGAATTCAACCGCTTCCCGGAAGAGATCAAAAAAAAATTAGCCGACCTCGACGTCCACGATACGGAAAAACTCATGGCCGTCAGTCAGGAGATTCGCTCCCTGATCCAGAACGGACAGCTTCCGCCTGATTTGGAAAAAGCCCTTCTCCAATCGGCCACCGAATTAAAAAACAAATCCGACCGTCCCCTGCGTTTAGCCGTTCGGAGCAGCGCCACCAGTGAGGATTCGGAGGCCAGCTTCGCTGGTCAGCATTCCACGGTCTTGAACGTCACCGAAGCAACCCTCCTTAAGGCTTACCAGGAAGTGGTGGCCAGCACCTTCAATCCCCGGGCCATCTTTTATCGAAGGAGTAAAGGCTATCTGGAAGAGGATGTCATCATGAGCGTGGCCTGCATCACCATGGTCGATGCCTTGGCCAGCGGGGTGATGTATACCGTCGACCCCAACGACAACGACCATCAGGTGATCATGATCAGTGCCCTCTGGGGATTAGGGGTCAGTCTGGTTGACGGATCCCGAAATGCCGATTTTTATCAGGTCAACAAATCCAATCGGAAGATCGAAACCGAAGAAGTGGTTCGAAAAGAAGTACGCGTTTCTTCTGACCCGATTCAAGGCCTCAGACAGGAACCGGTGGCCCATGTCTTCAAGGATAAGCCCTGCCTCACCTTTTCTCAGATTCAATTGCTGGTCCGTCACGCTTTGAGGCTGGAAGAACATTACAAAATCCCCTTAGATATCGAATGGGCCATCGATCAGAAAATCCGGCTCTATATCCTCCAGGCCCGTCCTTTGCAGTTTAGGCAACCATCTCCATCCGGCCCAAAAACAGAAGCCGGACCGAGCGCTGAAGGTCATACCATCCTGCTTAGAGGAGGGGCTACAGCCTCCAACGGGGCAGCTTCGGGTCTGGCTTATATCCTTAGATCGGACCACAACCTGCTCAATATCCCCGAGGGTTCCATATTGGTCGCCCCTCAAACCTCGCCGCGCTACGTGCCGATTATCAGCCGGGTCAAAGCCATCATTACCGATGTGGGGAGTGTTACCGGTCATATGGCTTCGGTGGCCCGGGAATTTCAAATTCCCACCCTGGTGGGGACGGACAATGCCACCTTGGTCATCCCCCATGGACAAGAGATTACCGTGGACGCCACTAACGGGGTGGTCTACCAAGGCCGGGTTGAAAAACTCATTAAAATTGGAACGCCTATCAACCCCATGAAGGGAAGCCCGATCCATAAGGCCTTGGAAACAACCCTACAAAAAATCGCGCCCCTCCATTTAATCGATCCCAAGCAGGAAAATTTCAATGCCTGGTCCTGTGAGACCGTCCATGATATTATCCGTTTTGCCCATGAAATGGCCATGCAGGAGATGTTTCAGATCGGAGAAACCATTGAAGACGGTAAAAAAGTGGCCGTCCGTTTTCGTTCCCCCCTCCCGCTGAATATTTATATCGTCGATCTGGGCGGGGGACTGAATTTTGGGCCGGGCCAAAAAGAAGTCCGGCCGGAAGATATTCTCTCCGTTCCCTTTAAGGCCTTGTTTCAGGGTATGACCCATGAAGGGGTTCAGTGGTTGGGTCAGGACAAGATCAGTTGGAGCGGTTTCGGTTCCGTATTACTGGAAAATATTTTGCATGATCCGACCATGGACGGGTCCATGGGAGGCCCCAGCTATGCCGTCGTTTCAGAAAAATACCTGAATTTCAGTTCCCGCCTGGGGTATCATTTCGCTACCCTGGACACCTATTGCGGCTCCAACATCAATAACAACTATATCACCTTTTATTTCAAAGGAGGGGCGGCCGATATGGACCGCCGGGCCAGAAGGGCCGTGCTGATTGCCTCGGTGCTGAAAAAAATGGGCTTCAAGGTGGACCAGAAAGGGGATATGGTCAAGGGGGAATTAAAGAAGCACAATTCCTACATGATCCAGGAGAAACTGGATCTCTTGGGCCGGCTTATGGGCTCGGTCCGCCTTTTGGACATGGTCATGGATCAGGATAATCGAGTCGAATGGTACCGGAATGAATTTTTCAAGGGGAATTACACCTTCGAGCGCAATCGAGGCAATGGGCCTCATCCGATCAGGGAGGACTCGAATGAAGAGTTATCGTAAGGAATTATGGTTTCAAATACCAACCCGGAGGGCCTTGGTCAACATTACCCCCCAGGTCGAAGAATGTCTGCGGGAAAGCCGGATCCAGGAAGGGCTGGCCTTAATTAATACTAGAAATATGTTCTTTTATTTTTAACCAAGGATTGTGATCTATTACGATTTTGTCAACTTCCTCAATAATTACGTTACTATTTTCATAAGTTGAAGAAACTCTCGTTCCGTATTCATAATGAGAGGGTTTTGATTCAACTACACCAAGGACAAATCCAATTCTCCCATAAGCTTCAAAACTATACCTCCGAGGCATGCCCTCTAATAATTTAACATAAATTCCAAATTTCTTTCCCGCCTCATCTTTTCCACCAAAAAATTTCAATATAATATTTTTCTTTTCTGGGAAAGATAGGTCCTCTAATGCTGCGTAACTTCTTAAATAGCCCTCTTTTTGCCTTAATAATAATTGACTCCGCATAAGTTCTCTTATGGTCTTAATCTCTGAAACAGTCGGTAGTGTGGATAATTGATTTTTAGTTATTTGTATATGAAATTCAATATCTTTCTTTTTTTGTTCAAGGGTTTCAATTTCCGATTTTGATATTTGAAGTAAACTTTTTACATCAGCCCCATCAAAATATTCTATTGTTTTGATAAATCTCATGATTTTTTTTTCAACTGATTTTAATTCTTTTCGAAGGTTATCTTCTTTTTCTTTTAATTCCTCGGCAACATTCCCAACAGGATTGCCCTCAAAAATTGCCTCTTGAAAAGATTGGGTACATTTAAGTGATTCAGAAAATCCTTGCAGAACAGCTTTCTCTAAAATATCCGCGTTAATCATGTATCGGTGGGCATTATTACCTTGATAAGGTTTATAATATCTTTTGCCCTTAGCATTTGGGGTTCCTGTTAGGGCATATCCAGTATCCGCATCAAAAATGATTCTATTAAACAAATATTCGTATTTGTAAGATCCATGATTGTAAGTTTTTCTGGCTTCGGCTTTATTTTTGATTCTTTGTATAATTTCATCTTCTAATAAACGAGGGACTTTCGTGGGAACGGTCACATCAATATTGTGCGCTTTACTTCTAAAACGTTGTTCCCATAAGTCACCACTTCTCTTTGTCAAAATTTTATCCAAATTTGACCCATTCATTCGGAATCGTTGACCTAATTCTTCAAAGCCAATATTATCTTGAAGGTATACTTTTGCGATTTCTTCTAATATTTCTTTCTTTTCCTCATCAATTCCCCATTTACCTGTTTTTTTGTCAAATGTTCTGCCATATGGCAATTTTCCACATGTTGGGTAACCATTTTTTGCTCGCTCAATCCGATTATTGATAGATTTCTGGGTTTGCTCTTTGGCAAAATATTCACCGGCCTCAACATTGATACCAATCAAAAAACTTTGCGTTGAGTCATATAGATTATATTCCATCGTCCCTACAAAAAACCTGATGCCTTCCTCTTTAAAAATTTCTAAATTTTCTTTACTTCTTCTGTTATCTCTGGACCATCGGGAAGTGTCGCAAACAATGAGTGCATCAAATTTCTTTTCTTTAGCATCTCTCATTAAATCCTCAAGGATTTTTCTTTCTTGATCTGGAGTGGCATGTTCCTGGCCTGCATACCATTTGTTTACTTTGCCGCCCAGAATATTAATGGCACTTTCTAATTGTTTTCGTTGGGTACGGAGCGATTCCCCCTTTTTTTTCTGTTGTTCTGTTGAAACCCTGATTAAGGGTCCAAAAATAAGTTTTTGCCCACTATCATTCATTCGTCTTGTTCTCCTTTCATCTCATTAAAAATACCTGCGCTCAATAAATTTTTATTCCTGCTTCTATAATACCCACGGTTCACCGAATTTTAGAATATTTTATCTTCTTTCTTCAAAAAATCAGCTATGGCCTCATCCAGTAATTCCCCAGTATTACGATCCTTCCTAATAGCAAGAGCCCTTAATTCCCGCCATAAGTCCGACCGGACTGATACCCCGATATGGACCCTCCTCGTTTCGGTCGATTCTTGAAACTGATTGGAATTGCTTGATTTAGATGGCATTTATGTTCTTTCCCCTTAAAATCCAAATTCAACCCTAAAAGGTTACGGTAGTGAGCTGATAAGCAATAGCTCTTCTTTTACGGAAACGTTTCTTTCCCCATCTAAAGACATTATATCCCATTTTTTTAAAAATTTTGGGTTTTCACAAAAATATTTTTGTTTTTTAATAATCTCAATAGATTACAGAAATGCTCCTGACTGACCTTTCGTTTTTCCAAATCCCATCACTGCCATAACCCCTTAATTTGTTGAGAAATATCTTCTTCCGTGACATCAGCGTAGATTAAGGTTGACTGGATGGAGATATGCCGTAGCTGTTTTTGGACCGCCCGGAGATCCTTTTCCTTTGCGTAAAGTTCGACCCCGTAGGAATGCCTTA
>CAWIRY010000137.1:0-17211 GCA_963838485.1 uncultured delta proteobacterium | reverse complement strand
ATGTATCGCCGGCGATACGAAAAGATTACGATCTGATCGTGGTGGCCATCAAGAAAAAATCCGGCGAATAGGAAATGATCTTTAATCCATCTTCCCAGGCCAAGATCCAGGAGGAGAGAATCTTAGTGGCCATGGGAGATCGGAAAATCTGAACCGGTTGGAAAAAAAATTTAGGGATTAAGGGCTAAAAACAAGTTCGGAGTTCGGGGGTTCGGAGTTCGGAGAGAAACATTGAAAAAAAGCCTAGCGGCAAAAATTTTTGAAATTTTGGAGTTCAACGGGAATGTTCAGACGTTCGGCTTCGACGAACTTGCGGTTAAAGGCAGTCGCCTCTTCCCTAAAACGAAGTGCTCCTTAAGCAAAGCGATCCTCGAACAACGCAGAAGATCAAGATGGGATTCTGAGAGATAAATTCCCAAAATGGCCACGTTAGAATCTAAAAAACTCCCAACTCTACACACCGAACTTTTTGTTTTAAGCCGTGCCATAACTGTGAAGTCCGGCTAAGATAAAATTCGGACCCCGAATAGGTAGAGACGCAGGGGCAAGTCACTATCGAGAGCCAGGCGACCTGGCTTCCATGCCAGCCCTTCATCATCCGGGCATGCAAAAAAGCGGCATAGAGCAGCCAGGTGATCAAGGACCAGGTTTTCTTTGGGGTCCCAACTCCAATAGAGTTCCCAGGGCCGAATTATCTGGGCCAGACCAACTAGTGATTCCAAGGGTCAGCAACAAGAAGCCGATGATAATCGTTTGGTAAATCAAATCATCCAGCACCGAAATCCCAGGGAAATAGGATAGAAGGCCGCCCTTGTCTTTTTTTCCAGTCTTGGGTTTCTTGACAGATACATGATGCTCAGACTGCAGCAGATGCAAAAGGCGGCATATCCGAAGAAGATAATCACATGGTGATCAGCCAGTTGTCGAAGGGTGGGGAAGAGGCTGAAATTGGGTCATTCACGTTAGGGGGAAAAAGAGGCATAGGCCATGGAAAAGAAGGCAAAAGGGGGTAGAAAAACTCCTATTGTTTCTGGATTTCGTCTTCCATCGGATCCAGATGTAAATCAGGGCAATAGTCCAGGCGAAAAAAATCAAGGACTCGTAAAGATTGGAAAGCGGGGCATGGCCGATCCCCATTTGATAAGATTCAATCCAGCGCAGGATAATGTCCGGTTTGGAGGACTAAAAACGGCCGGGATTATCCAGGAGGCCCCTTTTTTAAGCACCAAGGAAATCAAATAGAAAAGGCAGAAAAAAACTGAAAAAGACTAATCCAGGTGAAACTGTCCATCTCAACCACTCCGGAACCTTCGCGGTTAATTGTTCCATTTTGTGGACACAATTGGCTCTCTTTTTTGTGCGTACTGCCGACCAGGATCTCCGTCTTCAATCTCCCTTTAGAATCTTCCTTTTCTTGAAAACCCAAATCCGGACTTGTCTATGGGAAATATAAAAGACAATGATAAATCCGATAAGCATCAAAGAAGCCCCGACCCAGATAAACCAGACACCCGGATCTCGATTGACCTGAAGCGGAGAGGATCGGGAATTGAGTTCATTGATCCTGAGACGGTATTTCCCCAACTGGTTGCCGTGAAATTCAGGACTATAACTCCAGGACCCAGGTATGATCAATTTCTTCTCCATCTTTAAGAAGGATCACTCCCAAGGCCGGCCCCATATCGGACAAATCGTTTACATACCGGACGCCCATCAACGAAAAGGGGCTATCGGGCACAGGGACCTCCTGGTCCATGTTGAGCCGTAACTCCGATTCCTGGCCCCCTTTTTTTAAAGACAGCCTTACGGTCGAGGGAAACTGATCCCAGGACGATTGGTAAAAAGTGATACCCTTATAAAAAAAAGGGTCATTGACCCTGATCACCGCCTTCTCTTCTTGGCCTTGTTCCCACACGCTTACATCGATATTCTTTGGGCATCCCGTTGGGGTAATAGGCCATGCAAATTTATCCAACTGGACGGAGAAACCCAGTCTTTTTACGGATTTCGATCAAAGGCCCTCAATCCGTAAAAAGACTGGGTTTCTCCGTCCAGTTGGATAAATTTACCATGGCCTATTACCCCAACGGGATGCCCAAAGAATATCGATCCGATCTGAGCGTCTGGGAACAAGGCCAAGAAAAAGAGAAGGCGGTGATCAGGGTCAATGACCCTTTTACTTATAAGGGTATCACTTTTTACCAATCGTCCTGGGATCAGTTTCCCTCGACCGTAAGGCTGTCTTTAAAAAAAGGGGGCCAGGAATCGGAGTTACGGCTCAACATGGACCAGGAGGTCCCTGTGCCCGATAGCCCCTTTTCGTTGATGGCGGTCCGGTATGTAAACGATTTGTCCGATATGGGGCCGGCCTTGGGAGTGATCCTTCTTAAAGATGGAGAAGAAATTGATCATACCTGGGTCCTGGCCAATCATCCTGAATTTCACGGCAACCAGTTGGGAGAATACCGTCTCAGGATCAATGAACTCAAGGTCCAATACCTGTCCGGTCTGCAGGTCAATCGAGATCCGGGTGTCTGGTTTATCTGGGTCGGGGCTTCTTTGATGCTTATCGGATTTATCATTGCTTTTTATATTTCCCATCAACAGATCTGGATTTGGGTTTTAGAAAAGGAAGATTCTAAAGGGAGATTGAAGACGGAGATCCTGGTCGGCGGGACCGCGCACAAAAACCGGGGGGCCTTTGTCCACAAAATGGAACAATTAACCGCGAAGGTTCGGAGTGGTTGAGATGAACAGTTCTTTTTTACTTAGCCTGGTAACCTTTGGCTATTTTTTTTCTGCCTTTTTCTATTTGATTTCCTTGGTGCTTAAAAAAGAGGGGGTCGGCCGATTAGCCACCTGGATCATCCGGGCCGTTTTTTTAGTCCAAACCGGGGCCATTATCCTGCGCTGGATTGAATCTTATCAAATGGGGATCGGCCATGCCCCGCTTTCCAATCTTTACGAGTCCTTGATTTTTTTCGCCTGGACTATTGCCCTGATTTACATCTGGATCGAATGGAAGACGAAATCCAGAACGATCGGAGTTTTTGCTACCCCCTTTGCCTTTCTTTCCATGGCCTATGCCTCTTTTTCCCCTAACATGAATGACCGGATCCAGCCTCTCTTGCCGGCCCTTCAAAGCAACTGGCTGATCGCCCATGTGATTACCTGCTTCTTGGGATATGCCGCCTTTGCGGTCTCCTGCAGTCTGAGCATCATGTATCTGCTCAAGAAACCCAAGACTGGAAAGAAAAAAGACAAGGGCGGCCTTCTATCCTATTTCCCTGGGATTTCGGTGCTGGATGATTTGATTTACCAAACGATTATCATCGGCTTCTTGTTGCTGACCCTTGGAATCGCTACCGGTTCGGTCTGGGCCCATTCGGCCTGGGGAACCTATTGGAGTTGGGACCCCAAAGAAACCTGGTCCTTGATCACCTGGCTGCTCTATGCCGCTTTTTTGCATGCCCGGATGATGAAGGGCTGGCATGGAAGCCGGGTCGCCTGGCTCTCGATCATCGGTTTTGCCTGCGTCCTCTTTACCTACTTCGGGGTCAATTTTATCTTAGCCGGACTTCACAGTTATGGCACGGCTTAAAACAAAAAGTTCGGTGTGTAGAGTTGGGAGTTTTTAGATTCTAACGTGGCCATTTGGGGAATTTATCTCTCAGAATCCCATCTTGATCTTCTGCGTTGTTCGAGGATCGCTTTGCTTAAGGAGCACTTCGTTTTAGGGAAGAGGCAACTGCCTTTAACCGCAAGTTCGTCGAAGCCGAACGCTCCTTAAACATCCTGAACTCCAAAATTTCAAAAATTTTTGGCTAGGCTTTTTTTCAATGTTTCTCTCCGAACTCCGAACCCCGAACTCCGAACTTGTTTTTAGCCCTTAATCCCTAAATTTTTTTCCAACCGGTTCAGATTTTTCCGATCTCCCATGGCCACTAAGACGTCTCCCTCCTGGATCTTGGCCTGGGAAGATGGATTAAAGATCATTTCACCGGATTTTTTCTTGATGGCCACCACGATCAGATCGTAATCTTTTCGTATCGCCGATTCCATTAAGGTGGACTCCTTGATTTCAGAATCCCTTCCAACGAGTAATTCCTCCATCTGTAAATCCAGATTGCGATTGTGTACGGCCAGTTCGATAAAGTCAATGACGGTGGGCCGCAGGATGGTGTTGGCCATTCTGCGGGCCCCGATATCATAAGGCGAGATGACCTTATCGGCCCCGGCCCGGGTCAATTTTTTGATCGAAGATTCTTCGGCCGCCCGAGCCAAAATGAATAAATCGGGGTTTAACCCTCGGGCCGTCAAGGTGATATAGACATTGTCAGCGTCTGAGGAAGCTGCCGCCACCAACCCCTTGGCCTTTTCGATTCCGGCCTTGAGCAGATTCTCTTCCGAGGTGGCCTCTCCTATAACGTAGAGGAGATTTTTTTCTTGAAAAAGAGGGATAGTCTCCGGGTCTTTTTCGATGACCACCACCTCGATGGGCTTTTCTTGCAGCAGTTGGGTGACGGTTCGGCCGATACGGCCATATCCGCAAATGATATAGTGACCGTTTAGATGAAGGATTTGCTTTTCCAACTTTCTCCTCCCGAACATGTCCTTTAAGGTCCCTTGGACGACCATCCCGGTTATACTGCCCAGAAAATAAAGGAAAAAGCCTACTCCGAAAAGGATCAGAAACATGGTAAAGATCCTTCCGTTTCGACTTAAGGGATGGACTTCTTGAAAACCTACGGTGGTAATGGTGGTGATCGTCATATAGAGGGCATCGAGGCTGTTCCAGCCTTCTATGACCATGTATCCGATCCAACCCCCGATTAGAATCAGAGCAAAGATGCAGAGGTCGAAGATAAAACGGCTTGACAATCGCATTTAATCCCCAATGGATTAAGGCGTTGAAGACGATAAGGCTTTTTGAGAACTGACCACCTCGATAGAGACCTGGGTTGAGCCCGGAGGCAGGGGCGGAAAAAGGATCATAAAAGGCAGGGTTTTCCCGGGAAGGATCGGGATATTTGGGGAAAACCGGTCAGGTTGGGATAAAATCAGTTTGTTTATTTCCTCCAGTGAGAGGGTTTCCAATTCCGCGTCGGTCAAGGTCCAACCTGCATAAACTTCCCGGTTGGCGGCCACTCGATTTTCTGCTGTTCTTAAAGTGCCCCGAATTTTGATTTTCTGGCGCGGGTTCGGGTAGCCGTTTTTTATTTCTCCTTCGATCACAAAAAATCGGCCTATTTTCGGATTTTCTTTAAAATTTTTTTTAATATTAATCAGGCTTATTTTCTGGTTTCCCTCCGGGTCAATAGGAAGAAAAAAGACGCTCGACCAGACATCGGTAAAAGTCCAATTGGGATGAAAGTGTTGGATAACTAAAAAACGGACGGCCGGGGCCAGCAGAACAAACAAAAGGATGGTCCCCAAAACCCAAATGGTTTTCTTAGCCGGCCGCATTTGCAGGGCCGCCCTTTCCTTCTCATCCTCCAGGACCATCGAAGGTCTCAGTTCGGTGACTGATTCCAGACGAGGTTGAGTATCCGGAAAAGGTGGAGGTTCCACCCAGAAGATATGGCCACAGGCCGTGCACCTGACTTTGGAACCGAAGGGCTCGATAAGCTTTTGATCTAAATGATAAGTGGTTGTGCATTGTTCACAACGGATGATCAAGAGGGCCTCCTTATACAAAAAAGACTTTCATTAGATTCATCCGGAAATCCAAGAGTTCCGGATAGCTTTCAGCAGCCAGCGGTCAGCATTTAGCCCAACTCCCCAAAGATAAAGGATTTTGCTGATAGCTAAAAGCTGACGGCTGACCGCTCCATCCGGAACATTGCCTTTTCCGGATGGACACTAATTAATAACCAAATGATATAATGCCGGGAGGTGGCGGTACTGTTCATCAAAATCAAGCCCGTACCCTACAATAAACCCTTGGGGGACTGAAAATCCAACGTAATCGATGTTAACCGCCACTTCCCTCCGTTCGCTTTTGTTAATTAAGGCGCAAATCCGGACCGATTTGGGATTTTCTTTTTTTAGGAATTCCAGGAGGAAATTCAGGGTCAGCCCGCTGTCTACGATGTCTTCGACCACCAGGATATGTTTATCCTTGATCGGGATTTCAATAGTTTTAGTGAGGCGCACCCCTCCTTGGGTTTGGCTCCGGCTGCCGTAACTAACCAGCCTGACAAAATCCAGCTTGACAGGAATGGAGAGACTTCTGACCAGATCGGACAGGAAGACAAAAGCCCCTTTCAAGACGCCGATCAGAATCAGTTCCTCCTCCCGGTAATCTTCTGAAATGATGCCGGCCAGTTCTTTGACCCTTTTCTGGATCTCGCGCCGGGAATACAACCGTTCTTTTCTGGCCGAAATAGTCATTATTAATACGAAAATAGGGGTCGAGGATTCCAGGGTTCGAGGGTTCAAGGGTTTTAACTTCCACGCCTTTCACCTGACCCCTTGAAACCTTGACTCCTTGAACCCTACACTCATCGCCAACTCTTTTGGAGATGAGCCTTATTTTTTAAAGGGGCTGTCTCTTTGACGAACTTGTAAAAAGTCATCAAAGAGATGGCACAGTAAAAAGCTCCAGATGCAAGGCGCGCAAATCCTGAGGAGTGAGGCGTACTTATATGTACGCTGCAACGACGAAGGATGCAGCGCAACACAGCAGATGGACTTTTTACGAAGCCGTCCTCTTTAAATTACCGCTTTTTTTACAAAACATAGTCCAAAGTTTTATAAAAGTCAATCACCGCTGTTGGTTTTTCCTTGAATTGTAAAGATTTTGGATTTATATAATAAGCAAAATTTCCAGGAGAAGACCCGTATGCATCTCAAGGCTTTTTTATTTCCGGGACAGGGTTCCCAGTATGTGGGAATGGGGAAGGAAATCCATGATCAATACCCCGCAGCCAAGGAACTTTTTAGAAAAGCTGAAGAGATAACCGGATTGCCGTTAAGAGAATTATGTTTTAACGGTCCCCTGGAACAATTAACCTTGACCATCAATCTGCAGCCGGCTATAACCGCAGTCAACCTGGCGATTTTAGCCTGTTTGCAGGAAAAGGGCTTGAGGCCTTCGGTTACGGCCGGACATAGTTCTGGGTGAATATTCGGCCCTTTGTTGCGCCGGCGTGATCGGCCTGGAAGATACCTTGAGGCTGGTTAAGGCCCGGGGAGCCTTAATGGACGAGGCCGCTCGAAAAAACCCCGGGGCCATGGCAGCCATTATGGGTTTGGCCCCTGAAATTTTAAAGGCAATCCTTTCTGAATTGAGCCGTGAAGGGGCCATCGGGGCGGCTAACTATAATACGCCGGACCAAACCGTTATCTCCGGGACCAGGGAGTTGGTTGAAAAGACCTGCCAACGAGTGGCCCAAGGTGGTGGCAAGGCCGTTCCCCTGGCGGTCAGCGGGGCCTGGCACAGCCCTTTGATGGAGGAGGCCATGGAGGCCTTTAGGGAAGTCCTTTCCCCGATAAATTTTAATCCACCCCAAAAGCCCATTTTTTTTAATGTAACCGGAAAAGCCGAAACCGATCCGATAAAGATAAAAGAAATTATGGGAAAACAGATCAATCATCCTGTCCGTTGGGTGGAACTGATCGGGAATCTGATAACTCAAAAGGTATCTTGTTTTGTGGAAGTAGGTCCCAAAAAGGTCCTCCTCGGTTTGGTCCGAAAATGCCTGCCCAAGGATTATGAATACCGGTCCTATAATGTGGAAGACCCGAAGTCCTTGGACATCCTGGCGGCCGTTGAAAAAAGCTGAAGACCCTTTGCCCTCAGAAGATTGTTTTTTGTAAAATGACTCGAGAGGATGCTCCAAGCATTGATAAAATCTTTAGAGAACAAACCCTTGGAACCTTGACTCCTTGAACCCTTGAATCCTCGACCCCTTTCTCCCAACTAATTGGGAGAAGAACCAACTTTTTAAATTGATAGGGATTTGTTATGCCAAAGATTGTTTTTCAAGAAGAACGGTGTAAGGGCTGTGGACTTTGTGTCCTGGCCTGCCCCAAAAAAACCATCGTTATCAGCAAAAAGATTAATAACCAAGGCTATACGGTGGCGAAAATCAAACAAGAGGACCAATGCACCGGCTGCGCCCTTTGCGCGGAGATGTGCCCCGATTGCGTTATTGAGGTCTGGAAGTAGGAGCCCGTATGTCAAAACCTGATATTGAACTGGTAAACGGAAACGAAGCGATTGCCAGGGGGGCCATGGCCGCCAACTGTAAATTTTATTTCGGATACCCCATCACCCCCCAAAATGAGATCCCCGAGTATTTGTCTAAACACCTGCCGGCGGTTGGAGGGACCTTTATACAGGCCGAGAGTGAAATCGCCTCCGTCAATATGCTGCTTGGTGCAGGGGCCACCGGGGCCAGGGCCATGACCTCTTCTTCCAGCCCGGGCATCTCCTTAAAGCAGGAAGGCATTTCCTATATGGCCGGGTCCGAAATCCCGGGAGTCATCGTCAATATGAGCCGCAGCGGGCCGGGCTTAGGGGGTATTTCCCCGTCGCAAGGCGATTATTTTCAGGCCACCCGCGGAGGTGGTCACGGGGATTACCGGGTTATCGTCCTGGCTCCTTTTTCCGTTCAGGAAAATTATGACCTGACTATGAAGGCCTTTGATCTGGCCGACAAGTATCGAAACCCCGTTATGATTTTAGGGGATGCCCTTCTGGGGCAGATGAAAGAGCCCATCGTCCTCCGGTCTTATGTCACCCAGGAAATGGACAAGCCTTGGGCCTTGACCGGCGCCGAAGGGCGTAAGTCCCGGTTTTTGAAAAGCCTTTATCTGAACGAAGGGGACCTGACCCAGCATAACTGGAAGTTGTTCCAGAAATATCAACAGATGAAGGCCGAGATCCAATACCAGACCTATTTGACCGATGACGCCGACATGGTGGTGGTTTCTTTCGGGTCCGTGGCCCGCATCATAAAATCATCCGTCAATATGGCCCGGGAAAAGGGGATGAAGGTCGGCCTTTTCCGCCCCATTACCCTATATCCCTATCCTGAAGAAGCACTACGGGAGCTGTCGCAAAAAAAGAACCATTTTTTTGTGGTCGAACTCAATACGGGCCAGATGGTCGAGGATGTGAAACTCTCGGTGGACAAGGGGGCCAGGGTGGACTTTTACGGCCGCCCTCCCGGTTCGATCCCCACCCCCGATGAATTGTTTGAAGAGATTAAGAAGGTCTATTAGCAATTTGAAAAACCAATTTTCTACAGGCTGATCAAAAACGTTTAGATGCAAGGTGTCCAAAATTCCGAGGAACGAGGCGTACATAGAAGTACGTCGGAATGACGAGGGATGAGGACAACGCCGCAGATGAATGTTTTTCATCAGCCTGTCGGTGAGGATGCATGAAACAGGTATTTAAACGTCCCAAAAGCTTAAAAGATGTTCCCTTTCATTTTTGTCCCGGGGTGCCATCACGGTGTCATCCACCGCCTGGTAGCCGAATGCATCGACGCCTACGACCTGCGGGAAAAGACCATTTGTGCCGCCTCGGTGGGCTGTTCGGTCTTTATGTATGATTATTTTGACATCGATGTCTGTGAGTCCCCCCATGGGAGGGCGGCGGCAGTGGCCACGGGGATCAAAAGGGCCAGACCGGAAAATTTTGTCTTTACCTATCAGGGAGACGGAGACCTGGCCGCCCTGGGCATTGCCGAAGGTCTCCATGCCGCCAACCGCGGGGAAAACATTACCATCATCTTTGTCAACAACACCGTTTATGGGATGACCGGGGGTCAGATGGCCCCGACGACCATGTTGGGTCAGGCCACGACCACATCCCCTTTCGGGCGGGATATCCGCCGTGAAGGGTATCCGATCCGCATGGCCGAACTCATGACCATGCTGGGGGAACGACCTTTTCCGCCCGGGTGGCGGTCAATACCCCAAAGAATCTGATGCAGGCCAAAAAGATGTTGAAAAAGGCCTTTGAGGTCCAGATCAAGAACCAGGGGTTTTCCTTTGTGGAATTCCTGTCCAGTTGTCCCACCAACTGGAAGATGTCCCCGGAAAAGGCCAACAAACGGGTCGAAGAAGAGATGATCCCCTATTTCCCATTGGGGATTTTAAAAGAAAATACAGAAAGCTAATAAGCGATCAGCATTCAGCGGTCAGCGAGTTGGTCATTTGAAAGATTTTAAAGTATTGAAGGTTTGGCAAAAGAGCCATCAGTTAACTCTGAAAGTTTATAAGAAAACGCTAGACTTTCCGAGGGAAGAATTGTTTGGTTTGACAAGCCAGGTCAGACGGGCCTGTATTTCTATCCCGGCCAATATTTCAGAAGGGTGTGGCAGAAATAGTGAACCTGAGTTGGCTCGCTTTTTTCAAATAGCTATGGGTTCCGCCAGTGAGCTGGAATATCATTTATTACTTGCTCACGACTTAGGTTTTTTAAACGCCTTTGATTATGAAAAACTGAACCAAGAATTGATCGAAGTAAAAAAGATGTTATCTTCATTCATCAACAAGCTGAAAGCTGACAGCTAATAGCTTGGAATTAAAATGATGTTACCTTCATTCATCAACAAGCTGAAAGCTGAACGCTGACAGCTGATCGCTGATCGCTATAGGAGTTTTATCATGTACTTCGATGTCATTGTAGCCGGTTTTGGAGGACAGGGGGTCCTGTTGATCGGGAACCTCCTGACCTATGGGGCCATGGAAGAAGGGCGCCATGTCACTTATATGCCTGTGTATGGGGTGGAGATGCGCGGGGGGACGGCCAACTGCACGGTAGTCATATCCGACCAGGAGATCGGCTCTCCGGTAATCCATCATCCGGTGTCCGCCATAGTCATGAATAAACCCTCCCTTTTGAGATTCGGACCTGTGGTCAAACCCGGGGGCTGGCTCTTCATCAATTCTTCTTTGATCGATACTCAGGAAGGGGGCTATCCGGAAACCAAAATGATCAAAGTCCCGACCATTGAACTGGCCGCCAAGGCCGGGGACCAGCGATTAGCCAACATGGCCATGCTGGGGGCCGTTATTGAAGAAACCAAGGTACTCACCCCGGAGGCCGTGGTCAAGGCCTTTTCCCGTGCCTTGGACAAACGCTACCACAAGATGATTCCCATCAATACGGCAGCCCTTGAACAGGGGGCCGGATTTATCCGGGAAGGGAAGGTTTAAATACCGCTTCATGGAACCTATTTCGGCTTTATCCTCAGACTCCGCAGGCGGTTGACGGCCCCGGCGATTTCAAAGAGCCGGGGTTTGGCCAGGTTTCCCACCTTATAGGGCATGAGGTCGTCTAACCCTTTCTCTTCGATCTCGGCCAAGGCCTTTTCCAGCCCTTCCTTGAGATCAATACTATATTCCAAATATTTGGCGGCATAAAGGTGGATGATTCTGCCGATGGCCCGGGTTTGGCCCGTTTCCGCTAACTGTTCTAAGAAAGACAAATCAATGGCTTGTTCCCCGTAAATCAGGGTCTCCAAACCCCTGGCATCGGTATGGACCTCCTTATGTCCCATACTGGGATCGAAGCTGTCCGGTTTGGGCTGACGCGGGGAAATCTCTCCAAAATTCTCTCCGCCCTCGGGAAGCCGATGGAGCGGAAACTTTTCGGCAATGGCCCGGGCTTCCTGGGTGACGCAAAAGGGCCGATAATTGTTCATCCAGATGACCGTATCGGCCGCTTCAAAATAGTCTCCCGAGCCGCCCATGACCAACAGAGTGGAAACCCCCTGGTCCTGATAGAGTTGGCGGACCTTGTTCGATAAAAGGGGTGATCGGTTCATGGGCCTTTTTGACCAGTTCCTGCATCCGCCGGTCCCGGATCATAAAATTAGTGGCCGAGGTATCCTCATCGATCAGCAAGACCCTGGCCCCCATTTCCAGGGCCTCTATGATATTGGCGGCCTGGGAGGTACTGCCGCTGGCGTTGTCGGTGCTGAAGCGGACCGTGTTCCGAAGCAGGGGAAGGCTTTTGATAAAGGGGCTGATATTAACCTTTTCCACAAACCTCCCGTCTTCGGCCCTGATCTTGACGGACTTCGAATCGGTGACCACATATTCCCGGCCGTCTCCGGGGATGTGGCTGTAGATCCCCAATTCCAAAGCCTTCAGCAGCGTGGACTTTCCGTGAAAGCCCCCGCCGACGATCAAGGTCACCCCTTTGGGCAGCCCCAGGCCGGTGATCGTCCCTTTATGGGGAAGCTGGAAGGAAACGGAGAGTTCCCTTGGAGGGTAAAAAGGCACGAGTCCCGTAGCCAGGGGTCGGGAACTGATGCCGCTTTCCCGAGGCAATATGGCCCCCTCCGGCACAAAGGCCACCAGCCCTTTTTCCGCCAGGGCTGACCTGAGCCATTCCTGGTCTTCATAAGCGTCCACAAAATGCTTGACTTCCAGCCCCATGTTGGGAAATTGAAAAATCCCTTGCTGGATGGCCTTGGGCAGGTCTTCGAAAAAAATAGACACCGCTTCCATGCCTAAAACGGTCCGCCCGGCCGCAGGCAGTCCTACGGTCAGACGCAGTTCCAGGGTTTCTCCATTAATCACCACGGCCGTACGTTCCAGGATTTCCGGTCCCCCGGCCTCAATAGCGATCATTCCGCTCTTCCCGGATCCCCGGGGCTTGGAGGAAAAATTGCGGATGGCTTGCCGAACCTGTCGGCCGATAAAATCGCAAAAGCCGATGCGTCGGGTCTTGGTTTCCCAGAGGTCCGAAAAAATTCGCCATTTTTTTAGAGAGATTATGGCCCGGACCCGGGACGGGGGGGCAAAGGGGTCGGCCTGGACGCGGTCGATGGACAGTTCATATTGGGAAAAGAGATACAGGCCTTCAATGTCCTGATAGGCCTTATAGCCCTTGTCATGAATGCGGAACAGGGTCTTTTTTAAATCATCGGCTGGTTTCATGAGATTTCCCTGATGGCTCGTCTGGTTACCTGCGGATAAATATTTTTTCTATGGATAATTCCAAAAATAAAAATTTTCCTCCCCACTATTTTAAAAACGACCCGATATTCTCCAACCCTAAGTTTCCAATATCCTTTGAGAGTTCGTCGTAAAAGTTTTCCGTAAAGTTCCGGCCCGGTGGTCAAGCGTTCCTCAATGGCTTTTTTAATCATAGCCTTATTTTTTGGGTCAATCTTGGGCAAGTCCATTTTTTTTACTGACCGATGATAGGCAAGTTCAAAAGTCATCTGACTTAAGTCCCTATTCGAATAACAGGCTGCGGAAAAACTCTTTTTTAACAGGTTGCTCAAAAAGGTCCAGATATAAGACGCCCGAAATCCCGAGAAATGAGGCGTACATAGAAGTACGCCGCAATGACGAGGGGTGAGGGGAACGCAATAGATGGGCCTTTTTCAGCAACTTGGTAATCAAGCCCAGACTTCCTCATGACTTAGCGCCGGGAAATCCTTAAAAGACTTTTCCCGTTTTTCAGCCATCCTGGTCAAATAGATGTCTTCTTGAACATCCAACGCTTCTTTAATCAGGTCTCTTAGTTTGGTGGATAAAGAGACCCCGTTCTTTTTTGCCAGAAATTGGACGTTCTGATAAAGGGGTTTATCAAGGACGACATTGATTCTCGGGTTTTTAGTGGGCATAGCCTTCTCCTGAAATATAGCAAAATTATTTTGGAGTTAGACGGATATTTTAATAAAGTGTATCATAAGTGATGAACTATGTCAAGAAAGAGGAGAGCCCCATAATCCCCTTGAAATCAAAAAGGAGTTCTGTTATAAATTTCCAGAAGTCAACCACTAACCATGATGAACTCGTAAAAAGTCATCAAATGGGACGGCACAGTAAAAAGCTCCAGATGCAAGGCGCGCAAACCGGGAACCCACCCTGAAAGGGTGGGACTGAGCATCTCAGGATGCGAAGAAATCCTAAGGAATGAGGCGTACATAGAAGTACGCCGCAATGAAGAAGGATGCAGCGCAACACAGCAGATGGACTTTTTACGAAGCCGTCAACCATGATGCCGCCACGTTGGGAAAAATTGCCGCCATTGACATCGGTTCCAATACCTTACGACTGCTAATCGCCGAAAAATCAGCCCAAGGGTTTTATCCGCTCTGTCGGGATCGGGAGATCGTCCGGTTGGGGAGGAATTTTTATCCGGACCGACTCCTTTCTGCCCAGGCCATCGAATCCGCCGTAAAGGTTTTAAAAAGATTTAAAATCAGGGCCGATCGTGAAGGGGTGACCAACATCTTTGCCGTCGGAACTGGCGTTTTGCGGGAGGCCCAAAATATTGCCATTTTTTTAGACTGGACCGAAAAGGAAACCCGTCTACCGGTGCGGATTATCTCGGGTCTGGAAGAGGCCCGACTCATGGCTAAGGGGGTCCTTTCCCTGTTTCCCTCAAGGTCCGGGAAATCCGTTATATTCGATATGGGCGGCGGAAGCACCGAATTTGTCTTTATAAAGGAAGGACATATGGCCGAAAGGCTCAGTCTGCCCCTCGGGGTCGTGGCCTTAACCGAGCGTTTTCTTAAGTCCGATCCCCCAA
Organism: uncultured delta proteobacterium; assembly: GCA_963838485.1. Taxonomy (GTDB): domain Bacteria; phylum Desulfobacterota; class RBG-13-43-22; order RBG-13-43-22; family RBG-13-43-22; genus RBG-13-43-22. The sequence continues at coordinate 2,696 of CAWIRY010000137.1, read as the reverse complement.
GCCCGGATGAGTCGAAATGGCTTAAGGACCATTGTCGAAATATTTTAAAGAAAAATTTAACCAATAATGATAATATAAAAAATTTAATCGGAACAGCCGGGACAGTAACCACTTTGGCCGCCATGTCCAAAAAGCTTCTCGACTATGACCCGGATCAGATAAATGGGACGGTGTTGACTAAAGGGCGTCTTCGGCAATTATCCGAAGAAATCTTTACCCTGCCTTTGGACCAACGGGCCAAATTAGCCGGATTAGAACCCGGAAGGGCGGATGTCATTGCTGCCGGGCTTTTGCTGGTTTTGGAAATTTTGGATCATTTTTCCCAAGAGGACCTGCTGGTCAGCGATGCCGGTCTGCTGGAAGGACTGATTTTATAAAAAAGTCCGGAGTTAAGAGTTCGGAGTTCGGAGTAACTGGTTTCCACTCCGAACTAATTACTCCGAACCATATCTGATTTTTTTGAAAGGAGTTCTGATATGACCACGACGGCAAACCCTATCCGAGACGGATTGACCTTTGATGATCTTTTGTTGGAACCGGCTTATTCCATGGTATTACCCAGGGAGGTCAATGTTCAGACCGGCCTGACCCAGTCCATACAACTGCATATCCCCATTGTCAGTGCGGCCATGGATACCGTCACCGAATCCCAGACGGCCATCAGCATGGCCCGTCAAGGAGGGATTGGTATTATTCACAAGAACATGGGGATAAAAAGTCAGGCCATTGAAATAGAAAAGGTCAAAAAGTCGGAAAGCGGGATGATTGTCGACCCGGTGACCATGGGACCGGATCAGCGGGTCCAGGATGTCCTGACGGTCATGGAAAAGTATCGTATTTCCGGGGTGCCCATCGTCGAAGGCCAAAAATTAGTCGGGATCGTCACCAATCGGGATTTGCGTTTTGAGACCAATCTCAAGAAAAAGGTTTCAGAAGTCATGACCAAGGAGAACCTGATTACGGCTAAGGTGGGTATCACCCTGGAAGAATCCAAGGCCTTGCTGCACAAAAACCGGATTGAAAAATTGTTGGTCGTAGATAACCAGGGAAATTTAAAAGGTCTGATCACCATCAAAGACATCGAGAAAATCAAGAAATTTCCTTTGGCCTCAAAGGATAATTTCGGACGCTTGAGGGTCGGAGCCGCCGTCGGGGTCGGTCCGAATCGCCGGGAACAGATCGAGGCCTTGCGTCGGACCGAGGTGGATGTGGTTGTTTTTGATGTGGCCCATGGGCATTCCAAAAATGTGATCGAAGCGGTTCAGGAGACCAAGAAACAATATCCGGAACTTCAGGTCATTGCCGGTAATGTGGGTACGGCCGAAGGAACCGAGGCCCTGATTAAGGCCGGAGCCGATGGAATAAAAATCGGCATCGGGCCGGGTTCCATCTGTACCACCCGGATTGTGGCCGGTGTAGGGGTTCCCCAGATTACGGCTATTATGGACTGCGCCCGCGTGGCCAGGAAATACAAGATCCCTCTTATCGCCGACGGCGGTATCAAGTTCTCCGGTGACATCACCAAGGCCCTGGCTGCTGGAGCGGACTCGGTGATGATCGGCGGTCTTTTTGCCGGAACTGAAGAAAGCCCCGGAGAGACCATCCTCTATCAAGGGCGGACTTACAAGGTTTATCGCGGTATGGGCTCTATCGAGGCCATGAAACAGGGAAGCAGCGACCGGTACGGCCAGGATGATTATGAAACGGATTCCAAACTGGTCCCAGAGGGCATTGTGGGCCGGGTTCCTTATCGCGGCCCCCTGGCCGATACCATTTATCAATTAGTCGGCGGCTTGAAGTCCGGTATGGGCTATGCCGGGTGTCGCACCCTTAAGGAACTCAAGACCAGGGCCCGCTTTATCCGCATAACCCCGGCTGGCCTCAGGGAATCCCATGTCCATGATGTCATCATCACCAAAGAGGCGCCGAATTATAGGCTGGAATGAATAGTTCGGAGTGATTAGTTCGGAGTTCGGAGCGAAGAACAGAGAGATGGATGAGGAAAAGTTTGATTTTGAGAGCTTGATCGTTTACCAAAAATCACTGGAATATTGTGATTTTGTTTATACGATCACGAAACGATTTCCCAAAATCGAAATCTTTTCTTTAACGGATCAATTTCGACGGGCCTCTTCCTCCATATGTTTCAATATTGCTGAAGGCACTGGTGGAAGCAAATCGGAATTCAAACATTTTCTCAAGATTGCCAGAAGGTCGGCAAGAGAATGTATTGCCATAACAGAAGTTTCCTTTCGGCAACAATATATCACTCAAGAAGAAAAAAATAGATCCAGGAATTATTGCTTAGAACTTTCAAAGATGTTAAATGGGTTGATAAAATCCATCAAATAAACTTTTCAATTAAGCGCTATTTCTGATGATTGATTCACTCTTAAATTATGACGCTGAATATGGGGTTCGTTTCGGGTGAGCCCTCTCCGAACTCCGAACTCTAAACTCCGAACTGTTTTAGCTATTTTCTATGATAGATTCACTCTTAATTTATGACACTGAATATGGGGTTTGTTTCGGGTGTGCCCTCTCCGAACTCCGAACTCTAAACTCCGAACTGTTTTAGCTATTTTCTATGATAGATTCACTCTTAAATTATGACGCTGAATATGGGGTTCGTTTCGGGTGAGCCCTCTCCGAACTCCGAACTCTAAACTCCGAACTGTTTTAGCTATTTTCGTAAC
>CAWIRY010000136.1:0-15607 GCA_963838485.1 uncultured delta proteobacterium | reverse complement strand
CGCGTCATATTGCTACCGAGGCCTCTATATCCAGGAAGTGGCCGATGGTTTCCAATTTCGCACCAAGCCCCGGTACAGCGAATGGATTAAAAGGCTGAAGAAGATCAACCCGACGCGGCTTAGTAAAGCCGCCCTGGAAACCCTGGCCATCATTGCCTATAAACAACCGATCACCCGCGGAGATATGGAACGGTTGCGGGGTGTCGAAGTCGACGGGATCGTCCGGACCCTTCTCGAAAAAAATTTGATTCGTATTTTGGGGCGGAAGGAAATTCCCGGCCGTCCCATTCTCTATGGGACCACCCAACGCTTTTTAGAGTTGTTTGAATTGAAAGATCTATCCTCCTTACCTTCTCTGGAAGAAATCAAGTCATTGAGTGACGATTTAAGTGAAAGCGAAACCGATTGAACCTGCCCGGCGTCTGCAAAAAGTCCTGGCCCAGTCGGGTCTGACTTCCCGCCGCCAGGCCGAAGAATGGATTCGCGCCGGACGGGTCTCTGTCGACGGACGGGCCGTAACCGAGCTCGGCCTGAAAATCAACCCTGGCGTCCAAAGATCGAAGTGGACGGCCAACCGATCCCTTTTTCTGAATCCCAGGTCTATTACCTTTTTTATAAACCCAAAGGGATCCTGTCCACCCTAAGTGACCCCCAAGGCCGTCCCACCTTGAAAGATTTCCTATCCCAGGCCCGGATCAGGGAGAGGGTCTTTCCCGTGGGCCGGTTGGATTGGGATGCCGAAGGTTTGATGCTTCTGACCAACGACGGAGAGTTGGCCCAAGCCCTCCAACATCCTAAATTTCAGGTTCCCAAGTCTTATCGGATTAAGGCCCGGGGAATTCCTTCGGAAGAGGCCCTGCGGCGCCTTCAAACCGGCATAAAGCTGACCAGCGGGAAAAAACATTCGGCGGATTGGGAGAAGATTAAGGTAGGGGCGGATCGGGCCTGGTTGTTGATCACCATCCGGGAAGGGGAAAAGCATCAGGTAAAAGACATGTTGGCGGCCATCGGTCATCCGGTGCTGACCATCAAGCGGGTCGCCATGGGGCCCTTATCCCTCGGTCGGCTGGCGCCGGGAGAGTTGCGTCCCCTAACACCCAAGGAAGTTCAAGCCTTAAAAAACTATGCGCCTATGGGCCGTGGGCCGAAGGAAAGAGGTTAGTTTTTTCTTATTCTTTTCCCTTTAACCTTTTGCCTCTTGCCTGATTCTATTACATCCCCAGATAGGCCTTCTTCACCTTTTCATCATTGAGCAGGTCCCGGCTTAACCCTTCCAGCACCAGGCATCCGGTTTCGAGCACATAGCCGCGGTGGGTGATCATCAGGGCCATGTTGGCATTTTGTTCGGATAAAAAGACCGTGGTCCCCATCTCATTGATGGTTTTTATGACTTCGGCGATAGCCTGGACGACTAAAGGGGCCAAACCCATGGAAGGCTCATCCAGCAATAACAGTTCCGGGTTGGACATCAGGGCCCGGCCGATGGCCAGCATCTGCTGTTCGCCTCCGCTGAAGGTGCCGGCTATTTGCTTTCGTCTTTCTTTCAAGATGGGAAACAATTCATACACCTGGTCCAGGGTCCGCTGAATTCCTTTGACATCTTTTTTCCGGTGATAGGCCCCTAACATCAAATTCTTGTAAACCGGAAGTTGGGGGAAAAGATGCCGTCCTTCCGGGCAGAGGGAGAGTCCCATGGCCACCATCTTGTTGGCCGGGAGACGGTCCGTCCTTTTTCCTTTGAATTCTATGGTTCCCTGAGAAGGGTTGACCACCCCGGAGATAGTCCGGAACAAAGAGCTTTTGCCAGCCCCATTACCGCCCAAAAGGGCCACAAAATCCCCTTTTTCTATTTCCAAGGAAACGTCATGGATAACCTGAAATCCCCCGATGACGCTAGATATGTTGGTGAGCTTAAGCAATTTGTTCCTTCCCCAGATAGGCCTCGATAACCAAGGGATTGGTGCTGATTTCTTTAGGGGTCCCTTCGGCTATCTTAGCGCCGTAATTGACAACGACGATCCGGTCGGCCAAGTTCATAATCATGCGCATCTTATGTTCGATAAGGCAGACGGTTATCCCGGCTTGATAAATTTTCTTGATCAAGCGGGTAATCTTATCCGTATCTTCTTGAATCAACCCTCCGGTGGGTTCATCAAGGAGAAGGAGCTTCGGATCACCGGCCAGGGCCACCCCGATGGACAAATATTTTTGTTCCACCTGAGAAAGGGTGGAAACCAGGTCAAGAGCCTTGGACTCCAGGCCGATGAAATTCAGAATTTCCACGACCTTGGCCTGGGTTTTTTCCTTATCTTCTTTCCAGCGGGGTGTATGTAAAAGGGTGCTCCAGAGACCTCCCTTGGTACGCATTTTATGGCCGATAGCCAAATTATCCACGACCCGCAACTGGTCAAAAAGGGCCGTGGTCTGGAAGGTGCGAGAAATCCCTTTTTCAGCGATCCGGTGCGGTTTTGAGCCGGTAGTTTCTTTTCCTTGCCAATAGATGCGTCCCGAGGTGGGCCGCAGCAGGCCGCTGACCATGCCGAACAAAACGGATTTTCCGGCCCCGTTGGGACCGATAATGGCCAGGATTTCCCCTTCCTGAATTTCAAAAGTGACCCGATTGACCGCTACCAGGCCCTCAAATTGTTTTAGCAGATTTTCCGTCTTGAGTAATACCTGTCCCACCTGTTCTCCTAACTTCAGCCTTTTTTAAGCCCGGTCATCCGGTTGCGCAAGGTAGTCACTCCGCCCATCAAACCCCTAGGGAAATAGATAATCACCACGATCAATAAGATGCCGAAAATGATCATGCTGTACTCCTGGAGGGCTTGTAAATACTCCATCAATATGGGGATAGCAAAGGCCCCGATAATGGGTCCGGCCAGAGTGGCCACACCGCCCAGAAGCAGATAGACCAGCAAATTAAAGGTGATGAGTATGGAGGCCGAACTGGGGCTGATACTGCCCATCAAAGCGGCATAAATGCCTCCGGCCAGGCCGGCAAAAAAATTAGCGATGACAAAAGAAAGGATTTTAGTCATGAAGGTGTTGATTCCCACGGCCTCGGCCAGGACCTCGTTATTTCTGACGGCCATAAAGCTTAATCCCTTTAATGAAAAGACCAGTCGGTGCATCACAAATAGGGTAAGCAGCAGAAAGGCCAGGACCAGGTAATATTGGGAGGTCTGGGTTTCGAAAAGAAGGGGGCCGATAAAAGGAAGGGGGATGGGACTCGGTTGGGGAATACCCACCACGCCGGTGGTCCCCCCGGTAAGACTGTCCCAGTTGCCGGCCACAATCTCAATGATAACCCCCATACAAAGGGTGGAAATGGCGAAATAAGAGCCCCGGGTCCGCAGAGTCGGTAAGCCGACTAAAAACCCGATCGCTGCGGCCAAAAGAGCCGACAAGGGTAAGGCCAACCAGAAAGACATCCCGGCCTGGGTTAGCAGGGCCACGCCGTAGGCCCCGATACCAAAAAACCCGGCATGGGCCAAAGAGGCCTGTCCGGTATAGCCCAGTATAAGGTTCATGCCGAGGGTGCCCATGGCATAAAGACAACTCATGATGATAATCTGGAAGCTGTAGCGGTTGGGGATTATCAAGGGAACAATCAACGCCAAGCCCAATAAGAGGAGATAGAACCATTTTTCTTTGATGAATTTCATGGCCGCGCTCACCCTTCCTTCCGGCCGAACAGGCCGGTAGGCTTGACGGCCAGGATCAGGATCAAGGCCCCAAAGGCGTAGACATCCTTGTAAGCCGCTGAAACATAGCCGCCCCCCAGGGCTTCAATCATTCCGAGCATCAGACCGCCAAAGATGGCCCCGGGCACACTTCCCAGACCGCCCAGGATACAAATAATAAAGGCCTTCATACCCAGTAAGGCGCCCATGCTGGGCGAAATGATAAAGATCGGGGCCACCAGACAGGCGGCCGTAGCCGCAGTGGCCGTGGAGATGGCAAAGGTCATAGAAGAGACCCGGTTGACGCTGATCCCCACCAGCATGGCCCCTTCCCGGTCCTGGGCCACGGCTTCAATGGTACTTCCCAGTGTGGTTTTTTTGAGAAACAGTTGCAGTAAGGCGATTAAGGCCAGGGTGATGAGAATCAGGAGCAGGCGCTGCAAGGTCATGGTAATCCCGAACAATACAATGGGATTCGGATAAGGGTCGGGGATCCGTTGTCCCTCAGGTCCCCAGATGGCCATAACGCCGTTTTCCAGGATCATCAAGGCCCCGATGGCCGAAATAAAGGAGTTGATGTGCGGCTGGTCCCTTAAAGGACGGTAAACCACCCGCTCCATCACGACCCCCACCAACCCCAGGCCTATGGTGGAGGCAATCAGCGCCGCCCAGTAACCGAAACCGAAAAGGGTGATCAGGGTAAAACTGATGTAGGCCCCCAGCATATAAAGATGCCCGTGGGCAAAATTGGGGATATTCAGGATACCAAAAACCAGGGTAAGCCCCAGGGCCACAATGGCATACGTACTCCCGAGCATAATTCCATTAAAAACCTGTTGCAGAAAAAGTCCCATAACTAAATTCTTAACCTTTTACAGGTAAAAAAAACTGGTTGGACTAAAGGCCATTAACTCATGGGAAATTCCGTGCCCGCTCCGTCACCCCGGCGAAAGCCGGGGTCCAGACATTGTCCCAGCGGAAGCCAAAAACCAGGCCATTGAGCCTGCTTTCGCCGCAATGACCCCAAATCAGTTAACAAGCTTAAGTTAAAAACCGCCTTGGGTTGAACTCGAAAAAAGGATTTCGGTCCGTCTTTGTGAGGAATGCCTCGTAGGGGCGGGTTTTAAACCCGCCCCTACTTAAGAAGCAGGAATTGCTCCGTCAGTCGCAAAATTTTAAGATATTATCTTATTACTCCACGGCCATCATGAATTTAAGCGGTAACTTAATCGTTGATAGTTTTTTCACGCTATCCAACTCTTTTTCGCTCTTTAACCACCAGACATACAGATCGGGGTTGGTGTACTTGCCATTCTTGATCATCTGCACGGAGGCTTCCAGATGAATCCGACCTGCATCGGAGATACCAAACATCTCAATCGGGAATTTATCTCCCAAAAGGGGAAAGGCCTTGGGAAAGGCCGCCCGAATGGCCGTGGCGTCATCCGTGGTGCCGGCAGCTACCATGGCCCTAGCCAGGGCGAACGTGGCCGTATAATTGAGGGCCGCTTCCCAGGTGTTCATTATCTTATAGGTCTCGGTATATTTTTTGTCAAAGGCAGTGGCTGCCGGTGAGGGCAGGTTGGCCACGGCCGCTACCCCGATGACGTTTTCCATCAACTTGGTGCCCTTGAGGATGTGGGCGATAAAATCCATCTTGGCCTGGTCGATGAGGATAAAACCTCCCTTGTAGCCCAGTCCCCGGGCCTGCTCGATCACTAAGGCCGTAGTTGCCGAAGGACCGCCGATCAGGAGCACATCAGGCTTGGTGGCCAGGGCGGCCGTCAACGGGGCGGAAAAATCGGTCTCCGTATAATAATTGGCCGGTTTATCGGCGGTGATGGTCCCGCCCTTCTTTTCCCAGTAGGTCTTAAAGGCCTGACGCCACAGGTCGCCGTAAGCCCCCAGGGTCACGACCATGGCGGCTTTGCGCGACCCCTGTCCCCAGACGATGTCGGAAAAGACCTGGACATACACTTCGAAGTTGGGGGGAATGGCCACCACCAGCTTATTATTTATGGCCGTCACCTTCGGAGAGCTGGTATAGGCCATCATCAGAAACTCGTTGCCCTTTTCCTGGTTGATTTGCATCAAGGGTAAGAGGGTATTGGTCACCGGATTATATATGGCCGGGGCCTTGTATTGGTCACGGAAGCGGCGGGCGTTATTGACCGCCTGGGTGGGATCGATCCGGTCGTCTAATTTTTCCAGCTTGAAAAGAACTTTCTGCCCTTTAACCGTAATGCCCCCGGCCTTATTGATTTCATTGACGGCCATGTCCACGCCGTTGACACAATCCCGCCCGTAATCGGCGCCCGGCCCGCTGAGCGGTGCGGAATAGCCTATGACCACGGTTTTTTCCGCCGTCCATCCATTGGCCCCGACAAAGATCATCAGGACCAGTACAAAAACACCCAAAACTCCTTTTAAGTAGTTCATCTTTTCCTCCTCTTTTTTTCCCTTCCCACGAAGTGAGAAGGGGAATAAATGAAACCTATAAAAATTTATCGATTAAATTTTTCCAAACCTTATAAAAAAAGACTCTCTATTTATGAAAAATATCTTTACGATGTCAAGAAAAAAATGCATATTCAAGAGGACAACTATTTCAGTTAATTAATGGTCATTAATTAAAATAGTTAATATTATTAGTCTGTTCCATGTTAAACAATACCCCAAAGCTCCGAATGGGGATCGTTTCATTTTGAGAAAAGTCAACCGGCCTGATTTTACAGGATCGGAAAAATCTCCAAAGGGGGATAAACTTATGCATAGAGGCATGATCAGAGAGGGTAATCTTCAGAGAGAGAGGGTCCTCAATGAAGCGGCTATGCTTTTCTGGAAAAAGGGATACCATAGCACAACCATGAAAGACATCGCCCAGGCCTATGGCTGCCAACCGGCCAATATCTACAATTTTTTCCCTCAAAAAGAAGCTATTCTCTACGAGATCCTTCGGTCTCAGGTTGAGGCCATTCTTGCCGCCATTAAACATCTGGAAGACGACGAGTCCACCACGCCGACGGAACAACTCCGATTTTTTATTACCCAGCATGCCGGCTACGCCTTGCGTCGGAAAAAAACATCTAAATTAATTTTCGACATCGGCTTAGACTGCCTGTCTTTTTCCAGAAGACGAAAATTTGTAGCTTTGCGGGATACTTATGATCGAATTCTTTGCAAAATAATCAGACGGGGCATAAATTCCGGTGATTTTCAGGAAATAGATGAAAAGCTGGCCGCTTACGGTATTGCTTCGATGATTATGCGGGTTAACATCTGGTTTTCTCCGGAAGGACGATTATCTACCGATGGCATTATTGACTTTTTGTGCGAATTTGCGCTGAGAGGCTTGCGGGGTGAAGGCAACCTAAACCAAAGGTTTCCCAAGACAGGACTAAATAAGGAGAAAAAAAGGTTGAAATAATCTCCGGATTTGGCTAAAAAGAAAATACATCCTTCGGGCGATTAACTCAGCGGTTAGAGTGCCATCCTCACACGGTGGAAGTCGAGAGTTCAAATCTCTCATCGCCCACCATGATAAATCAAGGAGTTAGCTCAAAAAGCTCACTCCTTTTTTTATGTCAAATCGGCATCTGCTACCATTTTGCTACCATCCTTAAAAATGGTGCTTTCCAGCCTGTTGAAATCGGGGGGTGAAACCTTTTTGGCATCGACGGAATATTTCCTGAATTTCCCTCAAATCTTCCTGCCGACTTCAAAGGCAATCAATCGCTTCCACCTACTGTTCAGCGGATTAATGTGCTTAAATTATTTTTTACGAGTTGAATATGTGACCACTTCCCAATAAATTATTCAGTTTCTTCAGTTTATTTCTTTGAGGAAGCCTTTGACCAGGATTGCGGAGCCCTTGCAGATCATTCCACTGTTTAGGGGAAATTCAGGTTTTAAAGGGAATAGTTCGTCCAAATTCTAATGGGTTGACTCCTCTTTTCCCCTTATCTCTCTCTATTGGTAACATCCCGACCGACAAATTCTCATTTTCTTTAAATGTACCCTTCCACTCTTTCTCTTTTGGCCCTCATTTTTGACCTTGACTCTGTGTTTTTCTTTTTTTATAATCTCCCCATTTCAAAGCAATGCCTTATCAAAAATATTACTTGATGGTAAGCAGGGTTCTGAAAGGGGAACGGTAAAGCCGCAGGACCCCTTATGGGTGCCTGTAAAGATTTAATTAAAAAATAGGGAAAATCGCCATGAGAGTAATTTGCCGAGTAATTGTAATTGTGTTTTTGGTGTGCATGAGTCGGGCTTACGCGGAAACGCCCTTGCCTGATCAGCAGGAATATGTGCCAGAGAACGAAAAAGGGCAGGTGGTTATCGTCGTATCCGGAAATTCTGGCCCTAACCAATACCACCCTTATGCAAAACACCTTGCCGAACAGGGCTACTATACTGTTCTTGTGGACAGTAACGATTTCTGGAAAAAGGAACACGGCGGCGGCAAAGACCTTCTGAAGGGCGTCATTGTGCGCGCGCAGCAATCTTCGCACGCGTTGCCTGGCAAGGCTGCTGTAATCGGCTTTTCGCTCGGCGGGGGCGTTTCGCTGAACTTTGCGACAAAAATGCCAGATTTGGTTTCCGCGGTCGTGGTGTACTATCCACTCACGTCCTTTATTAAGGATCCAGAAGCCTATGTCTCAAAATTCGAGGTGCCTACGCTGATGCTCGCCGGCGGTCGTGACAACTACAAGAGTTGCTGCATGATCGAAAAAGCCCATGAACTGAACAACGCGGCCAAGGCGTACGATGGCAATGCTATGTTCCAACTGGTCGAGTATCCATTTGCCGAACACGGCTTTAGCATATCGTCAGAGAAGGGGTACAGAAAAAGCGATGCCGACGACGCGTTCCAACGGACCCTCGATTATCTTCATCAGCACATGGGGAAATAGTGCTTGTATGGACAGATTCTGCAAAAGACGCGAAGATCTGCACGATCTGTTTACGCTTGGGTGACGGGAGTTTCTCCTCCTGACTGAATAGCCGCCAGAGGCGGGTGCTCTTTGTCCGTTTTCGCCGAATTTCTCCCCTTTTTGCTATTATGTCAAACATGCAGACTGGATAAGCCCAGCAAAAATCAAAACATTTCACCGAAATGCCAGTTTTGTAGCCCAAAACAGGGTTATCTCCCGAAGAGTCCCAGATCATCTATCGATCCAATAAAGAGACGCTCTTTGGGGACACCATACCTATTTAATCTTTTTTTTGATTTCAGATTTGCGAAATAAGTATGGTGTCTCCATATTTAAGAAGTGAGTGATCCGGACTTCGATTTCATTCATCCCGGCATGCACCGTTTTTGGAGGGGCAAATAGAGAATTTTTCGGAGCAGAGGTCATTAATTAACAAATAATGGCTGGTAGACAATTACGGTTTGAATTCCTCCTTTTTTTAAGAAATTGAATTTAGAAGAGTTCTACAGGAAGGAATCCCCAGAATACCCATGTTCCCATAAACCGAATTTAAGGTAAAAATCAAAGGAAACCTGTTTCATTGATCCATCTTTCTTTGGGCACAGATTAGACCCTTGCCTTTGTGAACTGAAGCGAGGCAACTATTGCAGGACAGGCATTGAGCGGCACGACGATCCCCGGACTGCCATCGAAGAATCAGGTCCGGCTCGTGGATAAAAGGACGGCTCATGGCTATGAGGTCGGCTTTTTCTTCGGAAAAAATGGGTTAGATCATAGGCAAGTACCGCAGTCCCCCGACAGCGACCACCGGCACCGCCATATTCATCCTCACGTCGATTGTAGAAAGGGGAAAGAAATTGGGAGAGAGGATAACCGTGTCCCCCGTGAACCTGAACGGCATCGGCACCGACTTTCTTCGCCCTTGAAGCGGCCCGGGCATAAAGGGCAACAAGTTTCCCAATTTCATAGACGGACAGGGGTTTAATCCCTTCATTATAGGCAAAGAGTCCGACTGGTTTACCATCGACCAGAAAAAAAGGGGCCAGTTGGACGGAGATCAGGGCACCGGAATGATGGACAGCCCGAACCGTATCTTCCCAAGAGGATAAGGTTTGATCGCTGTGGAGGCTCAGAAAGGGGATGGAGGAAGGAACCCAGTTCTGATCCGCCAGGCAGGCACTGGTGGAAATGATCCCCACGCCGCCGCCGGCCAGATCGGTGCAAAGTCTTGTAAGTTGAGGAGTAGGCTCTCCGTCAGCGCCAGCAAGTCCTTCCAGGGTGGCAGAGCGAATAAACCGATTGGGCAGATGAATCCCCATGACCGTACAGGGCTCAAACAATTTTGCCGGATTTCTCATAATCGTTCTCCTTTTTGAAGGAAATTCCCCCTAACCCACGACCTCCAGTTCGTATTGAGAGGTTCCAAGACCAAGTTTTTCGGCCTCGCTGATTTGCAGCCTGCCGTCTTTCTTGTGAAGAAGACTAAAGAGATCCCATCCCGGCTTGAGAACGAGATCGGAGGCACGGGAATCCGGCAAAGGGCTTACCCGGCTCAGAATGTCTAATGTGGCGGTATCAATGGCCACCGGGTCGTCGGAGATCAGGATTCCCTGATCCTGGACAATGGGTGGGTCGGCCAGGGGCATGCAATCGCATTCGGGCTGCATTTCAAGCAGAAAATTGATGTACAGGACCCGGCCCGGTTCAAAGGTCTTCAGAACGGCGTTGGCCCCCTCGGCCACGGCCCTCATAAACACCTCATGAGATACCGGGACAGTAATGGCCTCTACCGGGCAGACCCGGGCGCATCGTCCGCAGCGCCAACATTTATTTTTTTCCACGGTATAGACATCCTCCGGGAAGGTGATGGCCCCGACTGGGCAGACATTCAGGCAGTCCAGGCATAGGGTACATTTTGTCATATCCCATTTCATGATCTCCCCCATGAGAAAGTGCATCTTTCCCCTCCCCTGGTGCCAATCGCCGTCCCGGGGGGCCGAAGAGATGCCGCCCATGGATATGTTTTTTATGGCCCCTCCCAGCACGGGCCTGAATATGGCCTTTGACATGACTCAGCACGACCATGGCCTTGGCATCGTGCAGGGCTGAAGCGACGGACATTTCTCCCAGAGTCTCGCCGGCCCGAACCTTAATGGAGTCTTTGCCAAAGATCCCGTCAGCCATGATCACCGGTGCGCCGAGGGTCAGGTGGGTGTATCCGGCCTCTTTGGCAATTTCCAGATATTCGTAGCCGGGTACCCTTACCGAATCGGTGACGAAGGGTTTGGCCGGCACCTTTTTAACGGCATCGACCACCTTCTTGACAAACTGCGGACGAATAGTCTTGAACGCCCCATTGTTACCAAGGTGCATCTTCAAAGGAACCAGCTCGTTTTCCGGGATATATTTCTTGAAATCGAACCCTTCCAGGAATTTCTCAAATTTGCCCATTAGCCCTGCGTCATAGGCGAATGACCTGGATTGCGGTGTGATCTGAAAAACCCTTGCTTTCATAAGCCTCCTGATTTTACCAATATTGATTATAGTGTTAAGCTACCTTTCGGCCTAATCCCAAACCCGGACGACCTCGTCAAGTAGTCTACGGCTGCTTCTAAAGGCGTTCTGAGGGCTGGAAGGATCGGCATAGCCCATAGCAATCCCGATGCATACAGATAAGTTTTCCGGGATACCCAATTCCCGACGGACCAGGTTCAGGGTAGGAAGCCAGTTGAACTGCAACCGCTGTGCCTAATCCATATTCACAAGCGCTGAGCATAATGCTCTGTGAAAATGCCCCCAGGTCGAAGAGCGACCAATGGGTCAGGTTGCGATCCATGCAGAGAAAGATGACCGCCGGGGCATCGAAGAAACAGAAATTACCTGCCATCAGGCCGTGCATGTCCTTCTCGTTGTTACGGTCGAGCCCCAGGAAATCAGAACGGGCATTACGTAGACTCTCATACCTTTCCTTAAGGAGTGGCGGCCAGTCCTTCGGTTGCGGTCTGGACAGGTCTGGATTGGGGGGAACATCATTGGCGAACCTGTCCTTGTAAGCCTGGCGCAGACGGTTAGCTGATTCTCCGCTGGCGATGAATACTTCCCAGGGTTGCGTATTCCCCCAGGAGGGGGCCTGAAGGGCTGCTTCTACGACTTTGAGAATGATAGCCCGATCCAGGGGCTTAGGGGCAAAAGCCCGGCAGGTGAATCGTGTTTTCAGGGCATCGAGGATGTCCATAAGTGCCTCCTTGTTACTATTTTTCTACCGCTTATTATTGAAGCCACCGGCATAAGATACGAGGTATCTTCCCGGTTGAGGATTGAAGCCAACATTCAAGGGCTTCATCCGCATTCCGCCTTGTGTCGTTCATAAAGCTCGTAATGCCCTTTGAGTATATCCGGAATAGGCAATTTATAGGGACAGCGGTCAACACATTCACGGCATTCTGTGCACAAGGTCACGCTCTGCATGGTGATTTCTGCGAATTTAACTGCGATCCTCGGCGACATCCTGGAGGCAACCACCTTGTAAGTCATGGCAGGGGTGATCATTACCCCTTGAGGGCAGGGTTGGCAGTATTCACACCTCCTGCAAAACTGTTTACCCAGCTCCTTTCGATATCTTTCCATGATGTTAAGGTCATCTCCAGTCACGGTGTTCGCCTTTTGATAAATAGATACCACTTCATCTACCCTTTCCGGAGAATCGAATCCCGGCAGGGCAATAACGTCAGGGAGCCTTCTTAAAAATTTGAAGGCTACTTGAGCATTGTCGATCATCCCCCCGGCAAAGGGTTTCATAGCCAGGATCCCCAGCCCCCGCTCTCGGGCTAAGATATGAAGTTCATCCTTGGCCGCATCCTCAATGAAGTTAAATGGAAATTGCACAGTGCTGAACATTCCCGTTCGAACAAGTTTAACGGCCATCGCTAAATTATGCGAGGTTACACCGATGTATCTAACTTTGCCCTGTTTGTGGGCCTTGGTTACGGCCTCCATCGCACCACCGGGTCCTGTTACGGTTTCCCAGTCTTTTTCTTGGGCTATTTGATGCAGTTGATAAATATCTATATAATCTGTCCTCATCATACGAAGAGAGTTCTCCAGATGCTCAACGGTCCCAGCGGCGTCCCGGCAAAGGGTCTTGGTGGCGAGTACAACCTTGTCCCGCACCTCCCCCAAGGCCCGCCCAATCTTCTTTTCACTATCAAGATAAATATTGGCAGTGTCGTATAGGGTTATGCCCGACTCAAAAGCCCTGCGTAATACGGTCACGGCCGTGTCTTCGTCCAGCCGTATTATAGGGATGCCTCCAAAACCCACCTCAGATACCGTCAAACCTGTCTTTCCCAACGGAACGTAACGCATTTAGCACCTTTTTTTTTAGGGATTGACCGAATTGCCCTACCACCTTCTCATTACTCAGTGTAGACCCGGTTCCACGTCGGGCTGATGATGATCTCATTGATGCAGACATGCGGGGGTTGTTCGGCTACCCAGCAGATAGTCCGACCAAGATCTTCAGGCTGCAACATTCTGGCCCGCTGCTCAGCCGAAGGCGGCGCCGGACGTTTATCCAGGATGGGAGTATTCACTTCCGCCGGACAGATGACGCATCCCCTGATTCCGTTGGAGCATTCTTCCATGTTAAGGGTCTCGGTAATGGATACCACCGCATGCTTGCTGCCGTTGTATGCGGGACCCACGATGGAAGAGTTATAGATGCCGGCCCATGAGGAAATGTTGATCACCAAGCCATCTTTTTGTGCCCGCATCATCGATAGAACCGCACGAGTGCAGTAAAATATGCCATCCAGATTGAAACGGATGACCTGATCCCAGCCCTCCACCGTCTGGTCGCGCCAAAACCGCGCCGGCGCGTTGGTGCCCGCGCTGTTGACCAAGATGTCCACTTTACCGTGACGGGATTTTATGTTGTCCGCTACGCATTGGACGGCATCTGGGCTGGCGACATCCAGAGGTTCCACTTCCGCCAGTCCACCCTTGCCTATGATGGTGTGGGCTCCGCGTTCCAAAACATCCGCCCGGCGCCCCGACATTACCACAACGGCTCCGGCTTCAGCCAATGCGCCGGCCCCCGCCAGACCGATTCCAGATCCTGCCCCTGTTACCCATGCGATTTTCCCTTGTAAGCGCGTCATTGATTCCTCCCTGGTCAAAGTATTTCCCTGGGTCTTTAGTGCTGTTTGATAAGACCTCGCTGTTGAATGGAAAGATTATAAAACAAGAAAAAGACAGTAACAAGGAGAAAAATAGGAAGGCAAAGAAACGGATGGCGTCTTCTGAAAAAACGGGGGTATCCAGGTTAGGACCTTACAAATTGTTCATCGTTTGTACTGTGGTATAAAGAGACAAAATTTAAAAACAACATTTCAGGAAGAAGCCGTTATCTGGCCGATCTTTATCTGTCCGCCAAACCCACACTTTCTTCGTCTCCTGATCAAATGATTCCATATAAATGATCTCAAGGCCCCGATCTTAACATCCAGGTCGCCGAGATCAGTCACCAACTTCTTGGGTCCTTTGGAGTGAGGGTGCTGGAAAGGGCACCAATTAAAACGTCCCTCCAGGAGTTATGCCAATCACCCCCCGGCCCCCGGTCCAGTGATCTTCCGGTCCGTGGTAAAAGTCTCTTCGTCCTGGGCCGCCAGGTAGGTTCGAATTTGATGAATGGCCTCCAAAATATCATCAAGATAAAGGCGAAAGTCCCTAAGCATAGGCCACCTCGCGAGTGATAATGGGCTTGAGACGCGGTTTCAAGGAATCGGCCAGCACGAGGTCAACGGCTATTCCGAGTTGATCCTCAAGGGAGAACTTCAAATCCATATAGTGATCGAAGGTGGGATGAGCCAATTCGACCAGAATGTCCGGGGTGATGATAACTTCCTGAAGTCGTGAAGGTTCCATTTGTGAAAAATCGGAAGAGCAGCAAACTGAAATTTATTCACAAAGTCTATTCCTTTATAGTCTCATTTTCTTCAGAAGATTTCCTTTGCCCCCCTCGCTTTTCACCCTATTTTCTTCTTGACTGTGTCTTTTTCGTTCCATATACTTTTCAAATAAACAAGCAACTTCTTATCAACAAAAAATGAGAGGAGGGATATACTATGGGTTTGGGAGAAATAATAATTCAAAAGGTAAATAACCTGCCGGAAACTGAAAAAGCTGAAGTTCTCGACTTCATAGAATACCTTAAAAATAAAGCCGGCAAGAAAGAAAGAAAAAAATGGACTGATTTTTCCCTCTCTTCAGCAATGCGCGGGATGGAAGATGAGCCGGCGCTTTATTCCATTGAAGATCTTCAGGAATCATTTTTATGATAGCTGAAAGTCAGATAGTGCTTTTTCGGGCAAATATTGTCATTCATCTCTTCGACGGCCTTTCTGCCGAGCCAGCTTCTTGATGCCTTTTTCTTTACCCGTCCTTTTGATCCGGGATCCTTTTGAGTAATTTCTTTTAGGTAAAACCCCCGGCTCTGCCGGGGGACTCCCAGAGTTTGACAAATCCGGGAGAATGAGAAAGCCTCCAACCTGTGAACCGCTCAAAGTTTACAGAATAGGAGGCTTTCAATGGAACACTTACAAAGTCTAACCCATACCAAGTGGGAATGTAAATACCATATTGTTTGGATTCCGAAATATCGGAAAAAGAAACTATATGGACAGATACGGAAATTTTTGGGATCACTATTCAGGGAGTTAGCATCCCAGAAGGAGTGTACGATTATCGAAGGGCATTTACAACCGGACCATGTCCACATTTTGATCTCGATACCTCCGAAGTACGCCGTATCACAAGTAGTTCGGGTTTCTCAAGGGCAGAGAGCGCCATTTCTATAGCCAAGCCTATCTGGGGCGAAGAAGAATTTCACCGGTCAAAATTTTTGGGCCCGAGGATATTTGGTTTCGACCGTACGGTAAGGACGAAGATGAAACCCGACAATATATAAAGAACCAGGAAAAGGGG
>CAWIRY010000135.1:0-38921 GCA_963838485.1 uncultured delta proteobacterium | reverse complement strand
TATAGCCTTGCATAAATAACGCTACATAATTATTGAAACGGATTAAGATATCCAAGGATTTGTGATGAATTTTTTTGCATACTACGAAAAGCAAAAACCAGGGAGTCTTCTAAATCCTCGACCGTTGTAAAATATCTATTGTGAGTGGCGTTAACTCGGGTATGATGCCACAAACGTTCAACGGCATTATAGTCGGGTGAGTAAGGAGGTAAATTAGACACCTGAATATATTTTCGATGAGCCGAAAACCAGTCCCATACTTGGGAATCCTTATGATAGGAAGCATTGTCCTGAATCAAATACATTTTTTGAGGGAAATATCTTTTCATCAATTGTTCCAAATAGTCCAAATAAGTTAAGGCATTGAACACTGGGGCACGGTGGTAAAGAAACCGGGCAGAGTAAACTTCAACCGAGCCAAAATACTTAAGGGTCTTCCGTTGTCCAGTAGTTGGTATAAGGGGTTGACACCCTGTTCGCGCCCAGGTTTGATAAAGAGTAGGGTCTTGACGAAAGCTGGCCTCATCTTCATAAATTAAGACAGACCCTTCTGCTTGGGCTTTTTTTTAATGTTTGGATAGGTATACCGGACCCAACGAGATTGTTTCTCCTGATCGGCACGGGCCAATATCTTTCGAGGCCTTTGAACAGAAAATCCCAACTCGTGGAGGATTTTTGAAACGTGGGCGGGATGGTAAGCAACGGAAAACTCATCTTCAATAACCCTGGCCACCATTGGACTGGTCCAAATACCGGTATTGAATCCATAGGCGATGGGTCCACTGTCCAGAATATCCTCCAACTTTTGGATCTGATATTTCGTGATCGAACAAGGTCTCCCTGGACGGTAGCCTTCCAAAACGCCTTGAAGTCCTCCCTCGGTTTCCCAATTTCGCAACCAGTGCGAAACATTAGAACGATGGACTTTAAGGATATCGGCAATCTGAGGAGCTTTATACCCTTCCAGGTTAAGAAGAATAGCATGCAATCGACGAGAGACTCGAAAGGACCGATCTTCAACGGCTTCCTTGTACAATTGAAATATTTTTTGATAATGCCTCTTGTCACTTTTGAGTTGTTTCGCTTTCATGGCATCTCACCTCCGATGCCATATTATAACATGTAGCGTTATTTATGCAAGGCTATATAGAAACTCAATACTGTGAAGATGGGCTGAACTCCACAGACTGTACCTCTCGCTGACCTACCAGACCGTCATGGATCAACAAAAAAGAATAGGCAACCCTTTTTCCCCCGGCCATTCTATCTTACTGTCAAAAATTATTGGGAAGATTGTAATAAAATACCATAATTTTTTTGATAAAATACAGGAACGACCTTATTTCTTAAACTTTCTGAAAATGAGATATTAAAATTCGACGCTTAGAGGCTCGTCTAAAAAATTGGCGTTAATCACGGATTCAGAGGAAAGAAGAATCGAACCGTTTTTCTTATCAAATACAAAAAGGAGGAATTTATGTTAGTCAATCGGAAATATTATTCCCTCATTTTGGTCATGGTTATTCTTTTTGGGACGGCAACCCTTACTCCGGCCTGGTCGGCTCAAAAACCCATTGATTTAAGAACCGCCATTATCGAGGTCGCCAAACAAAATCTTTCCAAGGTGGTCTATATTGAAGTCACTGAAAGCAGGGAAGTCACAAATCCTTTGATGCCTTTCGAAAACGACCCGTTCTTTCGTCACTTCTTTGGCGGTCCCAAAATGCCCAGAAAATTCAAACAAAAAACCAAGGGCCTGGGATCCGGGATAATCATCGATTCCAGGGGCTACATTCTAACCAACTTCCATGTAGCCGGAGGTGCTACAAAAATCGAAGTGACCCTGGCCGACGGTAGTAAATTTCCCGCCCGTCTGGTGGGAGGGGATTCAAAAACCGACTTGGCGGTGATTCGTATTGCGGCCAAGGAAAGTCTCCCCTTTGTCACCTTTGGAGACTCCGACCAGGTGGAAGTGGGCGAATGGGTAGTGGCCATCGGCGCCCCCCGGGCCTTGGAGAAATCGGTTACCCAGGGCATTATCAGCGCCAAACATCGGAGTGGAATAACGGATCCAACCAGCTATGAGGACTTTCTCCAAACCGATGCAGCCATCAATCCGGGCAACAGCGGTGGGCCCCTTCTCAACCTCTATGGCCAGGTCATCGGGGTGAATGCCGCTATTGCGACCGAGTCGGGTGGTTTTGAAGGAATTGGTTTCACCATTCCAAGTAATATGGCCCAATACGTTGCCAAGACCCTTATTGCCCACGGAAAAGTGGAAAGGGGTTGGCTTGGGGTAACTATTCGGGGCCTGACCCCGGAATTGGCCAAGTCGGTTCAGGCTAAGAATCTGACCGGGGTGCTAATCGTGGATGTAGCCAAAGGCGGACCGGCGGATAAGGCAGGAATCAAAAAGAATGATGTCATTGTAGCCTATCATGGCAAGGAGATATCCGGCATTAATGAATTCCGAAATGCCGTAGCTGAGACTCCCATCGGTACGGAAGCCAAGATTACGGTTCTCCGGGATGGTAGAAAGATCGATTTAACGGTCAGAATTGGAAGTCTGGAGGAGGCCACAAAGCTCCTTTCCGTTTCGGTCAAAGGGCGATTAGGAATAGAGGTCAGGTCACCGAATTCTTTAGAGGTAAGCAAGTACGGCCTGAATCAAAATCAAGGCGTAGTCATCATTGAGGTTGATCCGAAAAGCCCCCTTAAAGAGGCCGGTTTTGAGAAGGGGGACATAATTCTGGCCATCGACAATCAACCCATTCAAGGCACAGAGAGCTTTGTTGATTTGGTAAGTCTTTTAAAACCGAAAGTGAAAATATCCATCCTCGCTCTTGATCACCGGACCGGAAATACGGGTACGGTTCAGGTTTTTGTGAAGTAACAAATGCTGACGGAATACGGAACAATCACCGGTCGATTTTGGAAAGGGTTGGCCGAGGGTAACCTCGAATCCTATTTTCAAACTAAGCCCACATGCGCCCTTTGGGGGGCCACGAAGCATGAAAATGCTTTTTGAACCGCCCGGCATCTTAAGGCTGCCTTGATTACCTGAATAAAGACGGACTTTCTTTTTTGCCCTTGGGAGACTTTCCCCAAGGGCAAACGGAGTCTCGCCCGGCACAAGGTCGTGCCGGGAAAAATAACCGTCCCGGCAGTTGTCCAGCCCTTGTCAAGTGACCTGTCTGCGCCTGCCTGTGCGAGTCCACACGCAGACAGGTGCGACCACGCACAGGCAGGCCGGAGGGAACAGGTGGTTAAACAAGGTCTTTAAAATCTATTTTCGAACTAAATTTTTCAAGAAATAGAAGAAGATGAGGCGGTCTCTGTCTTAGCGAGGGAGGAAATGTTGTGACATCACAGGAATCGGCAGTCGTCCTGTTCGACGTCGATAACACGCTGCTTGACAATGACCGGATCATAGATGATCTCAGTCGCCATATTGAGCAGCAGTTCGGGGCGCGGAGCCGGGACCGCTATTTTGCCATTTTTGAGTCATTGCGGGCGGAACTCGGTTATGCCGATTATCTGGGCACCCTTCAACGCTATCGGCTTGAAGACCAAGGCGATACGCGACTGCTGATGATGTCTTCTTTTTTGGTGGATTATCCCTTTGCAGACCGGCTGTACCCAGGCGCCCTCGACGTCCTTGAACATGCGGGCACCTGGGGAAAGACGGTCATCCTGTCCGATGGAGACGTGGTCTTCCAACCGCGCAAAGTGGAACGATCGGGGTTATGGGAGGCGGTCGAAGGCCGCGTTCTGATCTACGTTCACAAGGAGCAGATGCTGACCGACGTGGAGCGGCACTACCCGGCCCGTCATTATATTATGATCGACGACAAGCTGCGCATTCTGACCGCCATGAAAAAAATTTGGGGAACCCGGCTCACGACCGTCTTTCCCCGTCAGGGACATTATGCGCTTGACCGCAAAAACAACGCTACGTATCCGCCGGCTGACATCACTATTGATTCCATCGACGACTTGGCCAAGTCGCTGTTCGCGTCATTCGCACGGACGAAGAACTGATGCCAAGTTGGTCTGCCGCGTTTTAATTGAAAAGGGACATAATTATGAAAAAAAGGTCTGAAAGGAGCATGGTTATGAAGGTAACCAATGAGGTTAGGGAGAACATCTCGGTGGAAACGGAGAAGAAGAATAAAATGGACAAGCCGCTGTCTCCCGATCTGCTGCGAAAGATGAACGCCTATTGGCGGGCCGCGAACTACCTCTCGGTCGGCCAGATTTATCTCTATGATAATCCTTTGCTTCGGAAGCCTTTAAAGCTGTCGCACGTGAAGCCCCTGGTGGTCGGGCACTGGGGCACAACGCCGGGGCAGAACTTCATTTACCTGCACCTGAATCGGGTCATCAAGAAATATGACCTGGACATGATTTACATCGCCGGCCCCGGTCACGGCGGCCCGGCCCTGGTGGGCAATACTTACCTCGAAGGCACCTACAGCGAGGTCTATCCGAACATCAGCCAGGATGAGGACGGGCTCAAGAAGCTATTTACGCAGTTCTCGTTCCCCGGCGGGATTTCCAGCCATGTATCGCCGGAGACGCCGGGTTCGATTCACGAAGGTGGCGAGCTGGGGTACTCGCTCAGCCATGCCTTCGGGGCCGCCTTCGACAATCCAGATCTGATTGTCGCCTGTATTGTCGGCGACGGCGAAGCGGAAACCGGTCCCTTGGCGACCGCCTGGCAGTCCAACAAGTTTCTGAACCCGATCACCGACGGAGCCGTGCTGCCGATCCTGCACCTCAATGGCTACAAGATCAGCAACCCGACCGTGCTGGCCCGCATCGACCATGAGGAGTTGGAGCAGTTCTTCCGAGGCTGCGGCTGGACGCCTTACTTTGTAGAAGGCGATGATCCGGAAAAGATGCACCAACTCATGGCCGCCGTTTTGGAAAAGGCCATCGAAGGCATCGGGCAAATCCAAAGCCAGGCACGGAACAAAAACGACACCACCCGGCCTCGCTGGCCCATGATCGTCCTGAGGTCACCCAAAGGCTGGACCGGACCGAAAGTCGTCGATGGTCTGCCAGTTGAGGGGACCTTCCGAGCACACCAGGTGCCGATCCTGGTGGATTCCGAGCATCCCGATCATCTCAAGCAGCTTGAAAGCTGGCTGAAGAGCTACAAGGCGGAAGAATTATTCGATAAAAATGGCCGACTCAGGTCAGAATTGGCCGACCTGGCGCCTAAGGGCAACCGGCGGATGGGCGCCAATCCCCATGCCAACGGGGGCCTTCTACTGCGCGACCTGCGAATGCCGGACTTCCACCTCCACGCGGTGAAGGTCCCTTCGCCCGGCGCCGTTGACGCCCAGGACACCCTCGTGCTGGGCAAGTTCCTGCGTGACGTGGTCCAGTTGAATCGGGATCAGCGTAATTTTCGGATCTTCGGTCCTGATGAAACGCTTTCGAATCTTCTGGGTGCGGTCTTTGAAGTCACCAACCGTCAGTGGGATGCCCGGGCCGAAAAGAATGATGAATTCCTCGCGCCCGCCGGACGTGTGCTGGACTCCATGCTCAGCGAGCACCAGAGCGAGGGTTGGCTGGAGGGTTATCTGCTCACTGGACGGCACGGGTTGTTTAACTGCTACGAGGCCTTTATTCACATCATCGATTCGATGTTCAACCAGCACGCCAAATTTCTGAAGGTTACCTCTCAACTGCCCTGGCGGCGGAAGATCGCCTCGCTGAACTATCTGCTGGCCTCCCACGTCTGGCAGCAGGATCACAACGGCTTTACCCACCAGGACCCCGGCTTCCTCGACCACGTGGTCAACAAGAAGGCCGATATCGTGCGCATCTACCTGCCACCCGACGCCAACTGTCTGCTGTCGGTCTTTGATCACTGCCTGCGGAGCCGGCACTATGTGAATGTGGTAGTAGCGGGAAAGCACGCCCTGCCCCAATGGCTGACCATGGAAGCGGCGGTTGTGCATTGCACGGAGGGAATTGGTATCTGGCCGTGGGCCAGCAACGACCAGGGCGCCGAGCCGGATGTGGTCATGGCCTGTTGCGGAGACACGCCCACGCTGGAGATTCTGGCCGCCGTTTCCATTTTGCGCCAGCATCTCCCCGCCCTGAAAGTCCGGGTGATCAATGTCGTGGATCTCATGAGGCTGCAGCCCAAGACCGAACACCCCCACGGACTAAGCGAGACGGACTACGACGCGCTTTTCACGAAAGACAAGCCGATCGTCTTCGCCTTCCATGGCTATCCCTGGCTGATCCACCGGCTGACCTACCGCCGGACCAACCGTAACCTGCACGTCCGAGGCTACAAGGAAGAGGGCACGATCACAACGGCCTTTGACATGAGGGTCCAAAATGATTTGGACCGGTTCCATTTGGTGCAGGACGTGGTTGATCGCCTGCCCCAGTTGGACTCCAAAGGGGCCTACCTGAAGCAGATGGTACAGGACAAGCTCATCGAACACAAGCAGTACATCGACAAGCACGGCCAAGACATGCCGGAGATTCGGAAGTGGAAGTGGGGGAACTTTACAGTAATTCGGGGATCTTAATCTCTGTCGCGTTATTCTGTCCGATAGAAGCAACCGGTTTTGAATCATCAATGCCTTGGTTCGGAACCCCGATTCAACTCAGATCTTTCTTTTTGGCTTCGAATTCTTCCTTATCGATCTCTCCACGGGCATATCTTTTCTTGAGGATTTCCAGGGCCGATTCACCCCCAACATGGTCCCGATTTCCGGCATGGCCTGCCGATAAAAGCCAGCGTATAAGCAAAACAATCAAGACAATCAACAGGACCCAAAAAATCACCATAAAAATAGGGCCAAACCAACCCATGTTCCCCCAGCCCATCATTCCCGGTCCCATTCCCCAACCCCCATAACCTCTATAATTATTATATTGGGCCAGGGCCTCCTTCTGAAACAGAATAAAAGAAATTACCAGGATCAGCAATTTGGGAATTTTTTTTGCAGTCTTCATTATGGTCTCCTTTTGTTGTAATGGATTTGAAAGGGTTTTTGATTTTTAAGGACCTATTGCAACCCCAATCAAAGACAATTATTGTGAGATTGCTCCACTTCAGTCTTGGTCGCCTTCTTTTTTCCCAGATCCTCAATCCTATCGTTGACTAATGACCGGATGGCTTCTAAAAATTCAATTATAATTATACTTTATAAAAAATGGGGTTCGATCATTTATGATATCTTTTTCTTGATGCTGAGATCATGCACTCTTTTGGCGACTGATTCGAATAAATCGGATGCCTTTTCAATGTAGTTGGTCATGGCCTTTTCCAAGTCCGTTTTCAACTTCATAAAGGTCTCTCGTTGTCGTTTTTTAATTTTTAAATCTGGCTTATAGAAAATATCATGCTCTATTTCAGACCAGGCATGATACAAAACGGAAGTTAATTGGATTTCACATTTCAGGCCTTTAAATCTTTTGTATTCACCCAAGATTAATCTTTTTCTGCCAAATTTTGCTCTCACATGGATCGCCCGGTATCCTTTTTTCTTATGACGTTCTTCCAACTTCAGTTTCTGAGGCGTAAATTCTTTGAATAAATCGGAGACGAATCGTTTTTTGTCGCCTTCCAAATAAAAAACAATCCGAATTCCCGCCAGGTCTTCGATGTCGCTTAGTTTTTGAATTTTTGTCCCTTCGGCTTTTTTTTAACTATTTTCTTTGTTAAGCTGTCGATGGATTTTATACGATAGGAAATTTGGTATTTATAATTTTTATCCACAAGCAAATAAACCAAGAGGTTTTTCATTGTCACACAAAAATCATTGTATAAAGACCACTTTCCCTTATACTCACCAATTATTCTTTTAAAATCGATAGCGTTCATCAAATCGCCTGTAAAATTTCAAGTATTTTTTAAACTCACCTCGACCATTACATCTTTGATAAAAATTTCCTTTGGGATGGATGGAGTATAAAATAAGCCAAATGGCGGGTCAATGAGAAAAGCCAGGGTCGGATAAGAGAGTTAAGGGAGTTGGGAATCCGATGAGTCGATCTGAAGTTCGAAGGCTTGGTTCAGGAGACCAATTTTTCGACCAACTTATTTGTTGACTAAGCCCTAAGGAAGGATTACTTTATTTTACTATCGAAGGATTGTAACGCCTTTCATAAATCACATTATTGATCAAAAAAGGACGGATTCCCATAGCCCCCCATTATACCACCTTTATTTACTTGGGTCTTATTTCCATGGGAATTGGCCTGGGTGCCTACGGCACCCTGATCGGTGCCGGAGGCGGCTTTCTCCTGATGCCGCTGTTACTCCTGCTTTATCCCAAAGAACATCATCATACCCTGACGGCCATTTCATTAGCCGTGGTTTTCTTCAATTCCATTTCGGGTACCGGGGCCTATGCCCGCCTGGGGCGCATTGATTATAAATCTGGTATGATCTTCGCCGCGGCTACGCTTCCGGGCGCCATTTTCGGCGTTTTAACCAGCGCCTCCATTCCTCGGAAGACTTTTGAGGCCGTCTTCAGCGTTTTCCTGATCGGCATGGCTCTGTTTTTGATTCTCCGGCCAAAGTCCGACACCGCACCCACCGGGGAAAAACGCCTTCCTGCAACCGGCGGCACTACTTCGGTCTTCAAAGAGCCTGGATGGCATAACCCTCGAGTACCATTATAATCGCACCTTGGGCGTGGTAGTCTTTTTCTTCTTGGGGTTCATCGCCAGCTTCTTGGGAATCGGCGGGGGCAGCCTGATAGTACCGACCCTGGCCTATGCGCTCAATTTTCCGGTATTTATCGCCACGGCTACCTCACAGTTTATCGTGGCCATCCTCACCTTTACCGCCTCCTTGGCGCATATCTGGCACGGTTCCTTCCATGAAGGCGTCCACCGCACCGCCGCCCTGGGGATGGGGGTCCTGATCGGGGCCCAATTTGGGGCCTACCTTTCCAATAAGATAAAGGGCCCCTGGATTATTCGCGGCCTGGCCTTAGCCGTGGCCATTGTGGGAATCAGGATGCTCATCGCGGTCTTATGAGGTTAGATAGTAAACTAAGTCATCACCGGAGCAAAGTTAAAAGGAGAACACCATGTCCATAATCACCATTTCCAGAGGCTCTTACAGCCATGGTAAGGAAGTGGCGGAAAAATTGGCCCAAAAATTGGGTTATGACTGCATTTCCCGTGAAATCATCCTGGAGGCCTCGAAACATTTCAATATCCCCGAAATCAAGCTAAGGCATGCCATTCACGATGCGCCCTCCGTCCTGGATCGCATCACCTATGGGCGGGAGCGGTATATCGCCTACGTGCGGGAAGCACTCTTGCACCACTTTGTCAAGGATAACGTGGTTTATCACGGCCTGGCGGGGCATTTCTTCGTGTCAGGGGTCTCCCATGTCCTTAAGGTCAGGATTCTTGCCGATCTGGAAGATCGGGTGGAGGAAGAGATGAAGCGTGAAGGTATCTCAGCCGAACAGGCCCGGGCGACCCTGTTGAGGGATGACGAGGAACGCCACCGTTGGAGCCAGCAGCTCTATGGCATTGATACCCGCGACCCCAGCCTTTACGATTTGGGGATTCACATCACACCCATCACCACTGACGAAGCGGTGCAGATCATTCAATGCGCCCGGGCGCAGCCTTGTTTTCAGGCCACTCCCGAGTCTCTGAAAGCCATGGAGGGCCTGTTTCTGGCCGCCCAGGTACAAACGGCCCTGATGGACGAGATCCCCTCGGCCAAGGTCTGGGTGGAGGGCGGAGAATTGGTGGCAAGTATTGGAGGCACTTGGGACCAAGAAAAGAAGATGATCGCCAAGGTCGAGCAGATCAGCGACAACGTGGGCGGTGTTAAGGTGAAGGTCCGGCTGGTCAGCCCTTGAATTCCCTCATAGAAGACGACGCCTCAAAGCCAAAGTTAGATGCTTAGGACGCTTAACCCGGGGCCTTGGCATCCCGCGACAAAACCCGAATGACGGTCGCCAGCCCCGCCATCACCTCCTCCTGAAAATCTCGGACTTTCTTCCGAGGTTTGGGACCTCTTTTCCTGATCCAAGTGGCTGGTGCCTTGGAATAAACTTTTTGCTGCAACTTCCAAATGTCCTTTTCGGACTTGGTTCCTTCTTCGGGTTTTATCTTAGGATTTCCAATGGCCTCAAAATAGTCAAACCGTTTATTATCCAATTCCTCCTTCATGGCAGCCGTTTCATCAAAATATTTTTAGCATTCCTCGCTGAGACCGTACCCTTACCTTCTTTCCAGCCGGTACCAGTCATGCCTGGACCTATATAATATAAGTAAAAATTAAATAAGATGATAATAATTGAGAAAGGATATACGGCGACTAGGGAATGTTCATTAAGTGATTCGAGACCACGGAGCAATAGAAACCGGCTTTCCTTTGGATCCGACAGGAATCCTCTTGCCCGATTGGGGTGGAGAAAAAGATAAATTTTAAATGCCCCAATCTATTGTTCTGCGCCTTTCAAGCGCAACCAGATCAGCAGAAAAAGATGGATTTATGAATTATCTTCTGGATAGCTCTTTTCATCTTACTTGGTCCTTTTTTTAAGTTCCTCAATACTGTTATTATAGGTTCGGAGGATATCCTTCCGACTGATCATAGAGATCAATTGTCGGGAATCCTCTTGACTGACCACTGGTAATTCCCTGATCTCGGCTTTGGTCATCTTTTTCAGGGCCGCATTCAGACTGTCCTCGGGTGTTACAGTGATGACTTTCTCGATGGCGACATCTTTGGCTATGACCAGGTTATGCAGCTCTTTTTCCAAGAGGACCTGGCGTATATCGGTCAAGGAAAGGATCCCGCTCAATCGACCATCCTTATTCATGACCGGAAAATTGGATTGATTGGAGGCGACGATCATTTGAACAATTTCATCAAAACGCATATCCTCGGGAATGGTCTCAATTTTCCTGTCCGCCGGTAAAGCCTCTATTACTGACATATGACCCAAGATATCAACGGCAAAATCACCGATATGGGCCGGAGAATCTACCCGCGTGGAAACCTGCTTTTCATAAAGAGAATACTCTCCCAATAAAAGGTAAGAAATGACGGAAACGATTAACAGAGGAACAATCAGGCTGTACCCTCCAGTCATCTCCATGATCATGATCAAAGCGGCGATAGGGACCTTGGCGATTCCGGCAAAAAACCCTCCCATGCCCACCAGGACGAAAGGGACCGGTGAACTGACCAGATGGGGAAACCATTTATAACAGAGACTTCCATAAAAACCGCCCAGCATGGAACCGATAAAAAGAGAGGGGGCGAAGACCCCTCCGCTGCCGCCAGAACTAATGGTAAAAGATGTGGCCAGTATTTTGGCAAACACCAGGACCAGCATCAGATCAAAGGCCAGATGTCCATCTATGGCAAATTGGATGGATTCATACCCGCCTCCTAAAACCCGAGGGAAAAAGAAGGCCAAAATTCCCAGCAGAATCCCCCCAAAAGCCGGCTTGAAGGATTGAGGGAGTTTTATCTTTTTAAAAAAGCGGTCCCTGGACAGATAGAAGAAACGAATATAAAAAAACCCGACGGCGGCGCACAGGAGACCCAGCAGGCCGTAAAAAGGGAGTTCCCCGGGCGGAGTGAAGGCCAATGGGGGAATATGGAAGATGGTCCCCCAACCATTATAATAGGTAAAGACCGTGTAACCGACAAGGGAAGAGATGATGCAGGGGATGATGGCCTCAAATTCAAACTCGGGTTCCCGATAAAGCACCTCGGTGGCGAAAAGGGCCGATCCCAGGGGCGCTTTAAAGATGGCCCCCAGACCACCGGCAGCACCGGCCAGAAGCATGATGCGGCGCTCACGGTCCCCCATTTTTAAGAGGGTGGCCAAAGAGGAAGCAAATCCCGAGCCTATTTGGGCAATAGGACCTTCTTTGCCCGCCGATCCACCGGAACCGATGGTGATGGCAGAGGCAATAGTTTTTATCACGGGGACTCTCTTCCGCACCTTCCCCTTTTTTCGATGAAAGCTATCGATCATGGCATCGGTACCATGACCTTCAGTTTCGGGGGCCAGATTGAACACAATCAGGCCGGAGAGGAGACCTCCCATGGCGGGAATCCAGAGGAGCATCCACCGGCTGAGTGGAATCGACAGGAACGGATAATCCTTTATTGATCCGGGGAGAATAAGATTTATTAAGTCGACTAAAAAAAATTGAGACCCTTTTTGAAGAAGATAATTAAAAAGGATGGCTCCGAGCCCTGATACCACCCCGATGACGGCCCCGAAGAAAATCCAGCGCCACATCATCTTTATTTGAGTGGTAGAAAGGGGAAGTCTGAGTTTGGTTTTGATTAGTTCTTTAAAGTTAGACTTAGTTATAATTGGCAAATTCACGTTCAAAGCCCTTACCTTGCCTCTCTCAAAAAGTAGAATCAATCATATTAATTGGCTGAAATCTCGGAAGCATTCTAATTTTCAGGTCTTCTGCGGTCCAAGAATCTATCCCTTTTTCTCCGGATCTATTAGAATAATAAAATGGCCGAGAAACCATCAGCGGTCTCTCGGCCAACCTGAGGAGATGAGGGAAACAGGTTTGCTACTTTTTCATTTTTTTCATAAAAATAGCCTCCACCTTATTGGCAGCGGCTTCGGCTCTGTCAGCGGCCTTTTCGGCTTTGTCAGCGGCCATCTCAGCCGTTTGAGCAGCCATTTCGGCTTTTTTGGCGGCTGCTTCGGATAAGCTGGCTGCCGATTCGGCCCGTTTGGCGGCGTTATCAATCCTGTCATAGTCTACCGCCGGGGCTGGTGAGGCAGCCGGAACAGGGGTAACTTTCATGGGGGAAGCCACCGCTTCTTTAGAAGTTGAACATCCCGCCCCGAAAACAAATAAAAAAGACAAAATGGACAAGACCGCCATCAATTTCATCACGTGCTTCATTGAGATCATTTTTGTTCACCTCCTCTATCAGATAGGATAAGACAACCTTAAAAAAGGTTGATTTTTATAGAAATGATTGGTAAACAAATTAATTAATACTAAAATATATACATGTCAAGAATTTTTTTCTTGAGGACAAAATTGGAAAAATCAAAACTAATAGCTGATTCCATTGATAATTTAAGAAAGGTCTTTCAGGTTATTCAGGAATATTCCAAAAAGGTCGAGCATACTACCGGTCTTACCGGTCCCCAGCTTTGGGCCATTAAGGTGCTGGCGGAAGGCGCCCCCTTGATGGTTTCCGAATTGGCCCGCCGGATGTATCTTCACCCGGCAACTGTAGTCGGGGTCCTCACCCGCCTTGAGTCTCATAACCTGATAAAGAAGACCAGGTCAAAGGAAGACCGCCGGATTGTCTGGGTGGAATTGACCCCCAAAGGGAAAAAGTTGGTGGCCGCCGCCCCGGAAGTGGCTCAGGGCTTATTGGTCATGGGATTGGAAAAAATACCGTTAAAGGGGCTGAAGGAAATCAATAAAGGGCTGAAACGGTTGGTTTCGATTCTGGGCGCTGATGGTACTCTCCCGCGTCTTATCTTGTCCCAGGAAGTAAGCCTCCCGCTCAAGCAAAAAAAGTCATCTAACCAACAACGGTCAAACCTTAACGGCAGGGGAAAAATAAATAGTGAATGGTAAATTTTGAGGGGAGGTAAATAGGGAGAAAGTAACCCATGAAATCATCAAGCATTAAAGAATGGGGCAAAAGTATTATCGCCAAGGGTGGCATTATCGTATTTTTTATCATGGCCTTTGAGGTTATGATAATGATAAGTCCATTTGCGTTTTTCTTCTATTCCGTATTCAATCCAATTTTTCATTGGTTGGATGCTTACCCAACGACAAGGTGGCTGACAAGTTTCTTTCTACCCCATATGATATTACCTCCAACATTAATTTTAAAAATCATCCGCATTTCAGGCTCAATACTGTTCGTTGTTGGCTCTCTTACGTTTATTATTTGTGCCTTACAAGTTTATCTGGGCAAAATTTTTAAGTGGGGAATAGCAGATAAGGGCATTTATCGTTTTGTCCGCCATCCTCAATATACCTCGCTTGGCCTATGGGGTGTCGGCCTGGCGATATTATGGCCCCGCTTTATGGTTCTGGGTACCCTCTCAATTATGTTTATCCTGTATTATTTCTTGGCAAAGGATGAAGAGCGACGGATGGTCAAACAATACGGCGATTCTTACACGGACTACATGAACAACACAGGAATGTTCTTTCCACTGATTTGGGGAAATCGATCACCTATTCATGCTTCAGTTAATCCATTTATGGCCAAGAATGTTTTTGCTTTGCTGTCAATAATGGCTCTCGTCATTGGTGCTGGTTTCGCTTGTCGCTATCTAACATTAAATTCACTCCAACTTAAATCAAAAGATAATGTTACCCTTGTATCCATTATGCCAGAAGATAACAAACTTGATCCAGCAATACTGAATGCTATTCAATCTGACAAATTAGGCTTTATGAGTAAACAGAAAGATTATCTTGGTTACGAAATGCCTGTCGACTACATCATGCAAGGGATGATAGCCAATACGGGATCTGAACATCATCTATACAAACAACATCATACAGTTGCTCTTATTATTGATTGGGTGTTTCATCCCTTTGAACATTTAAGACGGTCGCCTTCTGCAGAAATGGCCAAGATGCACAATGTTGATCCGTCTATGGCCAGAAGGCATCATTGCCCATTGGCCATTAACAACGAGAACATGAATTGCAATGATTGCGACTATAGGCGTGTGGTTTTTGTCGAGGTGGACAATTCTGCAAAGGAACATCTATCCGGCAAGAAATTATTTTCCTTCAATACCACAAGGGTTCCCGTTGGTTTTATTGATATAAATACAAAAACAGGGGAGATCATAAACAAGAAGATGGTCGAGCAAAAAACTGCTTGGAGTGATGTCCCGACACCTACAATATAGAGCCAACCAAGTCGCTGCACCTGACCGCTATTTATAGCGGCAGGTAAGCTTAGTTGTTCCCCTCTTTCAATTGGAAATCACCAGCCTTTTGTACTGACTAATCACCACATTTGTAGTGAACAGGAGAAATTTGAAAGTGAATCGGAATTTTCATGCAAAATCGTGTAATTCTTTTCGAAATCCTCACCCGTTCCCAGGTCAAAAAATGAAAAATTTCTGTAACTACTCAGGTCAATTAGGAGTCACAGAGGGGTAAAGGGATTACCGCTGAGAGCAGACACGATTGCGGGGAAGATCTGAAGTCTGTTTTTGCGGGCAGTGGAAATATAGCTACGGATGGCAAGGAAACACTCCGCGCCCCTGATTGTTCTAAAAGAACCGGAGATTTTCTGTTTTACCTTGATCATGCGGATATCCTGTTCGGCGAGGTTATTGGTAAAGGGAATGTTGAAGTCGTAGAGAAAAGCCATTATCCAGGATTCATGGTTTTCCAGGCGACCCAGGAGGTTTTGAGGCTTTGACTTCTTTTTTCGTCCGCGCTTCCCATGATCGGGAGGATCAGCGGATGGTGGGTTGGCCGCTCGTCCTTTGCGGATGAGCGTACGGTAACGGCGGCGCCAGAGTGAAAGCTCTGCTGGACTCGGTACTGTATTCCGGTCTTTATGCTCGACTACGGCCTCCTTCATGTTGAGAAGCAGTTGGTGAAGCGCACCGGCCCAGGATTGATGAAGCACCTCATAAACGAAGGTCAGTTCCCGAAGGATATGGCCGTTGCACAGGCCGTGTTTGCAGCCGAGTTCGAGATAAGAAGCCCAGCAATCGTGAATAAGAATGCCCTGATAGGCGAGCAGGATGCCGAAGGAAGCAATAGCTTTCCTCCCTCTTTTGGCATGGAGGCCATACCAGGTGACCAGGTTCGTGCAGATGACATGGAGCCAATGGAGTTTATGGTTTACCCGAACACCGGATTCATCGGCGTGGGCGACAGAGGATTGCCGGATGTGCCGGGCGACGGCGTTTTTGAAGGGGGCGAGGGACTGTTCAGTGGCCTGAACAGCGGCTTGGACGGTGGCGTCGCTCACGCCGTGCCCGAAGAGATCCGCGCCCATTTGGCCGATGCGCTCCACCGGCAGGAGCTGCTGGACGGAGAGATAGGCGAGCCAGGCCAGGAAATGCACCCCATATTGCACGGGGGCGTTCACGCCTTCCGGCCATGGAGGATGGACCTCTTTTCCCGAGCTTGGGCATACTTTGACCTCGACAACGTGCTCAGTAACGTCGAGTTTTTGTGGTGGCAGGTCGAAGACTTGCCTTCTCTCATGGCGGATGACTGGACAGCAACTTAAATCCGTGCCGCATCCACAGGGACAGAGGGTTAACTTATGAACAATGGTATGATCCGGTTTTTCTACCGGTTTGAGGGTGTACCCCTTATGTCCCGGCTGGCCGCCGGACTTCTTCCCGGACTTTTTGCGCTCCGATTTTGGCGCTGGTTTTTGATAACCGTCTGAAGATGGCGGCTTGCTGCTATTTTGGCTGTTTTGGGCCAGTTGCTCCTGGAGGATAAGGCAATAGTCGACCAACTCGGGAAGATTGCGCTGGCCCAAGGCGAGAAGTTCGTCAGCCGTTTTCATGACAGAGGGCCTCTCGAAAATGAGGGATGAGCGGGTAGAGGTAAATGTCTTTGATCGGCAAGGCGAGAGCGGTATATCGGTCCTGACGGCTGCGACCCTTAGTGCTGCCGACGCGCATCCAGTTAGCCGCTTTGTAACAGGTCCCGACGAACCGATCCCGCTCGACGAACGTTTCGACCAGGTGCACCGGATGGCCGTATTTGGTTTGCCAGTCGGTCCTGATTCTCCGGATAATCCGGCCCAGCACATGGGAGGCCAGATGCGGGACGCGCACCCAAGGGAGGATAAGGAATCGGGTATTGTTCGTCATCCACAAAAGGTTCCGGGCACGGGTCTCATGGCTCCAGCCAATGAATTGATCCCGAGGCTTGGTTTTCCAGGCGGCAGAACCGAAAAGGACGCAGGCCAGATCGCGTCCCTGGCGGTCGCGCACCAGGTACTTCATGTTCTCTCCCACCGTGCGGTGGAAGCCCAGATAGTGATGACGTGCGAGGTAATGATGAAACCGTTGTTCTTCATCTGAACCGCCTCGGGGTACGATGAAGGACAGCGGGACCAAGGTTGCCAATGACGTCTCAATGGTCGAGGCAAGAGGAAGGGGCGCGGCTATGATTGTTGCTGGCGCTGCAAATCCATTTTTGCGTTGCTGGTCAGTGCGAATGGGTGGCAGCGTAATCAAACCGCGCTCAAAAAGCTTGCGTAGAAAGGTTCGGGCGGCGAAATCCTTCAATTGTCCGGTGGGGGTCGACCAGTTCCAAAGTTTGCAGAGTTCTTTCGCAAGGCGAAAGCGGCTCCAGTCAGAATGAGTTACTATCCATGAACGCAACCAGATGAGGTCGTCATCATTAACATGACGCCCTTGACAGACAAATGTGTTTGACATGGACCCGTTATACTATAAACAGGGTACGCGAGTCCAGTTAAAAATTAAGTTGTTTTAAGAAAAGTACCTGGGTAGTTACAATTTTCTATCGATAATCCTTTTGCGGTCTGGCCCCAGAAGCTTCGACGCCTTCCCATCAGGATAAGTGTTATTGGATCAAGTCAGAACATACCCCTCATAATCCTAATCCAGTTAACATCAGCATAACCCCAACGGTGATTCCCCAA
This sequence comes from uncultured delta proteobacterium, assembly GCA_963838485.1. Classification (GTDB taxonomy): domain Bacteria; phylum Desulfobacterota; class RBG-13-43-22; order RBG-13-43-22; family RBG-13-43-22; genus RBG-13-43-22. Next base: position 21,271 of record CAWIRY010000135.1, on the reverse strand, counting down.
AAAAGTTCCAGAAGGTAGGGCCCAAAATTTAATATACTGGGTTTTTTATATAAAAATACAGGGTTCCCGTTATTTTGTTTAAAGACAGATCTCTTTAATTTATAAAGTAGGAATTGGAAAATCAGACCCCTCGGGGGAGGCGAGTCAACGCTAAGAAAGGAGACCCATATGCGAATGCTTATTCATGTAAAGATTCCGCCGGAGGAATTCAACGCCGCTGTTCGGGATGGTTCGGCTGGGCAAAAAATTGAACGAATTCTTCAGGAGACAAAACCGGAAGCTGTTTATTTTACTGAGTATGAAGGTCAACGTGGGGCGGTTATGATTGTTGATTTAAAAGACCCGTCGCAGGTTCCCACGTTGGCCGAACCCTGGTTTCTCTTATTCAATGCCGATGTTGAATTCCATGTGGCAATGACCCCGGAAGATTTAGGACGAGCCGGGCTCGATGCGCTGGGTAAGAAGTGGGCTTAATTTTTTATGGGGGGAACCATTGGATGGATCTGAGATTCAAATTGTTCTGACAAATCTTTCAGGCTTTTTTAAGGAGGAAAGGTCGAGGATGCGGTTCATTATGCCAAATCCAGTGCCGGTTGGAGCACTTATATCAATGGCCTGCAACTGGATTTTGAAAAATTCAGGGACGAGGTCTTAAGGGCCTGTCAACATGTTCGATCAAAGCAGCCCTCAAAGAAATGAGAATTGTACTCTCGAAGAAAGGAGGTGAGAACAATGGCAGAAACCCTAAAAAAAATTGAATGCGACCCTAAATGTGGTTTTATGGTTCAAAGCCATGACGAAAAGGAAGTCATTGAGATTGCCAAGCAGCATGCTAAAAAATTTCACGATATGACGCTTTCCGAAAAAGATGCTAAATCTATGATGAAAACTGTATGATCAGGGGAGGGTGCTGAAGATTAAATAAAGAACATCCAGACAATGGAATAATGATGAAGGAAAGGCATGATGAAATAAAATGGTTCATCTCTAAGAGAAATTCAATTCCCAGAAGTCAATTCCTTGTCCCCACAACGAGCCTAAAAACAATTTAGCCTCGTTGTGGCGGGATAGGGCACAATAAATATGTGAGAGGCCAATATGGGTAAAGTCTGCCAAATAGATAAAAAACCTGCCGGGAGCGGGCGGCCCCTCAGTGCCGTAGACCGTGGGAGAGAAGAGCAAATCCGAAGCGCCATCGGCCGCCGCGGGTTTTTTAAATTTTTAGGGCTCCGGACCTTGGGCCTGGGCTTTGGGGTTTCCATTTTCGATACCATTTTCCAGAGCGGTGCGGCAAGTGAGGCGGCGGGAAAAGCCGAAGAGGAGATGAAACACCGGCTCATCATGATCGGTACGGTCGATTTTATGGGGTTTAAGGCCAAGGAGATCACCCCGAACCAGGATTTTTATGTCACGACCTATTCGACGGTGGAGCCCGAAATAGATCCGGACAAACACAGACTGAGGATTGAAGGTCTGGTCGGGAAGCCATCCGTTTTGACGCTCAAGGACCTTGAAGCCCTGAAGGACAAGGAGGAGTTCGTGACCCTCCAGTGCATTGGAAACCCTGTGGGTGGCGACGCGATCGGTAATGCCCTTTGGGAAGGGGTCACCCTGAGAAAGATCCTGGATCTGGCCCGGCCCGGCACGGGCATCGTCAAGGCGGCCTTCTTTTGCGAGGACGGGTACAGCGACAGTATTCCTTACAACTTAGCGCGCTCGGACGACGTATTCCTGGCCTGGCGCATGAACGGGGAGCCTCTGCCCAGGCAACACGGATTTCCTTTACGATTGATCGTCCCCGGCATTTACGGCATGAAAAACGTGAAATGGCTTTCCAAGATCGAGCTCGTTAACACCAACTTCAAGGGATACTGGGAAAAGAGGGGTTGGTCGGACGAGGCGGTCATACCGGTCAAGTCCCAGATACTGATGCCCATGAGCGGTAAATCCATTCCGGTCGGTAAATATATGGTGGGTGGGGTCGCCTTTGGCGGCCGGTACGGGATAAGTCGGGTTCAGGTGTCTGTCGATGGCGGCAAGAAGTGGTCCGAGGCCCACGTAAAACCCCCTCTGTCCCAGTGGGCCTGGTCACTCTGGGAGTATGACTGGACGCCCGAGCAAAAAGGAGATTACAAAATCCAGGTCAGGGGGATAGACCGGTCCGGCAAGGTGCAGGAATCGGCCGGACTCCTGGGAAGGATCACCGGGTCTTACCCGGCCGGGGCAAAGGGGTTTCATCAAATCGACGTGACGGTCATGTAGGCAGTCCGATCTTTCCGAATTTTTTCAGGGCCATCTTTTCAGTTCCCTGCGGTTCTAACAGGAGCCTGCCCGCGGAGGGTGTTTAGCCGTAACTTCCAGTCCGGGACTCAATGGTTTCGAAGAACAGGACCCCTTTTGTTTTATCTCTCAACAGTCTTGGACTTAACGCGCCTTTCCAACCGCGGCTGGATTACCAGAAAAAGGGTCGGCAGGATGAAAAGCGCGTCTCGGATCAGAGTGAAAAGAGAGATCCGTTCCCCCACCCCGAAGCAGCCGCAATCGGATTCGATCCCGCGGAGAAATGCCACCGAGGTGATCACAGTGAAAAAAGCCAATAACACCCCGGCAAAACCGGCGGTGTAACGGATCGTGATGCCTACAAACAAGGCTGCCCCCAAGACGATTTCCAGCCAGGGAAGTATTTTAACAACCCAGGTTATCAGATGAGGCGGCAATAATTGATAGGCTTCGACGGCAGACGCGAATTGCAGGGAGTTTTCTAATTTTGAATACCCGGCATAGATAAAGATCCCGCCCGAGAAAAGACGGCAGGCCCAGTGTAGGATACGCCAAATCATTTTGTTGATTTAAGTATACGGTCCAGATAATCTTTAAGGATGGGATAGGAAACCTTCCCGGTCACCTTCTGCTCCTGTCCGTTGGCGTAAAGAAAAAAGGTCGGCGTCGACATTACCTGACGCTTTCTTGCCAAGGCTATTTCCTGATTGATGAATTGATCTGGATATGGGTCTTCCAGGAGCCTTTGGACTTTGGCCATTTCATCGGCTGTGAGCACTCGGGCCACCGTAGCCTCGACCTTCCCATCTGCCGCCCACTTGGGTTGATCCACATACAAGGCTTCACAGACCCGCAGCCATTGATCCCGGCCGAGACGAAGAGTGGCCACGGCATATCGAGAGGCTTCCAAGGCATATTTGTGGACTTTGAGGGGAAAATCATGATAAGTGACGCACAACTTATCATTCCGCCCGTATTCTTTCAGTAAAGGCCGGATAGTTCCAAGATAAAAATCCCGACAGGCGGGACACTGATAATCCGAGAAGACCTCGACCCGGATGGGGGCGCCGGGCTTCCCGCTTAGACAAAGGTCCTCCGTTTTGAGGTTACCGGTTTGGGCCGGTACTGGAGAGGCCATTATCAACAGTGCCAAGGCTGCAATTCCCAAAATTAAATTTATCGCTCTGGTCATGGTTTTTCTGCTTTGCTCCCGTTAGTTATTGGCTGTTCCATAATGGTACTGGATTTTTGATTTTTATTTTCGTATTAAGCCCACATACGCCCTTTGGGGCGTCACGAAGCATGAAAATAACCGTAGAGGCGGGTTTTAAACCCGCCCCTACAAAGCCTCGACAAAGATTAAGGGCGGTTTAAAATCTATTTTCGTTTTGACCCTCATGCCCATAGGGGCGCTACGAAGCAGGAAAAAGGATTCGTGGGTCCGGGGGGCAAGGATTCAAGTGAAAGGCGTTGAATTAAAACCCCTGGAACCCTCGAATCCTGGAATCCTCGCCCCCTATTTTCGAATTAAGCTCTCATGCCCGCTGATGCGGGCGCCACGAAGCATGAAAATAACCGTAGAGGCGGGTTTTAAACCCGCCCTTACAGAGCTTCGACAAAGATTAAGGGCGGTTTAAAATCTATTTTCGTGTTAAATCTTCGCCCCTGCCAGGGTAATATTATCGCCCCCCCCGGCTTCCAGGGCGGCCCGGATAAGGCTTGCCAATATTTTCTTGACACTGGCTTCCCCGGCCAGGACGGAAACGATCTTTCCCCCGGCCACCTGGTGATGAAGTCCGTCCGTGGAAAGAAAGATCAAATCCCCTTTGGAATTTTTAAATTGGCCCGTACTTATCTCGATGGGTTGACAGCCGAGACATTGAAGCAGGATATTCTGCATAGGATGGACCATGGCCTCCTCTTCGGTTATCACCCCTTGTTTTACAAGGTTATTTACAAAGGTATGGTCTTCCGTTATTTGGGTCAGTTGTTCTGTGCGCCAAAGATAAAGACGGCTATCGCCCACATGGGCCCATGAGGTTATCCCGTTTTTTATGCAGGCCGCGGTCAAGGTCGTCCCCATTCCTTCTAATCTGGGATCCCTCCGGACTTCTTCTTCTATTCTTCGTGAGGCCGCCAGGAATAGTTTGATCAAGGAAGCTTCTATGACCGTCAAGTCCGTAGGAGTAAACTCTTCGACCGCCTCTATGGCTATTTGAGCGGCCAGCCCACCGCCGGCCTCACCCCCCATTCCGTCAGCCACGGCCATTAAGAAGACGTGGTCTTCAAATTTACGGATAAAATATCGATCCTGGTTTTCTCTCCGTTTCAACCCCTGGTGGGTTATAGCAAAAGTTTCCATAAATATGGATTTTCCTGAGCGAAGCTAAACCTTTTCCACGGTAATGGTATCGGCATATTTTACCCAGGAAGAGCCATAATAATCTTCAGCCACGAGGCGTAAAGGAAATCCGTTCTTTTGGGGCAAATCCGAGCCGTTGACCTGATAGGCTAAAAAAACCTTATCGGTAAGAATGTCCTGAATCGGAAATCGTTCCGTTTTACTGTACTCCCCTTCCGGTCCGCTGACGTCACATGGCTTACCCCGGTTTTGACCTTGGCCTTTTCAAGCAAAGTCCGAATCGAGATCCCTTTCCACAACCCTTGATTGGCAAAATATCCCGGACAAATCAACAGGACTTTTCGTTCTATGGAAGGCAAGTCCCTGACCTGGTTGTAGGAGAGACGCAGAGGATTCATAATCAACCCTTCCACCTTGAAGACCCAATGATCGATATTCACTTTCTGATCGGACAACCCCATGATTCCAAAGTCTTTTAAAGGAGTGATTTCCAGGTTGCGGGCATCGATGTTTTCGGGATTTTCATTAATCAGGCTGTCCCGCTCGGTTCCCCGGGGTATAACCCTTTTTTTCACCTTTGCCCAGGCCTTGGCCCAAGAGGAAAACCAAGGCTCGACCGTTATTGCGGCCAGACCGCCTAAGGCTGAAAGAATCTCCCTAAGAAATTTTCTACGTGATCGTCCGAACATAGTAACTCCTTGAATAACACCATTTTTGTTTTAGGATAAATCCTTTTAAGGTAAATGGCAATGGCTTTTTTTAACTTTATCTCCTTGACCCTTGCCTTGACCCGTTTTATACTCCTTCCAACACCCGAATCATGAAGATTTTGTCACCTCCTGGTTCAATGGGGCCTTTTTCGTCATCCCTTCTATATTGAAAAATAAGCGTTTTTTGACTTTTTACGAAACCATCAGCCATACTGACCTCAAAAACAAAAGCTGTTAAGGAGGTTAAATGAACAAGCGATTGGAAGGAAAGGTAGCTATCGTTACCGGGGCTGGTCAGACTCCGGGAGAAACCATCGGGAATGGACGAGCGATTTCCCTTCTTTTTGCCCGGGCCGGGGCCAGGGTTTTGGCCGTGGACCTTCATCTTGAATCCGCTCGGGAAACCCTATCCATGATCAAACAGGAACGAGGCGAGGGCCTGGCCTTGGCCGCCGATGTCAGCCGGGCGGTTGACTGTGAACAAATGGCCGCCAAATGTTTTGAGACCTACGGGCGTATCGACATCCTGGTCAACAATGTTGGGATCGGTCAGGGAGATCAGGGACCAATAAGGCTGAAAGAGGAAGTCTGGGAGCGGATCTTTGACGTGAACCTGAAGAGCATGTTTTTAACCTGTAAATATGTTCTACCCTACATGAAGGCCCAAGAGAGCGGCTCCATCGTCAATATCTCTTCGGCGGCGGCGGTCTGCGCCATTCCCATGTTGGCTTATAAAACCTCCAAGGCCGGAGTTAATGCCCTGACCCATTCCATTGCCATGCAATATGCCAGGAAAGGGATCAGGGTCAATGCCATCATGCCCGGCCTGATGAATACCCCCATGGCCATCGAAGGTATCTCCCAGGCCCGGGGAGTCAGCAAGGAAGAGCTGATCCGGGAGCGGAACAACCGGGTTCCCTTAAAAGGGGGAATGGGTTCGGCCTGGGATACGGCCTACGCCGCGCTCTTCCTGGCATCTGATGAGGCCAGGTTCATCACCGCGGCGGTCCTGCCGGTGGACGGCGGCCAATGTGCGCGGATCGGCTGATAAAAAAACCTCAGTCCGTCAAAGGCTCAGGAAGCCTTCGGGGGCCAGGCTGGTGGCCAGCATCACCCGGTTGATCTCCAGATGCTCCGTCCAGCTTTTGGCCGCCTGGCTGGCCGGTTCCAGCCAAAACTGTTCGATGGTTTCCATCAACGGTTCAAAGCCCATGAGAGCCGTAATCGATGTCCTAACTGTATCAGCCGTCGGCACAAGGTCGGTATTTTCCTCGACCATGGCCCGGACCTTTTCTACAGCCCGTAAACCGATGGACAATCCCAATTCCCGAAAGGCCAGCCGGTACTCAGCCGGAAGCTTCCAGGGACTCGTTCGAGCGTAGGAATCCAAACCCAGCCGGGCAGAATCCAGTAAGATCTTCAACAGATCGGTTTGTTCCAGATAACCTTCCACCATCAATCGGGTCAACCTGTTGGCATCAAACAACAGACCACCTATGCCCAGAGGGTCGTCAGTGACCCAACTCTGACCTTCACACATTTCAGCCAGGTCGGCGATCTCGGTCTTCAGGTCCGCCCCGGTTGATTTTTTAAAAAATCGTTCGGCCGTGGCCTGAAGCTGACAAAAGGTGATGTAACCGTCGAGGGGATCGTGTTGTCCCATGGAGGGTACCAGGGCATAGGAAAGGTCGATACTCATCTTCCAATACATCCGTTTCCGGCGGCCGAAAGAGGGAATATAGGTAAATCGGGCCTGGGCTGTTTTAGCCAACTCAATCGCCCACTCATTGTATTTTGAATCCTCGGTGACCCGGCTCAGGCGGTTGAGGGCATGCATCCATTTGGTCAGATAATGAAAGTACTGCCCGTCCCGGTCCCATTCCAGTCGGTCATCCAGGGTCTCCTCTGGCCTCCGTTCGTTCATTTCCTTGCCGATCCGCAGTCCCCCCAGGGTCGGGTGTCTTTGACCCTCCGACTCGGTGAGGCCGCTGATCCAGCCGGTTCGGCGGTCATCTTCCCGGTGCCGGCCGAGCAGGCCATGGACCTGATCGACGAGGCGCAAGGCTTGCTCCCGGTACCCTTCCTCTCCGGTCTGTCGATAGAGTTCCAGAAAGTTGCAGAGGGCAAAGGCATCGGTCCATAAGTAGCGCCGCGGAGGCTTTCCGGCGGGTGTCAGTCCGGTGGCCTCGGCAAATCGGGCCATGATTCTCCGGACCTTGTGGCTGGCATCCTCTGGTTTCATCTCTCTTCTCCGTGATTGTCCTCATATGCAGTATAAAGGAATTTGAAATGGCAAGCAAAATCTTTTTTGGCCATAACGTAGGTACAGGGGGATCGGGCTAACCGAGGAACCAGAAAAGGAACAGGGACAGTGCCGGGAATGGGTTATGCGCCGCACTCCCGGCCTTTTCCTTTATTTTTTCCCCTTGACGACCGAGGGGATTGCCTCGGGGTAAAACAGGTTGGTCCCGTGCTTTTTATACCCGGCTATAAGCTTCTGTCCTTCTATGGAAGTGACGAAGGCGATAAATTCCATGGCCGCGAGATAATTGGCCTGGGGGAATTTATCCGGATCAACCGCCATCACGCTGTAATAGTTCAGAAGCAGAGGGTCTCCCTTGAAAAGGACTTTCAGATTCAGCTTGGGTTCATATCTCAAGAAAGTTCCCAAGTCGGTCAAGGTATAGGCCCCCTCCTGATCCGCCCGGGTCAGGGTTATCGCCATGCTGGCCCCGGCCTCCTGGTACCAGCTTTTGCCTTTGGGGTTGATACCGGCATCCTCCCAAAGATCCAATTCCCTGATATTGGTTCCGGAATCATCCCCCCGGGAAATAAAAGGACTTCCCTTTTCCGCAATATCTTCAAAAGCTTCACTGGCGGTTTGTGCCTTTTTTACATTGGCCGGGTCCTTGGCCGGTCCCACGATGGCAAATTCGTTGAACATCACTTCCCGGCGATTGACCCCATACCCTTCGGCGATAAATTTTTCTTCCCGGAAAGGATCATGCACGAAAAGGACATCCGCCTCTCCCTTTTTAGCCAGCCGAATGGCTTTGCCCGTGCCGACAGCGATTACCTCCACATGGGTCTGGTATTTTGAAAATTTCTCATAGGCCGGGATCAAAATGTCAAAAAGACCTGAATTCTGTGTGCTGGTGGTTGAAGCTATGACCAGCTTATTTTTTGTTTTAGCCATAGGGATCTCCTTTTTATAAATTCGATTATAATTTTGAAATTAACACATTGATTCGGCTTGTCAATAGCCCCGACTGTTATTTACCCCGGAGTCATGCCCAGGCCAAAAGGCCTTTGACCCGGGGGTGCGATTGATAAGTCCAGGGACATTAAAACAACAAGGCTATTTCCAGAAATCCATCCCAACCATGAGGAGCAGGCTGTCTATACTGGTGTTTTCCTTAGCCAGGTAGGCGTTAGAGAGATGGTGATAGCGCAATCTAAGGGTAAAGGATTTTTTTGAATCTATCCTGAAAATTCGTCCCACCCCGGGCCTGGGGGAAAAAACCCAATGAGAGCCGAAGCCGGGGACCTTGACATCGGTATAAAAGAGACCGATCCCTGCTTCCACAAACCAGCCCGTCCAGGAGAAACCGTCCAGGGCATACTGGGCCATGGGAGTCAGACCTACGGCGATCCGGTTCTCCGGTGTCAGGGTGGTCCCCATAAAGGCTTCCAGATTACCCCGCCAAAAATTTCCAAAATCATGGGATAGGTAAGGGTCCAAAAAGATCATCCTGACCTGCGTATCCGGAGGATGAAAATTAAGCCCGAACCCGGCTGATATCCCATACCGGTCAATGACCGGAGCCTGGGCTAGGGCCGGCAAAGGGCCATAAAGACCGAAAAAAATCAAGGTGAATAAGAGGGCGGCATAAAGTGCACTTTGTTTGAGGATCGCTGGGCTTAAGGATCGCTTTGCTTGAGGGAAGAGGCAACTGCCTTTGGCCACAAATTCGTCGAAGACGAAAGCTCTTAAAAGGTTAGATTTTTTTATGGGGTGTATGAACATATTTCTAAATTTTTTTCTTCCCTCGAAGGATTTTTTCCGGGGTTATGGGGAGGTCCAGACAGCGGTAGCCGGTAGCATGATAAACCGCGTCGGAAATGGCCGGCGCCGTGGGAGAGGCGAGGCCTTCCCCGGCCTCTTTGGCCCCCATGGGCCCTTCCGGTTCATAGGTATCCACATGGACCACTTCACTGGGGGGCATGTCCAGGGCAGAGGGCATCTTGTAGTCTAAAAAGGTGGTGTTCAGGGTTTTTCCCCCGTCCATGACGAATTGCTCCGAAAGGGCATAACCGAGCCCCATTTGAATGGATCCGGCCAACTGGCCTTCTACATTGCGGGGGTTGATGACCGTCCCGCAATCATGGGCCGTCCACATCTGTTTGACTTCCACCAGGCCGGTTTCCTTGTCCACCTGGACCAGGGCCACCTGGGCGCCGAAGCCGAAGGCCGGAGTGACCAAACCCTTGTCCCTGGGGGTGTAGGAGCCCCGGGCCGAACAAAGGTTCCCCCCGGTTGGCCTTCTGGACCATGGCCACCGCCTCGCCGAAAGCTAAACCCCGGTCGGGCCGGCCCTTGGGCTGAACCCGGCCGTTTTTGCATTCCATCTCATAGATGACGTTCAGGTTATATCGAGCCGATAAGGCCCCGAACAACTGGGCCTTGATCTTCTTGGCGGCGTCGATGACGGCGTTTCCGGCCATCAGGGTGACCCGGCTGCCCCAGGAACCCAGGTCGGCCTGGGGGGTCATGGCCGTATCAGCCGAGGTGATGCGGATATCCTTCATTTGCAGTCCCAGCTCTTCGGCCAGGATCTGCTTGAGGACCGTATCGGATCCCTGCCCGATGTCGGAGGCCATGGTCAGCAGATGGACGGTGCCGTCGGAGAAGGCCCTGACTTCGGCCGCTGAAAAAGGGTATTCAGTGTTGAACCAGTTGAACACCCCGCCGGAGATGAAGCTGTAACAGCCGATGCCGATCCCCTGGCCGGGTTTGAGATTTTTTCGTTTCTCTTTCCAGTCGCTCATCTTGGCCACGGCCTTGATGGAATCGATAAAGCCGCAACTGGAAATGGTGGCCACGTCCGGGATCTCGTCCCCGCTGACCTGGGCGTTTTTGATCCGCAGATCGATGGGATCGATCCCCAAATCCTCGGCGGCCATGTTCATCTGGATCTCCGTGGCGTAAAGGGATTGGGGAGCCCCGAAACCGCGCATGGCGCTGGCCGGCGGCTTGTTGGTGTAGACATGTTCCCCAAAGAACCGGTAGTTGGGATAGCGGTAGAGCATGGCCCCGAAGTTGCCGCACAAAAAGGTGGCCGTGGGCCCCATGGCGTTATAGGCCCCGCCGTCCAATTGGATCCTCAGGTCTTTGGCCACGAGGGTCCCGTCTTTTTTGAAACCTACTTTGGAGTGGAGCTTCATGGGGTGTCGGCGCCGGCCGGCTAAAAATTCTTCTTGCCGGCTGAGGGTGAACTTGACCGGCTGGCCTGTTTTTTTGGCCAGAAAGGCGGCGCAAAATTCCCAGGTCCGGAGCTCCATCTTGCCGCCGAAGCCGCCGCCGATAAAGGGCTTGATGACCCGGATGTCGTTTTCCCGCATGCCCATCGTGGTGGCCAAAAGGCATTGAACGATATAAGGGACCTGGGTGGAGGTCCAGAGGGTGATCCTGCCGTCCAGATCGACCTGGGCCAGGGCCGAGCAGGGTTCCAGGTAGGCGTGGGAGACGGCATGAACGGTAAAGGTGTCCTCTCGGATATAGTCCGCCTCGGAAAACCCCTTTTCCACGTCGCCGTATTTGATCTTTCGATTGACGCTGACGTTGCTTGGGCAGTAGTCATGCAGGTTCGGGGCCCCCGGCTTCATGGCCGAATCAACATCAAAGACGGCCGGCAACTCTTCATAGTCCACGATGATCCGCTCCAGGGCCTCTTCCGCCGTGTCCGCATCGACGGCGGCCACCGCCGCCACTTCGTCTCCAATAAAGCGCACCTTGTCAACGGCCAGGGGGTATTCGTCCTGTGTTTCCGGAAACAGCCGCCAGTTACCGTATTTGATCTTGGGCGTGTCTTCCCCGGTGATGACGGCCTTGACTCCCGAAAGAGAAACCGCTTGACGGATATCGATATGTTTGATGCGGGCATGGGCCAATGGGCTTCGGAGTATCCGGCCGTGGAGCATTCCCGGCAGCTTCAGGTCATCCGTATAGAGGGCCGCCCCTCTGGCTTTGGCCTCGGCGTCGTTCCTGGGCACCTCTTTCCCAACAATGGCAAATTCTCTCATGTTCCTTCCTTTCACATTTTCAGGTTGCTGAAAAAGGCACATCCACTGCGTTGCCCTCACCCCTCGTCATTGCGGCGTACTTCAATGTACGCCTCATTCCTTGGGGTTTCGGGCGCCTTGTATCTGAGCCTTTTTGAGCAACCTGAAATCCTGTCAAAGAATATTTTTATAAAAACCTTATTTTTTCACGGCCTTTTTTTGGGCCTCTTCCAGGGCCCTTCGGGTTAAGACGGCCACCATTTCTTTTCGATATGCCGCGCTGGCCCGCACATCCGTAATGGGCTTCGCTTCTTTGGCGGCCTGGTCACCGGCTTTTTTGATCAGTTCCGGGGTCCATTTTTGGCCCTGCACCAGCTTCTCCGTTTTTTTCGCCCGCAAGGGGATGGGGGCCACGGCCCCCAGGCAGATCCGGACCTCGCTGCAGGTTTCCCCGTCGAAAGTGGCCATGACGCCCACGCAGATGGCTGAGATATCCACCTTGCCCCGGGCCGAGACGTGCTGGTAGGAGGTGCCGGATTTCGGAGGCAAGAGGGGGACAAAAATGGAAGTCATGATCTCTCCCGGTTCGATGGCCGTTTGACCCGGCCCGGTCAATAACTGATCCAGGGGCAGCCGCCTTTCTCCCTTCAGGCCCGACAGGGTCACTTCAGCCTTCATGGCGATCAGGGTAGGGGCGTTATCCGCCGAGGGTGCGGCATTGCAGAGGTTTCCGCCGACCGTCCCCATATTGCGGATCTGCACATTGGCTGTTTCCCAAGCGGCGTAGGCCACGGACGGATAGTGTTTGAGGATTTCGGGATGGGAGGCGACGTCGGAAAGCAAGGCGGTGGCCCCGATGGTCAGGCCTTTTTTAGCCTGAAAATGAATCCGGTCCAATCCGGCGATTTCCTTCAGAGCGATGATGGCTTGAGGTTTTAAAAGGCCATGCTTCATTTTGATGACCAGGTCCGTACCCCCGGCCATCACCCGGGCGCCCTCTCCCTTTTCGGCCAAGAGGTGCAAGGCCGTTTCCAGGGTCTTCGGGGCGAAATATTCGAATTTTGGCAATCTCATTTTTTCACCTCTTTTGGCCTGCTCTTTTTCATCTTTCCGGCGGCCACGGATATGGCTTCAACGATCTGGTTGTATCCCGTGCAGCGGCATAAATTTCCGGAAAGGCCGGCCCTGATTTCCTTTTCATCAGGAGAGGGGGTATGGCTCAAAAGATAAAGTCCGGACATTTCCATACCGGCGGTGCAAAAACCGCATTGAATGGCCCCGGCTTGGATGAAGGCCTCCTGGATGGGATGAAGAACTTCTCCCGAGGGGGCCAGGCCTTCGACGGTCTTGACGGACTTGCCGTCCACGGACACGGCCAGGGTCAGGCAGGAACTGACGGTCCGGCCGTCCACCATGACCGTGCAGGCCCCGCAATCGCCGGTGCCGCAACCGAGTTTGGTGCCCGTCAGGTTGAGGTCCTCACGAAGCACCTCATTCAAGGTCCGCCAGGGGTCCACCAACAGGGAATAATCGTCCCCATTGACCTTAATGTTGATCTGATGTTTCATTTCTTTTTTCCTCCATTTGAATCTTCCGGCACCGGGTGCGGGAAATCTTCTATGCAAGGGTGATGTTTATTTTCTGTAATTCGTATCCATCCGGAAACTATAACTTTCCGGATGGAGCGCTCAGCCATCAGCTTTTAGCTTTCAGCAAAATCTTTTATCATTGGGAAGTTGGGCTAAATGCTGACCGCTGACTGCTGAAAGCTATCCGGAAATTTTGTATTTCCGGATGAAAACTAATTCGCTCGCTATTCAATTCAAAAGACGAAAAGATCAAGACCGCCCAACAGGTTCATGATGGCACCGGTCATATACCCGGCCTCGTCCGATACCAGATAGGTTACGGCACCGGCAATATCCTGCGGGTCGGCCGGTTTGCCGAAGGCCGTTTTCTTTTCCACCTTTTGCCGGACCGGTTCCGGGAGCAGGAGATAGGCCTCCGTAGTGGAAATGCCGATCAGGACGCTGTTGGCGGTGATATTGAATCTAGCCCCTTCCAGGGCCACTGACTTGGCCAAACTGATCAGTCCGGCCTTGGCCGCGCCGTAACTGGTCTGCCCAAAGCCGCCCATGACACCGGCCACCGATGAAATGTTGATGATCCGTCCCCATTTTTGGGCGCACATATCGGCCCAGACTTCCTTAATACAATAGAAGGCCGAATTCAAGCAAATCTTGACCTCATTATCCCACTCTTCAATGGTGGTCCTGGCGATGGTCACGTTATGACCCATTAGGGCGGCATTGTTCACCAGGATGTTCACCGGCCCGAGTTTTTCCTTGATGACGGCCATTCCCTTCTGCACATCCGGATAACTCCGTACATCCATCTGGACGGCTACGGACTTTCGGCCGAGTTCCCTGATTTCTTCGGCGATGGACTCAGCCCCTTCCATGTGGTTGAAGCCGCTGACGGCTACATGGGCCCCTTTCTTAGCCAGGGCCAGGGCAATAGCCCTCCCGTTTCCCAGGGGCCTGGAGGCCCCGCTGACAAAGGCAACTTTTCCTTCAATGGACATATCTATTCCCCCCCTTAGATTTCCAATAGTGTTCCCTGATCACCCTATTTTAAGATCTTGCCGGTCGGACTCTTCGGGAGTTGGGCGACGAACTCCACGGACGACGGTTTTTTGTAACTGGCCCCTATTGGCGTGCTAAATACTTATCCTCCAGGGCCTTGACCAAGTTCGTCATGGTACTATAGCAGGGCGCAGGTATCCCCGATTCCCGGGCATACTCCACAACCTTTCCACCCAAAAAATCGATTTCCGTGGGGGTCTTATTGGCGATGTCAACGCACATGGAATCCTTGTGGACCCCCACTTTTTCCAGATAAGCCAGGGCCTGTTTGAGGTAATCCTCCCCAAGGTCGTATCCCTTAGCCTTGGCCACGGCCAGGGCTTCCTGAAAGCAGCCGTCGGCGATCTCCCTGGTGGGTGGAAACTCCAGGGCCTCTTTGATGGTTTTGTCGGTAACAGCGCAGATGGAAGCCATGGTGCATTTCATGATCATCTTCTTCCAGACATAACGCTTGATGTCGTCGACGTATTCGGTGTCCAGGCCGCTGTTTGTAAATAATTGGGCTATCCGCCGGCCTGTTTCCCTATTTTCGGAGGTCAGGCTGCCCAGATGATTGGGCCGGTTGAAAAAGGCCATCTCCACCTGTCCGGGGCCTTTTAAGGCGACGCCGTAATTCAAAGACATGCGGAAAGCACTCTCGACTCCGAAGCGCTCGGCGATCAGGTCTTCGGTTCCCAGGCCGTTATGGGTGCTGACGATCCTGGTCCCCTCGGTAAACACCTCTTTCAACTCTTCCAATACCCGGGGGAGATGAAAGGTTTTTGTAGAGACGAATATAAGATTGGGATTGTGGTTTTTTATCAGGCCGATTTGATCGAAGAAATGACGGACCGGGACCTGGGTGTTTATCTCACCGGAAATAGTGAGGCCGTTATTTTTAAGGACTTCACCGAGCCCGGGATTAGGGTCCACCAGCAGGGTGGCGGGGTCCTGCCGGAGCAGGGCCGCGGCCAAGACGGCCCCTGTCGCCCCGATGCCCACGACGGCCATTCTAAAATCGTCCATACTTCACCTCTCAGTATCTCTTTCGGAAAAGTTTTTAGACAGGATTTACAGGATAGACAAGATCATTTTTTCCCTTTCCGGATGAAAGGGAAAAACATTGCTTCGCCATCGGCGAATGGGCCTTTCAGCCTTTCTTCACGAAAGGCTGAAAGAAATAAATCCTGAATATCCTGTTAATCCTGTCTAAAAAGATTCATCTACTTTGGCAAATCCTCCGGTGACTCCCAATCCTTCATATGATGCATCCAGGGGGCCCGTTCCACGAAGACATCGTGGGCCAGGGGGACCGGCGGATGGGACTTCCATTTGGGGTCGAATTCATTCTTCACCTTGAGCAGAAATTCGTGATAATTGGGCCCATATTTCGGTCCGGTGAGATAAAGGGGCTGATGGGGACCCAAAAGTGAGGTGTAGTAACGGTTTTTGATGTTCATTTTGGAACTGTCTACATAGAACTGGTCCACCGCATTGGTGTCGTCGTCGGGGTCCCAGTAAATCAGGAATTCGGAATAGCCCTGATGGCCCAGTTCAAAACTTTGAAACCAGCCGGGATCGCCGTAGTCGGGCATCAGCGGCGGGGTGTATTTCTTCTTTAACTCGGCATAGGACGGGCCGTGTTCCGGCGACTGGGTCAGGGTTTCAATGACATAGTCCACGGACACATAGCCCCCGCACATAAGCCACATGCCGGCAGAATCGGCGTTTTTGATCCAGGATTCGTCTGTCGGCTTGGTATGCCGGGCCTGGCCGCCCACTTCGGCCATGATGTCCATCAGGACCCGTTCATCGTAGGCCATTTGCTCTTCGGAAGTGTAGCCGATCAGCAGGACCCGGACGATAAAGAAATTAGCCACGGTTTGCTCGTTTTCCTTGTCCCAGATGTCCCAGAAGTCTTCCTTGGACTCGGCCTTGGCAATGGCCCGCCAGAAGAGGGGCACCTTGGTCACGGCTCCGCCGATCTCGGCATGGCCGATTTCCCTCATGGCCTTCACCTGGGCTTCCTTGGAGGTTACGATGAAATTGATCCACTTGATTCTTTTTTCCGGGAGGATGAGGGCCGTATTGGGGGAAATGCCCGAGGGCAAAAGCCGTTCAGGCTGAAAGGGCAGGGTCTTGATAGCCATGCGGGTAACGATCCCCAGACAGCCACGCAGCCCGGTATAACCGCGCAGCAGGCCCCTCAGGTCCGGTCCGGGGCCTTCGCCCCAAAAGGGGTCGTTGCCTTCGGCTAAAGAACCCATTTTCAGGAGCTCGCCGTCAGGCATGACCACCTCGGTCCCCAGGATCCGCCGGTGGGGAAGGCCGATCCGGTGGCTCAAGGGGGACCAGCCGTCGCCGATCAGATTGGCAATGGCCGAGGCCTGGGCCCCACCGCCCCCGATGACCACATAGGCCCCGTGTTTCATGCAGATCTCCTGGATGGGCGAATAGATCATGCCGGGGCCGACCTCTACGTAAAAGTGCTTCTCGTCGAGCACAAAATCATTCATCCGCTTAAGGTCGATCAACAGGGCGTCCTCTACATGGGGATGGGAGCGGGGTCCGTAAAACCCCGTACTGTAGGGCACGTAAGGGATGTCATTGCGATAACAGATCTTGACGATCCTCTGGACTTCTTCCGTTGTTTTGGGCATGATCACGCAACCCGGGACCCGGGTCATGACCCGTTCATAGCCCAAGCCGTTTTCATAACCTCCGGGGCCGCTTCTATATCCTTCACAGATTACCGGGTCGTCGGAGATATACTCGGGGCCGACGGTCGCTTCCAGGGCTTTATAGATTTCTTTGGCTATGGCCATATCAAACCTCCTTAGGTGGATGGTTCAAGGTTTAAGGTTTGAGGTTCAAGGAAAAACCTTATACCGTATACCTTATACCTTGGACCTTGAGTTTTTATTTTTCGCATTAAAGGGCTGCGCAGATCACTTCCGAGATATCCCGAACCTGCACATCGTTACTCCCGGCTTTGATGGCCTGGGCGAAATTATTCTTGCACCATGGACAGGCCGTTACCAGCGTCTCGGCGCCGATCTCCCTGACCTCTTCCAGTCGATGGGTCACGGCCCACTGAGTAAAATCCGGGAAGGCCTCCTGGGCCCCCCGGCCGGCCCCGCAGCAGAAGGCATTTTCCCGGGTCCTGGGCATCTCCACCAGGTTTACTCCCGGGATGGCCTTGAGGAGGTCTCTGGGCTGGGCGTATATCCCTTGGTCCCCCCGTCTTCGTTTAAGCCTCGGTTCCACGCAACCCATCCAGCCCCGCTTTCCTTCGTAAGGGGTCCAGGGGTCGCTCAGACGGCTGAGGCTGCAGGCGTCGTGATAGGTCAGACGGGTGGAAAGGGGCTTTTTCATTTTAAGCCCGCCGTTTTTGACCTTCTCATCGGCATATTCCACGAGGTGGACCACCTTAAACCCCAGGTCATCAGTAGAGATGTCTAAGAGTTTCGGATAATCGACCTTCCACATGCGGTACCCCTCGGCGCAACTCAAAAGAACGGTCTTGGCCCCGGTCTTCCTGACCTCCTCGACATTTCGCTGGGCCAGGGCCTTGGCCTGGTCATAAAGGCCCACGGAAAAGATGGTGTTGCCGCAGCACCATTCATCGGGCATGAGCATGAAATCCGTACCGGCGGCCTTAAGGATCTTGGCCGTGGATTGGGCGATTTCTTTATTCCGGTAAGAAGCGGTACAGCCCACGAAATAGAGGACTTCGGCTTTTTTAGCCGGGGTGATCCCCCTGGAAATCCAGCCGGTCCGTTTTCCGTGGGGGGAACCGTATAAGTTGTGAGTTTGGGCGATGTTTTCGGCGATCTTCTTGTGGGCCGGCATGGGGCCGACCCCGTCTTGAACCGCCTTGACCCGGAGAGACTCCAGGGCGAGTCCGATTTCCAGGTCCAGGTTCCTTTTGCAGCCCACGTCACAGGCCCCGCATAGGGTGCAGGCATAAATGACCTCCAGGGCCTTTTCGTTCCAGGGGAGCACCCCTTCGGCCATGGCGTGGCCGATGCGCATTTTTCCGTAGGCCCCGTAGGCGTCAAATTCATACTTGGCCGCGCTGGGGCAGCGGGTCATGTACTTCGGACCGGGCATGTAGGTATGATCCACCCAGGTGCAGCCCTTACATTTGATGCAGCGGCTCATGTCGTAAACGAAATTCTGGATATCGGTGATATCGAATTTGAATTCTTCTTTTGGTTTGTAATATCGTACAGGCAATTCCTTGGCCATGATTTCTCCCTCCCTTAGAAGCACAAATTTGAAGGATTCATAATGTTATTCGGGTCAAAGACCTTTTTCAGCCGTTTGAGATGGCTGGTGTAGGAAGCAGCCCGCTCATAAACGATGGGCGCCAGGTCCCCATAGGGTCGGGTGAAGACGGCCCCCTCATTGAGACAGACCGTGGCCGCCTCCTGGTAAAGGGCCCGAACGGACGCCTTCTCGCCTTCATTTTGGGGATCATAGAAAAAGGTAAATTCCGGCCGGCAGGCCCGGTTGTGTTCCATGGGCTGGATGTAGATCCCGATATCCGTGCCGGGGTATCCGTAACGGGCGCTGACCTCTTTAACCCGGTCCACGAAATGAGGCGCCTTTTCCGGCCGGGTGTGGAAGAAGAGCATCTGGCAGGCCCCCTTGACCTGGTTCTTCCAAAAGGGCCGTTCGGCTGGCCAGGGATTACGCAAAAGGGTCAGGAGCTTGCCCGGCACCCCGGGGAAGCCGGGGAGGGTCTCTCCCAGCCTCAAGTTGGTGAATTCGGTCTTCAGGACTTCGGCCAGGAAGTTTTCTTCATAGGCGATCTTTTCTTCCGGCCTTCTCTTAAGGCCGCTGATCACCAGGATCAGTGTCCAGGGGGACAGGGCGGCTTTTAGTTTAGCAAAATCTCCCGGCCAGTCCTCGGAAAGAATGGCGGCCAGGTCGATGTTATTCAGGAGCAGGACCTCCTGACCGATCCGGCGGGGCAGGATGCGGTACAAAAAATCGATGGCATAATTAAGGTCGTCTACCGGAGCCAAAAGGATTTTATCCATTTTGGGAATGGACTCGATCTTCAGGTTCGTCCAGGTGACCACGCCCATGGTCCCCTGGGCGCACTGGAAAAACCGGTAAAAATCCAGGCCTGGCCCCGATGGGTTTCCTCCCTTGGAAGGGGAGTCGGGATAGCCGTTGACGCTGGCCGAACCCATTCTGAAAATCTCGCCCGTGGGCCAGACGACCTCCATAGCCTCCAGGGGTTCGCCGTAATCGTAGACCTGGTTGGTGGGCTCTTCGCGTTCCAAAAAGTCGGTAAGAACCGAGCGTTCGGCCGGGGGGGTTAAGGGCATGATCACCCGGAACCCCTCCTTCCTTAGGGCTTCGGTCAGTTGGTTCCAGGTAACCCCGGCTTCAAACCGTACCCGACGGTTGTCAGGGTCGATTTCCAGTATCTTGTTCATCCGGGAAAGGTCCAGGACCAGGCCCCCTTCCTTGGGAATGGTGGCCCCGAAAAAATGGACCTTGGAACTTACGGGTACGACCGGGATGTGATTTTCGTTGCAGAACCGGATGATCCGGGCGACTTCCTCGGAACCGGCCGGTCGGGCACCATAGTTGGGGGCCCCTGCCGGGGTGTAACTGAAATCGGTGCCATAGGCCCTCAACCGGACTCGGGTCGTCGGAGAAGTTTTCCGCCCCGACGATTTCGGACAATCTCGATTTAACGTCCACGCTTAACCTCCATTTTTTAAGATCCTTAAATAATCTAAATATTGATAGTTAATATGTTGACTATTTTTTCTTATAATCCTTGGCCCGGCCTCTTGTCAAGGATTTTTATGGTCCGTTTTTAAAAATAATGGATTCATTAAAAGGCCGGGGTGGCGGCTTTGGTGATCGGTCGAGAGTCCGTTAAAAATAGTAAAGATATAAAATATCAACTATTTAATATTCAATGGTTCATTATCTTATTGCCTTTTG
The DNA here is from genome assembly GCA_963838485.1 of uncultured delta proteobacterium. GTDB lineage: Bacteria > Desulfobacterota > RBG-13-43-22 > RBG-13-43-22 > RBG-13-43-22 > RBG-13-43-22. The sequence continues at coordinate 1,040 of CAWIRY010000135.1, read as the reverse complement.
GTTTAATATCCGCTAAATTGATAATTAAAATTCTCCGCATAAAGGTTTTAACGTGACACCGACCAATTATAAAAGCGACTTAAGCATCGACGAGAAGGCCCTCATGGCCGTGGCCAGGGCGGCAGAGAGTTTTAAGAGGACGATTTCCTCTATATTCAGGAACCATGACCTCTCCTTCCCCCAGTACAACGTCCTGCGGGTTTTGGATGCCTCAACCCATGGGCAAAGCCGGATAACCGAAGTGAGCCGGATCATGCTCGTCCCCGGGGCGAATATGACCGGCCTGGCCAAGAGGCTGGAAAAAAACGGCTTTATAGTCAGGAAATCGGACTCCACGGATGAAAGGGTCACCCTCCTGGAAATTACCCCCAAGGGGAAGGCCACCCTGAAAAAGATTGAAAAAGAGCGGGACCAGTGTCTGAAGATAATGTTAAAGGGTTTCTCTCCAGAAGAAAAGCAGATCCTCTTATCTATGGTCAGAAGATTAATCAAGAACAGCCAGCAAACGACCTAAAACATCCCTTTATCATCAATTGATTAACTATTCGAAATTCTATCCGATAATCCCCTCCTGTCTAAGGGCCGTTATCTCGTCTAAAGGATATCCCCGGCCGAGCAGGATTTCATCCGTATGCTGGCCCAACGGACATTGCCAGGAAGCCGATGTTTCACTGAAATCCCAGGGAAAACCCGGCATTTTCAGAGGGCCCCATTCGGGACCTCGCTTTGGCGAAAGCCTGGATCAGCCACGACTGTAAGGAGTTGACTGTATCCGGTTATCCTGTTTTTGACGTCAAATCCCCTTCGATATACCGATGAATAATGCCGGAAATTAGTGTCTGATAGGGGATACCCATTTCTATGGCCTTCTTTTGAATACCCTGATAATCGTGGTCATAAAGGCGTATAGTGATTCTCCTGTCCTTCATAAGCGTTTTATTTGCCGTGGCTTTGATAGCTTCTATTTCTTTATTAGATGGCTTTGAGAGTTTCATGGTGCCTTTCTCGTAGGCATCAACGATAGCTTTTTCTTCCTTATA
>CAWIRY010000134.1:0-8634 GCA_963838485.1 uncultured delta proteobacterium | reverse complement strand
TGTTTTAGTCAAAGAGGGGATGAGATGCAAAAACAAATGGTTTCTTGTGAGGACGGCAAAGATCGAGATGGACGCGTTTATGGTGTGCCCAGAGAAGATGGTGATTTTGAGATCTTACTACAGGCTGGGGTCAGAATTAAAGGCCGACACGTAACTGGAGAGGCAGTCGAAAAACATCGTCCTGGTATTTCCGGATCGGTAGTCATGTAAGAAACAAGAATTTGTTACCCCGGTTCAAAGAAACGCCCAATGAAACGCCCTTTTTTTTGCTTCAATCTCCAAGGGTGCGAGGGGGGTAGGATAGAACATGTAAAAAGATTTCTCGAAAATAAGGGACTACCAGAGCGAAGGCTGGGCCAGACGGTTTTTCGATAATTGGCGATCTTCGCTTAAGTGGCAACAGCTCAAACCCTATGAGGAATTCGCCAACATGATTGAAAGCCATTGGGATGGTATTGCCACCTATATCAACTCCGAAGAAGAGGTCTCTCTCGGGTTTGTAGAAGGTTTAAACAACAAGATCCGGGTCATCCAACGTCGGGCTTATGGGTTGAAGGATCAGGAATACCTTCGTCTTAAAGTCCTCACGTGCATGTTACCGGCCATTTAATTACATAAAATTACCCACTCGCTTGGGAGAAGACCCCTATATATTTAATTGAAAAATTCGTATCATTTTGGCTTCTAAAAAACTTTTCAAAGAGGCCCAGCAAATGTCTCAAACCCCGTCACTCCAGCGAAAGCCGGGGTCCAGTTTCTGCGAAAGCAAGGAACCATATAAAAGACTGGATTCCGGCTTCCGCAGGAATAGCGATGTGGGACTTTTAGAAAAGGCTCCAATTTCAACAGGCCAAGTTGTTACCAAGAAAGGAGGCAATTATGGCCAAAAAGATCATGGTTGTAGATGATGAACCCAATATCGTCAATTACCTGGTAACCCTCTTCAACGATAATGGATATGAAACCTGCTCCGCTGCTAACGGCACCGAAGCTTTAGAGGTAGTAAAGAGGGAAAAACTAGACCTCATTACCCTGGATCTGGATATGCCCGAGGATGCCGGTCCTATGTTCTTCAGAAAGATGACCAAAGATGAAGATTTCCAAGACATTCCCGTCATTGTGGTCAGCGGATTATCCGCTCCCCATCGGGCCATTAAAAAAGCTGCCGCAGTCGTAAACAAGCCTTTCGATCCTGAACGAATGGTCAAACTGGTCAAGGACATATTGGCAAATTTGGAAACCCCACGGGCCTAACCAAAAAAGATCCATCTCTCTTTCACGGAAGCGGGGAAACTCAATGGACGAAAAGTCAGAACAAAACCATTTGCTGATAAAAAATCTTGCGCCGGAACAAGGACCGCTTGCTGAACCAGAGACAACTTTGGATAATAAAACAGTTTCCCCACCCGGACTCTTTGTTCAAGGGGAGAAAGAGATTGACAGCTTAGGCCGCCACAGCCAATTGGTCTTTGACAGCATCAGTGATGCTGTTGCCATAATTGATGCCGGCACCTTCAAAATTGTCGATGCCAATCGGGCCTTTCTGAACCAGTATCATCTGCGAAGAAATGATGTCATCGGGGCAACCTGCCACTTAATAACCCATCACCAATCCTCCCCCTGCACCCCCCCTCATGATCCTTGTCCTTTATATGAAACGGCAAAAAAGGGGGCTCCTACCACGATTGAGCATGTTCATCTCGGACGGGGCGGGGAAAAGGTATATGTGGAAATAACGACCTTTCCCATGTTTGATGATTCAGGAAAAGTGGCTTCGGTCGTTCATATTTCCCGGGATATCAACGAACGCAAAAGAGCAGAAGAGGAAAGAACTCAGCTTATTGCAGAATTGAAAATAACCCAGGCTGAGTTAAAACAGCTTTTTAACGAAGTCCCCTGTTATATTTCAATTCAAGACGAGGAGTTCCGACTTACGAAAAGCAACAGGAAGTTCCAGGAAGATTTCGGTCAGGAACTTGGCTGTTATTGTTATGAAAAGTATAAACATAAGACGGCACGCTGTTTCCCTTGCCCGGTTCAAGAAACATTTGAAACCGGTCAATCTCAGTCTTCTGAAGAAATTTTTACCACCCAAAATGGGGAGCAGCTCCATGTCCTGGTTCGGACTGCCCCTATCTTTAATGCCAAAGGACAAACCAGGCTGGTTATGGAGATGTCAATGGACATCACCGAGATCCGGAAACTCCAGGATCGCCTTTCTTCACTCGGTCTGATGATCGGATCCATGTCCCATGGGGTAAAAGGTTTACTGACCGGACTTGACGGAGGGATGTATTTTCTGGATACCGGTTTCAAGAAAAACGATCAAAACCGAATCAAGAACGGCATCGAGTTGGTCAACGTCATGATCAACCGTATCCGCAAGACGATCCTCGATATCCTTTATTACACCAAAGAAAGAGAGTTGAATTATGAGCAGGTCGATGTGGTCAGCTTTACAAACGACCTAATAAGAACAGTAGAACCGAAGATAAAAGATAACGGGATCGAACTGATTTGCAAATATGAAAAAAATCTGGGCCATTTTGAGATTGATGCCGAGATCCTCCGTATCTCTCTGATAAATCTTCTCGAAAATGCCGTGGAAGCCTGTCTGGAAGACAAATCGAAGTCTCACCACAGAGTAAGCATCAACCTTAGTCGAAATCAGGATCTTGTCACCTTCATCATAGAAGATAACGGTATCGGTATGGATGCGGAGAAAAAGAATAATATGTTTACCCTGTTTTTCTCCTCAAAGGGCAGTAAGGGGACTGGATTAGGGCTTTATATCTCCCACGAAATTATAAAACAACACGGCGGAACGATTGGAGTCAAAACCGCACCGGGGAAAGGGTCAATTTTCAAAGTTACCATCCCGGCCACCGTAGGGGTAGGGCAGAAGGGGAAGAATCTATCTAAAGATGATAATTTATAAAAGAAGCCGGGGTATAGTTTGAAACCCCGAGGGAAATTGGGAGGCAGTTGACCGGCTCGATAAGGGCAAAAAATCCTCATCCCATATCTTAAAAACTATGGTAAAGTGTCACTATAATATTGATCCGAGAAGGCCCTTTAGATGAAATTGAAGAATACTCATGCCAACCAGCAGGAATATGAGAGGAGACTAGTGATGGCAAAAAGGATTTTGATTGTTGAGGATGACCGGAGTATTGCGGAATACCTTAAGACTCTCTTTAATGATAACGGGTACGAGGCTTATATTGCTTCCAACGGGGGAGAGGCCCTTGAAATGGCAAAAGCAGAACCTCCAGATCTCATCACACTTGATTTTGAAATGCCCGAGAGTTGGGGCAACATTCTTTATCGCAAGATGCAAAAACGTAAAAAATTGAGGAATATACCGATAATCATTATAAGCGGAGTGGAAGCTGAGTTCCCTCAATTAGAAAAGGCTGTTGCGAGCCTTAGAAAACCATTCAACCGGGAAGAGCTATTAAGAATCGTCAGAGACACCATCGGCCAATAAGGTAAGAAGGGAAAAAGGAGGCAGTTTGAGAGGCTCGATGACACCACTATCCGCCAACCTATACGCAACCAGATCGGGTAGGAGGAGGGCTTGCGCCCTCCGTCCTCCCACACCACCGTACGTACGGTTCCGTATACGGCGGTTCATGAATTACGTTGAAACTTGAGAACCGAATCCAGCAGTGAAACGAGTCCAAGCCGATCAAAGAATTGCTTGGGAAATGCCTGATTCATGTGTGAGGCCCCTGAGTTCCACCAGGGGCCTCGGCCGTTTGAGGCCGATTCCCATGCCCGGCTTTCACCAAGCCCTTTTTTCATCAGTCCTTTTGCCCTGGCATAACGGCGTTTCCATTGCCGCCAAATAAGGCAGCGAAGCCTGCGCCGTATCCACCCGTCCAACTCTTCGAAAGGCCTTTTAACCTCCGACAGGCGAAAGTAATTCACCCAGCCCCGAAGGGTCGGCGCCAACTCCTCGATCAGCTTATTCAGGTTCTGTCCACGTCCCCGTCGAAAGCTTTCCTTAAGCGCCCGCTTCATTCTTTCCAACGAAGATGGCGCTACTTTCAACCGCGGCCGTTTGTGCCAGGTCAAGCTATATCCTAAAAATTTCCGCTTCCACGGGCGATCCACTGCGCTCTTTTGCCGGTTTACCTGAAGGTGCAGCCGGCTATTCAGAAACCTTTCCAGCGAATCGAGCACCCTTTCTCCAGCCCGCTTGGAGCCCACGTAGATGTTCACATCGTCGGCGTATCGGCAAAAGCGGTGCTCCCGTCGCTCCATTTCCTTATCCAACTCGTCCAGCATTATATTGGATAGTAACGGCGACAGTGGCCCTCCCTGCGGGGTGCCCATAGTCGGTTGGCTTACCAGCCCGCCTTCCATGATTCCCGCTTGCAAATAGCGGCGGATTAAGCCCAACACCCGTTTGTCCCCCACCTTTCTGGCTATCCGGCTCATCAGCACGTCATGATGGACCCGATCGAAAAATTTCTCCAGATCCAGATCCACCACCCAGCGCCGGCCGTCGGCTACCTGCTCCCTGGCCTGGCTCAGCGCTTGATGGGCGCTGCGACCTGGTCGAAATCCGTAGCTGTTAGCCGAAAAATCAGGGTCAAACAAGGGGTTCAGTACTTGATGCAGCGCCTACTGGATCAGGCGATCCACTACCGTGGGAATGCCAAGCTTTCGTATCCCCCGGCCTCCGGGTTTGGGTATCTCCACCCGGCGTACCGGCTGCGGCTGATAGCCCCCTTCCAGCAGTTGTTCCTTGATTCGCTTCCAATGGGTCTGCAAATAGGGCTTTAGCCCATCAACGCTCATACCATCTACTCCGGCTGCTCCCTTATTGCCCACTACCCTCCGGAAGGCTTTCGGCATGTTCTCGCGGTCGACCACCGCTTCCATTAGTTCCTCTGTTCCCGCCCAGGGTTCTTCTCTCCTTGCCGTGCCACTTGACGCACCTCCGGCGTCTACCGGCCGATTCCGTCCGCCTCCCTCCACCGGGGTGTCCTGCTTCTCAGCCCAACTCGTCGGCGTCTCCATGGTCATCGAAATTTAAGTCCCTGTCTGTAGTTCATCTTTCGGCCTTCGGCTTGGTCGACTTAGCCTACTATGCCATCTGCTGACTTCTGCCAACTCCTCCCGACCCCTTACAAGGCCGGTAGCCCAAGGCGGGTTGACAGACCTCCCCGGGTAATGCGCTCCCACCTTCCCGCTTATGCCCGCCGCATCTACGCCCAGGCTTTCCGGACAGGTTTCGGACTTCGAAGATATTTGCCTCCTCATCCAGCCTGGTCGCCTCCTATGCGATTCCTGTTCGTCGGGCCAGCGCTTTGCCTCCGGCTTCCTTCAGATCCCACCTCACAATGGGCACCCTTGCCGTTCGGCTAACACTTCCCCCTGTCGGGTGTGTAGAGGACTTTCACCTCCAAGTGGATGCGCCCTGCCGGGCGCACAAAAGAAAAGGGGTCAACCTTGCTGGCTAACCCCCTGAGATTTCTGGCGGGGTCGACGGGACTCGAACCCGTGGCCTCCGGCGTGACAGGCTGGCGTTATAACCGACTTAACTACGACCCCGATCTACAGGGCGCTAAAAAAGGCCCATTTGTCCCGCCAACGGCGGGATTACCCTCGCCCTTCGTCATTGCACCCTTAAAAAAATCCTCAAAACAGGTAGATGGTAGGCGGAACATGATTTGAACCTGTGACCCCCGGCTTGTAAGGCCGATGCTCTCCCGCTGAGCTACCCGCCTAGCTAAAGAAATAAATATTTTCCCGTAAGGTATTTAATTAATGATTAAAGTGTAAAACGTATGATTGGTTGGGAGGTGCCACGGGTAACCGGAAGCACTACGTTCCCTGACCAATGCTCCTTAAGGGGTCGAGCAAACCTGCTGTTTACAACAAAGTAGGGTCTACATTATTCCCTCTTTTTATAGAGAGTTCACTAAAGCTTCATTCTGCTGCGGAGTTGCAGAATGAAGCCTGAAGAACTAAGCCGCGGCAAAAGGGCTATGGGGAATGAATCCAGAGGAGTTTGCTTCAGTTACTGGATGGGAGAAGATTTTGGAGATAAATAATCTCTTGCTGATCGAAGAGGGTCTAAGGGAAGGCAAATGGTTGGGGGTAAACGGGTCCCTATCGATAGAACAAACGGGTGGAGCAAGAATTTAGGCAAGGGTGTGGTACGGCGAAAAGGAATGCTGTTTTCGCCTGAGAGAGGATAAAAGATATTTGTAATGCGAACGGAACTCATCGGCATTCTACGGGGGCCGATTACATCTTAAAGGCCGCAAAGCTTCAACCTTGAACAGACGGCCTTTTTTACAGACCGGACATTGGGAAACATCGACACCGGAGATCTTCAGCAGGGATTCCTGCCAGGTTTCCGGTATCTTTTTGTTCTGGGTTTCGGGTGTGCAGCAGCCGAGAAGGGTTCGGCACAAGGTGATATTGTTTTTACGGTTTCTGTTGGCCAGCAGACCATAGTGACGGATCTTGACAAAGCCAGTCGGTAATACATGGAGCAGGAATCTTCGGATAAATTCTTCAGCCGCCACGGTCATGATTTTTTCTTTATCGCCATCGGAGTAGTCACGCCAGCGGAAGGAAATCTGGTCCTTTTCCAGCTTGAGGATACGCTCATTGCTGATGGCTACCCGGTGGGTATAGCGGCTGAGATAGTTAAGGACTCCCTCAATTCCATTAAAAGGGGGCTTGCAATAGACGACCCAGTTTTTCAGATAGAGCGGCCTTAGGAATCGTTGGAAGGCCTTAGGTTGTTTGAGATGAGCCATACTTTCAAAGAAAGCGAGTTTACCGGAGCCATAGCTATTTTTGAGGTAATCGAGAAACTTGTTTCTGAACAGCTTGGAGATAACCCTTACGGGGAGGAAAAATCCTTTTCGGCAGGAGATCCAGCGGTCTTTGGTCAGAGATAATCCACCGCCGGTAACAATACAGTGGATATGAGGATGGTCCATGAGATTCTGTCCCCAGGTGTGGACAATACCCATGAAGCCGATGCGTGCTCCGAGACGCTTCGGGTCCTGTGTCAGTTTCCTGAGCGTCTCGGAGACCGAAAGGAAGAAAAGTTCATACAGAACTCTGTGGTTTCGTAAGAACAAGGGGTTGAGTTGGGCGGGAAGGGTAAAGACGACATGAAAGTAGGGGATGGGCAGGAGGTCTTCCCGGCGGGCCTCGATCCATTGCTCTTTTCTTAAAAACTGGCATTTGGGACAATGCCGGTTCCGGCAGGAGTTATAGGATATCTCCAGATGGCCGCAGTGGTCGCATTGATCCACATGGCCTCCCAACAGAGCAGTTCTGCACCCCTCAATGGCCTGCATGACCCGGAGTTGATCGCGGGATAGCCGGTGCGTTTTTCGGTAGTTGCTCCCGTATTTACGAAAAATGTCGGCTACTTCTATATTGGAGTGCCTCGGCACTGGCCATTAGATAGGGATATGGGCCAAGGGTGGGGGAGTACCGCTTAGGGAAGATTGATTGAGGTGTAAATCCAGAGGGCTGGTTACCTGTGCCAGGTTATGTCGGCTGACATGGAGATAGACAGTGGTTGTATTGGGAGACTTATGCCCCAGAAGCAGTTGAACATGGTGAAGGCTGGTTCCGGCCTCAATCAGATGGGTGGCAAAACTGTGTCTGAGGGTATGGACACTGGAGGGTTTTCTGATCCCGGCCTTTTTCTTGGCCGCACAGAAAATCTGATATATCGTACTGGTCGAGAGAGGCCTTTCTTTTTTTTGCCCTTCAAACAACCAGGCCTTCGGGCGATATTTTATCCAGTATTGCCGTAGGCACTCCAGGGCGGTTTGAGATAAAATACTGTACCGGTCCTTGCCTTTTTTTCCATTTTCGATCCGTACCATCATGCGTTTGCTGTCGATATCGGATAGCTTCAGATGGGCCGCTTCGCTTATTCTCAGGCCAGAGGAATAAATGATCATCAGGATGGCCTTGTGTTTGAGATTCTTCGTGCCCGACAAAAGGGCTTCCACTTCGGATAGATCCAAAACAACGGGAAGCTTCTCTCTTCTTTTGGGACACAGGATTTTTTCCACGACCCAATCGCGCTTAAGGGTTTGTTTGTAAAAAAACTTCAGGCCGCTATAGTAGAATCGGTAGGTCCCCTCGGATAGCTTCCTGTCTTTGATGAGATGCAGCAGATATTCCTTGATCTGGCTTTCCCCCAGTTCCTCCGGTGACTTTTTGAAATACGCCGCTAAATTCCTTACCTCCCTCAAATAGATCGCTTGCGTCCTCGGGGTGAGTCCTTTCAACTGAAGGTCCGTCTGCATCTGTTCCCGTAGCTTTCCCATAACACATCTCCTTTAGAATAAAGATCCATCAACTCATGCCGATGGTACTACCCAAAGAGATTGTATTAAGGTTAGGCTCTTCCAACAAGTGGAGATAGGAATTTTACTCGGAACGTTGAATTTATTACGAAGGCTTATTTAATGACCAGAGCTGGCATGGCTACCGCGTAGCGGTTTAGTTCTTCAAACAGTAATCGTTGACGGACCCTCCTATTAATTGACCATTCCAAGGAAAAATTCCAATATTTACTATTCTTAAAATGGTGTATAATGGAATTTATTAAAAATCCAGAACAGTAAGATAATC
>CAWIRY010000133.1:0-54693 GCA_963838485.1 uncultured delta proteobacterium | reverse complement strand
CCCTGAGTATTTGAAACCCCAGGAAAGGAATATCTTTAATCAGCGCTACTTGGCTCTTTTCCCGGTTCACCGGAAGTCTCAGCTTCCCTTCCAGGTACTCCGTTATCCCCTCCATGATCCGCTTGGCCGCCCTTTCGGATTTAAGTAAAATCAGAAAGTCATCAGCCCATCGACAGTACCGGTGCCCTACGCCTTTCCAATTCCCAGTCCAACTCGTTTAGAACAATGTTCGATAGCATCGGTGATAGAGGAGATCCTGGGGACATCCCTTGGGGGTTTCCTGATATTCTCCATCCATGACGATACCGGCTTCACGCTCTTGCAATCAGCGTTACCAGCCTCTCATCGGCTATCTTCCGCCGAATAAGTTCAGCATCAGTTCTTGGGGGATTTCATCAAAGAGACTCTTCAAGTCTATCGATGCCGCCGATCATATCCATCTTCCACTATCCCCTGAACATGTCTAATCGCCTGGTGCTGGCTGTGGCCTCCACCAAATCGAAAATTGGACCTCGTAAAGGCCGGGTCGAATATAACTTCAAATACCAGGTTGATACTCTGGCTGACTTTCGATCCATGACCACCACTAATTCGAAGGGGACGCATCTTGTTACTGCCTTCCTTGGGAATCAAAACTCTTCTGGCAGGTTTGAAACGGTAGGTGCCCGCTTTCAGCTTCTCACTGATCAGCTTTAAAAACTCCTCTTCTCGCTTTTCGAACTCCTCTACCGTCATTCGGTCTATTCCCGCTGCGCCGGCGTTTCGTCTAATCTGGTGCCATGCCTCCCGCAGTCGTCTCGGTTCGTAGACCCTTTCCAGTACTTCTGTATTCACTTCAACCTTCCTCCGTGACTTGCTCTTCCATTAAAGATTGCCGGGTTACGAGCAGCCCTTTGGGCTGGGAACCGGATGACCGTTGACCGTCCAGGTCTCTTTCCGTCCGGTAACCTCTTACGGGTTTCGTACATCCCCCTCCGGTTTTCTGGTCCCTTCTTGTACCATCGTAACTCTAAATCGACTCTCGAATGTCGTCTCCATCGCCTCTCGTCCACGGCTTCCCGCCTCCCCATGACGATCTTTGGGCTGCCCAGGCTTCAGGATAGGTCCTCAACCGGTTTGTTGACCATCGCCAGCGGTGGGTTCTCTATCGGATACCTTCCCTTCTTTTCCTTCTCCTGGTCGTCAGGGTTTTATCCTCCGCTCTGTTACCAGGCTTCATAGGCCCTGCTTCCTCGGTACTACCCGTGAATCTGCCACCCTTTGCACCCTGCCCCGCTTCGGGTTCGCCTTCGCGGTTCGGTTTTATGAAATCCTTGGCTCCATTAGAATTCCAGTGCAGGAGGGCTTCCCTGGGGTAAGATGCATCAACCTCCCTGTATCCCGTCCAACTTCACCGCAGTTCGGTTCACCGGATATCAGGTCTCGTTTAGTCACGTCAACTCGACCTCCTTCCCACGGCCATATAGTCGGTTCGCTGTTCGCTACGTACACAGGTTCTGCCTCATGCTCCCTTCGGACTCCTCATTTCTGGGAATGCCCTTGCCTTGTCGGCGTTGTCCTTCCGTCCGGTAACGGTGGATGCTTTACTTCCAGGTCCTTTCCTGGAAGGTCGGTCAGTGCTTCATGCCAGGCGCACGTAAGCTTCATCCGGAAATTCGAATTTCCGGATGAGAACTAATTAATTAAAAAAAACTCCGGACTCCAAACTCCGAACTTCTTTATGCCTTGGCCGGTTTTTTAAGGAAGCGGCAGAGAACCACCGCTACGATCAAGATCACTGCCGAAATATAAAAGGACAGGGAATAAGAACCGGTACTATCCTTAATAAACCCGGCGATCAAAGGCATTAAAAAACCCAAGCCCCAACCGAGAAAGACCAGCCCGTAGTTGACCCCCAGGTTTTTAGAGCCAAAGAAGTCGGCCGTATAGGCGGGCATGATCGAAAGACCTCCCCCATACTGCCAATAGGCGATCCCGACGGCTAAAAACAAAAGGGGGATGCTCCCGGCATTGATTATAAAGGGCGTAGCCAACAAAAATACGGCCGAAACCAGTAAATTAAGGGTATAGGCGTTTCCCCGCCCGATCTTGTCCGAATAGAGCCCGGAACCCACCCGGCCGAGGGCATTGACCATACCGCCGAAGGCGGCGATTATCCAGGCGTTTTGAGCAAAAAACTCGAGTTTCCCGGCGGTCTTGGCCAAGATAGGGGCGGCATTGGCGATGACCAGTAGACCGGACTGGGCACTTCCGATGTACATCAAGAGCAAAGCATAAAATTGCCAACTGGCCAGCATCTCCGTCGGGGCATAATCGGCTGCCGCGGTGATAAGGGGTTTTTTCTTGGTTTGGGCCGCCGGCGGCCCTGGGGGCATATAGCCGACCGGGGGTTCGGATAACAACTGACCGGCGATAATCACGACAATCGCAAAAATAATTCCCAACCCGATAAAACTCCCTGAGATGCCATATTTTTCAATAAAATATTGTCCTAAGGGGGCTATATAAAGGGCAGCTCCGCCATAGCCGCCGACCACGATTCCGGCGATTAAACCCCTTCGGTGCGGTCCGAACCATTTCAGGGCCGCCGGTGTAGGCGCGGCATAGCCCAGTCCCATACCGATGCCGCCGAGTATTCCGAAACCCAAGATCAACCCGAGATAACTTTTCATCAACCCGGCAATAATACAGCCGGAGGCCAACGAAAGTCCTCCTAAGGTAGCCCCTATTTTCGGACCGTAGCGGTCCTGGAGCTTGCCTCCCGGGATCATAAAAATGGCAAATATGAGGCCGCATAGGAAATAGGCCACGGTCCCCTGGGTGTCGGTCAGGTAGGCCCAGCCGGCATTGATGCCGGTCATGATCTCCCCGGCATCGGCCTTCCCCTTGTTGACCAAGACCTTTTTCCAAACACTCCAGGCGTATAATATCCCCAAACACAGATTGATGGCGACTCCGGCGTAGGTTACGACCCAGGCCTTGGTTGGTACCTTGTCCCCTGATGTTGACATTTTTCTTTGTCCTCCCTATGAGTCCTCTCTGAATGGGCACTCGAGCGCCGCCCCCATCGGCCGCAGCCAATAGGGGCGGCTAGAAAAATAAACTCGATCGCACTGAGCATTTAGGGTGATCCCCTGTCCGGGTTAGCGGCGACGGCTCAGGCGATGGTTTCAGGTCACCCTTACAACCGGCCTTTCACAATATCATCGACCACCGACGGATCAGCCAGGGTGGTGGTGTCGCCTAACTGTCCGATTTCACCGGAGGCGACCTTCCTCAGAATCCTTCTCATGATCTTACCGGATCTCGTCTTGGGAAGACCGGGAACGAACTGAAGCTTGCCGGGAGAGGCGATGGGCCCGATTTCTTTCCTGACATGGGCCACCAGGTCTTTTTTCAACTGATCACTTCCCTCATAACCCAACTGAGTATGACGTAGGCATAAAGGTCTTCCCCCTTTATGTCATGAGGGAAACCGACGACGGCCGCTTCGGCCACATAGGGATGGGATACGAGCGCACTTTCAACCTCGGCTGTCCCAATCCGGTGGCCGGATACGTTCACCACGTCGTCAATACGGCCCATCAACCAGAAGTAACCGTCTTCATCCCTTCTCGCCCCATCGCCGGAGAAGTAAAAACCGGGTTGCTGGATAAAATAGGTATTGAAAAATCTCTCAGGCTCTTTATAAACGGTTCTCATCAGGCCTGGCCATGATCTTCTGATGCACAACTCGCCGCCTTCATTGACTCCTGCTTCCACGGCCGGCTCATTCGCCGAGGTCCTGCTCTTCAAGACGACCGGATCTACACCGAAGAAGGGCAAAGTTGCCGACCCGGGTTTCGTCGGCCAGGCACCGGGAAGGGGCGTTATCAGGATCCCGCCTGTCTCTGTCTGCCACCAGGTGTCGACAATAGGGCATCTTTCCTTGCCGATGAACTTGTGGTACCACATCCAGGCTTCCGGGTTGATTGGCTCGCCGACGGTGCCCAGGAGTCTCAGAGAGGAAAGGTCTCTTCCGTTCGGCCATTGGTCGCCCTCTCGCATGATCGCCCGGATAGCAGTCGGGGCGGTATAGAAAATACTGACCTTAAACTTCTCAACGATCTGCCAGAACCGGTCAGGCTTTGGGTAAGTAGGCACGCTTTCGAAAACAATCGACGTAGCGCCGTTGGCTAAAGGACCGTAAACGATGTAGGAGTGACCGGTTACCCAGCCGATATCAGCCGTGCACCAGAAAATATCTTTTTCTTTGTAATCAAATATGTATTTAAAGGTAACATAGGTATAGACCATAAATCCGCCGATGGTATGGAGAACACCCTTCGGTTTGCCGGTCGAACCAGAAGTATAGAGGATGAAGAGCGGATCTTCCGCATCCATCGGCTCGGCGGGGCATTGTTCGCTGATGTCGGCGGCCTTCATTTCATCCTGCCACCAGAGGTCTCTCCCGGCCGTCATGGGAACCTCAAAATTATCGAGCCTTTTGACGACAATAACCGTATCAACCTGGTGTCCTTGTTTGGCGCAATAATTAACCGCTGCATCGGCATTGGCCTTAGAGCTCACTTGCCGGCCTGCCCTCCAGTAGCCGTTGGCCGTAATAAGGACCTTGGCCCCGGCGTCGAGTATCCGATCCCGCAAGGATTCGGCTGAAAATCCACCAAAGACGATAGTGTGGATGGCCCCGATACGGGCACAGGCCATCATGGCGATGGGAAGCCCGGCAATCATGGGCAGGTAGATAGCAACTCTATCACCCTTCTTTACGCCCCTTTTCTTGAGGACATTGGCAAACTTGGAAACTTCCTTTAAAAGCTCTTTATAGGTATATTTCTTGACGTCGTCGTCTGGTTCGCCTTGAAATATGATCGCTACCTTATCCCCTCGACCTTTTTCAATCTGATAATCGAGGCAGTTGTAGGTAATATTCGTCTTGCCGCCGACAAACCACTCAAGCTTGGCATTTTTGAAATCCTCTACATTCACCTTATCCCATTTCTTAAACCAAAACAGTTCTGAAGCCACACCTCCCCAAAATTTCTCCGGGTCCTCAATCGATTCCTTCCACATCTTCTCATACTCTTGCCTGCTCTTGATGTAAGCTTGAGCCACAAACTCCTTAGGAGGGGGGAATTGTCTCGTTTCCTCCATCATCGATGTTATTTCGGCCATAATTATCCTCCTGATTTAGGTTTTCGGAAAGTGCTGTCCAAAATCATTCTATCGCTTATTAACTTATTAAAATAAAAAATTGCAAATTTTATACCGCAGGGTCCTGATCAACTCAAGACAGGGCTTAAACCGCGCCTTAATTTCGGGTTATACCCTTTAACCTTCTGATATGTGATAAAAAAATATTTTTTAGATCCCCAGGAGGGTATCCGCCATGATCCTTGGGCAAGAAGACCGGCCAGTACTCCCCTGCCGATATTCTTTACAAGGTGTAAATCCTGAAGGCCCCATTTAGGCCCTGCCATTTTTTTTCAAATTTCCTTCCCCGCCTTTCCGCATTAAGGAACCGGGAAGAAGGACCCTGAATGGCCCTGGTCCGCCTTTTTAGACCTTGTTGAGGATATTTAATTGACAGGGAAAAAATTCCAGGTAAAATTATAGGGCGATTATTTAAAATCCCTATCAATA
The DNA here is from genome assembly GCA_963838485.1 of uncultured delta proteobacterium. Lineage (GTDB taxonomy): Bacteria > Desulfobacterota > RBG-13-43-22 > RBG-13-43-22 > RBG-13-43-22 > RBG-13-43-22. The sequence goes on along the minus strand of CAWIRY010000133.1, from coordinate 49,050 downwards.
GCGAGGTGTTCCATGGCATCCTTAACAAAAATCGCCTTCTGCACGGATTTTTCTGAAAATTCGGACCAAGCCTTTGACCTGGCCTTTGACCTGGTTCAGAAGTACGAGGCCCAACTGTTGTTGGTTCATGTGGTCCCTCCGTTGGTCTTCCCTTCACCGGTGATGGAAGATTTTATTTCCGAACAAGCCAATCTGCAATTTTACAAAGATGCCGTCCAGCGGTCAGCGGAACAAATCGAAAGCACTTATTTACAGAAAATGGGCGACTACAAAAACGCTCTTATCCGTGTCCTTTCCGGTCATCCGGCCAGCGAGATCCTGAATTTCATCGATCTGGAAAAAGTGGACCTGGTGGTTATGGGCACTCATGGTCTTACCGGTATGGCCCATTTCTTTTTGGGGAGTACCGCCGAAAGAGTCGTCCGTCGGGCCAACTGTTCGGTGCTGACGGTCCACCAGGCCAAACCGTAGGCCCACCCCCCGATGCCTCGGGATCAAAAATGCACTACCTTAGGAGGAACCATTAACCGGCAATCAAAAACTCCTATCTCCAATAGGCGGGGGGGAAGGAAATATGGATAGCCGTTACTGGCCGGATGATTACCGGAGCAAGCGCACTACCCCTCAAGAGGCGATTCAACGCATCCAACCAGGAGAACGGGTATTCATCGGTTCGGCTGCCGGTGAACCGCAGTGTTTGGTAAAAGAATTAGCCAACCAGTCTTGTCGTTTTGCCGATTTGGAGATTATGCGTCTCCTGAGTCTGGAAAGCTCTCCCCTGACGATGATCGCCAATAAAAGTCATTGCGATTGTTTTAATATTCGATCTTTTTATCTGGGTTCGGTTAAAATCAGAAGTTTGGCTAAAAATAAGCGCTATATTACCCCGATCAACCTATCGGCCCTGCCCCGTCTCTTCAAAAGCAGGCAACTTCCCCTTCATGTCGCCTTGATACAGGTCTCTCCCCCCGATGATTTCGGCTGGATGAGTTTGGGCATTTCGGTGGACGTGACCATGGCCGCCGCCCAATCGGCCGACTTGGTTATTGCCCAGGTCAACCCGCGCATGCCGCGGGTCTTGGGACGTAGTTTCATTCATGTCGATGATGTCGACCTGGTGGTAGAATGTGAGGAAGAACTTATAACCATAAGCCAACCTCCTGAATACAAGACGGCCCATTTGATCGCCCGGCACGTGGCCAAGCTGATCGACGATGGTTCAACTTTGCAGATGAGCCTGGGCGCCGCGCCGCACGCCGTTTTGTTGGCCCTGCAAGACAAAAAAGACCTCGGGATTCATACCCGCTTCGTAACCGACGCCATTATGGATTTAGTCTCCAGGGGGGTGATTACAAATCGAAAAAAGGGATATAACGAAGGGAAGATAGTGGCCAGTGCCGCCATCGGAACCAGAAACCTGTATGATTTTTTGGATGACAACCCCTCCATCGAATTCCATCCCACGGAATATGTCAATAACGCCTCGATTATCTCCCGCCACCATAAAATGATTTCTCTGAATGTGGCCATGGCCATGGACCTGACCGGACAGGTTGCGGCCGATGCCCTGCCTTATAACCATTTTTCGGGAATTTCCGGTATGGTGGATTTTATCCGCGGATCGGCTGATTCCGAGGGTGGGAAGGCCATCCTGATGCTGCCTTCAACCACCCTGGACGGGAAAAACAGCCGTATAGTTCCCACCCTGGAAAACATCGCCGTTGTAGTCCCCCGGGGAGATGTGCATTATGTGGCCACCGAATTCGGGGTGGTGAATCTCTTCGGAAAAAGCCTGCAGGAGCGGGCCATGGCCCTGATCAGTATCGCCCATCCGGATTTTCGGGAGGATCTTTTCTACGAAGCCAAAAAATCAGGCCCTCCTGGGACCGGAAAGAAGCCTGGCCGAGTCGATCTACGGGATTTATCCGCTTAAGATGGAAGAGGTCGTGGAATTTCAGGGACGACCGATATTCTTCCGGCCGGCCAAAATCGTTGACGAGCGGCTGATCCAGGAACATTTTTACAATCTGGACAAAGATGATGTGCTTTCCAGATTCCTTCAGGAAAAACTCATTTTCTCACGCAAGGACCTGACCGATATGGTTCAAGTGGATTACGTCAATGAGATGGGTATGGTGGCGGTCATCGGGGAATTCGGATTTGAACAAGTGATCGGCGTTGGAGGATATTTCCTCGTCCCTGCCAAAAACATGGCCGAGGCGGCCTTTTCAGTACTCAGGGCCTGGCAGAAGAAAGGTATCGGCACGGTGATCTTAAAAAAATTGACCGAGGCGGCCAGAGAGCATGGTATCTCCGGTTTTTTCGTCTATACGCAGCCCCATAATCAAGGGATGATCAAACTCTTCCATAAACTGCCTTACAAGGTCACCACCACCTTTGAAGAAGATATGGTGCTCTTGAGTTGCCGGTTTGACGAGCCGATCTGAACAACAGCTTGATAAGGATCAGGGGGCCAGTGATAAGGTTTAAAATAACACGATTCAGCCCTTGCTTTTTGCTCATGAGGCCTATCCGGTGTTTCTTCCCGGTCATCCGTGGCGGGCCGTTTATTACCCAAGGACCTGGACATGATCAATAAAGAAATCTGGCCTTTTTTGTTCTTCTTAGGGCTGTTATTTTTTAACTGGCCCTTTCTTGATCTATTTAAATCCTATTTTCCTTATTATTTTTTTGTGGTCTGGGGATTGTTTATTTTAATTGTCGGACTTCTCATCAGCCGGGTGGCCAAGAAAAAACGGGGGGATGATGTTTAAGGGCTGGCTCTTGTTCCTGATCATCCTGGGTTATTTAAGTCTCTTATTTTTGGTCGCTTACTATGCCGAACGAAGGGAGAAGGTCGGGAAAAGTATCGTCGCCAACCCTTTTGTTTACTCCCTTTCCATCGCCGTCTATTGCACCACCTGGACCTTCTATGGGAGTGTGGGGGAAGCGGCCACCTCGGGCTTGTCCTTTCTACCCATTTACCTGGGACCCACCTTGATGGCCTCCCTTTGGTGGCTTATCCTGAATAAGATCATCAGGATTGCCAAGGAACACCGGATCACCACCATTTCCGATTTTATCGGTTCTCGGTACGGAAATTCTCTGTCCCTCTCCGCACTGGTTACCATTGTAACCTTGGTCGGCATTACCCCATATCTGGGTCTTCAGATGAAGGCCATTATGAATACCTTCACCATCCTGGCCGGAAATACCCGGGGCAGCGTGGCCGCCGGCTGGGTCATCACCTTGATCCTGGGCCTGTTCGCCATCATTTTCGGGGCCCGCAAGCTGGACGCCTCGGAAAGGCACGGAGGCCTCGTTTTCGCCATTGCCTTTGAATCGATTGTCAAATTGATTGCCTTCATATTAGTGGGTGTTTTTGTTACTTACGGAATTTTTAACGGGTTTGACGACATTTTCAACCAAATTAAAGGCTCCCCTTTTAGATATTTATTGGATTTGGGAGGAGGTTCCGCCGTGGGTTATCCGGAATGGATCTCCTTGACCTTCCTTTCCATGATGGCCATTTTATTTTTACCCCGGCAATTTCATGTCACTGTGGTTGAAAATTCCGATGTCTCCCATGTCTCCAAGGCCATGTGGCTGTTCCCCCTTTATCTCTTATTGATCAATATTTTTGTCCTGCCGGTGGCCTTTGGAGGTATCCTCCTGGGAGGAAGTCAACTGGAGGCCGACAGTTTTGTTTTAACCATTCCCTTAAGCAAAGGAAATTCTTTGCTGGCCCTGATGGTTTTTATCGGAGGATTTTCCGCCGCCACCGGCATGATCATCGTGGAATCACTGGCCCTGAGCACCATGGTCATGAACAGCCTGGTGATGCCGGCCATTTTCCGATTTAATCAGATCAAAGGGTTCCCAACCCTCATCCTGAATATAAAAAGACTCATCATCATCGGCTGTGTCTTTTTGGGTTATTTTTTTGCCGTCTTTATCGGAAGATTTTATACCCTGGTGGAGATCGGGCTTAAATCCTTTGAGGCCGTCACCATCTTCGCCCCCTCCATCCTCCTTGGCCTTTATTGGAAGAAAGGAAACCGGGCCGGGGCCATCGGGGGGATCCTGGGGGGGTTTATCATCTGGTTTTATACCCTATTGATGCCGGCCTTACTGAAGGCCGAGGTTTTCAGCCAAGGTAAATTTTTTTCCTTCCTGCTCTACTCGGACATACTCAACCCGCACTCCCTCCTGGGTCTGAAGGGCCTGGACAAATGGAGTCATTCCCTCTTTTGGGGACTTTTTTTTAATCTGCTTTTCTATGTGGGCCTTTCTTTATTTACCAGACAACAAAGAGACGAAGAACGCCAGGCCCTGCTGTTTGTCGAATCCTATTCGCCCAAAATACTTCCCAAAAAAATCAGTTATACGATTAAGGAAATTGAAGCCCTCCTGGGTCAGTATATCGGCAAAATGGAGGCCCGGGAAATCGTCGACCGGTTCTTAGGCCAAGAGGGGCTCAGCCGGGACTCCGTTTCAGAAGGGCACTTGATTCACCTGAGAGATGAGGCCGAAAGAGTCCTCTCCGGTGCTCTCGGTTCGGCCATCGCCACCATCATTTTTGAGGACAAATCAACCTTAACCGAACAGGAACGGGAGGATCTTTCCACCTCCATCCGACAGATTACCGACACTTTGCGTCTGTCCAGGCTGGAACTGGCCGAAGCCAATAGAAATCTGGCCTACCTCAAAGAATTTAGTGAAAATATTATCGAGAGCGCTCCTCTGGGAATCGTCACCATTGATTCCTGGCTGCGGGTCAAATATTGGAACAAGGGCATGGAAACCATTACGGGCATAAAAAAATCGGTGGCCATCAACCGGTCCGTCCAACCCTTGTTGCCCTGGATTAATAGAACCACCTGGTTACAAAACAGGCCCCAGGAGATGGTGGTTCAAACCCCTACTCAGCAGACCATCAAGATCAATATCAGTCCTTTTAAAGACCCTTCCGGCGGGTTTGTGGTCATTTTAGAAAACATCACCGAGAAGAAAAAAATGGAAGAACAGCTTTTACAAACTTCCAAGCTGGCCAGCCTGGGGAAATTGACGGCCGGTATTTCCCATGAGATCGGAAACCCTTTGGCTTCCATTTCCTCCCTGGTTCAGGAACTGAGTTCCCTGGATATGCATTCTCCTCAGGACGCCGACTTTTCGATTGAGGCCCTGAAGACGATCAATAACCATATCGAACGAATTGCTAAAACGGTCCGAAGTCTGGGAGACTTCGCCCGGATTTCCTCTTCGGAAAAAACGGCCTCCAACATATCCGAAATCTTAGACCGGACGGTCAACCTGGTAAAATACGACAAACGATTCAAAAACATAAAACTGACAACCGATATCGAACCGGTCCCGCCGTTCAAGATCAATCCGGACCAGATCCAACAAGTCTTTCTTAATCTGATGCTCAACGCCCTGGATGCCATGCCGGGCGGTGGTCTATTGGATGTTTCCATAAAAAACACGAATTCTTTCGTGGAAATCGCCTTTTCGGATACCGGCCCCGGTATTGATGACGCGGTTATTGACCGGATCTTCGATCCCTTCTTCACCACCAAGCCCTTGGGCAAAGGGACCGGTTTGGGTCTGAGCATCTGTTATGGAATCATCAAAGAACATAACGGGTTCATTAATGTCAAGAGTAAGCAAGGGGGAGGAACCACCTTTGTCATAAAATTACCCAGGGAGGAAGACGATGGATGAACGGCTGCTTATTGTCGAAGACGAAGAAACCTTACGCGAGTCTCTAAAGAGGGTCTTTCAACGGGAAGGCTACCAGGTCGAGGCCGTGGGGAGCGCCGAGCCGGCTTTGGAACTTTTTGAAGAAGGCTTTTATGATCTGATTATTTCCGATATCATCCTGCCCGGAATTACTGGGATTGAATTGCTGAAGCGGGTCAAGGAAATCCATCCCGAACAGATTGTCATCATCATAACGGCTTATGCCTCTTTGGAAACTGCCGTGGAAACCCTGCGGGCCGGGGCCTATGACTATATCGTCAAACCCATCATCCATGAAGAAATCAAGCAGATCGTCAAAAATGCCCTAAGACAACGGGCCCTACAAAAAGAAAATGTCCTGCTCAAAAAACAAATGGGAGGCTCTTATGACCTGAGCCGGATTGTGGGGGAAAATCCTGAAATTCACAAGATCATCAGTCGTATTAAAAAGATCGCCGAGGCCAGAAGCCCCGTACTGTTTATCGGAGAGTTGGGCACCGGGAAAAAATTAATTGCCCGGGCCATTCACTTCAGCAGCTACCGGGCCGACCGTCCTTTCCTGCCGATCAATTGCCAGGCCATACCCCGGGAACGGATCGAAAGCGAATTTTTTGGCCGGGTCAGGGGGATCCCCGGAGAAAACCTGCAAGCGACCAAGGGACTCTTTGAGGAGGCCAATGGAGGCACCATCTATCTGGATAGGGTGGATGAACTGCCGGATTCAATGCAGTTCAGCCTATTGAGGGTCTTAGAGGACCAGGAATTCAAACCGGTCGGGGCCCCTCAAGGAGTTAAAGCCGATCTCCTGATTATCGCCAGCACCTACAGGGACTTGGAGCCTCAGGTCCAGGAAGGCCGATTTCGCCAGGACCTTTATCGCCGACTCAGGGTCATCACGGTAAAACTCCCCCCTTTACGGGAACGCAAAGAAGACCTTGAACCCCTGGCCCGCTTTTTTATCCAAAGATATGCCCGAGAGTTCGGCAAGAATACAACCGGTTTGGAACAGGAGGCCTTGAACCTCTTTAACCGATATGACTGGCCCGGAAATGTTCGAGAGCTTCGTAATCTTATCGAACGGGCCGTTTTGTTGGCCGAAGGGGAGATCATCAGGGCCGATCAGTTCCCCCAACTACCTCCTGCCGGCCACTAAAATGTTGCTTGACGAAGTGATCCAGTTTCTAAAAAGATTCCCCCCTTTTCAGTTCCTGGATGAGATCCAACTGAAAAACATCGCCCGGAATCTTTCTATGGAATTCTACCCCCAGGGCACGGTCATCTTAAAACAATTCGGGCCGCCCAGCGATACGGTTAAAGTGATTAAAAAGGGGGCGGTCGAGGTGCGGATGCGCTCCGACAGCGGAGAAGACGTGGTCATGGATTATAAGGGGGAAGGCGATAATTTTGGTTTCCTGTCCCTTATCGGCAAAGATCGGCAAAGGACCACGGTGGTGGCCATTGAGGACACCATTTGTTATGTCCTGAATAAGAAGACGGTCTTAAAACTGATTGAAACCAGCCCGGTCTTTAACGAATACTTTCTGGCTTATCTTTCTAAGTATGTGGATAAAACCTACCAGGAGATGCATGATAAAAGCCTGTTTTATGGGAGCAGCGACCGATATCTGTTCGCCACCAAAGTCGGGGATATCGCCCAGGAAGCCATAACCGTTTCTGAGGACACCTCCATTCAGGAGGCCGCCTCCGTCATGGTGGGTCATAAAATCAGCTCCTTGATCGTCGTCGACCGTAACCGCCTGCCCAAGGGGATTATCACCGACCGGGACCTTCGCGAAAAAGTGGTGGCCAAAGGTCGGCCCATATCAGATCCGGTCAAACACATTCTCAGTCTGTCTCTCATCCGGGTGGAGGCCCGGGAATCTTGCTTTGAAGCTTTGTTAAAAATGATCAAATACAACGTCCATCATATGCTGGTTATCCAGGAGGGCCGATTAAAGGGTATTATGACCAACCACGACCTAATGACCCTTCAAGGCATTTCTCCCCTATCCCTGGCCAACGATATCGCCAATCAACAAACCATCGAAGGGCTGATCCCGGTCTCCCTGAAGATAAACAATATCGTCGGATTGCTTTTGAAGGAGGATGCCAAGGCTGGCAGCATCACCAATATTATTTCCGAAATAAACGACCGCTTAGCTCGGAAAGTCCTGGAAATCGCCGAACAGCAACTGGGACCTCCCCCTCTTCCCTATTGCTGGATCGTCTTCGGCAGCGAGGGGCGCAAAGAGCAGACTTTTAGAACCGATCAGGACAATGCCCTGATTTATAGCGATCCGGGATCGACAGAGGAAGAAGAAAAGGCCAAGGATTATTTCCCTCAATTTACCACCTTGGTCTCCCAAAGCCTCCAACAAGTGGGCTTTCCTTTGTGTCCGGCCAACTATATGGCCAGCAATCCCCAGTGGTGCCAGCCTCTCCGGGCCTGGAAAAGGATTTTTTCCTCCTGGGTTGATGAACCCCTTCCCGATGCCCTACTCAAATTTTTGATCTTTTACGATTTTAGACCCCTTCATGGAAAACTGATTCTCGCGGAAGAGCTGAGAAATTTTATTATTTCTATGCTGGAAGATAAAAAAATCTTTTTAGGCCATATGGCTGATATGATGCTTCAGATCACCCCTCCCATCGGATTTTTCAATACCTTCGTCGTGGAAAAAAGCGGGGAACATAAGGATAAATTCGACTTAAAGGTTAAAGGAATCACCCCTCTTCTCAACGTCGTCCGTCTATTCTCTATGGAGAAGGGGATTAAAGAGACCGTCACTTTAGAGCGAATACAGGCCTTGAAAGGCAAACATGACATCGCTGAAAAATATTCCGAGGAACTGGAACACGCCTATGAATTCCTTATGCTGCTCAGGATTCATCACCAGTTTGAACAGATCAAGGCCGGGCAGAAGCCGGATAATTTTATCAATCCCGATCAGCTAAGTAGTCTTGAAAAAAAGACCTTAAAAGAAGCCTTTCATCTCATGACCAAGATGCAGGGACTGGTGTTGGAAAAATACAAGCCATTTATTCGGTAAGGCCCCACCTTTATGGCTGAAAGCTCAAGGCTCACGGTTAGGCCTTGTTCTTTCAGTTTTGCGCAAGGAATATTATTATGTCCGAACGATTGTTGATTGTCGAAGACGAGTCGACCCTCCGGGAATCCCTGAAACGGGTTTTTGTAAGGGAAGGATACGAAACGGAGACGGCCGGAAGTGCCGAGGATGCCCTAAGGGTGTTTGAAGAGGGTGCCTACGATCTGATCATCACGGACATTTTACTTCCGGGGAAAGACGGTATCGAATTTTTGAAGGAGGTCAAAGGGGGAAATCCCGACCAACTGGTGATTGTCATGACCGCTTACGCCTCTTTAGAAACCGCCATCAGCGCCCTTAGGGCCGGTGCCTATGATTATATCTTGAAACCCATCATCCATGAAGAAATGAAAAGGATCATCTGGAATGCCTTAAATGTCCGGTCCCTGCGAACCGAAAACCTGATCCTCAAAAAACAAATTGAAAAACGATATGACTTTGAGAACATCATTGGTGAGAGTCAGGTCGTTAAAGATTTAATCGAACAGGTAAAAAAAATCTCTGACTCCAAATCCAACATCCTGATCCTTGGCGAGACCGGCACCGGAAAGGAATTATTTACCCGGGCCATCCATTACAACAGCTCAAGACGAGACAAGCCCTTCGTCCCCATAAATTGCTCTGCCATCCCGGACAATTTGCTGGAATCGGAATTATTTGGATATGTCAAGGGGGCCTTTACCGGTGCCGTAAATTCTAAAAGGGGGCTTTTTGAAGAAGCCGATGGAGGTACAATCTTTCTGGATGAGATCGCCGACTTGAGTCCTACCTTGCAGGCCAAGTTGTTGCGGGTCATCGATGACCATGAAATAAGGCCTTTGGGGTCGACTCAGAGCCGAAAAGTCGATATCCGTCTGATCGCCGCCACTAATAAGGACATCGTTGCCGCCGTTAAAGAGGGGTTATGCCGAGAGGATCTCTATTATCGACTGAACGTAGTTACCCTGACCTTGCCGCCCTTACGGGAACGTAAGGAAGACATACTTCTTTTGGCCAAGCATTTTCTCTCCACCTATGCCCGGGAAATCGGAAAACCGGTCAAGGGTCTTCACGAGACGGTGATTAAACTCTTCCACGATTATTCCTGGCCGGGGAATGTCCGGGAACTCCAAAACATTATTGAACGGGCGGTCCTGATCACCGACCGAGAGACTATCTATCCCGAATACCTTCCGGAGGAGATGAAGACGACCAATCCCTTTTTATCGGAGGCCCTCGATAAATCGCTTTCCATAGAAAATTACACCAGACAATTTATAGAACGATACCAGTCTTCGCTAAGTGAACAAAAATTGGCCACTGGACTGGGCATAACCCGAAAGGCCTTATGGGAAAAAAGGAAAAAGTGGGATCTGACTCGGAAACGACCCGGATGAACATTTTAAATTAGGCCCTTGATTTGTTTGTTACTTTTATTCCCATTTTTTACAACCAACTGTTACAAATAGTAGCATATTAAAACTAATTGAAAATATTATGTTTATTCTCAGCTAACTCTCATTGTTACTTTATGTAACGATCGCCGAAGCACGGTATTGTTCCCTTCCGGAAAATTAGAAAATTTTTCTCCTTTAACCTCCTTGATTAATTATTCTTTTTAGTTACCGACCTTCTTTATTTTTCGGCACAGGTCTTGCTTTGTCTTTAAGAAACCTTCCCCCCCCTAATGACCATGATTTTTTAATGGAGCCCCAAAAGACCAATCGGGATGTTGGAATTTTTTAAAAAAAAGGGCCTTTCCAAAAAAAGTAGATATCAAATAGATGAAAAGCAATCCCTGAAGCAGGTTTGCTATGTCTTTCTCGATACCGAACTGACCGGCCTTAATGAAAGAACCGATTCGATCATCTCCATCGGTGCCCTTAAAATGGCTGAAGGCCGGATAGAACTGGGAAATACCTTTTATAGTTTAGTTAAACCCAATACCAAATCCAAAATGAACGGTAAAAGTATTTTTATACATACCATTACCCCCCATGAAGTAAGTGAAGAGAGGGAGCTCCAAGCCGTCCTCTCCGAATTTCTTCAGTTCTGTGGCCAGGACGTACTGGTTGGTCACTGTGTGTCTATTGATTTAAGTTTTATCAACAAAGAAATGAAACAAAGCCTTGGATTTTCTCTGCCCAACCCGATTTTGGATACTTTCACCCTTTATAGCTGGTTATGGGGGAAATGGGCTTCTGGGCCCGGTTTTTCACTTCCCCCCCAACAGGTCGATTTATATGAAATAGCTAAGGCCTTCGGCATCCCTTTCACCGGCGCCCATAATGCCATTCAGGACGCCTTGATTACCGCCCAATTGTTTCAACGTTTTATGCCCTGGATTGAAAAATCAGGGATTCATCATTTGGAAGAATTATTACGTATAGGGGACCCGTATAAAGGAGGTGATCTGTTTAGCACGCCCCAACAACTAAATAACCTTTAATTTTTTTTATGGAGGAAATGTTATGGGAAAGACAGCACATGAAATTGTAACTTCAGACCGGTTCAAGGCCTTGGTCAGGAAAAGGTGGACCGTCAGTATCATCCTGACCATCCTGCTCTTTGCCAGCTATTACGGGATTATTTTGCTTATCGCCTACGCCCCAGGTTTCATGAGCCAAAAGGTGGGGGAATTTACCAACTGGGGGATCATCCTGGGGATCTTTGGTATTATCTTTGCCTGGATATTGACCGCGATTTATGTCGTCTGGGCCAATAATATCTACGACAAAGAAGTCGATTCAATTAAACAAACGATGTTATAAGGAGGTCATATGGGAATAACTACTGTAGGTCAAACCAATGCCACTGCGATTATATTTTTTATCGTCTTTATCGCCTTTACCCTGGTCATTACCTATTGGGCGGCCAAACGGACCAAGACCACCAAAGAATATTATGCCGCTGGCCGTAGTATAACCGGCTTCCAGAACGGGATTGCCCTGGCCGGGGACTATATGTCGGCCGCCTCTTTCCTGGGAATTTGCGGCATGACCGCCTTGAAAGGCTATGATGGGATGATTTATGCCTTAGGCTGGTTAGTGGGCTGGCCGGCCCTGATGTTTCTGATGGCCGAACCCCTGCGGAATTTAGGAAAATATACCTTTGCCGACGTGGTGGCCTATCGCCTGAAACAAAAACCGATCCGTATCGCCGCGGCCATAGGCGGCATCCTGGTTTTATGGACTTATGCCACGGCCCAGATGGTCGGGGCCGGCGTCCTGATCAAGTTGATGTTCGGTATGCCCTATGAGGTGGCCGAGTTGATCGTCGGGGTGGTTATGCTCATGTACGTCCTCTTCGGCGGGATGATCGCCACCACCTGGGTCCAGATCATTAAGGCCTGTTTACTCCTGGGCGGGGTGACGGTCCTGATGCTGATCGGTATGTCCCACTTCAACTTTAACCCAGGGACCCTGTATGGTGAAGTTCAGAAAATGTACACGGTCAAGATGCTCAATCCCGGCGGTCTGGTCAGCAATCCCTTAGACGCCATTTCGTTGGGCCTGGCCCTGATGCTCGGTCTCCTGGGACTGCCCCACATCCTGATGCGTTTTTACACCGTGCCCAATGCCAAAGCGGCCCGCAAGTCGGTTATGTGGGCCACCAGCTTTATCGGTTATTTCTACTGCATCATCCCCCTTGTCGGTTTTTCCGCCGCCGTTCTGGTGGGCAAGGACCTGATCACCAAAGTCGATAAAGGCGGCAACATGGCTGCCCCGCTTTTCGCCGAACTGCTAGGTGGAAGTCCTTTCATGGGCTTTATCGCCGCCGTGGCCTTTGCCACCATCCTGGCCGTGGTGGCCGGTCTGACCCTGGCTGCCGCCTCGGCCATGGCCCATGACATCTACCTGAATGTCTTTAAGAGTGGGAGATCCACTGAGGCCGAACAGGTCAAGGTCGCTAAAAGAGCCACTGTCATTTTTGGTGTTATCGCCATTCTGACCGGGATCGCCTTTAAAGGGCAAAATGTGGCCTATATGGTCGGTCTAACCTTTGGAATTGCCTGCAGCGGTCCCTTTCCGGCTATTTTCCTGTCCATCGTCTGGAAGAAACTCACCACCTGGGGGGCGACTGCAGCCATTATCGTCGGCTCAGTTTCCGCCGTGGTTTGTATTATCCTCAGTCCCACTGTCTGGGTGGATGTCCTTAAAAACAAAGAAGCCATCTTCCCCTTACGGAATCCGGCTATTTTGACCATGACCCTGGGCTTTCTGGCCGCCTGGATTGTTTCTATTGCGGCGCCTGATAAGGAGGCCGAGGGCAAGTTTGAAGGAACCCTGGTAAGGACTTACCTGGGTGTGGGTGCCGAATAGAATCTTTGGAATTGGATAGACCTAAAGCTTTGATGAACTCGTAAAAAGTCATAAAAGGCTGATTATTGTCATTCCGACGAATGTCGGAATCCAGGTTCGCTTGTCTGGTCCCGGCTTCTGCAGGGACGGTGTCTTGACCCCGATTTTCACCCCCGGATAAAGACACTCCGGGGCAGGCGTGGTGACGTCTTTTTACGAAGCCATCAAGAATTAAATCATTTTAAAATCACTCGCTTCCTCGGTCCCGCACTCAGCGGGGCTGGGAGGAGTGGTTACATCTAATCTTCAATAGGAGGAACACAGGATGACCCAAGAAAGCATTCAGGTATTAAGTTCCGAAGAACGGGTTTTCCCACCCCCTAAGGAATTTAGTTCTGGGGCCCATATCAAAAGTATGGCCGAATATGAAAAAATTTATAAATGGTCTGAGGAAAACCCGGAAGATTTCTGGGCCAAAATGGCCGAAGAGCATATCAGTTGGTATAAGAAATGGGACAAGGTCTGGGACTGGGACTTTGAAAAACCCTTCATCAAATTTTTTATCAATGGCAAGATTAATGCCTCGTATAATTGTCTGGACCGCCAAATCACCTCACCGACCCGCAACAAGGCGGCCATCATCTGGGAAGGCGATGACGGCAGTTATAAAACCTACACCTATCAGCAGCTCTACATGGAGGTCAATCGATTCGCCAATGTCTTGAAGAAACAGGGGGTCAAAAAAGGCGACCGGGTGACTATTTACCTGCCCATGATCCCCGAGCTGCCCATCGCCATGCTGGCTTGCGCCCGGATAGGGGCCATCCACAGCGTGGTCTTCGGCGGCTTCAGCCCCACCTCGCTGCGGGACCGAATCCAGGACTGCCAATCCACTATGGTCATCACCGCCGACAACGGTCTGCGAGGAAGCAAGCTGGTGCCTCTCAAGACCAATGCCGATCAAGCCCTTAAGGAATGTCCCACCGTGGAGAAAATGATCGTGGTCAACCGGGCCGGCAAGGCGGAAATGCTGGCCGGCCGGGATATCTGGTGGCATGAGCAGATGAATGCCTCAGATATTGGCAATTACTGCCAGCCGGAAGTCATGGATGCCGAAGACCCTCTCTTTATCCTCTATACCTCGGGATCGACCGGCAAGCCCAAAGGGGTGCTTCATACCACCGGCGGCTATATGCTTTATACCAATCTGACCTTTAAATGGATCTTCGATTATCAAGAAAAAGACATCCATTTCTGCACCGCCAACATCGGCTGGGTGACCGGGCATAGTTACATCGTCTACGGGCCGCTCTCGGCCGGGGCCACCAGCCTGATGTTCGAGGGGATCCCCACCTATCCCAATGCCGGCCGGTTCTGGGATATTGTCGACAAGCATCAAGTGAACATCATCTATACCGCCCCGACAGCCATCCGGGCCCTGATGCGCGAGGGGGAAAGCTGGGTCACCAGTCACGATCTCTCTTCTCTGCGGCTACTGGGGACCGTCGGTGAGCCCATCAACCCCGAGGCCTGGATGTGGTACTATAATTACGTAGGTAAAGAAAAACTGCCTATCGTGGATACCTGGTGGCAGACCGAAACCGGCGGGATCTTGATTACCCCCCTGCCCGGGGCCATGACATTGAAACCGGGCTCGGCCACCCGTGCCTTCCCCGGGGTCTTTCCGAAGGTGGTCAAGGAGGATGGCTCCCCGGCCAAGGCCAATGAAGGAGGTTACCTGATTATTGAGAAGCCCTGGCCCGGCATGTTGCGGGGGACTTACGGCGATCCGGAAAATAAGCGAATCAAAGAAGTCTATTTCTCCCGGTTTATCGGGAAATATCTGACCGGCGACGGGGCCCGAGTCGATGCAGACGGAGATTATTGGCTCATGGGCCGGATCGATGATGTCATTAATATATCCGGTCACCGTTTGGGTACGGCTGAAGTGGAATCCGCCCTGGTCAGTCACGAAACTGTGGCCGAGGCAGCCGTTGTGGGCTTTCCTCATGACATCAAGGGTGAAGGTATTTATGTTTACGTAACCCTTAAAGAAGGGATTAAACCATCTGAAGAGTTAAGAAAAATCTTGGTGGCCCATATCCGCAAGGAGATCGGCCCCATTGCCTCCCCGGATAAGCTGCAGTTTGCTCCAGGACTTCCCAAGACCCGGAGCGGTAAGATCATGCGCCGGATCTTGAGAAAAATCGCCGCCGGTCAGGTGGATGAGTTAGGCGACACCTCTACTCTGGCCGATCCGACCGTGGTCGACAACCTGGTCAAGGAAAGACTCTAGTCAATGTGGAGTTCCGATTGCGGATTGCCGAGTGTGAATTAAGGATCGTTTCACTTGAGGAGCGTTCGTCTTCGACGAACTTGAGAACAAAGGCCTCATCCCTCAAACGTAGTGCTCCTCAAGCGAAGCAATCCTTAGACATCACCGTAGGCCGTATACCTTGAATCTTGAACCTTGCGCCTTAAGCCTTGAGCCTTGAACCTTGAACCTTGAACCTTAAACATGGCTCAGGAAAAACAAATGGACCAGTTTTTTATCCACTCCGGGGAGGTAGCCTTAGTTATACTCGACATTCAGGAGAGGCTGGCGGCCGCCATGAAAACCAAGCAACAGGCGGTCGACAATTGTCTTCATTTAATCGAAACGGCCAGGCTTTTCCAGATCCCGATCCTGGTGACCGAGCAATACCCTAAGGGACTGGGGCCTACCCTGCCGGAAATCCGGGAGCGCCTTCCGATCTATGCCCCTTTTGAAAAGCTCTCTTTTAATTGTTGTCAGGAAGTGGGTTTTTTGGAGAAGGTCGCCTCAATGGGCAAAAAAAAGTTGCTCCTGACCGGTATGGAAACCCACATTTGCGTCTTGCAGACCAGCCTCGGGTTGATGAGACAGGGATATACCGTCCAAGTGATAAAGGATGGGGTCTGTTCCAGGACTAAGACTAATTTTAAAACAGGAATTGAATTCATGGACCGTGCCGGAGCCGTCATCACCTGTACCGAAACCATTTTATTTCAACTGCTCCAGAAGGCCGGAACCGAAATCTTTAAGACCATCGTGAATAGGATAAAATAGGATATTTCCCATTAAAACTCCACCGTTTATATTCCGATTGATTCGCATCTGGAGGTTATTATGATCTATCAGGAAGCCTTTCAAGAGTCCATTGAACATCCGGAATCCTTCTGGGGAAAAGCGGCCGAGGAAATCATTTGGGATCGAAAATGGGACAGGGTCTTGGATGATTCAAAAGCCCCCTTTTATAAATGGTTTCCCGGGGGCCGAATGAATACCTGTTTCAACGCCGTTGATCGCCACATCAACCAGGGCCGGGAAAATAAAGTGGCCGTGATTTATGACAGCCCGGTTACCAGGACCGTTCAAAAGTTTACTTTTGCCGAGCTAAAGGACCGCGTCAGCCGGATAGCCGGATTCCTGAAAGGCCTGGGTGTTGAAAAAGGGGATACGGTCCTGATCTACATGCCCATGATCCCTGAAGCCCTGATGTCCATGCTGGCCTGCGCCCGCATCGGGGCGATCCATTCAGTGGTCTTTGGCGGATTTGCCCCCCGAGAGTTGGCCGTCCGCATAGACGATGCCAAGCCCAAAGTAATTCTTTCCGCTTCCTGCGGGATCGAAATTCAAAGGATCATCCCCTACAAGCCTTTACTGGATGAGGCCATAGAAATCGCGGGCCATAAGCCTGAAAAATGCGTCTTAATCCAAAGACCTCAAGCCAAAGCAGAACTTTTCCCCGGCCGCGATTTGGACTGGGGCACTTTGGAGGCCGCAGCCCAACCGGCCGATTGCGTTTCTGTTGCGGCCACTGACCCCCTGTATATCCTTTATACCTCGGGGACCACCGGACGCCCCAAAGGGATTGTCCGTGACAACGGCGGGCATGCCGTGGCCTTGAAGTGGACCATGAAACATATTTATAATATTTATCCCGGAGACGTCTATTGGGCCGCATCGGATGTCGGCTGGGTGGTCGGTCACTCTTATATCGTCTATGGTCCTCTACTCATGGGAGCCACGACCGTTATTTATGAAGGCAAGCCCGTAGGCACCCCCGACCCAGGGGCCTTTTGGCGGGTCATTTCCGAGCATCGGGTTAAAGCCCTCTTTACCGCACCTACGGCCTTCAGAGCCATCAAAAGAGAAGATCCGCATGGGGACTTCCTCAATCCTTACGATATCTCCAAATTTGAAGCCCTCTTTTTGGCCGGGGAACGACTGGACCCCGATACTTATTATTGGGCCTCTGAACTCCTGAAAAGACCGGTCATCGATCATTGGTGGCAAACCGAAACCGGCTGGGCCATTGCCGGAAATTTCTTAGGGTTGGAATATTTTCCCATCAAACCAGGGTCGGCCACCAAGCCGATGCCCGGTTATAATATTAAAATTCTGGATCCAAGGTACGGGCCAGGAAATAGGGCCCGATCAAAGCGGGGTCATTGCGATCAAACTGCCCCTGCCCCCGGCCAATTTACCCACCCTCTGGAAAGACGACCAAAGATTTTTAGAATCCTATATGAATCCCTTTCCCGGATATTATCTGACTGGAGACGGTGGTTATATCGACCGGGACGGGTATGTCTTTGTCATGGGCCGTATCGACGACGTGATCAATGTGGCTGGCCACCGCTTATCCACCGGCGGAATGGAAGAGGTCCTGGCCCGGCATCCCGATGTGGCCGAGTGTGCCGTGGTGGGAGTCGGAGACGACTTAAAAGGTCAGGTTCCGGTCGGCTTTGTCGTTTTAAAAAGCGGGGTTTCCAGGTCAACGGAAGAAATCATCGCCGAGATTATCAAGATGGTTCGAAACGACATCGGCCCTGTGGCCTCTTTTAAAAAGGCCGTGGTCGTTCCCCGCCTGCCCAAGACCCGATCGGGAAAGATCCTCCGGGCCACCATCCGGAAAATCGCCGATGGTGAACCCTATTCCATCCCTTCAACCATAGACGATCCAATAACCCTGGAGGAAATCGATCAGGCCTTGAAAACCATCGGCTACGGAAAAACAGCCTAAACCAACCCTCTGTTTTCTTTCCGGGGCCCGTCTCCTATGGGCCATCATTGGGGGACGGTCCCCGCTTGTCCCCAGGACACTACCCGTTCTTTAATTGGGTTGACAGACCCAAAATTCCAAGTAAAATGAAAGAGTACCGGCTGAATCCGATCCGGTATCTTCCCGGCAACCGTTTTATGGAAGGAAGAGGATTGTAAATGACCCCAATGAACCACTCGACTTTCTGGGAAGGTCTCCCTGAATCTTCTCCGGAGGCCCGCCTCCTCTTTCTTGAAGAAACATTCCAGACGATTAATCGTCTGGGGAGTGAGGCCTTTTTAATCCTCTCGCCCGAGTTAAAAATAATTTGGGCCAATGAGCGAGCGGCCTCCCTGACCGGCTATCCCTTAAACCGTTTGATCTCCCAGGAGATCATTTCCCTTTTTCCTCCCCCGGACCGGGGAATCATCCGGGATCTACTCCAGTCCCAGGTCCTGCGAAGTGAACTCAAGATATCTTCCGAAGTTAAAATAGTAACTGCTCTCCTTGAAATGAGAGAAGTCGAAATCAGCATGGCTTCCTGTCAGACCCGCTTGGGAGGAAAACGGATCTATATGGTCATGAAAGACGTCACGGTTTCTAAATCGATTGAAACCCGGTTTTTAGATGTCCACAAAGCCCTCCAAAAAATCATCGAAATGGGCAATGACGGTATCCTGGTTCTTGACCAGGATTATCGCATTGAATTTGCCAATTCCCTGGCTTCGAAAATTACCGGTTTCCCCAAAGGCCAGTTGATCGGAATGGATTTCAGAATCTTGCTCTCTCCCCAGGATCGGGAATTCTTATTGGATCTGCCGACCCAAATGCGACTTCAACCCGATGAAAATCGGAAGGTGTGCACGGAATTTAATATCATTACCCGCTCCTTGGGACAACGGGAAGTGGAAATCTGTCTGACCCTGGCGCCCCTGGAAGGGACCTTAAAAATCTACGCCTACCTGCGGGATCTGTCCGAGCGCATCCGAATCGAAAACGAGATGAGGAAGACCAATAACTTTTTAAAAAATATCATCATCAGCTCCGTGGACGGCATCATTGCCGCTGACATGAAGGGGGAAATCATCCTTTTTAATCAAGGGGCCGAACGAATGCTCGGCTATTCAGCCCATGAGGTCATCAAGGGAGGTCTTCACATCACCCAGATATACATCCCCGGCCAGGCCAAAGAAATTATGAAAAAACTAAGAAGTCCTGATTTTGGACGGGTCGGGAAATTAAGCAGTACCCTGGTCAGTCTGGTCACCAAGAAACAGGAAACCCTTCCGGCCAGTCTTTCGGCCTCCATCATCTACGATGAAGAAGGTCAGGAGATGGCCTCGGTCGGTATTTTTACCGATCTCCGCGAACGGTTTCGGATGCAAAAAGAATTGGAGGAAACGCACCTCAAACTCTTGCATTCCGAAAAAATGGCCTCCCTTGGGAAACTGGCCGCCGGAGTGGCCCATGAAATCAACAACCCCCTGGGAGGGATTCTGATTTATGCCAACGTGCTGTTCGAAGAGACCTCCCCTGAAGACCCCAGACGGGCTGATTTAAAACAAATCGTCGATCAAACCTTGCGCTGCAAAGAGATCGTTAAGGAATTGCTCGATTTCAGCCGTCAAACCACGCATTGCTGGGTCCAGTGCGACATCAACCAGGCCCTGCAACAGACCATCAGTCTTCTGGGAAAACAGGCCCTTTTTCAGGACATCCAAATCATCAAAGAAATAGACCCTCATTTGCCCCAGATCATCGCTGACCCCGGGCAACTTAATCAGGTGCTGATCAATTTGATGACCAATGCCGTAGATGCCATGGAGGGCAAAGGCATCCTGACCGTGCGCACCTATTCCATCCCCGACGAAGAAAAAATAGGACTGGAAATTGCCGATACGGGTTATGGGATCCATCCGGAAAACCTTTCCCGGATCTTTGATCCTTTTTTTACCACCAAAGATATAGGAAAAGGAACGGGCCTGGGACTTTCCACGGTCTATGGAATCATAGAAGAACACGGCGGAACTATCGAAGTTGAGTCCAGCGTCGGGCAAGGGACGACTTTTATCCTTCGCTTGCCCATCCGTCGTCCCACGGATAGAAAACAGATGGAATGAGTACGGGGAATAATGCTTAATGTCGGTTGAAAGGTAGGGACGCCCATTTCATGCTGAGGACGGTTAAATTTTTCGGTCTGACCTTAAGTCTTTTTTTTAAAGTTGGTGCCCTTTGATGGAACACAACTATTCTCTCCTGATCGCCGACGATGAAAGGGTCATCCGAGAGGGAATCCGACGGATTCTTTCCAAGGAGAATCTTGAAATTTTCCAGGCCGAAAACGGGCTCCTGGCCTGGGAGACCTTTCAGAAACAATTCTTCGATTTGCTCCTGGTCGATTTAAAAATGCCCCAGATGGATGGCATGGAACTTCTGCAAAGGGTAAAAAAACAAGTGCCCGATCAGATCGTCGTCATTATTACCGGCCATGCCACAATTGAAGCGGCGGTGGAGGCCATGAAATACGGGGCTTACGATTTTATTACCAAACCCTTTCTCCCGGAGCAGCTTCGCATGGTGGTTAAAAGGGCCCTGGAAAAAAGAGGCCTGGAAATCGAAGCCAGGCAACTCCGGGAAGAGCGGGAAAAAAGCTTAAAAGACATCGCCATGGAGAAGAGTCGAATCCAAACCATCATCCATTGCATGGCCAGCGGTGTCCTGGTCACCGACAGGGAACAAATGGTTGTCCTGCATAATCCCGCCTTGGCCCATTTGTTTAAGATTTCCGGCGAGCCTTTGGTCGGCAAACCCCTTCCCCATACCCCTTCTTTGAAAATCCTCTCCGATGCCATCGCTCAGGTACTACATGAAGAAAGACCCCAGACCATCTCTCAGGAATTTTCCTTGGACGACCATGATTCAGTTTATCTTAGAACCCACACGGCAGCGGTCACCAGCGGCGGCGGCGCGGTCCTGGGCTCGGTATCGGTAGTCCAGGACATCACTTATTTGAAGGCCCTCGACCAGATGAAAAATGAATTCGTGGCCATGGTCGCCCATGAGCTGAGGGCCCCTCTGTCCGCTATCCAGCAACAAATTTCGGTCATCCTCCAGGGTCTGGCCGGGACCGTGACCGAAAAGCAACAGGAGCTTTTAAGCCGGTCTCAAGAACGGGCCGACGGGTTGTTGAATTTAATTCGAGACCTGTTGGACATTTCCAAAATGGAAACCGGGCGATCTTTTCAGCAAAAAAGCCCCCTGGACCTCTTTCCCCTGGCGGAAAAAACGGTCGAATTATTCATGCCCCAAGCCCAGACTAAAAGTCAGAGCCTTGTGCTTAAGGCCCCGTCAAACATCCCATTGATCAATGCCGATCCTCAAGCCATGGAAGAAGTGCTGACCAATTTAATTTCCAATGCCGTCAAGTACACGCCTGAAAATGGGGACATCCAGGTTTTATTAAAACCGGAGGCCGAATATCTTCTGATCCAGGTATCGGATAACGGGATCGGCATCTCTCAGGAGGATTTGGACCGGATATTCGATAAATTTTATCGGGTAAAAAATGAAAAAACCCGGAAAATCGTTGGAACGGGATTGGGGTTACCTATTGTCAAACAATTGGTCGAAGCCCATTTGGGTTATATACGGGTGGAAAGTCAAGTGGATCAGGGAACGACTGTCAATGTCCTCATCCCTTCCATCCCCGGAGAAAGGAATGTCCATGACCAGACCTTTACTGAAACAGAGTGAATTATTTAAAGGGGTGTCTCCCGAAGAATTAATGCTGTTAACCCCCCTGACCAGATCGGAAACTTTTAGCACCGGCAGCATTGTTTTTTTTCAGGATGCCCCTGCCGAGAAGGCCTATCTCCTGGATCATGGCCTGGTAGCCCTGAAAACTTCTCTCTCCGATGGCGTGGAAATTACCTATGAAATGATCACCCACAGGGGAGACCTTTTTGGCTGGTCCGCCCTGGTTGAACCCTTTCAGCTTACGGCTACGGCCATCTGTTTGGAAAAAACCAAGGTCCTGGAATTGAACCGAAAAGATTTGAACCAACTATTTTCCCGGTATCCGCGCCTGGGGTTTAAGGTCATGCAAAATCTTTGTGTTCTGATCGCCCGGCGGCTTCAAAGGACCCGCCAGATTCTGACCGGAGAAATATAATAAGAGGACAAAAGGAAATAGGATGAAAAAGATCAAGCTGGGTGGAATCATCGAACATACCGACCTGAGTCTGATCAGCATTGAGAACATTCCAGACCGTCCCGGTATTGCCGGTTTGACCTTCCAAACCTTGAGTCACCGGGGGATCAACATCGAATTCATCATCCACTGCCTAAACCGGAAAGGGCGGAGTCAGGGTCATCCTTTGTGTCTCCCGTTCGAAAAGTCATGAGGCCCTGTCGGCTCTGGATGAGATAAAGGAGCGCATCGGGGACCCGGAAATTATAATCAATTCCGCTATCGCCGTCGTCTCTATTTTCGGCCCCCATTTTCGCGATCGTACCGGCATTGCCGGTACCTTTTTCGCAGCTCTGAATTCAAAAGGCATTAACATCATGGCCATCAGCACTTCCATCTCGACCTGTTCTTGTGTGATCCATTCGGCCGACCTGTCAAAGGCCATTAAGGCCATTCGAGAGGCCTTTGAGTTGCCGGGAGGGGAGGAATAGTTCGGACATTCATGAAATTTCCCAATATTCGAATCTTGGTGGCGGATGACGAAGCGGTGATCAGGGAAGGAATCAGCCGGATTTTGAGTAAAGAAGGCTTTCTGGTAAAAACCGTCAGCGGGGGAAAGGAGGCCCTTGAGGAATTATCCCGAGATGCCTTCGACCTGGTTCTAATGGATATTAAAATGCCCGATCTGGACGGCCTGGAGGTCTTAAAAACGATCAGCGGGTCGGAAGCCCTTCATCACTGCCTGGTCATCATGATTACCGGATACCCGCAAGTCGAGACCGCCGTCCGATCGATCAAAATGGGGGCCTTTGATTACCTGACCAAACCCTTTACGCCCGAGCAGCTCAAACAGACCCTGCAGAAGGCCCTGGAACACAATAGATTCCTTTGGGAAGACCCCTTATTACGAAAAAAGATGGAACTGAAAGGCGGTATCGACCCTTTGATTGGGAAAAGTCGACCCATGCAAAAGATCTTTCAAACCATTGAAAAGGTCGCCCCCACGGACAGTACGGTTTTGATCTACGGGTCGAGCGGTACGGGAAAAGAATTAGTCGCTCGGGCCATTCATCAACATAGTCTTCGTCAGGATAAAGAATTCGTGGCCGTGGATTGTTCGGCCTTGGTTGAATCCTTATTGGAGAGTGAGCTGTTCGGCCATGTCAAAGGCTCCTTTACCGGCGCCGTTCAAACCAAACACGGTTTTTTGGAACTGGCTAATGGGGGGACCTTTTTCTTTGATGAAATCTCCAACCTCAGCCTGAATATCCAGGCCAAGCTGCTTCGGGTGATTCAGGAACGGGAATTTCTTAAAGTGGGCAGCGAAAAAAAGATCAAGGTGGATATTCGGATCATCGCTTCCACCAACCGAGATCTGAGGCAGGCGATCCGGGAAGGTCAATTCCGGGAAGACCTGTTCTATCGCCTCAGCGTCGTTCCTTTGCATCTCCCCGGTTTAAGGGAACGACGGGAAGACATCCCCCTTTTGGTAGACTATTTTTTGGAACGGCTTGCCAAAAAAAATAAAAAAACCATTCGGGGGATCGCGCCCGAGGCCATGGAGCTATTAATGGATTTCGACTGGCCGGGAAATGTTCGGGAACTAAAACACTTGATCGAACGAATCGTTATTCTCGAGGACGGACCGATTATCAAAACAGAAAATCTCCCCTGGTTTATCCACAAGGATCACCGGGACCTGTCTTTATCCGAGGAAAGGATAGCCACTCTTAATGAATTGGAAAAACAATATATCGGGCTGATTCTAAAAAAGACCAAAGGGAATCGTAGCCAGGCATCCGAGCTCCTTGGGATTAATCGAAAGACCCTTTTGGAAAAAATAAAAAAATTCGGCCTGGAAAACTGAGGTAAAAAGTATCACCTGAGACATATTGTAACATCCAATCGCCCCTTCCTTTAACACCCAAGACCTTAAGGGCCTTCAAATTAAATCGTGGTTCCAGGGCCGGCAAAAATCATAATACCCTTAGAACTAAAGCTTAATTCCAGAATTCGCCGGGTGGCGAAAGCATAAACAATAAGATATTTTCGGTCTCCGATTATCCTTGGCATTTTGTTTGCTGTTTAATAATGGTGTCATAGAATTACCTAATTTTAAAGTTTGATGAGATTAATTTTCTCAATATGGAAAATCAAGGCACCATTTGCATCGCCGATCCGGATGGCCGCTTCCTGTCAGAGTGGTCCACCACTTTGCAGGCAGAAGGCTACCAGGTCTTTACTACCGACATGGGGACCCGGGCTATCCAGATCATCCAGGAAGAAAAGGTGGACCTTCTTATTATGGAAGCCGATATGCCTGAAATAAAGGCCTATGAGGCTATTCCAATCATCAAAGGGGTCGACCCGACTCTTCCGATCATAATAACGGCTGACCGAAATACCTCGGAACTGGAGGCTAGAATCAGACAGAAACCCATCTTTTATTACCATGTCAAAAGCTTCGGTCCGGAAGAATTGCAATTAGCCATTCGGAATGCCTTGGAAAGGCAGGCTAAGACAAGTAAAGGGGAGCATTATGGGCAGCGTAACCCTGCAGATTAACGGAATCACAACCAGCGGTCCTGAAGGAATGACCATTCTGGAACTGGCCAGGGAGCAGGGATATCCTATCCCGACTCTCTGCCATGATCCTCATCTTTCTCCCGCAGGGGCCTGCCGGATTTGTGTGGTCGAAGAGGAAACCCGAGGAGTCTTGATTCCTTCCTGTGTAACGGCCATTGCCTCAGGAATGGTCATCAGGACCGATTCCCCCCGGGTGATCGAGAACCGCAAGATCATCCTGCAACTTCTCTTGGCCAGTCATCCTGAATCCTGTATTGTCTGCGACAAGGGGAATCGATGCCAACTTCGAGCCCTGGCCGCCGACCTGGGTATTGGGTTTATTCCCTTAGATCCCATGCCTCAATATTTCCCCGTTCATGACTTCAATCCCTTTTTCAAAAGGGATATGAGCAAATGCATCCTTTGCGGCAAGTGCATCCGGGGGGACCAGGAACTGGTCGTAGAAGGGGTCCTGGATTATAGCCATCGGGGGTTTCCGGCCCGTCCGACCACCTTTCAGAACCTTCCTCTTGAGGAGTCCGGCTGCACCTTTTGCGGGACCTGCCTTTCTTTGTGTCCCACCGGGGCCTTGAGCGAAACCGGGATGGCCCTCCAGGGATCGCTCTCCGAGAAGACGGCTACGGTTTGTTCGCACTGTGCCTGCGGTTGTTCCCTGACCCTGGAGACCTATTCGAACAGAGTCATTCGAATTACCCCGACCGTAGAAAAACACAGAGACCCGGCCCTATGCGTCAAAGGGCATTTCGGTTTTCATTATATCCACAATCCGGAGAGACTCCATAGCCCCTTGATCCGCAAGAACGGCGTCTTAACCGAAACTACCTGGGAAGAGGCCCTAAAATTCTTGGTGGAACAATTCCAAGACATTCGTCAGGAATCAGGCCCCAAAGCTATTGGCTGTTTAGCCGGCCCCCAGTTAACCAATGAGGAGTTTTATCTCTTTCAAAAAGTGGCCCGTCTCGGCTTTAAGACCCCCCATGTGGATAATGCCTCCCGTTTATATGCGGCTCCGGCCTTGATGGCCATGGAAAAGGCCTTGGGCCTGAACAGCACGGTCCGTCCTTTGGAAAATCTTTTAAAGGCCGATGTCATCTTGGTTGTGGGGGCCAATCCGACGGAAACGGCCCCGGTCTTAGGGTATACGATCAAGAAGGCCGTGGCCCAAAATAAGGCCCGCCTGATCCTAATCGATCCCCGGAAAACCAAACTGGCCTCCAGAAGCCGACTTCTGGTTGCGTCCCCGGCCGGGAACCGATCTTTCCCTGATTCAGCTTCTGATCCATACCATCCTGACAGAAAATCTCTGGGACCAGGGTTTTGTCCATTCTCAAACCCAGGGTTTTCTGGAGTGGAGAGAATCTTTCTTTAAACTGAACAGAAACTCCGAATTAGCCGCCACGGGCCTTCCGGGAAATGAGGTTCAGGAAGCCGCCCGCGCCCTGGCAACCGCCAAGAACCTGGCCGTGGTTTTGGGGGACGGCCTTACCCAACAACTGAATGCCTCGGCTGCGGCCATGGCCTTGATCAATCTGGTTCTTTTGCTTGGACAATGGGGAAGACCCGGGTGCGGCATCTACCCGGTCCTGAAAGAAAGTAATAGCCAGGGGGCCTGGGATATGGGAGTTTTACCCAACCGCTTACCCGGATATCAGGCGGCCGACGACCCGAGGGCTTTAAAAACCTTTGAAGCCAAATGGGGAAGCACCATCCCGGCCGGTCCGGGACTCTCGGCCCTGGAGATGTTGGATTCGGCCTATACCGGTCAGATAAAAGGCCTGTATTGTGTTTCTGAAGACCCACTGGTCTCCTATCCGGACCGAAAGTGGGTGGAAGCGGCCCTGGATAAACTTTCCTTCCTGGTAGTCCAGGACCTCTTTTTAACTGAAACCGGTCAAAAGGCCCATCTGGTCCTTCCTGCCGCCAGTCAGCCGGAAAAAGAGGGGACCTATACCAATCTGGAACGAAGGATTCATCGTGTACGCCGGGCCGTCCCGCCCTGGGGTCAGGCCAAGCCTGACTCTGAAATCTTTTCCTCGATTTTAACGGCCCTGGAGGATGCCCAGGGACCTTATAAACCCATTGACCAGCGTATAGAGGCCTTGAACCGGGAAGGAGTCCCCCGGGGATTAAAGGATAGGGGTACAGCCCCTTCTATGGGTTTTGATCTAATTGAAGACGTTTTTAATGAAATCAAGGAAATGGTTCCCGGGTATGGTCAGATAACTTTGGAGGCTCTAGATCGTAATCCCCTTTTTCTAACCGCCCTTGATCCTACCCCCCGGCTCTATTCCTTTGAATCGCCCAAGATCCATCTGGACAGGCCGGCCCAGGATGAATCATATCCTTTTATCCTGATTACCGGAGGAGTACTCCCTCATCTGGGGGTCGGCACCAGGACCTGGAAGGATCCAAGACTAAAGGCCATCACCCCCCCTCCCGAGGTGACCCTTTCTCCCCGGGACGCGGCCGATTTAAAAATTTCCTCGGGCGACCAAGTCGAAATCCAATCAAAAAAGGGGGCTGTTTCGGTTTCGGCCCGGATCGGAGAGGAATGCCCACCGGGGATTCTCTTCTTACCCCTGTCCTATCCGGAGTTAAAAATAAACACCTTATTCGAAGCCTTTTGGGATCCCATCAGTAAAGGATCTCTCCATAAGCCCTGTTCGGTTCGGATTGTAAAAGAACAACAAGGAGCACCAGAAAATGATTGAAGACATTAAGGAGATCGTGCAAGGGCACCCCCCCAACCAGGAGTCTCTCATCCCGGTCTTACAACAGGTCCAGGAGCGGTTCGGCTATGTACCCGAGGAGGTCGTTCCCTTTTTGGCCGAATCCTTGCAATTATCCCCAAGCCAGGTTCAGGGGGTAATCACCTTTTACTCCCAATTTCATACCGCGCCAAGGGGAAAAAACGTGGTTAAAGTCTGCCGCGGGACGGCCTGCCATGTTCGGGGCGGCCGGGGGGTGTTAAGGGTCGTCCAAAAGAATTTGCAATTGGAGGACGGCCAAACTTCGGACGATTTTGCCTTTACCCTGGAGACCGTGGCCTGACTGGGGGCCTGCGCCCTGTCACCAGTTATGGTGATCAATAAAAATTATTTCGGGAAGATGAATCCCAGGAGAGTGGAAACGATCATAGACAAATACCGAAAAACGGAAAAAGGGGAGTGTTAATGGCCCACAGCCAACCGCCCACGAAAGAGGAAAGAAAAGGCATGAAACCGATTAACAGTTTCGAGGCCCTTAATCAATGGCGTCAATTGATCCTGAGCCAAAGAGACCCGAATCAAACGGTCATTTATCTCTGCCAGGGCCCGGGGTGCAGTGCCTATGGGGGAGACGAGGTTCTCGACGGCTTTTGAAAAGGCCATTTCGGACCAGGGGCTTGACAAACAAGTGACCTTGAAAAAAACCGGGTGTCATGGATTTTGCGAACGGGCCCCTATGTTGGTCATTGCCCCCCAGGAAATCCTTTATCAACAGGTCAGCCCTGAAGACGTTCCGGAAATCGTCTCCGAGACCCTGATCAAAAAAAATATCATCGGACGGTTGATTTATAGAGATCCGGCCACCGGTAAACCTTATATTCACGCCTACGAGGTCCCCTTTTATCAAAAACAAAATCGGGTGGTCTTAAGCGACAACGGCCGAATCGATCCCACGAGTCTCGAAGACTACATCGCCTGCCAGGGATACGCCGCTCTGGGCACGGTGTTGTTCTCCATGGGCCCGGAGGAGACTATAAACGCCGTCGAGAAATCAGGGCTGCGAGGCCGCGGAGGGGCCGGGTTTCCCACCGGAACCAAATGGAGACTCGCCCGGCAAAACCCCGGCAAGTCCAAGTATGTGGTCTGCAACGCCGATGAAGGCGATCCCGGGGCCTTTATGGACCGCAGTATCCTGGAGGGAAATCCCCATTCCGTCCTGGAGGGTATGGCCATCGCCGGTTATGCCATCGGGGCCTCGGAAGGGTATATCTATGTGCGGGCCGAATACCCCATCGCCACCAAACACCTCGGCATTGCCCTGACCCAGGCTAAAGAAAAAGGCCTCCTGGGCGATCATATCCTCGGGTCGGACTTCAATTTCCACATTTCCATCCGGGAAGGGGCCGGGGCCTTTGTCTGCGGGGAGGAAACGGCCTTGATCGCCTCTCTCGAAGGCCGGCGGGGTATGCCCCGTATCCGGCCCCCTTTTCCGGCCCAGGCCGGTTTCCGGAAGTTGCCCACCTCCATCAATAATGTGGAGACCTTCGCCAATCTGCGCAGCATCATCCTTAAAGGCTGGCAGTGGTACGCCGCTATGGGAACCGAGAAAAGCAAAGGGACCAAGATCTTTTCCGTCACCGGCCGAATCAACAACACCGGATTGGTGGAAGTCCCCATGGGGACTTCCTTGCGTCAGGTCATCTTTGATATCGGCGGAGGGATTCCCAAGGGACGCCAATTTAAAGGGGTCCAGATGGGAGGTCCTTCGGGCGGCTGCATACCGGCCCGCTATTTGGACATCCCCATCGATTATGACTCCCTGCGCCAGGTGGGCTCCATGATGGGTTCGGGCGGGATGATCGTCATGGATGAGAATACCTGCATGGTGGATATTGCCCGTTATTTCCTCTCCTTCACCCAGGATGAATCCTGCGGCAAATGCACGCCCTGCCGTCTGGGGACCACCCAGATGCTCAAGATCCTGACCCGAATTACCCGGGGAGAAGGTCGGGAGGGAGACATCGAACAACTGCAGCGCATCGGCCAGGCGGTGAAGTCCTCCTCTCTCTGCGGCCTGGGCCAATCCTGCGCCAATCCGGTCCTGACCACCATCCAGCATTTTCGGGAGGAATACGAACTCCATATCCGGGAGAAACGCTGCCCGGCCGCTACCTGTGATGCCATGGTCATCTCGGCCTGTCAACATGCCTGCCCGGCCGGGATCGATGTTCCCAATTACGTGGCGGCCATTGCCGAAGGCCAGTATGCCCAGGCCGTAGACATCATCCGGGAGAAGAACCCCTTTCCGGCGGTCTGCGGACGGATCTGTATCCACCCCTGCGAGTTGAAGTGCCGGCGGGGGGAGTTGGACGAACCGGTGGCCATCCGATCATTAAAACGATTTGCCGCCGATTGGTATTTTGAACACCAGGGAACGGCCGGCTCCCCTTTCCCTATATCCAAGAACCAGAAGGTGGCCATAGTGGGGGCCGGACCGGCCGGCCTGACCTGCGCCTATTTCCTGACCAAGAAGGGTTATCCGGTAACCGTCTTTGAGTCCCAGTCTATCGCCGGCGGGATGCTGGGGATCACCGTCCCGGAATTTCGTCTTCCCCGTGAAATCATTCAAAAAGAGATCGACTACATCGAAAGCTGCGGGGTGGAAATCCGTTATAATACCCCGATCGACGCCCGCCATACGATCACCGACTTGAAAGAAGAAGGCTATAAAGCCATTTTTATCGCCGCCGGCGCTCAATCCAGCAAACGGATTGGCGTCCCCGGAGAAGAAGAAGGGTTGGAAGGACTCTATTATGGTCTTAAGTTCCTATCCGATATTAAAACCGGGGGAAAAATCAGATTAGATGGACGGGTGGTCGTGGTCGGAGGCGGCAATGTGGCCGTCGATGTGGCCAGAACGGCCCTACGGGTGGGGGCCCAGGAAGTCCAGTTGTATTGTCTGGAATCCCGGAATGAAATGCCGGCTTGGGAAAAAGAAATCAAGGAAGCCATCGAAGAAGGGGTGGTCATCAACCCCTCCTGGGGACCCAGAGAAATCCTCCGGAGGGAAAATAAAGTGATTGGCATCGATTTTGTCCGCTGCCTGTCGGTCTTTGATTTCGAGGGCCGTTTCAAACCGACTTTCGACTTAGAAACCACCGAGTCGGTCGAAGCAGGAACGGTCATTGTTTCCATAGGACAGGCCGTGGATCTATCCTTTCTCTCCCGAGACAGCCAACTGGAACGGGCCTTGTGGGGGACCCTGGAGGTGGATCAAAACACCCTGGCCACCAACATCCCGGGAATCTTTGCCGGCGGAGATTTTACCACCGGTCCCACCTTTGTCATCAGGGCCATCGGCTCCGGACGAAGAGCGGCCCTGGCCATCGACCAATACCTGGAGGGGAATAAAGGGAAAGTCCAGATGCCGGATGAGAAAACGGCCTTAAAAACCGAGGCCCTTCTGGCCCAGGAAGAAGAAACCATCCAGACCAAACCCCGGTTCAAGACCGAAATGCACCGGCCCTCAGAGCGGATCAAGGATTTCCGCGAAGTGGAAATAGGGTTGTCCCTGGAACAGGCCCATCTGGAGGCCAGGAGATGCCTGCGTTGTGATCTTGAAAAAAAATAAGAGGAGCATCTTATGATCCGATCCATTACAAGGCAAAAAACCGAAGAAGAAATCGACCAACTTCTGCAAAGACTCAATCGCATTTTTATCATCGGCTGCGGCACCTGCGTCACCCTTTGCCGTACCGGCGGCCAGCCGGAGGTCAAGGCCATGCAGGAAAAGCTTTCTAAAAAAGGGAAGCTAATAACCGGGACCCTCATCTTACCAGTGGCCTGTGATAATTTGACCGAGGAGGCCCTCAAGGAACAGGGCCCGCAAATGGATCAGGCCGATGCCTTGCTGATCATGACCTGCGCCTTTGGCGTCCAGACCGCGGCCCGCCAGGTTGCCAAGCCGGTCATCCCGGCTTTGGACACCCTCTTTATCGGCAAAGAGCAGGGGTTGGGCCGATTTGAAGAAATCTGCGTACAATGCGGAGATTGCATCCTGGGGATCACCGGCGGGATCTGCCCGGTGACTTCCTGCCATAAAGGTCTGGTCAACGGCCCTTGCGGCGGTACGAATAACGGAAAATGTGAAATCGATTCCGAGAAGGACTGCGCCTGGACCTTGATCTATCGCCGTCTGGAAGAACAGGGACAGCTTCATTTAATGAAACGCTATCAGCGACCTCGCAATTATCAGGTCGAGCCCAAACCGGGGAAGTATTTTGTCCCCTTGGAACCTTAGTCTTGTTGGGATAAAAAATATTAAAGAGCATCCATCCGGAAACTATAACTTTCCGGATGGAGCGCTCAGCCATCAGCTTTTAGCTTTCAGCAAAACCCTTTATCATGGGGGAGTTGGGCTAAATGCTGACCGCTGACTGCTGAAAGCTATCCGGAAATCTTGGATTTCAGGATGAAAACTAAAGAGCATCGAGGTTAAAAGTATGAAATTATTCTTTGGCTTAAAACCCAAGATTCATCCGCCGCGGCGGACACGATCAAACCCATTGTCTTTCCTTTCAGCTTTCATTTTTGAGCTTTCAGCACTCAGAGAAAGGAGTTGAGTCCATGGCCCAAAGTTTCCGCCAGGCCCTGCAGTCAGGAAAATTTGTGATCACCAGCGAAGTCGGCCCGCCCAAAGGGACCAATCTGGAGAAGATGATACATCATATCAATCTGCTGAAAGATCTGGTCGATGCTATTAATCTGACGGATCATCAAAGCTCGGTCATGCGTTTCCCCTCTCTCGGTGCTGCTTTGCTGGTTAAAGAGCAGGGAGGAGAACCC
Source organism: uncultured delta proteobacterium (assembly GCA_963838485.1). Lineage (GTDB taxonomy): Bacteria > Desulfobacterota > RBG-13-43-22 > RBG-13-43-22 > RBG-13-43-22 > RBG-13-43-22. The sequence continues at coordinate 16,527 of CAWIRY010000133.1, read as the reverse complement.
ATTCTCCAGATGACCTGCCGGGACCGAAACCGTCTGGCCCTTCAGGCCGATCTCCTGTTTGCCTGTCAACGGAGGATCCAGAATGTTTTATGCCTGACCGGCGACTCCATCGTGGTGGGGGACCACAAAACAGCCAAGGCGGTCTTTGACCTGGACTCCAGCCAATTGCTGGCCGCTGTCCGGACATTGGAAAAAGGCAAAGACCTGGGGGGGACCGAATTGAACGGGGCGGTTGAATTTTGTGCCGGGGCCATTGTCACTCCGGAGGCCAACCCCTTGGAACCCCAGTTGATTAAATTTGAAAAAAAAGTCGAGGCCGGGGCGGAATTTTTCCAGACTCAGGCGGTCTATGATTTGGAAAAATTTGGCCGCTTCATGGAATATGCCCGCCAATTTCCGGTAAAAATTTTAGCCGGGATAATCTTGCTGACCTCGGCCCGGATGGGCCAGTATATGAATAAAAATGTCCCCGGAGTTTCGGTCCCCCAGGCTTTGATCGATGAAATGGCCGGGGCCCCCAAGGGGCAGGCCTTGGCCAAGGGGATCGAGATCGCCGGTCGAATGATACGAAAATTAAAGGAAGAAAAAATCTGTGACGGGGTCCACATCATGGCCATCGGGAAGGAAGAAGTTGTTCCGGATATCATCAAGGCCTCCGGCATATAAAAACAATGGCTAAAGGACAAAGTTTATGGTACAGGGGTATAAGGTTCGAGGTTCAAGGTTCGGGGTACAAGGTTGCGAATGAGGTCCTGTTGTTACCTTGCACCTTATACCTTACACCTTATACCTGGCCTTTACTGCTTAAACCTCATACCTGATCTTTAGAAAGGAAGATAAATGGAGAAGAAGAGAATTCTTATTGTGGATGACGACCCGGATCTGGTTGAAACCGTTAGCATGATGCTCGAAGGCAAAGGGTTTTCTCCCCTTCCGGCCTATGGCGGAATAGAAGGCCTGGAAAAGGCCAGAAATGAAAGGCCTGACCTGATCGTCCTCGATGTCATGATGCCCGATAAGGACGGCTATGCAGTCTGCAACGAACTCAAAAAAGACCCGACCTGCTCAGAGATCCCGATTATTCTGCTTACCGCCATCGGCGATCACATCACTTCCACCAACTACACCTTAAGCGGAGGCATGGAGACCTTTGCCGACGATTTCTTTCAAAAACCGGTGAATATCCAGTCCTTGGTCAATCGAATCGAGGAGTTATTGAAGGATTAAAAAATTAAAGAGGCCCGGCGTTCCTTACCTTGGCTGTGACTAAAGGGGCGAATTGTTTAAAATTCTCTTTGAATCTCCCGGCCAGGTTTCGGGCCTGGGCATCGTACTCCTTCGGCTTTCGCCAGGTGTTTCGGGGATTAAGTATTTTTCCTGGCACCCCCTCACAGGCCGTGGGAATGCTTAGATTGAAAATAGGATCCCTTTCCACAGGCACCCGATCCAGCTTCCCTTCCAGGGCCTGATGGATCATGGACCGGGTATAGGCAATTCTGATTCTCTCCCCCACCCCGAAAGGCCCGCCGGACAGGCCCGTATTGATCAGCCAACAATGGACTTTATGGTTTTTAATCCGTTCCCCAAGAAGCCCGGCATAGACCGTGGGTGGCAGGGCCATAAAAGGGGCGCCGAAACAGGTGCTGAATGTGGCCCGGGGCTCTTTTCCCAGCCCCTTTTCCGTCCCCGCCACCTTGGCCGTATACCCGGAAAGAAATTGATACATAGCCTGTTCGGGGGTTAACCTGGAAATAGGCGGCAAAACCCCAAAGGCGTCGTAGGTCAGCATGATGATATTTTGGGGATGGCCGGCCACACCGGAACGGACGGCCCGGCTGATATGGCTGATGGGATAAGCCGCCCGGGTGTTCTCCGTCAAGGTCCCATCATTTAAATCGACCCGGCGGGTCTCTGTATCGATGGCTACATTCTCAAGGATCGTCCCGAACTTCCGGGTGCATTCATAAATCTCCGGCTCGGCCTCTTCGGAAAGGCGGATGACCTTGGCGTAGCATCCCCCTTCGAAGTTAAAGATTCCCTTATCGCTCCAGCCGTGTTCATCGTCGCCGATGAGTAACCTTTCCGGATCGGCCGAAAGGGTGGTTTTCCCGGTCCCGGAAAGACCGAAGAAGATGGCCACATCCCCTTTCGGACCCACATTGGCCGAACAATGCATGGACATGACCTTTTCCTGAGGATAGAGGTAATTTAGGACGGTAAAGACGGATTTCTTGATTTCCCCGGCATAGATGGTCCCTCCGATGAGGATCAGCCTTTTTCCAAAATTGACGATGATGAAGGCCTCGGAATTGGTCCCGTCCAATTCCGGCAGGGCATGAAATTTAGGGACATTGATGATGGTAAATTTGGGGACATGATGAGCCAGCTTGGAAGGATCCTTGATCTGAACGAACATATTCCTGGCAAAGAGATTATGCCAGGCGCTTTCGGTGATGATCCGGATCGGCACCTGATACTTGGGGTCGGCCCCGGCATATCCGTCCTGAACGAAGACGTCCTTACCCTGGAGATAGGCCAGCATGCGGAAATAAAGGACCTCGAACTTTTCCGGTTCCATGGGTACATTGACCGGACTCCACCAGATCTTGTCTTCACTGGTTTTTTCGCGGACGATACGTTTATCATCAGGGGACCGGCCGGTATGGTGCCCGGTTCGGACGACAATGGGCCCTAAATGGGCCATGACCCCTTCCCGCCGCCGGACGATCTCTTCATAGAGCACCGGCGTAGGAGGGTTCCAATAAATGGTTCCCACGTTCTTGATCCCCTGATGCTCCAGACCGTAATGGGCCTGCCGGTTTCCCTGGTACATAATCTGCCTCCCTCTTAAAAATTTCTCCCTCCCTCACCATTCACGGAGGGAAGCCAAGAATTACCTTCCTATTAGTGCTCATGCCCCAAAGGGCACCATGAAACATGAAAATCTCCCCCCCTCCCTCACCCTCCCCCTCGGAGGGGGGAGGGAAGGGGTGGACAAAGGTTATTTTCGTACTAAACCGCCGCCATCAAGGGACGAACTTCCATGGCCACCTTCTCAGACAAGGCATCCTCGGCAACATCCATATCATAACGACTTTGGAGGTTTATCCAATATCGCGGGTTCTGGCCGAAATAGCGCCCCAGACGCAAAGCCAGTTCCGCGGTTACCGGTCGTTTGCCATTCACCACGTGATTAATACGCATCGCTGGTACGCCCAATTCACGGGCAAGCCGGTATTGGGACAGGTTTAACTCCGTCATCAATTCTTTTAGATATACTCCGGGGTGTACCGGAGAAATAGGTCGCTTTTTCATTGGCTTCTCCTCAATGGTAGTCCACGATTTCCACTTGTTCGGCATTCCCTTCCTGCCATTCAAAACAAATACGCCATTGATCATTGATCCGAATACTCCATTGCCCTTTCCGTTTTCCTTTCAAGGATTCAAGTCGGTTTGATGGCGGCAGTCTTAAATCTTCAAGCTGATTCGCCGCATCAAGGGCATTAAGTCTCATAAAGGCCCGCTGCTGAAGGCCCTTGGGAAATTTTAGGGAAAACCGACGGAAAAATATTTTTTGTGTTTCGCGACAACGAAACGATTTAATCATACGTCGATAATAAACAATTTGTTTATTATGATCAAGTAAAAATAATAGCAATCCTCTTCTTGACAATCCCAGTCAAATATGGAATTATTCTTTTCAAGCCGGCGTAGCTCAGGGGTAGAGCAGCTGATTCGTAATCAGCAGGCCGCGGGTTCAAATCCCATCGCCGGCTCCATTTAAAATCAACTGGTTACGAATTAGTTGACCTACCATTGAGACCTCCTTTTAACCCTCTGCTACCATTTTGCTACCATCATCTGGCCGATCATCATTTTTTGACGTTAAAATAACTTCTCTCAATTTGATAGCCGCGTCTTGATCTGATGATCTAAGCAGATGCCCATAGATGTCCATGGTGACCTGTATGCTACTATGACCCAATTGCTCCTGCATGTACTTGGGATTCTGGCCGGCCTCAATCCTCAAACTGGCGTTGGTGTGCCTAAGGTCGTGAAATCTGATCTTGGCAACTTTCGCCCTGCTCAAAGCCGGATAAAAAATCCTTTTTAGCATATGCAGACCGTCCATAGGGCCGCCTACACTATTGGGAAAGACAAGGTCCTGTTCCCCTTTAGGGCATCGGAGCTTCCATTTCTTAAGTTCGGTTATCAATTGCGGGTCGATGTCAATCTTCCTCCGTGAGGTCTTCGTCTTAGGGTTATAGAATTTCCCCCCCTGAAGAGTCCGTCTGACAACAATTTGCCCTTGGACAAAATCAACATCTCCCCACTGCAAAGCCAGGACCTCTGATTCTCTCATCCCAGTAAGAACCGTAGTGAGGATAATCGGACCCCACTTTGAATCTTCGTTTTTAAGAAGCAACTGAATCTCTTTTGGGACAAGAAATCGTTTCTTCTCCTTAAACTCATCAGCCCCTTTCGGAAACGCTCCACATTGGGGACCGGGTTGGATTCAATAAATTTCCTTCTCACTGCATACTTCAAAATGGTTCCCAAAGCCGTTACGGTTTTATTGATCGAATCTTTGTTAAGTTTTCCTTTCGTCAATTTAAAGGCCATGTATTTTTCGATAAGGGCAAAGTCGATTCGTCCCACCTTTATCTCTCCAAAATAGGGGTCTAAATGAATCCCCTTAATGTCCTTGTAATACTTGACCGTTTTGGGCCTCTTTTTTGTTTCAACCTGGCTCTGAAACCATTCGGCTGATACCTCCTTAAATGTTTTTGAAAGTTGTATTGGTTGAAAAATTTCCTTGCCGACTTCCTGGATCCTCTGGGCCAATTGTTCTTCAGCGGCCTTTTTGTTGGTTCCCACAGTCTCCCAGTGCCGTCGCCCAAACTGATCATAAAAATCAATCACCCATTTTCCTCTTCGCTTTCTTACGCACGACATTTTTCTCACCTCCTTTCTTTAGATCTATTGCTTTGAGGGCCAGATGAAGAAATGGCGGGATCTTTCGCATTCCCGCTTCCCAGCGAAAAACACTGTTCTTGGCAATCCCTAAGATTCCTCCTAATTCCTCTTGCGTGAGGTTCCGTTTTGAACGCCAGGATTTCAATTCTTCTCCAGTCATAGGTTAAATCTACCATTGGTAGTCTTATAAGTCAAGTAAAATTTTATTTTATTTTGGTAGCAAAATAGTAGCATATCTTATAAGTAGCTGTCATTATTTAATAAAAATAGTAACAAAAGATAGTATATCAGCAGGTCATTCCTGACTTTTTAAAAATTCGATCACCTCTGGAAGATTGAACCGTACATATTTACCGATTTTGATGCATGGAAACCCTGAGGTCTTATCCCGTGTCCGGTCATAAAGCCAGCCCTTCGGCACATTGAGAAAGGCGGCCAATTGATCAACATCCATCAGGGAAGGACGGATTTTTTCATCCAGACGACCAACCAGTTTATCAACAATCTGATCAATAAGTTCCTCTGGCAGAGATAGTTTAGCATCCATATCCTTCACCTATCTATCTTTTACTCTGACCGTAGGCCCTTAACTTGGCCTTGAAAGCGAACGGGAGAATCCCCGGCAACGGCCGAATCCAATTCTTGTTGGTTCGGGTAAACTTTTAATTCCATAATCCTCCCTGTTATACTTCCGGGCCACCGGGACCTTGCCCGTTGGTAAATAGGATAATGTCCTGTTTTTTTCTTGTGGATTCTTTCATAGTGTGTCTCCCAAAACCTTGTCTGACCGATCCTCCCATAATTCCTTGAGGGTGGTAACCAGGGATTGCCCACCGGCCCAGTAATGGTATTTGGGATCCGAATTGAAAGGAATAACTGGGTCCCCATCACCGTCCAGGAAGGGCCGTGGCATATCCGGAGGGAGCTGTGTCTCCGGCATAGTGTCTTGACCATTCGGTTCTGGCTTGGTGAATTCCGTGCCTGGACAATAGGCCACACCTATTTTCTTTAAAAAATCTTCATTGAGAATCGGTTTTTTACTCAACTCGTCACTCCTGATGGTCTGGTTAGTCCCGGCATGTAGGGACGTGGTCGGGACAGTTTTCATCCATAATTTATTTAATTAAATCAATTTCTTATGTGTATTTAAACCCCAGATGTCACGACATCCAGGCAAAAAACACAACCTCTCTCTATAAAATTTTTCTTCACTCATATATGTGTGTTATTTTTTTACCTAAGGACATATTTTGTTTTATGTAGGGATATATTAATATAATCTATTGTATTAATTAAATAAATCATGTCACGGCAACGTCCCGGCAGTAGGGACATCTGCCGGGACTATTCCACCGCCTCAACCACTTCACGGCGGATTACGATCATACGCGTCTTATCCCCGTCTAAAGATTTTGAGTTGTATATCCCCGTTCCCCTTTGGTCACCTCCAGCCACCCCTTGGCCTTCCATCCCGCCAGTATCCCTTCGGGCTCATATCCAAGATTGGTCAATTCCTTCTTCAAAACGGTGGGAAGGAACCCAATGAAATCCCAATCTGAAGAGGAGTCCCATCGTCCTGCCCATCCGATGATGCCAATCTTGGGATTTCCGTCTTTGTCGGTTTGATGGCGGCCATAGAATCGGAAAACATTGGAATGCGCCCAAGAAATCATATCCTGTAAAGCCCGGACTTCTCCCGCTGCGTCAACCCCCTCGATGGCAACTGCATGCCAGATGTCGCGAATTATCTCCCCATAGGGCCATGGGATTAACCCAGCAGCGTTAGCTAAAACTTCAACAAGATGCAAAATTGCGAATCCTTGAGCAAGGCGGCCCCCCTCTGGAGTATTCGCCTCCTCGGCATAAAATTCCATAGTCGAACGATATTGGTTTTTATAGTCTTTCCAAAGATCACGATTTTTCAAAAGGTAGGAAACAAAAGCCGGCCCGGCATGCCCATAATGAACAATAAGCTGAGAATTTAATTGATTAACTATGCGCCGGGTTTCATCGGAATCTTTTCCGAACGGCAGGCCTCGGATTTGAAGGACCCTGGTGCGGGTTCCCCCTTCCTGGGTGAAACTGACAGCGGGAGATTCACCACTTGAAATTAAAATGGTGTGCCATGTTCTGGTAGTTGCCAGGCTTTTTGTATTCCCACGTCCCCGTCCTCGACCCTGACAAAATTGATAAATGAATTCGGAAATCGTACGAGGATTTTTTGCCCGTTTCGTATCATCCAGGATGAGAGGCAGTCCATTCAATATTCCAGCCGTCCGCTCCAACCAAACCTTTGTGGTATCCCACGAGAACATCGTCCCGTTGGCTTTTTCGTCCGGATTCCCCCAGGCACTGGCCCCTGCTCGCAATGCCGTTGTCTTCCCTGTAGAGGTCCGGCAGGAAAGGTCGACCACAAAATTAGAAACATCCACTATTTTAAGGAGAGGGGGAGCCAGGGAAGCATATAAACTGATCGACGCCTTTGGATATTTTTCCAAAGGCTTAATGGCTTCTTTCCATCCTTCTAAACTACCATTAGAATGGAAACCCGCTAAAATTTGATCGTCACCGGGGGTGGTCCCTTGAAACGAGATCCAATCTTCTTGCCAGTTCTCAAGGGCCAAATCTTCGATGGAAAGCTCCGAGGTCATTTCGCCATTAGGCAATATCAGCTTTCGGCCCCATAAAAACCCATCGCGCCCATCGCGCCCTTGCCACCCCATGTGGGCAGAAACCCTTACAGGCGGGAGAGTTTGTATATTATATGCTTCCAGTTCATGAAGATAGGCTGCCACTACACTGGCATTTTGACCCGCTACCGGTAGCCCATATGACGCATTTTGAACTAAACGCCTCCCTTCAAGTGCAACTCCACGATCAATAACCCGTTCCTCCCACTTCCCCGAACGGCGCCAAGCTATCCGTAGAAATTCATCCCCCTCCTCCACATTTTTTAATCTGGCGGTTATCCCGATTGGTGCAAATGCAATTTTTATATTGCTTGGATAAATTTCTGTTCCGTCCAGAGAAAGATTATAATTTGGGGGGATAATAAGATTGGGGAAAGGACAATTACTATCAGGGAGCAGGTCACTTGCTTTTTTGAAATTTCCATTTTTTTGAGAAATTGTTTGTTCCCAACTGATTTGTTTTATTAACTTTCTGAAGTTTTCGACATCTTTTGATGTGATGCCCAGCTTCCTCAGCTCCAAAAGGCTGGCCTCGTATTCTCCTGGTCGCTTTTGAGATACTAACGCGAAGGCTTGAAGGGTCTCTGGGGTCTTCATGGCCTGGATAAGGGCTTCTTTAATATCATTAGTACCCAATACATTTTTCACTATTTCGAGGGCAGTATTTAACTGGTTTTCTTCAGATTCGTCGGCCTCTCGTGCCTGTCGTTCAAAATCTTCAATCATGATATGGGTCTTCCTTCGGGTGACAGCCATAAAAGGCGCTGGTATTTTCCCTTTTCCGCTCGGTAATGACCCGGTAGCCTGCTCAATCGTGCTGGGTTTGAACAGGCTCCGTCCACCCCCAGGGGCTTTAAGATGCGGTCGTAGAGACGGGTCTTGATCTGTGTCTGCCATTGCTCCGGAGTCTCAACCTTGGCCAGTTTTTGAACGTCAAGCCATGCGTGAATTGATTTCCCGCCGGAGTCAATCAAGGCGACAATGGGCAGCTTGGCGGCGCTCCAGAACTTGATCTGTTCTTCCCGGCTCAGGTTGTCGAATTCTGCCAAACAATGCCGGCAGGCAGCGACATTTCCATCTCCCCGAAGAGTCATCTTATCTCCATTTTTCGTGGGGGCAGGGGCGCCGGTAAGGGGATTGATGATTATATGAGGAGCGGTCTTTCCCCCGTTCCGAGAATAGGCGATCCAACCAGAGGCGGTCCTGATTGTTTTGAACACGATTCCGGCTTCGCAGCGGTCCCCGATAAAAATAAGATCGTCCGGTTTAAAGCGGGTTTCGATGAAGAGAGCAAAGTCGTCTTGTGGTTTTCCCAATAGGCGGATGGGGGATGATTCTCTGAGGGCTGCCTCTTCGCTAATTTTCCCCTGACTGATGATTCTCTGGAGGGCAGATTTCCCGTCATGGACAATGGGCGCCCTTCGTGATCGCGGGGTGAAGGTGCCGCCATGGTGGTCAGACAGCGCCTTATTGATTGCGTCGGTTATTTCCCGGTCGGGGACTCGGCGGCTCCCTTGTGGTATGCATTCCCAGATGTCCCGGAATATTCTTTCACCATCCAGACCAGCATGCACCCCCAGATTCGCAACGGTTAATAAAGAGGGGTGGCAGCCGTCCCCAGGAGCTGGAATTCTCTTTAAGGCTTTTCGGTAACGTTCCTCTTTTTTAATTGACAAAAAGGCAGGATTGCCGCTATAATTACTCATAGTAATATCTCCTAATCATTTTTCTTTAAGCCCTTAGCCCTCCTCGGCCAAACCCTCCTGCAAAAAAAGATGAAGCCATAGGCAAAGGTCAACCTATGGCTTCTATTATAAGGCCAGGAAAAGTTAAGTCAATAAATAATTTTAGGTAAGTATTAAATTTATTCAGTATTTCAATCAAAATGTTACGTTTTGATGAATTTTTTTATTACCGGTTTCCAAGGAGGGGAGTGATTAAGTGATTTGAAATGTTGTTCCAGCGCCTGGATGATCGTATTAACGGAAAAATAATAATTTTTACTTTGTATCACTGTGGCTATTTTGTTTCGGGTCATTAGGCTTATTGCTTCAGTGCCTTTTTTCTTTTTAAATAGGGTCCATTGGTCTATTATTCTTTTCGCTCTCTGTTCTTTTTTGGCTTTTTTAATTTCCGTACCTTTGGTTATCCGATCGGAGGTCTTTCCTTTACTATCCATTAGTCTTATAGCCACGAGAGCATCATGAATTAAAATCATCATGACTGTACTCATTTGGTAAACAACTGCTTTGGGCGCAATTTTTTCAAGATGGAGGTGATAAAACAGGATTAAGCCTAAAAAGATCTCAATATCAAGTAAACCTTTTGGACCATCCCACTGGGGGGATAATAAATCAGAAAAAATAGAGATCAAAGAGTCATCGGAGAAATCAAGAAAAATTCTTTTTGCTTGGTTTATTACTGGGTTTATTACTTCTTTTATTGAAGTTTCGTCAAAAAAATCAGGTGGAATGGTTTTACTCTTCAGGTCAAATAGAGCTCTATATTCTCTTTTGTACTTATCTTTATTTATGATTAAAGAATAGGGTCGGAAAATTTGTATATATTCGGAAAGGGCATAAGTCAATATTGCTATCCTTTTGGCTTCTAAATTTGCTCCTAAATTTTTTAAATCAGAATCCTGCATATAAAAAAAATCAACCAGTTTTTTAATCTTCTCTTGAAGTATTTCATCTTGCTTTTTTCGATCCGTTTCCCCTATTGTCGCCTTGACCTTTTTCGGTTCGTCTTTATCTCTTCCCATATTATCTCCTGTTGGTTGGAATCGTCACATTGGCCATGAAGGCAGCAGATGTATATTTTTTTCTCTAGGTTCATCCAGAATGGCTTGAACTTTAACCCCCGTTTATGAAAGTCGGCCTCTTGGTCTCCCAAAGACAACCGCGGCCAGCATCTGCCAGAAGTTGCTCTCTTTAGGCATGGCGATCACATCAATAGGGAAAGACTATGATTGAGCCATCAGGCCGTAATCTGGAGATGAGCGATCTCCGACAACGACCCTTATTCTAAACGATCTTAGACCGGAGAAGGGAAATATGTTCCCTTCAAGAGATAATCAAAAAATGCAGCCTTAATCATTTTTTAATAGGGAAGGGCATTATTGCACCGATAAAGGCAGGACCATTTCCGACCCCGCCTCTTATCAGATTGATTAAACCACTTTTATTAAACTCCGTCAAAAGATCAATAAGCAGATTTTGCAGAAAAGGGAAAAACCAGATGATTAATAAAAAATACATAATACATAAGAATTTCCGTTATATTAAATATAGGGAGAATTTTTTCCTTTCTTTGCTAAAAAATCGAAAAAATGATTCAGAATTAGGAATGGCCACAGCTATCCAGAAAGATGGGGGGCTAAATATTATTTTTAATGCCATGACCATTCCTATTAACTGTCAACTCTGCAAGACTGATAATATCTTTCATACCTTATTAATCAGGAGCAATAGGGTTTTAATCATGTTCTGGTGGACCTCTGCAAGACTGTTAATGTCTTTAATACAGTATTTATCAGGAGCAATAGGGTTTTAATCATGCTCTGGTGGACCTCTGCAAGACTGATAATATCTTTCATACCTTATTTATCAGGAGCAATAGGGTTTTAATGATGTCCTGGGAGAACTCTTCAAGACTGTTAATAGCGTTAATACCTTATTTATCAGGAGCAATAGGGTTTTAATGATGTCCTAGGAGAACTCTTCAAGACTGTTAATAGCGTTAATACCTTATTTATCAGGAGCAATAGGGTTTTAATGATGTCCTGGGAGAACTCTGCAAGACTGATAATGTCTTTAATACATTATTAATCAGGAGCAATAGGGCTTTAATGATGCTCTGGTGGACCTCTGCAAGACTGTTAATGTCTTTCATACCTTATTTATCAGGAGCAATAGGGTTTTAATGATGTCCTGGGAGAACTCTGCAAGACTGTTAATAGCGTTAATACATTATTAATCAGGAGCAATAGGGTTTTAATGATGTCCTGGGAGAACTCTGCAAGACTGTTAATAGCGTTAATACATTATTTTTGAATTAACTTGAAGATACAAACCGCGTGTATAAATCAACCTTGCTAAGATAAGCCATACCCTCCCACCACTACTTCCAACGGGTCCCATCTATCCATTTTTGAGACTCCTGTCGAATAATTTTTACCATGTCAGTGCATCAGGCAATAGATCCAATATTGCTATGTGCATTATAATTCTGGTATAAGGTTTGGGAAAAGATAGTTGCAGCGTTCCAGGCTGGTTTCACCCAGCCACTACCGAGGGGCATTTCGACCACCAAATTACTCTCCAAAAGTCCATCTGAAATGCCCCAGGATCGACGATCTTCCTCCAGCCCATCTAAATACCTTCATTAAATAAGTATCTATAGTCGTTATGAAATTAACTTTTGAGGCCTTTATAGAGATTTTAGGGAATGGTTTAGTAGCCACACTCCCAAAGTCGTGTATTTACTATTAGTATTTTCAATAACTTGCAAAGGGAAAAATAGAGAACACTGCTTTTTTGCAACCTGTTTTCTATGGTTTTTGTGCATTTTGCGGAAGAATTGTCACAGAATTAAAATGGGATATCATCCGGGAAATCACCGTCGGGCTGATGATCGTTGAGAGTGGCTCCGGTTCTACAACCAGGAACGCCCTCATCAAACCTTTGGACAACTAACCCCGGATGAGGTATATTATAGCTTACCTTCTCCAATAACCCAGGCAGCCTGATGCCTATATTAACAACCCTTACTCAGAGCTTATTCCCATGTCCAGGCTGTCCAACTACTTGGGTCCACCTACCTATACTGTCAAAAAAGTTTATATAAACTGTCTTGTTAATATTAGACATATTGAGTCTCCCCTTTCAATATCTGTGAACAAATAAAAATTACACTTGTTTTTTCTCTGGCGGAATTGGGAAACCATTTTTATCCCTAACCCAAATCCAACCTTCTTTCTCAGCCAATTTATCGTTTTCTGGATTAAGAGCAAGCCCATCCAAGAAATCAGCACCAGCAAGGACACAGATTATGGCATCAAGTTCATTATCATCCTCTATAGTTAAGGAAGAGAGGTTTGTTGATGACCTGATTTTCCCCAATTTTTCAAGGATGTCATTACAAAGGTCAATATTTTTTTCTCCTTTATATCCAGATGAAGTCACACCATGAGAAGTCAATGTTGCCGCCGGATACACTTCAATCACTCCAGTGCCAGTAAAATCAGGCTTCCAGACCAGGGGGAAATCACGATTGGTTTTTTTCCGTACCTCGTTTAATAGATTAAGGGCAGCATGGGCCGTTCGGGCAATTTTATCTGCTCCTACATCCAACGATTGTTTCCCAAATTTATTTTTAATGAAACGATCGGTCTCTCTACGAAAAAGCTGGTTAGAATCAACCGGAAGTGGGTTGCCTGCTATGTGCTTAGATAATTGTTTCCCCATATCTATAGGCCAACCTAATGGGGCATCAAAGGCAAGCAGTATCCTATCTGACTGATTTAATTTCCCTTTGATAGTAACTATTATTGTCTTTGTTAAAAACTTGTTAGAACCGTGTTTAAAGATCAAATTTAGCTGGCGATCACGTTCAGACCATACACCGACTGCAACCCCTGTGTTTTTATCCTCAACGGCGCAATCTATACCAATAATGAGGGTTTTATTCATTTTTAGCTCCCCAAGTTTTAACGATAAGAATATCTAATTCTGATTTCTACCCCGCAATAAATAATGGTAGTTAACCTAAAAACCGAAAGAAATCAACTAAGACCCGATAGACTTTACCTTATCCCCAAAATATACCGGTCGGATCACGATCTAGCTCCTTCAGAAGATCATCAAAATCAATGCTCGCTTGAATCAAGTCATAAAGCTGCCATCTGTTATCCTTGTCAATAGAGTATAGCTGCCATTGTTTTTTATCATTATCAAATCGAAATTGAGCTACGCGATTTTGAGTCCAGATGGAAGGATCCTGGAAATATGGTCTTGTTTCAATGAGGGTAACTTTATTCCCATCAATTTTGAAGATCAACTCTCCCATATCACGGGCATGTTCTGGAATACGGTTTATACAGTATTGGGAGAGTTTTTCTTTGATTAATTTCTTGGTAAATTCTGTTAGGGACATTAAATTGCTTTCTTTAGGAATCCCAAATTCCAGATAAGAACGTGCCGACTCACAGCTAATTAGCCATAACTCTCAATTCTATTTTTTTGCCAGTTGTCTTGCCCATAGTGTCAGCCAGATGACGACAAATATCATCATTCCGATGCTGAGCTTAAATGCCACCATTGCCCACAGCCAGATAGCACGGATTTCCGTCCACGTAACGCCTTCACCCCATAAGCAAACTATTCCTGTCGGCTGTTTGGTCATAATCACCAAATAAGCAAGCCATTGAATCAACAGGATACAATAGGCGATTAACAAAGTCCACCATCCAGCCACTGCCGCAGCCCGGACTTTTTTAGTAAATATTTGATCCATACTATCTCCTATATCTTTTTAGGCTCTTCTCCCAACCGAGTGGGCAAAATTAGCATAAGAAACGGTTGAACGCCTTTCCTGGCGTGGGTTTAAGCATTGGAACCGGCATTAAAAAGTGGTATCGGTTTCTCCTGGCTAAAATTTGTAAACTTTGGGATACCGATTGATTGAGGGGTTTCCGGCTAACGCTCATCGTTAGGACGGCGTCGCTACTTATATTGGGACAAGATCCATTTGTTTTTATGCAGTCCCTTTTACCAGGCAGTCCATCTGTCCACCGCTTCTGATGAGCTTTACTTCTTTAAAACCAGCCCGTTCAAGGGTATTTTTTACTTCAATAAAAGTATAGGTATCCCCACCACGGGTATTAACCAGCATATTTAAAGCAAAAATGGCTCCGCTGGGTGGTTTGGTCCGTGATTCGTCCATGATGTGGTCCCGGATGAGAATTACCCCTCCAGGGTTAAGGGCACGATGTACCTTTTGAAAAAGATTGAAGTTTTCATTAAGACCGTTCTGGTGAATTATGGCAGAGAGAAGGGCAAGATCACAACCTTTCGGAAGTTCATCTTGATAAAAGTCTCCATCCACTAATTCTACCCGATCAAGGAGTCCTTCCTCTTGTAAACGTTCCTGAGCAAGGGGGATGACCTCTTTCATGTCAAAAATGATTGCTTTCATTTCTGGGTTTCTCTGCAAGAAAGCAATGGTATAAGTTCCTGAGGCTCCACCAACGTCAAGAAGCTTTTGAAATGGAGTTAAATCAAAAGACTCGGCTATTTCTAAAGAAAGACTTTTTGCTGCGATGTGCATAGCTCCAATAAAAGCCTTCATACTCTTTTCATCGAATTTAAGACCTGGTTTGGTTTGAGGATCTTGTCCCTTTCTGACCCTTTCTGTAAGTCCACTCCAAGTATTCCAAAGATGATTCATATGAAGAACCATGGGAAGAACACTTTCTGGATGATTGGCTGATAAAAGGGTTCCCTCCTCTGTATTGCAATAGGATCCTCTTTCTTTTTCAATGAATCCAAAGATAACGAGGCAGTCAAGAAGTCTGGTTAAAGCCTTTCGCTCAAGACCCAGCCTATCTGCTATTTCGTCGGCACTGGATGGTTTTTGTTCAAGATGGGTAAAGAGATCAAGCTCGGCCGCCGTCAGGATCACTCGACTTTGCATAAAACTTCTGGCTTCAGCCATCACTTTTTCGTGTAATATGGTAGGCGCGGCTGCCGATCCCATTAAAAATTCCCTTCGACTTACATCCTTTTCCATAATCATTCTCTCCTTGTTGTGAAGTTAGAGATATTCTATTGTCGGAAAATCTGCCAGAACCGATCTAAAAATAGTTAACAAATTATATCACTTTCCACCTAATCCTCCAACGTCAAAATTGGTTAATGATGGTACAATTGGATTCACCAAAAAAGATGCCTGGTTCTTAAATAGCATTATAATAGTCCATCTCACCCAGCTTCCGTCAGACTCAATGGACCTCCTGAATCAGATCCTTGGCCAGTTGGACTATCATTTCGGTCAAGGGGTCCATCCCAGGTCCTTCATGATCAGCTATAAAATCTCTGACCTTCTTTTTTTCTTCCTCTGTAGGTTTTAAAAAGTCAGCCTCCACCTTCGGGATCTTTCCGGGTTTCGGCCAGGGAAAATTGAGGATAGTGTTTTTATCCGGGTCTGGATGCCACCGCCCATAGACCCTTAAGCTCCATTCTAACCGATCTTCATCTTTGGGAAACCAGGGCAATTTATCGGCTGAACAGACCATGACCCAATGGATTTCGTCCATAATATAAAGAAAGGCTTGCCGCTAGTCATCGTCGAATAACGGTACTTCAAACATAGTTTTATTGGCCTCTGAACATTGCCAGATTCGATTCTACTGGCCAAAGGGCAAAGATTAATACCTTACAGGGGACATAACCGGCCTGACGAGCCTCTTCCGGGCTCTAAACTTAACCAGGTTATCGGGTTTAATCCTTTGTGCCGATTTACAGTTCGGATGTGGACCCCCTATTAATTTATTGTGGTGTTTTCTTCTTTAGTTCCTTGATTTCCTCCAAGAGTTCGGCCTTGGTAATGATCCCTTTCTTCTCCAGGAGGTTAATAATGGCCTCTTGTTCATAGACATTACTCATTAAGAGTTCTTTAAAGGCTACCACTTCTTTCGGATCAAATTTTTCAGCCACGTCATCTTCTCCAGTCAAATTCTTTGGGAGATACTAATCAACAGGAAGTTAATTATTTATTCGTTTACCTCTTTTATAATTTTTTTCTAAACTTAGGATCAGCTAAAAGTAATGCAATCCCTGCTATTGCTGTAATTGCAATG
>CAWIRY010000132.1:0-32335 GCA_963838485.1 uncultured delta proteobacterium | reverse complement strand
GCGTATCGCTGTGTGTGGCGAAGAGGGTCTTAGGCCGCGTGCGGGCCTGCAGGTGCTCGACGACAGCCCAGGCAATGGCGAGGCCGTCGAAGGTGGCCGTGCCCCGCCCTACCTCGTCAAGCAAAACGAGGCTACGCGGGGTGGCGGTGTTCAGAATGCTCGCCGCCTCGGTCATCTCCACCATAAAGGTCGAGCGCCCCCGCGCCAGGTTATCCGAGGCGCCGATGCGGGTGAAGATACGGTCAAAAATGGGAAGCTGGGCGCGCTCCGCGGGCACGAAGCTCCCCATCTGGGCCATCAAGGCGATCAGTGCGGCTTGGCGCAGGTAGGTTGACTTGCCCCCCATGTTCGGCCCCGTGACGATCAGGATCAGGTCGCTACTCCCGTTCATGTAGAGATCGTTGGGAACGAACTTGCCGGCCTGGCCTTCTTCACTGAGGCGCTCGATCACCGGATGGCGTCCGCGCTGGATGACCAGTTCGCCGTTGTCGGAAAACTCCGGCCTGCGGTATTGGCGCTCGGCGGCGAGGTGCGCGAAGCACGCCAGAACATCCAACTCCGCCAGCACCGCCGCCGTCTGGCGGATGCGGCGCGCTTCGGCGGCCACCTGGCGCCGGATGGCTACAAAAAGCTCTCGCTCGAGCGTTTGGCTTCTTTCCTCGGCATCCAGGATTTTCGTTTCCAATTCTTTCAACTCCGGGTCAATCCCAGTCCGGTTCCCCCTTTTTTGGTGGAAAAATAGGGTTCAAAAAGCCGGTCCCGATCTTTAGGAGCGATCCCGATCCCTGTATCCATAACCTGAATACGGACCATCTCCAACAAGGGATCGTAACCGGTCTGGATTTTTATGGACCCTTTGGTTTCGATGGCGGCCACCGCATTATCCAGCAGATTGATCATGACCCTTTTGATCTGTTCCCGATCCAAAGAAAATTTAGGTATCACCGGGTCGGCTAAAAAGGAAAATTCAATATTTTTATGACTTTCCTGGTATAAAATAAAAACTTCCTGAATCAAGGCATTCAGGTCGTTCATGGAAAGGGTTACCGCCGGCAACCTGGCAAAGGCAAAAAACTCATTAACCAATCCGATCAATTCATCTACCTGATTGATGATAGTTTGCGTACAGTCATCAAATATTTCCTTTTCTCTTCCCTCCGGGAGGAGGTAGGAATATTTCTTCCGTAAACGCTGGGCCGACAGCTTGATGGGGGTCAGGGGGTTCTTGATTTCATGGGCCAGCCGTCGGGCCACTTCTCTCCAGGCCGAAACTTTTTGAAACTTTTCGATCTCGGTCATATCATCAAAAACCAAGACCATCCCCAAATTTCGATTTTCTTCATCCCGCAACAAAGTAATTTTCACCATGAGGGTCAAGGTCTTATCCGGCAGAGGAACTTGCAGGGTCCGTTTGAGGGTTCCCATCTTAATCAGGTCCAGGTTGTCCTGCAGGTCCTTCAACAAGGCCATGTGTTCCGGTAGGAGCACCTCCTGATACCGCCGGCCAAGGACTTTTTCGGTTTTTATCCTGAGCATTTCCCTGGCAGAATGGTTAATAGTACTGATCTTTCCTTCGGCGTCTATCGATATGACCCCGGTTCCGATATTAGCCAGGACCGCCTCCATATACTGTTTTCTTTGATTGAGCTCCTCGTTACTCTTCCACAACTTTTGATGAGCCCGTTCTATCTCTTCCTTCCCTTTTCTTAAATCAGAGGTCATTCTGTTAAAGGAATTCACCAATAGACCGAATTCATCTTTGGCCTCTAAGTCTATGGAAAAATTATAATCCCCCTGGGCAATCCGCAAGGTCCCTTCGGCCAGCCTTTGTATTGGAACGGTCATCCCCTTGGCCAAATAGAACCCAAACCAGGTGGCCGAAAATAGGATCAATAACGAGACGATCAAAAGGATTATCAGGTAGATGAATTTAATGGGATTTTTCAACATCTGCATCTGCCGATACCCTTCCAGGCCGGTTGAAATGGTTTCCATTTTTTTCAACAAAGATCTGGGAAAATAGGAAGCTACCACAACGGTGGCTATGCTCTGTCCCTCGGGAGACCCCTCAAAGACCGGCACGCCGGCGATAAAAAAATCACCCTCCGGATGGGATTGAACCTCGGAGACCCCTTGAGGTTGAAAACCTTTTTGAATGAGACTCAAGGGGGGGGCCTGAAAATATTTTAAATAGGCCTCTGAGGTAATGATCTGAATTTTTTGTTCCAGAGTGGGCAAGAAGACGCCGACCCAAGCCAGTCCGTATTCCTTCATTTTGGATTGGAGATTCTTGACCACTACTTCTTGATCAATTTTTGTTGAGAAGCCGGACTGACTTAAATTCAGACTGATCTGCTGGGCATAGATCCGGGCCCCGCGTTGGGAAGCCTGATAATAGGCCCGGCCGACGTCTAACGAATCTTGCAGGGACTTCTCAATATGAATATTGAACCAGTAATCTAACCCGATGGCCATAAATTCATAGGCGATAAAAAACAATAAGATCGTCGGTACAAGAGACAAGGTGACAAAACCCATGACCAACCGGGTCCGAATCTTTGAACCCAGGATTTTCCGCCTTCGCTCGGTGACCAATTTAAGGAGATTGCGGATGACCAGGAAAATCAACAGAAGGAGCAAAATAATGTTGATGTTGATCAAAGCAAAAAGGACGACTCGCTGGGAAGTTGAAAATGGGAAGTCGGGCCGAAGTATCTGAGACTCCCAGATCGTCAAAATGAGGACAACCAGGATGGTTATGAAAATAATAAGGCGTTCTCTTTTTTTGCGTCGCCTTTCTTTTTGTTCTTCCGATAAAATGGGGTTCATGGATCGATTCAGGTGGGGATTCCCGGAGTTAATAGTTGAAATCGACTACATACCAATCCGTTTCAAAATCCCACAAGGAAACAAAAAACAAAAGATAATGGAGGTACAGGGGGAGACGAACCTTGTTCAGTTCAGCCTTTATCCGCAATTGGTACTGGTTGTTCTTTTCTAAAGCCTGGAGAAGAATCAATTGGACATTGCTGACATCGGCCATCATTTCCTGGGCCTTGCTGAATTCCTTGACGGCAAAAGTTTGATTTCCCCGCTCACTTAAGGTAACGGAAAACTCCTCTCTTAAAGAATCGTATTTAATGGTATGGTGTAGTTTTAGAGAGATCAGACGTTTATTCGGCCATAGGGATCGGGGCTTATACAACTCGACCAGGAAGGTAAAGGTTGTTGGAATCCCATTGAGGATGGCCTTGTTCATATCGGGAGTAAAACAGCCTTTGGTATAAAAATAAAGCAAAAGATAGTCTTGATTGTTGGTAACAATGATATCGCCGATTTGCGCCTGTTTTCCCCAGGCTGGTTTTGAACTCACAATAAATAGAAAGGCAAAGAGGAGCACAAGACATAAAGAAGCCTGATTTTTCACTAAAATCCGTTTCATAAAAAAAATATTAACAAAATGGCCAAAAAATGCAAGTCCATTCCGAATAATATTCTTTTAGGACCGGGGAAAGGGGTTTGATGAACCGGTAAAAAATCCCCTTCGGGCCTTTGGCAGCTCTTTTCAATCACCTGTTTGCGTAGATATCCCGAATGAAGCGATTTTTTAAGAAAATGTTGGAATCTTTAAGAAAGAGGATTCTTTTATAAGGGGTTCGCCTTCAAATGTGCTTTACAGGCTACCCTCGGTTATGCCATGGTCTATACTGAATTGACATAAAAAAGGCAAGAAGAAAAGGGGAATATGATACGATTCGGGATTCTATCAAAAATTGGAATAGGCTTGTCAGCTATCCTGCTTTGTTCTTGTTCTTCTTCGATCCCAGGACCCTCCTTGATGGAAGAATCGGCCCATTTCCAATTGGTTCCCGAGGAAGAATGGCCTTTATTTGAAGATGATCTGGATCAAAAAAACCTGGAACCGGCTGTTGCTGAAAGCTTAGGCTATTTAGGGAGAAGGCCTTCGGATAAGAAATTTTTCCTGGGAACGGGTCAGATTTCCACCGAAGAGATCTCTTCGACTCTGAACCTCTTTCTGGAGATCCTGCAAAAAAATTTATCCGCCAGCTCCCTGCGCCATGAGCTCAAAACCCATTTTAACCTTTATAGGCTTGTCTTGAATCAAAAAGCCCTGCCCCTGTTGCTAACCGGTTATTATGAACCCCAATTGACGGGAAGCCGAGTTCCTTCTCTTCGTTTTAAATACCCCATCTACCGACTGCCTGATGATCTCCTCTTGATCGACCCCAGTCAATTTTCGAAAAATTTTCAAGGTCAGGAATGGGTCGGACGGGCCGAGGGAAACCGGGTCGTCCCCTATTATACCCGTCAAGAGATTGATCAGGAAGGCCGTTTGGCCGGTAAAAATCTGGAAATCCTCTGGGTCGACGACCCTATAAAATTATTTTTTTTGCATATTCAGGGCTCGGGACAAGTTCTTTTAGAAGATGGTTCCATAATCAAGTTGCGTTACCAGGGGACTAACGGCCATCCCTATTTTCCCATCGGCCGGGAGCTGATTCGAAAGGGGGTCTTTCAACCGGAGACATTATCCCTTCAATCCATCTATGACTATCTCGAAAGCCATCCGCAGGAACAAACCGCCTTAATGAACCTAAATCCCAGCTATGTCTTTTTCCAGGAGGCCCAGGGAGGCCCTTATGGCAATCTTGACATCCCCCTGACCCCGGGCCGATCCATCGCTGTGGATCAAAGAATCTTCCCTGCTGCCGGTCTGGCCTGGCTTTCAGGGAAAAAACCTTCTTTTGATAACCAGGGCCATATCCTGTCCTGGACTCCTTTTGGACGCTGGGTCTGCATTCAGGATAGCGGAGGGGCGATAAAAGGCCCTTCCCGAGTGGACCTTTTCTGGGGAAACGGTCAGGAAGCTGAATTAGGGGCCGGCCATCTACGCCATCAGGGAATGCTCTATATTCTCCTAAAAAAATAAAAAAATTCCGAACAGGGTTGACAAGGAAAGGGAATTAAGATACTTAGCTTAATTATGGTCCAAAAACCCATTGAACATATGAAGCAATTGATCATGGAACGGATAAGGGACCTTCAAACCGTTCAAAATCTTTTCTTGGAAACCCATGCCCAGGACCTGATCGAATTGGCCTTTGATATCTCCCAAGCCTTTTCTCAAGGAAAAAAAATGATGATTATGGGCAATGGAGGCAGTGCCGCCGATGCCCAACACATGGCCGCCGAGTTTGTCAACCGCTTTAAAATCGAAAGATCTCCCCTGCCGGCTCTGTCCTTAAGCACCGATACCTCTATTTTAACCGCTATCGGAAACGACTACGGCTTCGACCAGGTCTTTGAAAAACAGATTCAAGCCCTCGGGGTATCAGGGGACATACTCCTGGGTATCAGCACCAGTGGAAATTCCCCTGACATCATCAAGGGATTCAAAACCGCCCGCGAAAAAAAGATAACCACCGTGGCTTTAACAGGAAACCGGGGAGGGTCCATGATTGAGTGGGCCGACCGGTCTTTAATCGTCCCTTCCTACGACACACCGCACATCCAGGAGACCCACATCCTGGCCATCCACCTTCTTTGTGAACTGGTTGATTGTATTTTATTCCCCACTCCTTGAAAGATCATCCATGAAACCCAAAGGCATTTCCCATTCGGCTCTAAAAGGGCTCAAAACCTATTCCTTAAAAGATCGAAAAAGCAAGGTCAGTCTCCAAGATTTTGGCCGGTCTTGGTCACCCGGAAACACCTTTGAGACCTTCTTGGAAACCCTGCCCAATCTTTTGGGGGCCAAGGATTTTCGATCCGTTGTGACGGCTATACTCAAGGCCAGGAAAACCGGAAAGACCATCCATTGGGCCATGGGCGCCCATGTGATTAAGGTTGGGCTGAATCCCATTCTCATCGGGCTTATGAAACAGGGCTTTGTCTCTGCCTTGTCCCTCAACGGCGCGGGGGTGATCCATGACGCCGAATTGGCTATGGCCGGCCATACCTCCGAAGATGTGGATCGGGAGTTGGGGACAGGGACCTTCGGAATGTGCAGGGAAACGGCCCAATTTTTAAACCGGTCGATTAAAAAAGGAACGGCGAAAGGACAGGGCATAGGCGAGGCCCTGGGAGATTCCTTGCTGAGATCCAAGTTTCCCTTTTTAGCCGACAGCCTTCTGGCTAACGCCCGGGAACTGGACGTCCCCGTAACCGTCCATGTGGCTATCGGCACGGACATTATCCATCTCCATCCCTCAATGGACGCCCGGGCCACGGGACAGGCCACTTACCAGGATTTTCAAACCTTTTGTTCGGTCGTCCGTTCCTTGGAAAACGGCGTCTTCATCAATATCGGATCAGCCGTAATCCTTCCAGAGGTCTTCCTCAAAGCCGTTACCCTGGTTCGCAACTTGGGGTTTCCTTTAACCCACTTTACTGCCGTCAACATGGATTTCATCCGCCATTATCGCCCGGCGACCAATGTCGTCCATCGTCCCACCCTGGAAGGAGGGCAGGGATATTATCTGATCGGGCACCATGAACTCATGGTGCCCCTGTTGGCTGCTGCCTTACTGGAGGGCTGGGACCGGATGACCAAAACAAGGGGAAAATAAATCAGGGGAAGCCTTGACTGCCCCGCTGACGGAGGGAATGCCTGGGATACCGACCGAACCTTATAAAATTTTCCTCTTTCAGGTTTCCATCCCGGTTTTTTGCCGAGTGCTTGAAATGATAAGTGGAAATGATTATTTTTGGAGAAAATGAAGGAGAATAATAGTATGCCTATTTTTGAATACACCTGCTTGGATTGCGGTAAAGATTTTGAAACGATTATTTTTAAATCTTCAGAGATTATTTGTTGCCCCCAATGTAAAAAAGAGAACCTTCGGAAAAAAATGTCGCCCTTTGCCTTTAAAGGATCCGATCGTTTCGTCGGAACCGGCAGTTCTTCGGGGTGCGGCAGTTGTGCTTCCCATAATTGTTCCGGTTGCCATTAATCAAGTGACAAGCGATGAGTGTCGAGAGACAAGAAAGAATTGAGTAAGGCGCCACGCTATTCCATACTCCTCGACGCCCGTCCCCCTTTTTTTGTCACCTCTCACTTTATATGGAAATAAAAATCATTAGAATCGGAACCCGCGGAAGCCCCTTGGCCTTAAGGCAATCTAATTGGGTCAAAGAGACCTTGTCCGGGTTTTATCCTCACCTCCGAATCGTCATGAAAGAGATCAGGACCACAGGGGACAAAATCCTGGATTGTCCTCTTTCGGCCATAGGCGGCAAGGGGCTGTTTGTTAAAGAAATCGAAGAAGCCCTGTTGGAAAAAAAAATCGATATAGCCGTCCATAGTATGAAAGATATGCCCGGGGATCTACCCAGCGGCCTGATGATCGGGGCCGTACCGGTCCGGGAAGACCCGAGAGATGTCCTGATCTCCAGGGACCACGGTCTTTTAAAAGATATTCCTGACCGGAAAAGTATCGGCACCAGCAGCTTGAGACGCAAGGCCCAGTTGTTGCATCTAAGGCCCGACCTTCAAATCATACCCTTGCGGGGGAACCTGGATACCCGTATTAAAAAGATCGAGTCCGAAGGGTTGGCCGGGGTTGTTCTGGCGGCTGCCGGAATCCACCGGATGGGGCTTCAAAACAAGATCAGCCAGTACTTAGATTTGGAGACCTGTCTCCCGGCCGTCGGCCAGGGGGCTTTGGCCCTTGAAATACGGGAAGGAGACCTCTGGCTCAAGAATCTCGTCAGGGTCATCCATGATGAAGTCACCGCCCTCTGTACCCAGGCCGAGAGGGCCTTTCTCAAAGGGCTCCAAGGGGGGTGCCAGGTTCCCATTGCAGGCCATGCCCGGATTCAGGGCGAGCGAATTATTTTACAAGGACTTATTGCCGGCCTGGATGGTCGAGAACTTTTTAAAGACCAGATCGAAGGCCCGGCCACCGATCCGATAAACCTCGGAAACCGGTTGGCTGAAAAACTCCTTTTGACCGGGGGGAAAGAAGTCCTGGATCGGATTTATAAAAATACGCATTAAGAACGGAGACTAAAGGATCATGGGAGGAAAAGTCTTTTTAGTCGGTGCCGGCCCCGGAGATCCGGGGCTGATCACCATAAAAGGGCTTCGGCTCATCCAAGAAGCCGAGGTGGTTATCTATGATTTTTTGGCCAGTCCGGAGCTTTTAAAACACATACCGCCAAAGGCGGAAACCATTTATGTCGGCAAAAAAGGGGGAGACCATACCCTACCCCAAGGCGAAATTAATCAACTTATCATTAATCGAGCCCGGTTGGGCAAGAGAGTGGTTCGCCTGAAAGGGGGAGACCCCTTTATTTTCGGCCGGGGTGGGGAAGAGGCCGAAGAATTGGCCAGGGCCCATATCCCCTTTGAAATCGTTCCCGGGGTTACTTCGGCCATAGCTGTTCCGGCCTACGCCGGGATCCCCTTAACGCACCGTCGCTATAACACCAGTGTAGCCTTTTTCACCGGCCATGAAGATCCCTTTAAAGAAGCCCCTTCCCAGGAATTGGAAAAGCAGGCTGCCGGCGGTCAAACTCTGGTATTTTTGATGGGAGTAAAAAATCTTTCCTTTATTGTAGAAAGACTAATCCGCCACGGTCGGGACCCTGAAACCCCGGCGGCCCTAATCCGTTGGGGTACGACCCCCAGGCAACAAACCATAACCGGCACCTTAAAAACTATTGTCCGAAAAGCCGAAGCGGCCGCCTTGCTCCCACCGGCCATCTTGGTTGTTGGTAAGGTAGTGGAATTAAGAGAGGTCCTGAATTGGTTTGAGATCCGTCCTCTTTTAGGAAAAACCATAGTCGTCACCCGAACCCGCGATCAAGCCAGTGATTTAGTGGAAAGACTCACTGGTCTCGGGGCCGAATGCCTGGAATTCCCCACCATCCGTATCGCTCCTCCCTCTGACTGGTACGGATTGGATCAGGCCATCCGGCGGATAGAAGAATATAACTGGATTCTTTTTACCAGTCCCAACGGCGTTCGTTTTTTCTTTGACCGGCTGGAAGACATCGGACTTGATCTGCGAATTTTAAAGGGCATCCGTATCGGGGTCATCGGCCCGGCCACGGCCCAAGCCTTAACCGACCGGCACCTTCGGCCCGACCTGATTCCGGAAAAGCACCAGGCCGAGCACCTGTTGGAGGCCTTGTCCCACCTTCCTTTTTCCAACCAAAAGGTCTTGATCCCCCGGGCGGAACAGGCCCGGGAAGTCCTGCCGGAAGGTCTCAGACAAATGGGGGCCGAGGTCTCGGTAGTACCCGCTTATCAAACCCTGCCGGTCCTGGAGGGGAAGGGGCCCTTAAAGGAAAAATTGGGCCGAGGAGAGGTGGATTGTCTGACCTTCACCAGTTCATCGACGGTCATCAATTTCCTGGCCCTTTTCCCCGGGCAGGAAATCCTTCCGCTGCTCAAAAAGGTCACCGTTGCCTGTATAGGCCCTATCACGGCCCAAACCGCACGAGACAATGGCCTTCAGGTAAAAATTACAGCCGAGGATTACGCGATTTCAGGCTTGGTCCAGGCGATTGAAAACTATTATAGCCAACACTGAAAGCTGAAAAAAATCTATATTTTCCCAGTTTTCTATTGACAAAAAACTCGAACCCCAAAATCACCTTGAACCTTGAACCTTGAACCTTGAACCTTGAACCTTGAACCTTGAACCTTGAACCTTGAACCTTGAACCTTGAACCTTGAACCTTGAACCTTGAACCTTGAACCTTCTCCGGAGGTCTCATGCCCCATATCTTTATTTCTGATCTCAAACCGGGAGATAAAATCAATCAGTTCTTTTTGATCAAAAGGAAAGAACGGCGTAAGACCAGGAACGGGAAGGATTATCTGGATCTTTCGGTAGCTGACCGGACCGGAACCTTGGCCGCCAAGATCTGGAGTGAAGCAGTTGACCGGTTTGATCCCTTATTTGCCGAGGGAGAGTTTGTCGGCATTGCCGGCCGAATTGAAAGCTTTCAGGATGAGCCACAAATGACTATTGAACGGATCAAGGGGATCCGTCATTTGTCTTCGGAACAGCTCGACTCAGCCGGATTCAATCCGGATTTATTGGTACCCGCCTCCCCTTTGGACATCCCTTCCCTTTGGAAGGATTTGTTGGGCTGGGTCGAGGAAGAGATCCGTCATCCAGCCTTACGGGAATTGACCCTTTACTTACTTAAAACCAACGAAGTTGAGTGGAAGGAATGGCCGGCCTCCAAAATATACCATCATGCCTATAAAGGAGGCCTCCTGGAACACACCTGTCGTGTGGTTCAGTTGGCCCGGGAAGTCATCAAGCTTTTTCCTGATTTGAACCATGACCTGATCCTCGCCGGTGCCACCCTTCACGATATCGGCAAATTAAAAGAACTGGAAGGATTTCTTTCCGCCCACAATACCTACTCCGGAGAATTGTTGGGCCATTTGACCCTGGGCTGGGAGATGGTCCGGGAGGCGGCCCGAGGCCTTGTCTGGGATGATGCCAAGCTGCCGACGCAGTTGGAACATATCATCCTCTCCCACCATGGACAATTGGAATTCGGTTCTCCGGTCCTCCCCCAAACACGGGAAGCCTTAATGGTTCATGCACTCGACGACCTGGAGGGAAAATTAAAGATGATGAAGGATCACCTGGAGCAGGACCGAGGAGAGCGCGAATTCACCGAATGGCACCGGGTTTTGAAAAGAAAGATTCTTAAAGTCTCCTAATACCTTTTCTGTTCTTAGCCGGTCAGATGCGGATAAGGTTCACACCGAAACCGTCCCATTCACTTACGGGTTGGCTCGAGGTGAGGACAAGCCCTTTTTGCCCGAAGGCCTCTCTACAGGAGATGGTCACTGTACCCACCAATCGATGGGTCTCGGGGCTGATGGCGAAGGTCAGACCGTCCACTTCCTGGACTTCATCGGTCTCACCAATAGCGTCCACGCTCAGGACAAGCGTGGGATCACAACAGCCGCTGGATTGGAGATGAATGCGAAGAGGTTTTTGCAGTCCCTTCTGGGCCAAAAATGATTTTATGGCTTGACCTGCCCCTGGCTCCAATTTGACCATAAACGGATCCTTTCATCTCCTTGATTTCTTTTGCTCGGTCTTTATCTTTAGTATGAAAACAGGGTTCGAGGATTCCAGGATTCGAGGGTTCAAGGGTTTTACTTCCTTGCCTTTCACTTGAATCCTTGACCCCCCGGCCCCTTGAACCCTGTTTTTCATGATTCGTGGCGCCCTCTGGGGCATGGGAGCTTAATTTTGAAATCGATAGCTTCGATCTAAATCCTGGTTCACTTCTTCATTATCAGGATCGAGCATTTTCAATTCTTCCAGAAAAGGCCTGGATTGCGAAAATTGGCTTCTCCATAAACGATCTTTTTCCTCTTTTTCCAGATAGACCTTCTGCTGGATCAAGGCCTTGGCCTTGAACCTTTCGATGAGGGTTCTCAGTTTATCTTGCTGCTGAGAAGCCAAAGGAAGAAAATCAATTTTTTCTTTCACCCCTTCAAAAAATGGATTGACCCAGCCGGCCGTCCCGCTTCTCCAGGTCTTATTCAAAGGGGAATCAGCACTCCTGTCCGCCGTTGAAAATATTTCCCCGCACTTTTCTTTAAAAAGAAAGTCTACGGACGGGTCGAGCAGCTTTTGATAAAGGGCCTGGGATTCGGAATGCTTTTTCCACCGTTCCAGGAGACGGGCCTTCTTGATGATCAATACCGGATCTAAAGGATCTTCCACCTTCAGCAGACCGTCGATGGCCTTGACCGCCAGGGCATATTCTTTTTCCTGGGTGTAATTTTCAATCAGCCATCGGGTAATCTTCTGGTTTCGGGGAAACCTTTTTTGCAGATCCTCTAATATGCCCCGGAGTTCAACTGCCTTACCCTCGTCTTGAAGGAAATCGGAGACCCGGGTGATGGCTTGAAGGACGTCATCATCCTCCCCTTTTTCGATTAACTCCTGATAAGTGGCGTAAGCCTTCTTCCAGTCTCCGCTCTGACGATAACAATCGCCCAGTTCCAGGAGCCCCCCTTCCTGGTCCCGGCTAAATTTCACCAAGGCCGCCTCTATTTTTTGAGACGACTCAGCCCTTGTTTTTTCCCGGTTATAAAGCCACCACAACCAAAAACGGATCCTCACCGAATCAGGGGCCTTCATCAAGGCCTTCCATAGTTTCTCCTTGGCCAGGCCATAATTTTCCCGCCGGATAAAAATCATGGCCTGCCCCAAATAGACCTCATCCAAAAGAATTTTTTCATCTTCCAAATGCTGATAATAACTCTCGGCCTCTTTGAATTGGCCCATTTGAAGGAGTTGTCGCCCGATCCTTCTCTGGATCTCTAAGTTCTTAGGATTTTTTATTTGAGCGGCCTTTAGAGCGGTTAAGGCCCAGTCAGGTTTTTTCTTTCGCTCATAGAATTCCGCCCGATCTTGAAAAACCAGGGCTTGTTCCAGGGGAAAATTTTTCTCTAATGATTCCCAGCCGGCTTCACTTTCTTCCCTTCGGTCCTGGGCAGCCAATAACCAAAACCAGGCCCGCTGCACCTTGAACCCCTTAGGTTCTTCCTGTCCCAAGGATTCCAGAATCTTTCTGCTCTGAGACCATCCTCCTCCATCGGTCAGGGCCATGGTCTTTTCAACCAAAATTTCCTGATCGCCGGGTTTCAAAATCAAGGCCCAATCCAGGTAATTGTCCCCTTTCCAGGGACGGCCTCGAAGCCGCGCAATCTCCCCCAGCCTAAGCAGAATAGTGCTCCGGTCTTTCCCTAAGGTCAGCACCTTTTGGAAGGCCATCTGGGCTTGGGCGTACTCTCCCTGTTCCAAGGCATTATAGCCGGTTAAAGTCCAAATATCGGGTTGATCCGGTCGTATTTGGACCAGGGCTTCCAATTGTCGGGCCGCCTGGCCGAATTCTTTTTGGTGGTAAAGGCCGGTGGCCAGTTTTAACCTGACCTCCCAAAGATCGGGGTGCTTCTCCAACAATTGTCGGTAGATTTGAAAGGCCTCGGAAAATTGTTGGGTTTCAAACAAGAGATCGGCCAGTTCAATTTGTAGATTCTGATCCCCTCGCTTCAATAAAATGGAACGATAGAGAGGCAGGGCCTTTTCTTTTTCTCCTGAAAAATTATAGGCCCGGGCCAGATTCAATTGGACACCCGTATTTTCCGGTTCCAGGGTCAGGGCTTTTTGAAAAGGGGGAATGGCCTGGCTATAATTTCTGTTCTGAAAATACAACTCCCCTATTTTCTCATAGAGTTGATATTCTCCGGGAAATTGCTTTACCAGATATTGAAATTCTGAGAGGGCTTCATGACTCTTTCCGGAAGTAAAGTAGGCTTCGGCCATCTCGCGGCGAAGATCGAGATTGTCAGGTTCACTCTTTTCGAGCCGTTCATAAACCTCCAAGGCCTCGGAATGATTTCCGGTGTTAAACAAGGCCCGGGCTTTTTCTAAGAGGGCGCTGAGGTGATCCGGTTTTTCCTTCAGATAGGTATCCAAATAGGTCAGGGACTGATTGTAATGCTTGCCTGCGGAAAGAACCTGCGCCAGAGATAATTGAGTCTCCAGGTCAGATGGATCTTGCCGAACAAGCTCTTGAAGATAGGGGAGGGCCTCTTTGGCTCTTTGGGCCGATAAAAGGGTTTGGGCCAACTTTTTCTTGAGACCGAATTGCCTGGGAAACTGCTTCACTAAGCCTTCCAGAATGAGTATGGATTCATCCAACCGTTTGGTAGCCCCTAAGACATCGGCCAAATGGGTTCTGGCCTCCACATTTTGAGGATCCCGAATAAGCACCTGCCGCCATTCAATCATGGCCTTTTCCCACTCGTTTAATTGGTAATAGTTTGCGGCTAAGGATAAACGGACCGCCAAGTTATCCGGATCTTTTTGTAAAAGCCTTTGATATCTTTCATTGGCCCGGCGGTATTCTTTTTTTTGGGATAAAAGATCGGCTAAATCCTTTTGGACTTTTTGGTTCATGGGTTGATGTTCGGCTATTATTTCCAGCTCGGTTATGGCCTCTCCCCAGCGCTCGAGGGTAATCAAAACTTGGGACAATTCCTGGCGGGCCTCATCCAGATTCGGCTTCAAGGCCAGGGCCTGACGGAAATCCTGTATGGCTTCCGAATACTTTTTCAGGAGGACCGATTGACGGGCTTTTTCCCAATGGACCTTCCAAAGAGGAAAGGTATAAGCCCCTTCACCGGGAACTTGTTTAATCTTGGTCTCGACCCCCGGAACTTCCTTGGGCGTTTTTCTGTCGGTTACTGCCCCCAGTAAATCCCCCGGACCTGGCCAAAGCAGCAGGACCCAAATAAGGAAAGCCACCGATGTCTTTTGAAGGAAAACGATGCTGTTCATGATTCCTTGCGGTTTAATTTATTATATAGGCTGGAGAGGCTGATACCCAACAAACGAGCGGCTGCCTTTTTGTCTCCCTTGGTTTTTAACAAGGTCTTTACCAGGACCGCCTGCTCGACCTCGTCCAAGGAAATCCCTATGGGAATCATCAAATGACTCTCGGCATAAGAGGATTTTGCCAGTCGAGAAGGAAGATCGGACAGTTCAATCGTCTGAGTCTGACAGAGAGAAACCGCTCTTTCTAAGATATTTTCCAGTTCCCGCACATTTCCCGGCCAGGGATAATGACTCAAGACCCGGCCCACTTCCGAAGAAAAGCTCAGAATGTTTTTGTTGTTCAATTCAGAATACTTGTTCAAAAAATAGCCAGCCAGCAAGGGAATATCCTCCACCCGTTCCCGGAGAGGAGGAACTTCTATGGTGATAACATTTAAACGATAAAAGAGGTCCTGGCGAAACTGTCCTTCTTGCACCCCTTTCTCCAAGTCCCGATTGGTCGCGGCAATGATCCGCACATCCACCTGAATAGTCCGGCTGCTCCCCACCCGCTCAAAACAGCCGTCCTGGAGAACCCGAAGGAGTTTGACCTGCATCCCCAAGCTCATTTCTCCGATTTCATCCAGGAAAAGGGTCCCGCCATTGGCCATTTCAAAACGGCCCATCCTTTGCTGATGAGCCCCGGTGAAAGCCCCCTTTTCATGACCGAACAATTCGGATTCAAGCAGGGTCTCGGTCAAGGCCCCGCAGTTGATTTTGACGAAGGGGCCTTCTCCCCGGTGACTGGCGAAATGGATGGCTTCGGCCAGGATTTCTTTTCCGGTCCCGCTTTCCCCGGATAGGAGGACGGTGCTGCGGGTGGGGGCCACCTTGGGAATCATATCAATAATTTTTATAAAGGCAGGACTATTCCCGATGATCTTTGAAAAGGAGGCCTTTTCCCGTAAGGCCTGGCGCAGTCGTCTATTCTCCGTGAGAAGGGTCTGGGCCTCAAGGGCCTTGGCAATGACTTTTTTGATCTCCCCCAAACGAAAAGGCTTGGTGATGAAATCATAGATGCCGCTTTTGATGGCGCTCACCGCCAACTCCACGGTAGCCTGGGCGGAAATCATAATAGCGACCACTTCCGGGTGCAGGGCCTTCAAGGTTTGAAAAAATTCCAATCCGTTCATACCCGGCATCATTAAATCAATAACCG
Organism: uncultured delta proteobacterium; assembly: GCA_963838485.1. GTDB lineage: Bacteria > Desulfobacterota > RBG-13-43-22 > RBG-13-43-22 > RBG-13-43-22 > RBG-13-43-22. The sequence continues at coordinate 16,780 of CAWIRY010000132.1, read as the reverse complement.
CCAGGTCCACTTCTTGAGAGCGCACTTTTTCCAAGGCCTCTTTTCCGGAATGGGCCTCGAAGATCTGGTGACCTTCTTTACCCAAGGCCGCGGTCAACGATTGGCAGGTATTAAAATCATCGTCCACGATCATGATCCGCGCCATAGATTACGTTCCCTCTTCGGACATCGGGAAAGTGCAGACAAATCGCGCCCCTTCCCCGGATCTTCCTTCTTCCCGCAGCTCCCCTCCGTGGGCCTGGATAATCGTATGACAAATATATAAACCCATCCCGGAATGGGTCCCGTTGAGGTCCCCTTTCTCGGGATGAGAAATAAATTTTTCAAAAAGTGAGGACTTTTGTTCCGGGGAAATCCCCGGACCGTTATCGGTTACTTCCAGAAAGATTCTGTCTTTTTCCCCCTCATCTAAGATACCCGTCTTTATTTTTACCCACCCTCCCGGGGAAGCCCAGTGGATGGCATTAATCAATAGATTATAAATCAACCGTTCCAGATAAAACTCATCGGCCTTCAAGGCGGGCAGACCCTGGCCTAAGTCCTCTAAAATCCTTATCCCTTTTCGATCGGCCATGACTTGACATTGGGACCTTACATAGACGACAGAGGCATTCAGGTCCACCGGCTCTATTTTGAGTTCAAAGGGGCCTTTTTCTATTTTCGAAATGGTTAATACATTATAAAGATGCCCCAATAATTCCTCGATGCTTTCTCCCATCCCGGAAAGTCGTTGTTTGACTTCCGGGGGCAGATTTTCTTCCAACAAAGTTTCGATCATCAAACTGACCCCGGCTATGGGGGCCTTGATATCATGGACCATCATGGAAAGAAAATCCACGTTGGCTAAAATTTTTTCTTTTTCTTCTTTTAAGATTCGATCCCGTTCCTTGAGGCTCTGGGTCATCTGGTTAAAGGATCGGGCCAGAACACCCAGTTCATCCTTGCTGATTTCGGGAATGGTCTCAGCAAGATCGCCGGAGGTGATCTTTTCGGTCCCCACCGCGAGAAGGGCGATTTGCCGCCTCATTTTAAAGGTCAATAAAATCATTAAAAGGATGCCTAATAAAGCCCCTCCTCCCCCGACGCCCAGGATAATCCGGCGCAGGGAAGTGACCGTCTGGTTCAATTCTGCCCGGGAAAGGCCGATGACCAAAAAACCAAGGATATTTCCTTCCCGGTCCCTCAAGGGTAAGGATTTCATGGTATAGGATTTTTCTTCCACCTCTACCGGCAGGGGTTGGCCTTTCAAGGCCTTGATGTCCTGAAGAAGATCTTCGGAGAATTCCAATTCATCGCCTTCCTCCCCTTTTTTGGTGAAGGTGCTGGCAATAACTGTTCCTTCTTTGACGATGGCCATAAAGGAATCCACGTCTTTGGCCAATTCTTCCAAAAAAGCGTTATCGATTAAATCACCGGCAAAAACCTGGCCGGTCACCTTTTCCTCGTTATAAATAGGGGCGCTGCCGCTGATAAAAATCCCATGTTCCCACTTGCTCAGCCGTACCCGGTAATTCCCGACTATGGCCTTTTTAATAAGACTGCTCCCTCCGGTTCCCAGTTGCCGAAACTGGTCCGATTGGAGCCGCACCAACTCCTTCCCGTTTTCCCCGAGAACAAACAAGACATCCAAATCAGATTCCCTAAAAACCGAGCGGATCAAAGCCCGGATGTTTCGTCGGTCCTCTTCGGCCACCAGGGTCCCCAAGCGGCCGTAATTGGCTATAGCCAGGGCCATCAAGCGGATCTGGTCTTTTTGTTTTTCCAGGCTGAAGAAGACCTTTTGGGTCAGGGATTCTAACTTTTTTTGATGCCGTCTATGTACCTGTTGGGTAATGATGGCTTCCGCCACCACCAAAACGGCTGACAGGGCCAGACACAACGAAAATAAGTAAATAAAAATCAGCTTAAAGCCGACTTTATTTTGAAAAGCCATGGGTGGAACAGGTCCTGTTTACAGAAATGTCATTATAAATCATCATCATGATCGGACGGTCCTTCGCCATCCCCTTTTTCCGCTTCAACCATGGCCTCATCCACCATTTGATCGAAATCTTCTCCCCCCATCTCTTCCCCCATCTCCTTGCCCATCTTTTTCATCCATCGGGCCATGCTCTTGGGATCATTCTCATCCAGTCCCCCCAGCCTGGATGGATCGGCCAGGCTCTCCAACCGGGCCTCTTCTGATTTTACGACATTCACCCGGGAAACGACCCGAGTCAACCGGGGACTCTGGCATTTTTTACAGCGCAACTCCGAAATCTCTTTTTCCGGATTCATGATTAGGAATGAGGATTTTCGATGACAATCCAGGCACTCATATTCATAAATCGGCATAGGGCTAACCTCCTCATCAAAATAATGGTGGCGACGTCCATCATTTGTTTTTTTTCAGCCTTCCGACCCTTCCTTCACTCCAGTCGACCGGGCAGCGAAGTCTGTGGCCGGCCTTGTTTTCAAAAAGAACATGCCCTTTCTCTTGCCCGAATTCAAAAAGGGACTTGGTGATTTTCACATCCTGCCGGCAGTAATGAGTCAATGGTTCCCACTGGCCCTCCCGAAACCATTGAACCGCCTGAAGACCATTCCCGTTTTTTTGCGCCCCTAGGGTCTGGTGGGCCAGGTGATCCAAACTCAATCGAAAACCCAAGCAGGAAAAAACATCCTCCAGTAGATCAAGAGTCGGCAGGGAATCGAAATCAAAGGAAGAATACCCTCTTAACACCCCATAGTCAAAACTTTTAATATTAAAGCCTACAATCAGGTCGAATTGTTTTAAATGGGCGATCAGAGAATCGATATCCGTCTCCCGGTAATGATGATAATCACCGTCCAGGCTATCGTAGACCACTCCCACGGATACACGCATCAGATGCTTATTCCCCCATCCCCCCACCTCCTCGGCCAGACGCTGGGTTTCCAGGTCGAAGAACCCGAGACGGAGTTTCTTTGACTCCGGTCTCAAGGAGGTCAGGTCTCTGGCGGCTTCCTGAGTTGAATCAGGTTTTCCCCGGGAAATCTCCAAGGGAATCTTCCCCAGGAGCAATTGGCTCAGGTATAAGGCCCCCTGCTTATCCAGCGGTTTATTCCCCGAGCCGCATTGAGGCGAGTGGATACAGGAAGGACAGCCCTGTTCACAGGGGCATTCGGATATTAAATGGATGGTCTTTTCCAAAAGACCTTCAATGATTTCATAACCCCTTTTGGCCAATCCCACCCCCCGGGATATCCATCATAGATAAAGATGGCCCCTTTCCCTACTTGGGGATGATGAGGGTAGCAGATACCTCCTATGTCCCCCTGGTCGCAGAGGGCATACAAGGGAAATATACTGATAGACCCATGCTCCAAGGCATGAAGACCGCCCATGACATGAAAATCATGAGCTTTCAACTGATCCTTAAGGACTTCTTCGATCTCAATCCATAGTCCTTCGGTCTCAAAGGTCTGGGGCGGCAACTCCAAGGGATAAACCCCCAGGAGTTCCTGACCTTGGATAGCCCGCTTCTCATATCCGGTAAAGGTCTCGGTCACCAGGATACGGCCAAAATTGACCAGGAAGTTTCCTACCGGCCTTACCCTTTCCCGGTGGACAATCTCGGTCTCTTTTTGGGCCACAATCCGGGTGTAGAAACGGACCTCTTTTCGGGTTACATAAACATTCTTTTCCTTGAGGTCCAATTCTTCCACCAGGTAAGACTCGGCCTTATGAAGATAAACCGCCCCGGGATGGCATTCCCGAAAGGCCCTCAGGCGCTCCAGGGTGCCGACCACCTCCCCCTTTTTCCCTTTGAGAATGGTGAAGGCCTCGCCAATGGACCGGATATTAACCTCACGATGAGGATGTTTCTTGGATGATACCCATTCTTCTCCCCCGGCGGTCAATAACAACCGGCCTTCTTTTTCCAGTTCCTGGACTTCCGGAAGGTGATCGGATGGTTTAAGGAAAGGATCCGCCGGCCTAAGCGGGAATTCAGCGGCGGCACAGGTCAAATGGGCTTTGAGGATCGGGCTGTTGTCAGGATCCACCACGGCGGTTTCAAAACTCCGTTCAAAAAAATCCTCTGGATGACGGATAAAATATTGATCCAGGGCATCCGGCTGGGCAATCAGGACAATGGCTGATTCCCGCTTACTTCGCCCGACCCTTCCTCCCCTTTGCCAGGTATTGATCACACTGCCCGGATAACCGACCAGTAAACAGACATCCAGGCTGCCGATGTCGATCCCCATCTCCAAGGCGCTGGTGGAGATGACCCCTAACAATTCCCCCGAGGCCAGTCTTTGTTCTATAATCCGCCGTTCCCCGGGTAAAAATCCGGCCCGGTAGGAACTTATTTTTCCTTTAAACCCAGGGGCCATTTGTTCAACCCACATATGAATCAATTCCGTCACCCTTCGCCCTTTGGTAAAGAGGATGGTCTTTTTCCCTTTGGAAAGACAATAGGTAAAGAGACGGGCCCCCACAACCGCCGCACTGATATCCGGGTTCAGGAAAAGAAAATGCTTGGCCGGAGAAGGAAAGCCGGACTCCTGAACCACTTGAAAAGAAAGGCCGATCAGGGACTCCGAAAAAATTTCGGGGTGGGCAATGGTGGCGGAACAAAGGACAAACTGGGGATCACTCTTATAGAGATGGCAAATCCGGCGCAGCCGTCGTATGACCTGCACCAGGTGGCTTCCCAATATCCCCTTGTAGACATGAGCTTCGTCCAAAACCACTAATTTGAGGTTTTGGAAGAACTCCTTCCATTGCTCGTGATAGGAAAGAATCCCCATGTGGAGCATATCGGGATTAGAGATCAAAATAGGCGGAGGGTCTTGCCGGATCTTTTTTCTCTGGGAGGCCGGCGTGTCCCCGTCATAAATAGCCGAAAGGGTCTTCCCTGGGAAAGGCAGAACCGGCGCCCAATCTTCTATAATTTTCCGTTGGTCCTGTTCCAGGGCCTTGATCGGAAACAGGTATAAGGCCTTGGAGGCGGGGTCTTCAATCAGATTGAACAAACTGGACAGGACATAGATCAACGACTTGCCGCTGGCCGTTGGAGTGGAGATAATGACCTGCTCTCCTTTTTGGATTTTATCCAGGGCCTCCGCCTGGTGGGAATACAGCCGGGTAATCCCCTTTCCTAATAAAGCCTCCCGGACCGCTTTCGGAAAGGAGACCTCCGGCCGCCCCCAACGGGAAGGACGGGCCGGAATCCTTTGATGAAAACAAATCATTTCACCCAAGGAGGTTTTTTTAAGTTGTTTGAGAAATGCTTCCATGGCCTTTTTGCGGAAACCTGAAAATAAGAAAGGGAGTAAGGTTACCACGTGGTAAAACAAGTTTCAATCCAAATCCAAAATGATTATAGAAGGCTCTTTAAAAATGTCAAGGGCGGGCTAAACAACAGATTGATTGACAGGAAAAGATTTATGACTATAATTAAATAAAAAACTTAAGGATTTATTATGCCCGAAAAAGAATATTATAAGACCCTGGGAGTGGATAAGAAGGCTTCCGAGGAGGAAATAAAAAAGGCTTATCGGAAATTGGCCATGAAATACCATCCTGATAGGAATAAAGGGGACAAAAAGGCCGAAGAAAAGTTCAAAGAACTGAGCGAAGCCTACGCGGTCTTGAGCGACAAAGAGAAGAGAAAACAATACGACACGGTTGGTTCCGCCGGATTTCATCAGCGTTACAGTCAGGAGGATATCTTCCAGGGGTTCGATTTCAGCAATCTATTTAAGGAATTCGGGTTCGGCGGTGGAGAGAGCATCTTCGGCCATAGGTCGGGACATCCGGGAGGGGGGGCCTATAAAACCTATACTTTTAACCGGGGAGGACAGCCCTTTGATTATGGTGATCCCTACAGCCAATATACCGGGGCAAACAGACCCCAACGAGGGATTGATCAAATGTATGAATTGGCCATTTCCCTCAGAGAAGCGGGCCTGGGGGCCGAGAAACAGCTCTCCTTTCCAGCGGGAAAGAAGATAGAAAAGGTTATGGTCAAAATCCCCCCGGGAATCTCTACGGGCAAGAAACTTCGCATACCAGGAAAAGGGGAGGCTGGTCAGGCCGGCGGTCCTTCGGGAGATCTGTTTATTCAAATTAAGGTCCTGGAAGACCCCGTATTTAAAGTAGAAGAACAAAACCTGGTAGTGGAAAAGGAGATCAATTTCACCCAGGCGGTATTAGGGACCAATGTGGCAGTGCCCACCCTGGATGGAAAATCCCTGCAAGTTAAAATCCCACCCGGGACCCAAGCCCAATCCAAATTACGATTAAAGGGATATGGACTCCCGATTTTAGGCACCAAGGGCAAGGGAGACCTGTTCGTCAAGATCTCGATCAAAATTCCTAAAAAATTATCCGACCGTCAAAAGAAGCTGGTTGAAGAATTAGCTAAAGAAGAACTTTAGGTTTGAAAACGAGGGACCGTTTCTGACCAAGAGATCCTACTGCCCATTCGCCCCTGGCCTCTAATAGAAAAAAATATCAAATTTTATTATGCAATTTAAATAGGTTATAAGTTAAAAAGTAAACCATGTCTTTATGTCATCACTTAGCCATTGACCTGGGTACCACTTATTCGGTTGCCTACCTCATATCCGATGACTCCTTTCTTCTTGAACCCACCTTCGTGGCCTTAAAGAATCAAGACAAGGCCCCTTTGGCCATTGGTCAGGAGGCCAAAAGGATGCACGGTTTAGCCCCTAAAAATATCCAGGTCATCCAGCCCCTGCGAGACGGCGTTATTTCCGACATCGATGTTTGCCGTTCCTTTCTGCAGGTCCTGATAAAAAAGATTCTAAATAAACGAAAAGGGATTGTCCGCAATGTCCTTTTTTGTCTTCCCTGGGGTGCCACTGATGTGGAGATAAGGGCCTATCGAAAGCAACTCGAGCTTTTTCCCTTCTCCAAGATTTCTTTAATCCGGGAGCCCTTTGCCGCGGCCCTGGGCGCCGAGATCCCCCTGGAGAACCCTTGCGGAAACCTGATCATCGATTTCGGCGGCGGCACCACGGAAATATCCATTCTTTCCCTGAACGGTATTGTCAACTGCGTCTCTTTAAAGGTCGGCGGCAATGTTTTGGATCAGACCATCAAACAGGATCTCGAGTTGAGACATAATTTTTCCATCGGCCTGACTCATGCCGAAACCCTGAAAATACTCCATGGCTCTGTGGCCCCGGTCATTGAAGATCATCCCTTTGCCATTAAAGGCTTTCATCGTTTCTACCGATTTCCAAGAGAAACCCAGCTTAACACCGCTGACATTCGAATGGCCCTGGAAACGCCCGTCCAAAAGATCCTCCAGGGAATCGCCCTGGCCCTGGAATCTTTGTCTCCGGAATTGATCACCGATATTTCCAACAACGGGGCCACCCTGGTGGGAGGGGGGGCCTTACTCAAGGGGTGGCCTGAACGGATCAAGAAAAGATTCAATCTGTCGGTTCGCATCCCCCCGGAACCCCATTATTGTGTCATCCGGGGGATGAAAAAGGTCCTCCATAATTTGAAAAAATTCCGGCCCCTGCTGGAAGAATAAATGAATGGACAAACCCAAAGCAATTTTATCTCCCAAAGGAGAAAGATGGTTTCGTTCCGGTCATCCCTGGATCTTTAGGGATGATGTCTTAACACTGGATGAGGCCGAAAACGGAGATGCGGTCTCCCTTTTTGGTGGCCAAAAAAATTTTTTGGGCCAGGCCTTTTATAGCCGTCATTCACGGATCACCTTTCGTCTCATCTCCTCAACCCCGCAGATTATCGATCAGCCTTATTGGGTTCTTACTCTGCAGAAGGCCCTGGAGGCCCGCAAGGATTTATTAAGCAGGGATCAGGCTTGTCGACTCGTTTTTTCAGAGGCAGACGGTCTACCGGGGCTCATTGCCGACTGGTACGCCGGTCATCTGGTCATTCAAACCCTGATTCCTGGAACCGACAGGTTGTTAAACCAGTTCGGGAATATCTTTCAAGACCTCCTTCACCCCGAATCCATCCTGATCCGTAACGACCCGGAAGCCCGCTCCTTAGAAAACCTCCCCCAAGAGATCCGGATCTTTTCCGGAAAAGTCCCGGAAAAGATCCTGGTCCGGGAAGGTGATGTTCGATACTGGGTTGACCTGCTTTATGGTCAAAAAACCGGGGCCTATCTGGATCAAAGAGAAAATCGACTCCACCTGATCTCCTATAAGCAAAGCCGTGGACGGATCCTTGATTGCTTTTGTTATACCGGAAATTTTGCCCTTCATCTGGCCCGAGGGGCCGGTGAAGTGGTCGCTATTGACGATTCGGCCCCGGCCTTGGAATGGGGTAAACGGAATGCCGAACAAAATGAATTTTCCAACATTGCCTTTCAGAAAAAAAATGCCTTTGACTTTCTTAAAGAAGCCGAAAAGCAAGGCCGGCGATTCGATATGATCATCTTGGATCCTCCACCCTTTGCCCGACGGAAATCGGCCGTTTCCGGTGCCCTCAGGGGCTATCAAGAGTTGAATCGGCGGGCCTTAAAATGCCTCAATTCAGGAGGTGTCCTGAGCACCTTTTCCTGTTCTTATCATATTACCGAACCCCTTTTCCAGGACCTCCTGGCTCATTCGGCCCTCAAGGCCGGGGGCCGGTTTTTTCTCCTGGAAAAAAGGATGCAGGCCAGGGATCACCCCATTCTACTCAACTTTCCGGAAAGCCATTATTTAAAAGGGCTGATTTTACAGAAGGCCTAAAGGGTCGGGCTACCCCTTGACAATGGGAAAAGCCCTTGATATAAATTTTAGCCATTCAAAACTATCTTGATTGGAGGACTTTCTTCCCTGATTAATCCTTAACCAGGAGAAACGGCATGAAAGAATTTAAAGATATCCTGTTTCCGATCGATTTCTCTGAATCTTCCAAGAAAATACTTCCCTATGTATTGACCCTCTCCAAAACCTTCGGCAGTACGGTCCATCTGTTGTATGTGGTTCGGGACCTTAAATATCTGACCAGTTTTCATGTTCCCCATCCTTCCTTGACCCTGATCGAAAATGAGATCGCCGAAAGCTCCCAAAAGATGATGGAAAAGGTTTGCGAGGAAGAGCTTCAAGGCTGCCCCCGGTTTGTCAAAAAAATATTAATCGGGGATCCGGCCCATGAGATCATCCAATATGCCCAGGACGAAAAAATAGACCTGATCATCATGGGGACCCATGGAAGGAAGGGCCTGGAAAAGGCCCTTTTTGGGAGTGTGGCCGAAAAGGTGGTCAAAAATTCACCGGTTCCGGTGTTGACCGTAAATCCTTATAAGGTCTGATCAAAGAAATAGAAACCGAGGATTCAAGGGGCCGAGGGGTCAAGGAATCAAGTGAGAGGCATGGAATTAAAACCCTTGACCCTTGAATCCTTGGTCCCTCGAACCCTTTCTAACTAATTCTCATCCGGAAATTCGGATTTCCGGATGAAGCTTACAGCATTCAGCGATCAGCATTCAGCTAACCCGTTAATGGTAAAGGATTTTGCTGATAGCTAAAAGCTGACGGCTGACCGCTCCATCCGGAACATTGCCTTTTCCGGATGGACACTAACTAAGGAGGTATCATGCCCAGCCAAACCATCGCTTATGCCAGGCCGTCCTTAAGGACCGCCGCTTATCTTGATTTTTTACAGATGCTGACCGGCGTTGGACTGATCCTGTTCATGTGGAGTCACATGATCCTGGTGGCCAGCATCAACTTCGGTCCGGGGACCATGAACGCCCTGGCCCGCTTCCTGGAGGACACCTACATGGCCCAGACCGGCGGGCCTTTGATCGGGGCCACCTTTTTGCTCCATTTTATTCTGGCCGCCCGCAAGCTCCCCTTTCGGAGCCAGGAACAAAAAAACATCTGGCAGCACAGCCGGAGGCTCCACCACTTAGACACCTGGCTGTGGGTCGTCCAGGCTGTAACGGCCATGATCATCCTCATCATGGGCTCCATCCATATCTGGACCATCCTGACCAATCTTCCGATCACAGCGGCCAAAAGCGCGACCCGCATCCAGGGCGGGTTCTGGCTGGCCTTTTATATCATCTTACTTCCCATGATCGAGCTTCATGTGGGCATCGGCTTTTATCGCCTCGGGGTCAAATGGGGGATCATCACCCGTTCCAACCGGCCTTTTTATAAACGATTTGAAAATATCCTGACCCTCATCTTCCTGATCATCGGGGCGGTCACCCTTTATTCTTTTTATACGCTGGTGTTATAAAGGAGCGCACTTTGGAAACCTTCTATACCGATCTATTGTCCATTGGGGCCGGGTTGGCCGGCGAACGGGTGGCTGTCGAGGCGGCCTCCCGGGGTTTCAAGGCGATTTGTTTGAGCATCGTACCGCCCAGGCGTTCCCATTCCTCGGCCGCCCAGGGAGGCATGCAGGCCTCTTTGGGGAACTGTTGCATGGGCGACGGCGATTGTCCGGACATCCATTTTTCCGATACGGTCAAAGGCTCGGACTGGGGATGTGACCAGGAGGTGGCCCGCCTTTTTGCCGAAACCGCCCCGGTGGCCGTTCGGGAAATGGCCCATTGGGGCATTCCCTGGAACCGGGTGGTCTCCGGCAAAAGCATCTATTTCAAGGCCGGAAAACAATACGAAAAAGTCGAGGCCAAGGAAAGGGAAGGGCTGATTACCGCCCGGGATTTTGGGGGCACGGCCAAATGGCGGACCTGCTATACCTCGGACGGAACCGGCCATACCCTGCTGTTTACCATGGACAATGTGGTGGTCCAATTAGGGGTAACAGTCCATGACCGGGTTGAGGCCCTTTCCCTGATTCATGACGGGGCCACCTGCATGGGAGTAGTAGCCCGCTGTCTGAAGACCGGAAAACTTCGGGCCTATCTGGCCAAGGCCACCTTGATCGCCACCGGCGGCTATGGCCGCTTGTACCGGGAAACCACCAACGCCGTGATCAACGACGGCTCAGGGGCGGTCCTGGCCATAGACACCGGCCTGGTCCCTTTGGGGAACATGGAAGCCGTGCAATTTCACCCTACCGGGATTGTCCCCACCAACATCCTGGTTACCGAAGGCTGCCGGGGAGACGGCGGGACCCTGAAGGACGTCAATGAAGACCGATTCATGAACATCTATAAGCCGGCCAAGCAGGAATTGGCCTCCCGTGATGTAGTCTCACGCTGGATGACCCATCACATCCGGGAAGGCAAAGGGGTCAAAAGCCCTTATGGCGATCATCTCTGGCTGGATATTCGTCACCTCGGGGAAAAGCACATCAAAACCAAACTCCGGGAAGTGGATGAGATCTGCCATAAATTTTTGGGCATCGATCCCGTTACCCAGATGATCCCGGTCCGGCCGACCCAGCACTACAGCATGGGAGGGGTCCGGACCGATAAAGACGGTGCGGCCTATGGATTAAAAGGGCTCTTTGCCGCCGGGGAGGCCGCCTGCTGGGATATGCACGGCTTTAATCGTCTGGGCGGTAATTCCCTGGCTGAGACGATCGTGGCCGGAAAGATCGTCGGCGAGAAAGTTGCCGATTTTCTGGAGGGCTACGAAGTCGAGTTTAAAACCGAGTCTGTTCGTTCGGCCTTAAAAAAGGACGGAGAGCGGATCGAGCGGCTGATTCAAGGCCGGGACGGTAACGAGAGCGTCTTTGAGCTGCGCAAAATGATGCAGGATGCCCTTATGGAGGGGGTAGGCATCTTCCGGAACCAGCAGGATTTGCAGCGGGCCGTGGACACCTTGCAGTCCGTCTATAATCGTTCCCATAAGATCGGCCTTAAGTCCAACGGCCTGGGGGCTAACCCGGAGCTGATCCCGGCCATCCGTTTTAAGGGCATGGTCCGTCTGGCCTTATGCATAGCCTATGGGGCCCTGGTGCGGACCGAAAGCCGAGGCTGCCACGCCCGGGAAGACTATCCGGAACGAAACGACCGGGAGTGGTTGAAACGGACCTTGGCCACCTGGAAAGAAGGAGATACCCTCCCGACCTTTTCCTATGAGCCCAATTCCAAGGTCTGGGAGCTCCCTCCCGGGGATCGGGGTTATGGTAGTTGCAAGATCATTTGTTCCGAAGATCCCCTGGTCTGTGGATTGTCTACAGAGGAACCGCTCCCTGAATTTAATGAATAAGAGACAGCTTTCAGCAATTAGCGGTCAGCGACCCGCAAAGCAAAAAGTCTTTAACGCTGAATGCCGATGGCTGAAAGCTGAACGCTAAAAATACGAGGTTTTAACCATGGCCAGAAAATTAACCTTTCATATTTTTCGATATAACCCCCTGGACCCTTCTTCCCAGCCCCACATGCAGGATTTCTCCCTGGAAGAGACCGACAGCCTAACCCTTTTTATTGCCTTAAATCAAATTCGGGAAGAACAGGACGCAAGCCTTCAGTTTGACTTTTGTTGCCGGGCCGGGATATGCGGCTCCTGTGCCATGCTGATCAACGGCCGGCCTGACCTGGCCTGCCATACCAAGACCAAGGACCTGCCCGATGAAATCACCTTACTTCCCTTGCCGGTTTTTAAACTGATCGGCGACTTGTCGGTGGACACCGGCAATTGGTTCCGGTCCATGAACGAGAAGGTGGAATCCTGGGTCCATACGGACAAGGTTTTTAATCCCACGGCCGAAGAAGAACGGATGAACAATACCCTGGCCGAAGAGATCTATGAATTGGAACGCTGCATCGAATGCGGCTGCTGCGTGGCCGCCTGCGGCACGGCCAATATGCGCCCCGACTTTATCGGGGCCGTGGCCTTAAACCGCATCGCCCGGTTCATGATGGACCCCCGGGATGAGAGGAGCGAGAAAGACTATTTTGAAGTGGTCGGGACCGATGAGGGGATTTTCGGCTGCATGGGTCTTTTGGGTTGCGAGGATGTCTGTCCCAAGGACCTGCCCTTGCAGGACCAGTTAGGCATGATCCGCCGGAAGATGGGCTGGGGGGCGATCAAGCATTTATTCAAGCGAAAAGTTTGATGAACACATAAAAAGTCATCAAATGGGGCGGCACAGTAAAAAGCTCCGGGTGCAAGGCGCGCAAACCTATTCGGGTTCTCATGCCTCTTATTATCCGGGGGCGGAAACCTTGGTAATAAAACTCCTTTTTTCTCCCGGAAATGGGAACCGCCGGCTCACAAATAATATAGATCTGAATCTCCTCTTCCCGGTATCCGATTCGACGGCCAAGCCAATAATAAAAAGTCTTGTTGTTCAACTTAGAATTTGCTAACCCTCTCCGGCCCCAACTTACCTTCCATCGGTTCAAACCACAGATGTAGTAGCTCTTGGTTTTTAATCTGGCAAAATAAATGAGGAGCCGTGAGCGAGAACACCCGAACGCATAGAAAAGGACATTTAAAAACTGTTCACGCTCAAGTCATCAATGTGACACACGGGATGTCGGAGGACCAACCGAGTAGGTCGTCATTGGATGTTATGCCGCTACAAAAACACCTGATTCATTGTTACATGTACTTTCCAAGCCGGGAGGAGGCAAACGCCTCCCCCCGGCACCCATTCTCCACTCTATCTGTCATCATTGGTATTGCGTCTCTGTCAATTAACCCCTGTCGCTTGCGCTGCAACCCACAGGTTCGCTCGGCTTCCCAAAAAAGCCTTGGTCGGGAAACTTAGTGCTTCACGTTACCCCTTACACCTCCCTCAAGCTACGTGGGCGAACCGCCGAACTCCCACCGTCGGACTTTAACCGATAATCACTTTTTTGCTTGACAATTACTAAGGGTTATGCTTAACTTCCTATAGTTGGAATAGGCCTCATTGTTATAAATTTATAACAGTTTGTTTGGATTGGAAAATGGAAAATTTTTCCCGTCAAAGGCCGATTATTTTAGTTTCCTTTTTATCAATCTGGTTTTTAGGGGGCTTCGTTTTTTCAGGCTGCCTAGAATTGAACGATGTTGATATCTTCTCCTCCAACCTCCGTGTTGAGATCCCAGACTTGGCCACTTTGGCAGCCATTGGGAAAACCAAAATCAATCTATCCATTTCTTATTTTGAACACCTTTTATTGCCAAATTGTAATTCACTTCTGCAGAGCCTCACTTGTTTTACCAATTTCCCTCAACAACCAAATAAACTGCCCTATTCGTTGTTAGCCTCTTCTATTTTTCCTGTTTTGGTTAATAGCTAATTGCCTCCCTGTTTAATTATTTCGTAGAAAATATAGATAGCCTAAAGCGCACAAAATATTTTTTGGGGAAAAATAAAAAGAAGGGTCTGGAAAGATCCTTTCTTTAAACCTTTGAGAGGTGGGATATATGAAGTGGGGGTATCAAAAATTTCTGATACGAAGCCTCCATGAGGATAATCCCCTTGTGGAGGTTTTTTTATACTATTTTCATAGTCAGCATAGACAAACTTGCTAAGATCAAATCATGTAAAAAAATTGAAATTTAAAATTCAAAGCTAAGGAGGGGTTACAATGCCACTTATCAATATTAAAGTTTTGAAGGGTACATTGTCCAATGATAAGAAAAATGAAATGATTTCACGTGTGACAGAGATTGTTGCGGAAATTGAAGCCCGTCCTATTCCTAAAGAGAAACTTCAACCCCATACGTGGTGTCTTATTGAGGAGGTTGACTTTGGAAGCTGGGGCATTGGAGGTATCCCGGTCACCCCGGAAATGCTTAAGGCCGTATTAGAAGGCTAAATCTTAGGCAGTCAAGGATCAAATTATCTTTTAGGCAGGGTCATAAATGGCCCTGTCTTTAAACCTATTTGGAGCGGGAAATGAAGTGGGATTACCAGAAATTTCTGATACAAAGCCTCCATAGGGGGTCAAACTCTTGTGGAGGCACTTCAAGAGGAAGAACATAATGTTGGGGCAAGCCAGATACCAAGTCTGTTTAAAAATCGTCTCTCTATAAACTTAAGGGTTTAAAACAATTGGAGGTGAACCATGAAGAAGATGACTTTCGTTTTACTGTTAAGTTTTATCGTAATGGTAGCTTTTAGTTCAGCCCAGGCACAAATGCCAAAAGAAGGTACCGGAACAGGCATTACCGCTTTCAGTGGCACTTTCAAGATCATTGCCATGGGACAGGAACGTGTTCAAATGACTTATGAAGTGTTAGGTGTTAGCATTAGCGACAACAGTGAAGATATATTTCACAACACGTCGCTCCACTGTGTGGGCTCGATCCATGCCATAAAAGGAGTCTACAAAGATGGTAATAATGGCTTTTGCGTCGAAACCCGCCCCGATGGGGACCAAATATTTTTTACTTATAAATCCAGTGGCGCCCTTGGCCGTGGTAGCAAGGGGACGTTTACGTTTGTTGGCGGCACGGGGAAAATGACTGGCATACAGGGCGGCGGTGAATATACCGAATTCGTGACGCGCCCCGCCGCTGAGGGGACCTTCCAGGCATATAATAGGGTCAAAGGCAGTTATAAACTTCCATAAGTAGGGATATAATAGAGATTTAGACATCTGGATAGAGGAAGGACAAGTAATGGGAAATATTAATTGACGCTTAGGAGTGGGCCAATGGGTTGAACTGAAAGGGAGGTCAAAAATGGGAAGATATTTACTAATATGGGAAGCCGATGAGAGTAGAATTCCTGTTAATCCTGAAGAGCGGAAAGTTGGATGGTTGGGTGCAATTGAAATGACAAAGCAGGAAATAAAGAATGGGTTGACCAAGGATTGGGGATCATTTCTTGGACAAACCAAGGGATTTAGTATCTCTGAAGGGACAGAGGCAGATGTTCTTAAAGAAACTCTGAAGTATATCCCTTACTTTCGATTCAAAATATACCCTTTAGTATCGATAGAAAAATTGGAAGAAGCCATAAAAGCCATGTAATTGGTTGAATCGATCTAAGAACTTAGGCAGGTCTATCATGGTCCTGCCTTTGTTTGGCACATTTCAATCCGTAATTTCTGATTTATGCACATCCCACCGCCGAACATTTGTAGGTGACATCGATAAAATTCTGACGAAAGGGAGATTTTGGTGAAAATCAAAGCCCTTCTTCCTGTAATCGTTCAGTTGCCCTTTTTGAAAAATCAGAAGATTACGAACGGCAATTAATTTGAAAAGTCCCTCCCTTCATAGTCTTCACTATTTTTCTCTGAAAATCTTTCAGGCTATCGCCAACTAATTTATAATGTATTTATTTTGAAGTTTTGCAGTTAGACCTATAATGAAAAATGTAGGAACAACTGAAATGATCAGGAAGTGAATAACTGCTTCCAATGAGAAGCCGAAAGGCAATCCGAAAAAACTGAGGATTACGATATACCCGAAATAATATAGCAGAAAAAACTGCAAGGATTTCCGCAGCCAGCTGCCTTTAAAGGCTTCTTTTGTCAGACAATAGAAAAGAGGGATAACAGCACCATTTACCGCAAGAGGAATAAAAACTCCGATATAGAACCAGGTAACAGCATCCCTGGGAACATCAGAAACAAGTGAAATAATCGGCTCAATGAGAACTGAGAGGAGGAAATTCATTGCAGCATAGGTAATTAAACCTATTATTGAAGCTATCACAAGTCCCTTATTGTTAAATCTTGCCTGATTTGGTTTGATTTCTTTTTTATCGGCTATGACTCCAAGAACCATACCTGTAACTATAAAATTGATCAGGTCGACAATTGTAATACTATATGCATCAATTTTATAAAAGGTCAACAGATCGAATTTACCGTGATAATCCAATCCAATAATGCCAAGAATCAGACCGAATCCAACCCCGAAGGCAACAAGCAGTCCATAGAAAAGTCCGCGCGTATATCTTTTTTTGCCTGGAAGCGCGTCTTTTATAATAAAATGG